>JAKAWQ010000053.1 GCA_021816925.1 Pseudomonadota bacterium
GTTGGAAGTCCGCTTGGCGAATTCGCAAGGATATGCCGCCGGTCGCGGTCGTGCAATTCTTTCCGGAATCGCCCCTATGGTCGCCCGATTCTTTTGTGTCCCAAGGAAAATAAGGGGATGAGTGAGACCAAGGATACGTTCACGATTCCCCCCTTCTCGACGCCGACGATCGCGGACGTTCTGCTCGCGCATGGGGTCTCCCGGACCTACTTCGGGGCAGGCTGGAATACCTACGTGCAGGATCCGAACAGCCCGAGCAACGTCTATTGCAATATCTGCAACCCGTTCCAGTACGAAACCAAGATCATGACCAACTCGGCGATCCGGACCAACGATATCCAGGATACGACGTCGCTCTACAACGACATCGCCGACAATGAGTTGCCGGCAGTTTCCATCGTCAAGCCGGGGGGCTCAACGACGGCCATTCCGAATCCTCGAAATTCGACATCTTCGGGGCGTTCGTGAAGAAGATCCTGGAAGCGATCCGGGCCAAGCCAGACCTTTGGAAGTCCACCGCCGTGTTCATCACCACCGACGAAGGCGGCGGCTACTACAACAGCGACTTCATCCAGCCGCTCGACTTCTTCGGAGACGGCACGCGCATCCCGTTCATCGTGGTTTCGCCCTATTCGCAAGGCGGCCGGGTGGTGCGCAGCTATGCAGACCACGCCTCCCTCCTCAAGTTCATCGAGGCGAACTGGCACCTACCCACGATCAGCGGCCGCAGCCGCGACACGCTGCCCGACCCGGTCGTGGCGGCGTCCGATCCCTACGTCCCGACGAACGGGCCGGCGATCGACAACCTGATGGATTTCTTCCGCTTCCGAGCCGCCCTCTGCCGCGGCCGAGCGCGAGGGGGGCACTTTCTCTGCCTTTTTCTTGCTGGCGGGCGGAGAGACGGCGGCGCGGGATGAGCGTGCCGCGAGCCGAGGCGGACTGTGGGCGAGCGACGGGACTCGAACCCGCGACATCCAGAACCACAATCTGGCGCTCTACCATCTGAGCTACGCCCGCCGCGGTGCTGTCGTGTAAGCCGGGCGGACGGCGGCCGTCAACGACGCCGCCGGCTCGGCCCGGAAGTGGCGGGCGAGGCGCATGACGGCCTCGTCGAGCACCGCCTCGCGCTTGCAGAAGGCGAAGCGCGCGTACTGGCCTGGCGCCTCGGAATCATAGAAGACCGAGACCGGGATTGCGGCGACGCCGGCAGCCTCGGTGATGTGGCGGCAGAAGGCGGCATCGTCGCCGGAAAAGCCGAGAGGCGAGAAATCGGCGATCAGGAAATAGCTTCCCATGCAGGGAAGAACCTGCATGCCGAGGCCGGCGAGGCCGGCGGCGAACCGGTCGCGCTTGGCGGCCAGGTTGGCGGCGAGCCCGGCGAAATAGGCATCGTCCTTGGCGAGACCGGTGGCCACGGCGCGCTGGAGATTGGGCGGCGTCGTGAACGTAAGATTCTGGTGCGCTTTCGCAACATACTGCGCGAGCTCGGCCGGTGCGGTGACATAGCCCACCTTCCAGCCGGTGAGCGAGAAGGTCTTGCCGGCGCTGCCGATGCGCATGGTGCGAGGCCGGAGACCGGGCAGCGTCATCAGGGGGATGTGGCGCCAGCCGTCGTAGGTGAGATGCTCATAGACTTCGTCGCAGATGGCGTAGGCGTCGTGGCGTTGCAGGAGATCGGCGATGAAGGCGAGCTCGGCTGCGGTGAAGACCTTGCCGGTCGGGTTCATCGGTGTGTTGAGGAGCAGCGCCTTGGTGCGCGGGCCGAAGGCGGCGGCAAGCTCGGCGCGCGGCAGCTCCCAGCGCGGCGGCATGAGCCGGACCAAGCGAGGCACGGCGCCGAGCATCTTCACGACCGGAAGGTAGGTGTCGTAGAGGGGCTCGATCAGCACCGCCTCGTCGCCCGGATTGAGCACGGCCATCAGGCAGGCGGTGATTGCCTCGGTGGCACCGGAGGTGACGACGACCTCGCGGTCCGCATCCACGGAGAGCCCGTAGAAGCGGACGTTGGCGGCGGCAACGGCTGATCTCAGCTCCGGGACACCGGTCATCGGCGGGTATTGGTTGCGCCCGTCCATGAGTGCGGCGGCGGCGGCGGCGAGCATGTCCTCAGGGCCGTCGGTGTCGGGGAAGCCCTGGCCGAGGTTGATTGCCTGGTGGCGGACGGCAAGCGCCGACATCAGCGTGAAGATGGTGGTGCCGGTGGCGGCGAGCAGGCGGTTGGCGAGTTGCACCGCGACGTCTCCTCTTTTCCCGCGCCGGTCGGCGCGGGTTCGCGATATGCTGCAACTATGGCGCTGCCTCGACGAGGCGGCAACGGCGGTTGCCGGCGCCCGACTCGGCCCCGTCAGCTCACTCTGGACGGACCGCAACCTCTCCGGCGTCCGCCCATGCCGGCGGAGTGGCGGGCGCGGGATCGAGGCGCCGGCCGCTTTCGGCGTCGAAGACATGGAGGGAGGCTGCCGGCAGCGCGACCGCGACGGCATCGCCGACCGGCACCATCCCGGGGAGCTGCACCGTGAGGGCGGCGCCGCCCGGAAGCCGGCCGTGCAGCAAGGTTTCCGAGCCGAGCGGCTCGACGAGATCGACAGCAAGCGAGAGCCCGCGCGCAGCTTCTGCCGCCGGAAGGAGCGTCACGTGCTCGGGTCGGATGCCGATGATGAGCAGCCGCCCTTCAGGGCCGGGGCGCGGGGCGTCGGCGAATTCGATCACGGGACCTACCTCGAGTGCGGCGGCGCGGCCGGCCTGGGCAAGGCGGGCGGGAAGAAAGTTCATCGAGGGCGCGCCGATGAAGCCCGCGACATAGGTGTCGGCGGGGCGAGAAAACACCTCGGTCGGGCGCGCCACCTGCACGGGGCGGCCCTCGTGCATCACAACGAGACGGTCGCCGAGCGTCATCGCTTCGACCTGGTCGTGGGTGACGTAGAGGCTCGTAACGCCGAGGCGGCGTTGCAGGCGGCGAATCTCCGCGCGCATCTGCACGCGGAGCTTGGCATCGAGGTTCGAGAGCGGCTCGTCGAAGAGGAAGAGCTTGGGCTCGCGCACGATGGCCCGGCCCATCGCGACCCGTTGGCGCTGGCCGCCGGAAAGTGCGCGCGGCTTGCGGTCGAGCAGCCCTTCGATGCCGAGCAGTGCGGCGGCGTGATCGACGCGGTTGCGGATCTCCGCCTTCGGCAGGCGCCGGATGCGCAAGCCGTAGGCCATGTTCTCGAACACACTCATGTGCGGGTAGAGCGCGTAGTTCTGGAACACCATGGCGATGTCGCGCGCCGCCGGGTCGAGCTGCGTTATGTCGCGCCCGTCGAGGACCACGGCGCCGGCGCTTGGCTGTTCGAGTCCGGCAACGAGGCGGAGCAGGGTTGACTTGCCGCAGCCCGAGGCGCCGACGATCACCACCATCTCGCCGTCGGCGAGCGTGAGATCGACGCCGTGCAGTACGGTGAGGGGGCCGAAGCTTTTCGTCAGGCCGCGAAGTTCGAGGCTTGCCACTACTTCTCGACCTCCGTCAGCCCCTTGACGAACCAGCGCTGCATCGCGACCACGACCACCACGGGAGGCAGGATGGCCAGCACCGCCATCGCCATCATGGTGTTCCAGGGCGTGAGCGTGTGCCCCCCGCTCACCAACTGCACGATGCCGATGACGATGGTGTCGAGCCGCGGGTCGGCGGCAACCAGGAGTGGCCAGAGATACTGATTCCAGCCATAGACGAAGAGAATCACGAAGAGAGCGGCCATGTTCGCGGCCGAGACGGGGATCAGCATGTCGATCAGGAAGCGGATGGGTCCCGCGCCATCCATGCGCGCCGCTTCGATGAGCTCGTCCGGAATGGCGAGATATACCTGGCGGAAGAGCAGCGTCGCGGTAGCGGAGGCGAGCAGCGGCACGGTGAGACCGGCAAACGTATTGATGAGGCGGAAGTCCGCCATCACAGCGTAGGTCGGGATGATGCGCACCTCGACCGGCAACATGAGAGTAATGAAGATCGTCCAGAACGCCGTCATGCGGAAGGGAAAGCGGAAGAAGACGACGGCGTACGCCGAAAGCACGGAGATCACGATTTTGCCGATAGCGATCACGAGCGCCATGCCCGCCGAGATCATCAGCATGTGCCAGACCGGCTGGGACTCGTTTTTTCCGTAACCGTGCAGCAGGACGGAGAGGAAGATGCCGAGATGAGAGAAGTCAGGGATCAGAGAGAGGTCGCCGCGATTAATCGCGCCGGGATCCTGGGTTGCACCGGCGAAGACGAGCCAGACCGGGAAGGCGAACAGACCGACGCCGAGCAGCAGCACGAGGTGTGCCGGCCAATCGAAACGGCGGTGCATCAGGAGAGTGTCCGGCGGCCGAGGAAGCGGAATTGCACGGCGGTGAGTCCGATCACGATCAGCATCAGAATGACCGACTGCGCGGAGGAGCCGGCGAGGTCGAGGTTGATGACGCCGTCACGATAGACCTTCACGACCAGTGTCTCCGTCGCCTCGCCCGGCCCGCCGCGCGTCAGCGCCATGATCGTGCCGAAGGTTTCGAAGGCGGCATAGACAAGATTGACGATCAGCAGGAAGAATGTGGTCGGCATCAGGAGCGGCATGACGATGGTCCGGAAGCGGCGGAAGCCGCGCGCGCCGTCCATGTGGGCCGCTTCGATGACACTTGCCGGGATCGACTGCAGCCCGGCAAGGAAGAAGACGAAGTTGTAGCTCACCTGGGTCCAGGCCCCGGCGACGATGACGAGCCCAAGCGCCTGGATGCCGTTCAATGAGTAATTCCAGGGAATGCCGATTCGGTTTAGAAGCCGGCCGAGGATGCCCACCTCGGGATGCATCATGAACATCCAGAGGACCGCAGAGACGGCCGGCGCCACCGCGTAGGGCCAGATCAGGAGGGTGCGGTAGATGGCGCGACCGCGGATCTCGTGGTCGGCAAAGACGGCGAGCAGCAAGGCGAGCGCCATCGCGAGCAGCGTCACGAGCGCGCAGAAGACCGCGGTGCGCCCGAAGGAGGCACGGTAGCCGGCATCGGCGAAGAGGTTGATGAAGTTGGCGAGGCCGATGAAACGCGTGTGCAGGCCGAAGGCGTCGGTTTGGGTGAAGCTCGAATAGATCGCCTTGCCGGCCGGCAGCAGGAAGAAGAAGATCGTGACGAAGAGCTGCGGCAGGACGAAGGCGACGGGCAGCAACCACCCGCCGAAGATCGTGCGGCGCTCCATGCTCTAGCGGTCTACTCCTGCAAGGACGGGCGCGCAGGGACGCCACGGGCGGCCAGTAGAACGACCGTGGCGTGCCCCGGCGTTTGGCATTCTATCCGCCGACCGAGTGCTGGAAGGCCGTGAGCACCTTGTTGCCGCGGGCAACTGCGTTCGTCAGCGCGCGCTTCGCGTCGAAGCCGCCCTGCAGTTCCTTCTCCCACTCCTCCTCGATGATGACGCGAAGCTCCGGCATGTCGCCCAGGCGAATGCCCTTCGAGTTGTCGGTCACCGGCTTGCGCTCGAGCTGGAGGACCGGGAGCTTCGTGCCCGCATTCTTGGCGAAGTAGCCCTGCTTTTCGAGCAGGTCCGAACCGGCGAAGGTGACCGGCACGTAGCCGGTGCCGGCAGCCCATTCGGCGTCCTGCGGCGGCTGGCCGAGAAAGGCGAGAAATTCGGCAACCGCCTTGTATTCGGCTGCCGTGCGATGCGGCGCGGTCATCGTCCAGAGGCTGGCGCCGCCGATGATCGAGTTGATCGGCTTCTTGATGATCTCCGGGTGGTAGGGAAGGAAGGCGTCAGCGAAGCGGAACTTCGCCGTTTTAACGAGCGCCCCGCGCGAGGCCGAGGAATTGAAGGCGATCGCGGCCTGGCCGGAATAGAAGACCGGATCGGGGATATTGTCCCGGCCGGCATATTTGAAGGTGCCGTCCTTCGACATGTCGAGCAGGGTCTGCAAGTTGCGCACGAACGGCGCGGAATCGACGAGGAGGCGCGCGCCGAGGCCCTTGAAGCCATCTGCTTCGGTTGCAAAGGCGACGTTGTGGATGGCCGAGAACTGCTCGAAATGCACCCAGGTCGGCCAGGAACTGGTGACGGCGAACTCGGTGACCTTCTTTTCCTTCAGCACCTTCGCAGCCGCCACGAGCTCGGGCCAGGTTGCCGGCGGCTTCTCGGGGTCGAGGCCCGCCTTCTCGAAGGCGTCCTGGTTGTACCACATCACGGCGGTCGAGGAATTGAACGGCATCGAGCCCATCCGCCCGTCCGGGAGGCTGTAGTAGCCGCGCACGGCCGGGATGTAGCGGGTAGGATCGAGCGGAACGCCGGTCTCCTTGAAGAGGTCGGAGGCGTATTTCACGGCCGGCCCGGCGGCGATCATGGTGGCGGTGCCGACGTCGAACACCATCACGATGTTCGGCGCCTGGCCGGCGCGCCAGGCGGCGATGGCGGCGGTCAGGGTTTCCGGATAGCCGCCCTTGAAGACGGCATCGACCGCAACCGCGCTCTGGCTTTTGTTGAAGCGATCGACGAGCCGGTTGAGAACGTCCCCGAGCTGGCCGTTCATGGCGTGCCAGAAAAGGATGCGGGCCGGCGCGGCGGCAAAGGCCGGCCGGGTAAGCGCGAGTGCGGCGGAGCCGGTAAGCAGCGTGCGACGTTTCATGGAGCCTCTCCTCCCGTTGCGGAGCCGGCCGGAATTAGCCTCCTCCGGTTGCGGCACGATGACACTAACATGACAGCTCTGCGAAGCCCAGCCGGGCTGAGGCGCCGGGTGCTCAAAGGGCCGACGCGGCGAGCAGCGGGCGGCGCGTTTCGAGGAACTCTTCCACCACGGCGGTCAGGCGGTCGCACTCGGAATCGCCGATCGGCAGCGAGAGGTTGATCATGCCGCGCCGGGCAATCCAGATGCCGGCGGCCAGGAGGTCGAAGAAGAAGATCTCCTTGAGGCGGGGATCGGTGCCGGCCACGTCCTCCGGCGAGCGGATCGGGTCGGCGGTGAAGTGCGCCGTCATCATCGAGCCGATGCCGGTGAACTGCAAAGGCGCGGCCGCGCGCCGGCAGAGCGCGTTGAGCCGCGCGCGGAGCGCCTCGCCGCGCGCGGAGAGCGCCTCGGCCGCGGCGGCGGTATAGACCTCGGTCAGGCCGGCGAGCCCGGCGGCCATGGTGAGCACGTTGTTGTTGAACGTACCAGCGTGCGGCAGGGCGTCGGGGCGGCGCGGATCGAACAGGTCGAGCAACGCGGCCCGGCCGCCGAAGGCGCCGAAGGACATGCCGCCGCCGATATACTTGCCGAGCGTCGTGAGGTCGGGGCGGATGCCGAGCGCGGCCGCGAGGCCGTGCGGGGCAAGGCGGGAGGTCATGACCTCGTCGAAGATCAGCACCGCACCGGCATTGCTCGCGGCGGCACGGAGGGCGGCGAGGAAGTCGGGCTCGGCCGGGATGCAGCCGCCGCCGCCCTGCATCGGCTCGACGACCACGGCGGCAAGATCAGGCGCGTGCCCCGCGATGAGCGCCGAGGCTGCCGGGGCGTCGTTGTAGCGCCCGACAAGAAACTCGTGTGGCACGTTGATCGGCGAGCCGCCCGCGGCGAAGGTGAAGACCGCGCCATGATAGCCGCCGCGGAACACGAGCACCTTCCGCCGTCGGGTTGCCGCGACCGCGGTTGCCAGAGCCATGAGATTCGCTTCGGTGCCGGAGTTGGTGAAACGCGCGCGCTCGAGCCCGAAGCGGGTGGTGACAGCGCGGGCGAAGCGGGCCTCGAGCAGGTTGTGGCCGCCGAGATTGATGCCGCCGTCGAGTGCCGCTTCGATCGCGCGGCGGATCACCGGATGGGAATGGCCATAAATGCCGGCGGTGAATTCGCCAAGGAAGTCGATATAGGTGCGGCCGTCGAGATCTTCGAGCAATGCGCCCTCGCCGCGGGCGAAACCGAGCGGGAAGGGCGCGTAGAACAGCACGGTGCGCGTGTTGCCGCCGGGCATTACGGCGGTGGCCTCGACGAAGCGGGCGAGGCTTTTGGGATTGCGCGCGACGTAGGACTCGCGTGCCTCGGCG
The DNA here is from genome assembly GCA_021816925.1 of Pseudomonadota bacterium. Classification (GTDB taxonomy): domain Bacteria; phylum Pseudomonadota; class Alphaproteobacteria; order Acetobacterales; family Acetobacteraceae; genus JAKAWQ01. The sequence continues at coordinate 8,015 of JAKAWQ010000053.1, forward strand.
AGCGCCGAATCGAGGTCGGCGTTGCGCATGCGAACGTCGCTCATCCTGGTGCCTCCGTACTACCGGGGCGAGTGGAGCACCGCGGCGGCCGGCGGGCAATGCGGCCGCGGGAGAGGCCGGGGGCCGGCGCGGCGAGTGGCGGGCGCGGCGTCGGCGGGCTACGATCAGCGTTCCTGAAAAGGGAGGAAGGCGCATGCGGCGGAACGCGGGGCCAGGCGGATGAGCAGGATCGCGGTGCTCGGCGCCGGAACCATGGGGCACGCGCTCGCGCTGGTGTTTGCGTTTGGCGGGCATGAGGTCAGGCTCACCGACAGCAGCGTTACGGCACTGGAGCGGGCCGGCGCGCTGATGGAGCGCGCACTGGCGACGCTTCGCGAGGCGGGCCTCGTGGATGCCTCTTGGCAGCCGGAGCGGCTGGAGCGTGCGGTCCGGCGGGTGGCCGGGTTCGCGGATGCGGTGGCGGAGGCGGAGATCATCGTCGAGGCCATCACCGAGCAGCGCGAGGCCAAGCAGGCGCTCTATAAGGCGATCGACGGGCTTGCGGCGCCGGAAGCGGTTCTCGCCAGCAACACGAGTTATCTCAACGTTTTTCCACTGATCCCCGCGGCGCGGCAGGCGCGCGCGCTGATTGCGCATTGGTACACGCCGCCCTATCTCGTCGATCTCGTGGACATCGTCGGCGGGCCAAAGACCGATCCGGCGGTGATCGGCACGATGCGCGAGTTGGTACTGGCGATGGGCAAGGTGCCGGTGGTGATGCGCCGGTTCATCCCGGGTTACATCGCCAACCGCATCCAAACCGCCATCACGTTCGAGGTGAACCGGCTGCTGGATGAAGGCTACGCGAGCCCGCGCGAGATCGACGATGCGGTGATCCACGGGCTCGCGCTTCGCCTGCCGATTCTCGGCGTGCTTGCCAAGGCCGATTTCACCGGGCTGCCGCTGATCGCCGACGCGCTTGCCAACCGCACCTACGAGCCGCCGGCGGTGACAGGGCGTTCGGAGACGCTCGACCGGCTGCTGGCCGAGAAGCGCGAGGGTGTGCTGACGGGGCGGGGTTATTTCGACTGGAACGAGGATCCAGGGGTGCTTCTTGCCGAGCGTGACCGGCGGCTGATTGCGCTGAAGCGGGCGCTCGCGGCGATTGGCGGGCCGATCCGGCCGAGGAACGAGATATGACGGACGAGACGATGGACGCGGATTTCGTCGTGGTGGGAGCGGGCTCCGCAGGCGCGGCCGCCGCGGCGCGGCTATCCGAAGACGGCACGACCGAGGTCGCGCTCATCGAGGCCGGAGGGCGCGACCGCAATATCTGGATCCACATTCCACTCGGCTACGGCAAGACGATCACCGACCCGAGCGTAAACTGGTGCTACGAGACGGAGCCCGATCCCAATCTCGGCGGGCGGCGCGTGTTCTGGCCGCGCGGCAAGGTGCTCGGCGGCTCCTCAAGCATCAACGGACTCGTCTATATCCGTGGCCAAGCCGAGGATTTCGACCATTGGCGGCAGCTTGGCAACACCGGCTGGTCGTATGCGGACGTGCTGCCCTATTTCAGGCGCTCAGAGGACCAGGAGCGCGGCGCCGACGCGCTGCACGGCGCCGGCGGGCCGCTCGCGGTCTCCGATTTCAAGGATCACCATCCCCTGTGCGAAGCCTTCATCGAAAGTGCGCTCGCCGCCGGGATTCCGCGCAACGACGATTTCAACGGCGCGACCCAGGAGGGGGTCGGCTATTACCAACTCACGACGCGGAACGGCCGGCGCTGCTCGACGGCGGTCGGCTATCTCCGGCCGGCGGCGAAGCGGCGCAATCTGCGCGTCCTGACCGAGGCGTTGGCCGAGCGGATCCGTTTCGAGGGAAGGTGCGCCGTAGGCGTCGAGGTCGGGCGCGGCGGGGCGAGGCTGTTCGTTCGTGCGCGGCGCGAGATCATCCTCGCCGGCGGGGCCATCAATTCCCCGCAACTGCTGATGCTTTCGGGCATCGGGCCGGCGGGGCACCTCGGTGAGTTCGGCATTCCGGTGGTGACGGACCGGCCGGGTGTGGGGCAGAGCCTGCAGGATCATTACCAGTGCCGGATCGTGCATCGCTGCAAGCTACCGATCACCGTCAACGACATCATGCTGAGCGTGCCGAAAAAGATCAAGGCGGGCCTGCAATATCTCTTGTTCCGGCGGGGACCGCTGACGATTGCCGCCGGGCAGGTAGGCCTCTTCGCACGCACGCGGCCCGAGCTCGCGACGCCGGACGTGCAATACCATTTCGTCGTGTTCTCGAGCGACCGACCGGCCGAAGGGCTGCACCGCTTCTCAGGCTTCTCGACCAATGTCTGCCAGCTTCGCCCGGAAAGCCGTGGCGAGATCCGTTTGCGCTCGGCGGATCCGCGCCAACCGCCGGCGATCCACCCGAACTATCTCGCGACCGAGTTGGATCGGCGGACGATGATTGCCGGGGTGAGGCTCGGGCGACGGATCGCGGAAGAGAGGGCGATGCACGCCTTCATCGAGAGCGAATATCTGCCTGGCGCGGCGGTTGGAACGGATGAGGAGGTGCTCGCCTATATCAAAAAGTACGGCAGCACCGTCTTCCATCCGACGAGCACCTGCCGGATGGGCCAGGACCCGATGGCGGTGGTCGATGCCAGGCTTTGCGTGCACGGGGTGGAAAGGTTGCGCGTGGCGGATGCCTCGATCATGCCGACGGTGGTGTCCGGGAACACCAACGCCGCCTCGATCATGATCGGCGAGCGCGTCGCGGATTTCGCGCGCGCGGCGTAGAGGCGCGGGCGAGATCCAGCCAGCCGGGCGAGATGGCGTCGGAATCGAGCGGCTGCGGGCGATGAGCGGCGCGCGTGTTATTGCCGGGGAGCAGCGGGATCAAGTGTGTCGGGTGACATGCGATGCACATGCTTTTAGGCTTTCCGCATGCCCACGATGATCCAGATCAGCAACGTTGTGGATGCGCTGCATCGCCAGCTCGAATCGCGTGCCGCACTGGCGGGGATGCCGCTTTCGGATTACCTGCTCGCCGAGATCCGGGAGATGGCGCAGCGGCCGACGATCGAGCAGCTGCGTACCCACCTCGAGAGCCGCTCGCGCGTCGATCCGCCGATCGAGCCCGCTCGGGCCATGCGCGACGAACGCGACGGTGGGTGATCGTCATCGATGCGTCCGCCCTGCTGGAAGCCCTTCTCCGCACGCTGGCCCCGGAAGCGGTGGAAAGGCGGTTTTTCGATTCTCGCCGGACGCTGAAGCGCCGCATTTGCTTGACGTCGAAGTCGCAGAAATCGTTCGTCGGTGTTCGATGTCCGGCGAGATCCGTCCAGGGCGTGACCGCGCGGCTCTCTCGGCTCTCGCAGATTTTCCGCTGCGCCGCTACTCACGCGGCTTTCTACTGCCGCGCGCGTAGGAATTGCGAAACGCTCTGGCGGCCTATGATGCCGTTTAATACCAACCGGCGATGGGACCGACCTGCATTTTCGCGGGCTGGTGTGGCCGAGGATGGCGCCGCGGGAGGCGGAGGGGGCGGCGGACGGCCGTCGGGAGGGTTGATCGAGATAGGCGCGGTGCCCTCACCCTCCCGACCCTTCGGGTCAGACCCCTCCCTCTCCCACACGCGCAGCGCGCGGGCGAGAAAGGCAAGCCGCGCGCTGGGGATGCGCGTGGGGCTCGGTCATGCCCGTTCGGGGGCTTGCCGCAGGCTCTGGCGATGGCGTTGTGCGAGGGCGACGCATGCACGGGAGGTGATGGAAGCCGCCGCGAGGAGGAAGAGACCGTCTCATCGGGGGATGGTATAAGTTACTCTTATCGAAGTGCTCGACGCGATCTTGCTGACGCGCGATGGGCGTCTCGCCACCGCGACCGGCCATCATGCGCGGGTCGAGCTTGTGTGAAAGGCCGGCGATCCGGCGAATTTACCCCTGGCCGAACCTCGGCAATGGGACGGTCGGACGTTATGACGCCGTGCGGCCCTGCCCCGCGCCCGCCGCGAGCGGATCGAGCACACGGCCGCGGCTTTGCCAGATCAGCCAGAAGCCGGCCGGCAAGAGCGGCAGAGAGAGGAGCTGGCCCATGGTGAGGCCGAAAATCAGATAGCCGAGGAAAGGATCGGGCTCGCGGAAGAATTCACCGGTGAAGCGTGCGATTGCGTAGCCGACCAGGAAGCAACCGGTGAGGAAGCCCGGGCGGAGGCGGAGCGCCGGGCGGCGCGAGAGCGAGTACATGACGATGAACAGCACCAGCCCTTCGAGAAACGCCTCGTAGAGCTGGCTCGGGAAGCGCGGTGCCAGACCGTATTTGGGGAACATCAGCGCGGCGCGGGGGAAGATCATCGCCCCCGGCCACCATTTGGGCGCCACCCGGCCGAAGAGCTCGCCGTTGATGAAGTTGGCGATGCGGCCGAGCAAGAGGCCGATCGGCACCACCACGGCGAGCCGGTCGGCGAAGCCCAGCACGTTCATCCCCTGGCGCCGGCAATACCACCAGATCGCCACGCCCACGCCGATCAGCCCGCCATGGAAGCTCATCCCGCCATCCCAGACAGCGAAGATCATCGGCAGATGCGTGAAATAATAGCCCGGCTGGTAGAAAAGGACGTAACCGAGCCGCCCGCCGAGCACGACGCCGAGGGTGGCCCAGCTCAGGAAGTCGTCCACCTGCAACGGCGTTGCCACCAGCGGCGCCTGGCGCACGAGCCTGCGCAGGAGCCGCCAGCCGATGACGAGGCCAACGATGTAGGCGAGCGCGTACCAGCGGATCGCGAACGGGCCGAGGCGCAGCGCCACGGGATTGAAGTTGGGGAAGACGAGCGGCTTCATCGATAGGGATCGTCCTTGAGGAGGAACTCCTGCACGTAGCGGCCGACACCTTCGGCGAGCGGGGCGAAGGCGCGCGTCAAACCGGCGGCGCGCAGCCGGTGCATCGGCGCCTCGGTATGATATTGGTATTGGCTGGCGAGGTCGGCCGGCATATCGATGAAGCTCACGTGCGCCGGCCTACCGGACGCGGCGGCCACGGCATGGGCAAGAGCGAGATAGGTCGCGGCGCGGCCGGTGCCGAGATTAAAGAGGCCGTTGACCTCCGGATGATCGATCAGCCAGAGGAGTGTCTCGACAACATCGCCGACCCAGATGAAGTCGCGCCGCTGCTCTCCGTCGGCGATGTCGGGCCGACCGGACCGGAAGAGCCGCATGGTGCCGTCGGCCATCAGTTCGTCGAACTTGACCTTGACCACCGAGACCATACGGCCCTTGTGGTACTCATTCGGTCCATAGACGTTGAAGAACTTAAGCCCCACCCATTGCGGCGGACGTGCCGCTCCAGCGGCAACGAGCCGTGCCACGCGAAGGTCGAAGGCGTGCTTGCTCCAGCCGTAGAGGTTGAGCGGCTCGAGGCGGGCGAGCGCAGCGGGCTCGGGATCATCCTCGAAGCCTGCCGTCCCGTCACCGTAGGTCGCGGCCGAGGAGGCATAGAGAAAGCGCACGCGGTGAGCCGTGCACCACTCCCAGAGTCGGAGCGAGAACGTGACATTGTTCTCCCACACCAGATCGCCGTCTCGGCTGGTGGTGTCGGTGATGGCGCCGAGATGGCAGACGATCTCGATCGGCGGGTGCTCGTCCAGGAAGTCGGTGAGCAACTCCGGCGGGACGATCCTGGCCGGCGGATGACGACGGAGATTGCGCCACTTGCCGGCGCTGCGAAGCCGATCGACAATGATGGTTTCCCGGCCGCGCAGGTCGAGGGCGGCGTGCAGGTTCGAACCAATGCAGCCGGCGCCGCCGGTGAGCAGGATCATGGCCGGGCCTTATAGGAGCGGGCCGAGAGCGCCGGAAGATGGGCTGCGGCGGGCCGCCCGGCTGCGGGAGCAGAGGTAATGGCAGAGCGATCGCGCATCTTCGATGACCTGGCCGGTGTTGCCGGCGGGGCCTTCTCGGCGCTCGTCGGCATCCGCGAGGAGACCGAGGCCGTGCTTCGTGCCCGACTCGACGAGCTGGCGCGGCGCCTCGATCTGGCGAGCCGCGCGGACTTCGAGGCGGTGAAGGAGCTCGCCGCAAACGCGCGCACCGCGTCGGAGGAGTGTGCGGCCCGTGTCGATGGCTTGGCCCGACGCCTGGACGCGTTGGAGGTACGGATTGCGGCGCTGGAGAAGCCGGCCCCACCCGCTCCCGAGTCCCCGCCGACGCCGGACTGAGCACGGAGACGCCTGCGCGCTTGCGGCGCGCCGGGGCGCCTCGGTATGGTGCCTCGTCGGGCATCGCCGAGGGCAAGCGCCTGATTCGCCATGCCCCTGCCTTCGCCAAGGGCCCGTCTTCGTCAGGGGAGAGACCCATGCCCCCCATCGCCGCCGTGGACCCCGTGGAGGCCGTTGCCAATCCTCTTGACACCATCGAGCAGATCATCGGCTCGAACGGCTGGTCGTTTGACCGGCGCGGAGAATTCGAGGTTGCCGCCGAGGTTTCCGGCCAGTGGTCCGATTACGTGCTGTACTTCAACTGGTCGGCCGAGATGAGCGCGATGCACTTCACCTGCGCCTTCGACCTCAAGGTGCCCGAGCGTCGCCGCGGCGCGGTTTACGAGCTGCTCGCGCTGGCCAATGAGCGGCTCTGGATCGGGCATTTCGGCATGGGAACCGAGGACTCCATCCCCGCCTTTCACCACTCCGTCCTGCTGCGTGGGGCAGCGGGTGCCTCTCCGGAGAGCCTGGAGGACATGCTGGATATCGCGCTCACGGAGTGCGAGCGATTCTTTCCGGCCTTCCAGTTCACGATCTCCGGGGGCAAGCCGGCGACCGAATCGCTTGCCGCGGCGATGCTGGAATGTGCCGGCGAAGCGTGACCCTGCGCTGCCGGTGAAGAGCGCCTTGCCACCGATCCTGCTCGTGGGCTGCGGGCGCATGGGCGGTGCCATGCTCGCCGCATGGCTGGAGCACGGCCTTGCCCCCTCGGTCGTGGTCGATCCCGTGCCCCGCCTTCCTCCCGGCGCGGAGGCGGCCGTGACCCTCGCCGCGGCTGCGGCGATCCCGGTGGCGTTCGCTCCGGCGGCGGTAGTGTTGGCGGTCAAGCCGCAGCAGGCCGAGGGCGTGCTGCCCGCGTTCGCCCGCTTCGCCGGCTCGAGCGTGTTTCTCTCCATCATGGCGGGACGGACGCTCGGGGGCATGCAGGCTGCGCTCGGTCCCAACGCGGCGATCGTCCGGGCGATGCCGAACACGCCAGCGGCGATTCGCGCCGGCATGAGCGTGGCCTGTGCGGGGCCCGGGGTGGATGAGGCCGGGCGGCGGCTTTCCGAGACCCTGCTCGCGGCGGTTGGCCGGGTTGCCTGGGTAGAGGACGAGGCGCTCCTCGATCCGGTGACGGCGGTCTCCGGCAGTGGGCCGGCCTATGTCTTTCTTTTGGGTGAGCTGCTGGAGCGAGCGGGGATCGAGCAGGGGCTGCCGGCCGATCTCGCGCGGCTGCTTGCGCGACGTACGATTGCGGGCGCCGGCGCGCTTCTCGAGGCGGGCGAGGAGGACGCTGCCGCGTTGCGCGCTGCCGTGACAAGCCCCGGCGGCACCACCGAGCGGGCGCTCTCTGTGCTGATGGACGAGCGGGCCTGGCCGAGCGCAATCTCGCGCGCGGTCGCCGCCGCCACAGAGCGCTCGCGCGAGCTTTCAGGATAGGCTTCGCATGTCCGACCATCCGGCCCTCCCTCCGCCGCTCGACGATGCCGCGTTCGACCAGACGCTAATCGCGGCTGCGTTCCGGTTGGCCGCGTCGGAAGGCTGGCGCAACCTCCGTATCGCCGCGGCGGCGCGCGCGGCGGGCTTGCCGCTGGCTCGCGCCCGGCTGCGCTTTCCCACCCGGGGCGCGCTTCTCGTGCGGTTCGGCCGCATGGCCGATGCGACGGCACTGGCCGAACCGGCCGAGGAGGGAAGCATACGGGACCGGCTGTTCGGGATGCTGATGCGCCGGCTCGACGCGTTCCAGGCGCATCGGGAGGGCGTGCGTGCGCTTCTCGGCAGCCTGCCGTTCCGCCCGCAGACGACGCTTTTCCTCGGCCTGCTGACCGAGGCCAGCATGCGCTGGATCCTGGATGCGGCCGGGGCTTCCACCACTGGTCTCGCCGGGCGGCTTCGGGTGAAGGGACTCGTCGGCGTCTGGCTCTGGACGCTCAGGGCCTGGGAGCGGGACGAGACCGCCGATCTCGGACCGACGATGGCAGTGCTCGATACCGCGCTTGCCCGCGCCGAGCGGGCGGCCGGCTGGCTCGACTCGCTGCCGCTCCCGCGCTCTGCATCCCGAGCCGTACCTCCGGGCGAGGCAAGCGCAGCGCAGAAGGGACCGGGCGGCGAGGAGCCCCAGGGAGAGCAGAACGAAGGCTAAGCGAGATCGGGCCCTCGTTCCCGCACCCTGTCCGGCGGCCGCCAGGTCGGCTACACATGGAACAGCCGGCGGCGGCGATTGTCGCGACGGGCACATTTGGGGAGAGCCAACATGGCCACGAAACCGGAAGGATCGGCAGGCAGGTCTACGAAGGGCGCGCCGCCGGATTTTGCAAGCCTGTTCGCCGAGCTGAAGCTGCCCTCGCTCGGCGACGTGGAGCCGTTGATGCGCGCCTATCAGCGCAACATGGAGGCACTTTCGGCGGCCAGCCGCGTGGCATTGGAGGGCGCGCAGGCCTATGCCAAGCGGAACATGGAGATTGTTCAGCAGAGCCTTGCCGAGCTAACCCAGTCCATGCAGGCCTTGACCGCACCCGGCTCACCGCAGGCGAAGGCGGCTGCCCAGCTTGAGCTGATGAAGCAGGCTTACGAGCACACGGTCAGCAACATGAAGGAGCTCGGCGACCTCATCCAGCGGGCGAACAACGAGGCCATTCAGCTCCTCCATCAGCGCTTCGCGCAGGCGATGGACGAAATCAAGGGGATGATGGCCAGGTCGGAGCACAGGGCTCCCTGAATCTGCGACTGCCAGCACGCCCCGCAGGCACGCCCATCCGCCGCGCTGCTGCGGCGCAACGGCTCGACCGGTTCATGCAGCGCGCCAACGCGCGCTACTATGCGACCGGCGAACCGTTCCGCGAGTTCGCGACGGGTCCGGAGATCTCCCAGGTGTTCGGCGAAATCCTGGGGCTCTGGGCGGCCACGGTCTGGGAGGTCATGGGCCGCCCCGACCCGTTGCTGCTGGTCGAGCTCGGCCCCGGCCGCGGCACGCTGATGCGCGACGCGCTCAGGGCGGCGAGCCAAGTGGCGCCGAATTTTCGTAGCGCACTCGCCCTTCATCTTGTCGAGACATCGCCGAAACTGCGCTCTCTCCAGGAGGTACTGCTGCCGGGTGCCGCCTGGCATGCGGACTGGCGGGAAATCCCGGATGGCCCGATGCTGCTGCTGGCCAACGAATTTCTCGATGCGCTGCCAATCCGGCAGTTCATCCGCCGGCCGGGCGGCTGGACTGAGCGGTTCGTTTTCGGTCAGCGGTTCGTGGAGCGTCCGGCGGCCGCACCTCCGCGCGACGCACCGGAGGGCGGCATCGTCGAGGTTTGTGAGCCGGCACTCGCCCTGGCGGGGGCGCTTGGCGAGCGATTCGCCGCCACCAGAGGAGGGCTCATCCCGGGTGTGGCGCTCTTCCTCGATTACGGACCGGCGGCGAGCGCACCGGGCGACAGCCTCCAGGCGCTGCGTGACGGCCGGCCCGCCGACCCGCTGGCCGATCCCGGAACGGCGGACCTGACCGCGCATGTCGATTTCCAGGCATTTGCCGCCATGGCGCGGGCGCGCGGGGCGGAGGTGTCCGGGCCGGTTGCGCAGGGCCTGTTCCTGACCCGGCTCGGGCTGTTTCAGCGCCTTGACCGCTTGGCACGCGGCCGCTCGCCAGCGATGGCGGCGGCGCTGCTTGCGGCGGGGCGCCGGCTGGTCGAGCCCGATGGAATGGGCCGGCTTTTCAAGGTGATGGCCGTGGCCAGCCCAAACCTGCCGCCGCTGCCCGGATTCGCCCCGTGACCGGCGAAGTGCCGGTTCTCACAGTGCCGTCGCTCGGCCTTCCGCACGGCTTTTTCACCCGCCGGGGCGGCGTCTCATCGGGGCCCTATGCCAGCCTCAATTGCAGCCTCTCGGGCGCCGACCGGCTGGAAGCGGTGCTCGAGAACCGTGCGCGCGCGGCGCGCGGGATCGGGGCGGAACCGGCGCGGCTCCTGGGCCTCCGCCAAGTGCACGGAACCGCTGTGGCGCTTGTACGCGAACCTTGGGACGTCCGGAGCGGGCCGGCTGCGGACGCCATAGTGACCAATCGAATGGGTGTCGCACTTGGAATCGTTACCGCCGACTGCGCACCGGTGCTGCTTGCCGATGTCGAGGTGGGCGTGATCGGCGCGGCCCATGCCGGGTGGCGCGGGGCCGCGGCGGGGATCCTGGAGGCGACGGTGGCGGCGATGCAGGCGCTCGGCGCAGTACCGGCGCGGGTGCGCGCCGGCATCGGTCCGGCGATCCGGCAGGCCTCCTACGAGGTCGGGCCCGACGTGCACGACGCCGTGGTGGGACGTGTCGCCGCCGACCGGCGTTTCTTCGCTCCCGGGCGGTCGGCCGGGCGCTGGCAGTTCGACCTGCCCGGCTACTGCCGTGCCTGCCTCGCCGCGGCCGGGGTTCCGGCTATCGCGACGATCGAGGCGGACACCGCGGCGGAGCCCGGACAGTTTTTCAGCCATCGCCGACGCACGCTTGGCGGGGGTGGCCCGATCGGACACCAAATTTCGTTGATCATGCTCCCGGCCGCATGAGGTACGGCGGGGGTTGTCTCCGGCGGCGGCCGTGAGAGCGCAGTGCGTCCTAATCCTGTTGCTGCCGGCAGCGATCGGACTGGCCGGCTGCGGCGAGTTTCCCCGGCCGTTTCAAGGCAACCCTGGCGCCGAGGCGGCGCGCCTTGCCGTGCCGCCGCCGCCGCTCTTGGTGGTGCCCGACCCGCCGGACGCGCTCCTTCCCGATGCGGCGAGCCGCCGCTTCGCCGGCGAGGTTGCCAAGGCGCTCGCCGAACGCACGGTTCCGGCGGTCGCCGAGGCGCCCCGCCCCGGCGACTGGCAGCTCACGATCACCGCGGTACTGCGCAACGACCAAGTGAACCCTCAGTACACGGTGATGGACCCCCTGCGGCACCGCCAGGGCTCGGTGCAGGGCAAGCCGGTTCCTGCGGAAGCGTGGGCGAACGGCGATCCCGCCGCGCTGGCGGTGGCGGCCAGCAGGGATGCGCCGGCGATCGCGACGTTGCTCACGGACATCGACGCCCGCCTCAAGCACAGCAACCCGGCGAGCCTGATGAACCGACCGGCGAAGGTGTATTTCGCGGGCGTCGTCAAGGCACCAGGGGATGGCGACGTCCTGCTTGCCAACGCCGTGCGGGCGAATCTGCCTGACTCGACGCTCGCTCTGCAGGCCAACAAGGTGGGAGCCGACTTCTCGGTGAAGGGCGAGGTGACCGTCACACGGGCGCCGGCTGGCCGGCTTCGGGTGGAGCTGCAATGGGTGGTCACTGACGCCAGGGGCCGCGAACGCGGACGGGTGGTGCAGTTGAACGAGGTGCCGGCCAGCACGATCGAGCCGAGCTGGGCCGGGGTGGCGCCGACGATCGGCGGACAAGCCGCGCTCGGCCTTCGGCAACTGATCGAGAAGGCGCGGGTCGCACCGTGAGGTGCGAGGCGACGGCCGGGGCCTCGCATGGACACCGCGGGGGTGCATTGCTAGAAGGCCACCGGCTCGCCCATCCCTGCCGGCGCGCTCCTAACCGGGCTCCTCCTCGATGAAGATCGTTGCCGCCAACAGCAACCGCCCGCTGGCCGAGGCCGTTGCCGCCAAACTCAATCTGCCGCTGACCCGCGCCGCCATCCGCCGCTTCGCCGACATGGAGGTGTTCGTCGAGATCCACGAGAACGTGCGGGGCGAAGACGTGTTCGTCATCCAGTCAACGTCCTACCCGGCCAACGACAACCTGATGGAGCTTCTGATCACGCTGGATGCGCTGCGACGCGGCTCGGCGCGACGCATCACGGCGGTGATCCCCTATTTCGGCTATGCGCGGCAGGATCGGAAGTCGGGTCCGCGCACGCCGATCAGCGCCAAGCTGGTGGCCAACCTGATCACAGAAGCGGGCGCCAACCGCGTGCTGACCATGGATCTGCACGCGGGGCAGATCCAGGGCTTCTTTGATATTCCGGTGGACAATCTGTTCGCCCAGCCGCTGTTCAGCCGTGACATCCAGGAGCGCTACGCCGGGCGCAACATCGTGATCGTCTCACCCGACGTGGGCGGCGTGCTGCGCGCACGCGCGATCGCCACCAGGCTCAACTGCGATCTCGCCATCATCGACAAGCGGCGCGAGCGCGCCGGCACCTCGGAGGTAATGAACGTGATCGGCGACGTCGATGGGCGCGACTGCATCCTGGTTGATGATATCGTCGATTCCGGCGGCACGCTCGTCAATGCCGCGGCCGCACTGATCGCTGGCGGGGCCAGCTCGGCGAGCGTCTACGTCACGCACGGCGTGCTTTCGGGCGGAGCGGTGGCGCGGATTGCCGCCTCGCCGATCGAAATGCTGGCGATCACGGATTCGATCCTCGCAACCGAGGCGGTGCGGCTGGCGAACAACATCCGACAAATTACCATTGCGCCGCTGATGGCCGAGGCGATGCGCCGGATCAGCGAGGAAACCTCGGTCAGTTCGCTTTTCGATTGAAACAGGAGACGCGTTCCATGAAGCTTTACTATGCGCCGGGCGCCTGCTCGCTTGGCATCCACGCCCTGCTCGAGGAGATCGGCAAGCCCTACGAGCCCGTTCTGGTCGCCCTGAGGGAGGGCGCGCAGTTCAAGCCGGAGTACACGAGCATCAATCCCAAATCGAAGGTGCCGACCTTAGTTCGTGACGACGGCTCGGTGCTGACCGAGTTTCCGGCGATTGCGTACTGGCTGGCCAGCACCAATCCCGGCGCGAAGCTCCTGCCGCCAGACGCCGATGGCCAGGCGCGTGCGCTAGAGGCGATCGACTATGTTGTCGCCACCATGCACATGCAGGGCTTTACCCGCATGTTCCGCCCAGAGCGGTTCAGTCCGAACCCGGCCGACCAGGATGCGGTGAAGGCGCAGGGTCGCCAGATCTTCGCTCGGGGGTTTGATCTGATGGACAGGACGCTCGCGGGCAAGGACTACGTGGTGGGGTCATATTCCATTGCCGATGCCGCGCTTTTCTATGTCGAGTTCTGGGCGAATGGGCGCACCGACGTTCCGCTTCCCGCGGGTTGCGAGGCGCATTACGAACGCATGAAGGCGCGGCCGGCGGTTGCGCGGATGCTCGCCCAGGAAGGCCTCGCGGCCTGAATGCTGCCCGCGATCGGCTTCTGGTTCCTGCGCCACGGCGAGACCGACTGGAACGCACGGGGACTTTCGCAAGGGGCCGCGGACGTGGCCCTGAACGCCAACGGCGAGGCGCAGGCGCGGCGCGCGGCGGAGCTGCTGCGGGGCTCTGGCATCGCGAGCATCGTCGCCTCGCCGCTCGCCCGGGCGAGGCTGACCGCTGAGGTGGCGGCGGCGACGCTCGGGCTTCCGGTGGCCTATGACGCGGAGCTTCGTGAGGTTGCGTTCGCCGGGCGGGAAGGCCAGCCGATCGGCGGCTGGTTCGACGATTGGGTGGCCGGGCTTGCGACGCCGCCCGGGGCGGAATCCTTCGCAGCGTTGGTGGCGCGTGCCGAACGTGCCGTGACGCACGCGCTTGCTGCGCCGGCCCCCGTGCTGATTGTTTCGCACGGGGCCTTCTTCCGGGCGCTCCGCCGTTCCATGGGCCTGCCTGCCGACGTCCGCACCCCGAACGCGGTGCCGATTTTCTGCGAGCCGCCGTCGCGGCCTGCCGAGCCGTGGTCGCTCCGGGCTCCCGAGGCGCTTTCCGTGGTCGGTGCGCCGGGCATCAGCGGCTGAGCGTTGCGCCGGCGCGGACGATCCGCTAGATCCTCCGCCGCGCCGGCCCCTGCGGGAGGCCGGCGCTAGTGTCCCGATCGCGGCGGTTTTCCATGGCTAGGAACTTCGGAGTCGGGACACTAGGTGTTTTGAAGCAAGAGATTTGGACGGGGGTGGCCATGGCCAACCTGGTGACGATCGAGGCCGAGGTGCGCGCGGGAACCGGGACGGGAGCCGCTCGTGCCGTCCGCCGCGCGGGGAAGCTGCCGGGGATCCTCTACGGGGCGACGGAACCACCGGTTCCACTTACGCTTGACCCGCGCCTGGTGCTGCGCGAACTCCATCGCGGCGGCTGGCGCTCGCGCATCTTCGAACTCCGTCTCAACGGGACTGCGGCCCGCACGCTGATCCGTGACGTGCAGTTCCATCCGGTGACCGACGCGCCGCGCCACGTGGACTTCCAACGCCTCACCGCCGGCCAGCAGATTCGCGTTGCCGTGGATGTGATCTTCAGCAACGAGGGCGCGAGTCCGGGGCTGAAGCGGGGTGGCGTGCTCAACGTCGTGCGGCACAGCGTCGAGGTCTATTGCGATCCTGAGCGTGTACCGGAACGCTTCGAGGCGGACCTCAGCGGCCTCGACATTAACGACACGGTGCGTTGGTCGAACCTCAGGAACACCGAAGGAACCCGGCCGATCATCACCGACCGTAACTTCGTCATCGCCTCGGTGGCTCCGCCGACCAAGATGGCCGAGCCGACAGCCGAAGCGACTGTGGCTCCGGCCGCCGCGCCCGCGCCGGCGGCGCCGGCTAAGAAAGAATGACGCCACCGGCGGTGCGGCCGGCGGCATAACCGGTGCTGCTCTGGGTCGGGCTCGGCAATCCCGAGCCCGGAATGGTCTTCAACCGGCACAACATAGGTTTCATGGCGCTCGACGTCATTGCCGCGCGGCATGGTCTTTCCGCTTGGCGGCGGCGCTTCCGGGGTCTCTTCGCCGAAGGATCCGTGGGCGGAGAGCGGATGATCGCGCTGAAGCCGCTCACCTACATGAACCTTTCCGGGGAGTCGGTGCAGGCGGCGGTGGCCTTCTACAAGCTGTCGGTCTCCTCCGTCACGGTGTTTCACGACGAGATCGATCTTGCACCCGGCAAGGTACGGGTGAAGCAGGACGGCGGCTCGGCGGGGCATAACGGCCTGCGCAGCATCGATCGGGCACTGGGCGAACGGGACTATTGGCGCGTGCGGCTCGGCGTTGGTCATCCCGGCGAAAAGGAACGGGTGCTCGGGCATGTGCTCGGCGACTTTTCCCGTGCCGATCGGGAGAAATGGCTCGAAGCGCTGCTCGGGGCGGTTGCGGAGGAGGCGCCGCTTCTGGTGGCCGGGAGGTCCGAGGAGTTCATGTCCAAGGTGGCGTCGGC
The DNA here is from genome assembly GCA_021816925.1 of Pseudomonadota bacterium. Classification (GTDB taxonomy): domain Bacteria; phylum Pseudomonadota; class Alphaproteobacteria; order Acetobacterales; family Acetobacteraceae; genus JAKAWQ01. Next base: position 23,336 of record JAKAWQ010000053.1, read on the forward strand.
CGTGCAGAGGTCGGGCTGATGGGATTGCGGTGTGGTATCGTCGGGTTGCCGAACGTCGGCAAGTCGACGCTCTTCAATGCGCTCGCCGAGACTGCCGCTGCGGAAGCGGCGAACTACCCCTTCTGCACGATCGAGCCCAACGTCGGCCGGGTGGGAGTGCCGGACCCGCGCCTTCACGTGCTGGCGGAAATCGCGAAATCGGAGCGGATCGTACCGACCAGCCTCGAGTTCGTCGATATCGCGGGGCTGGTGCGCGGCGCCTCGAAGGGCGAGGGGCTCGGCAACCAGTTCCTTGCGCATATCCGCGAGGTTGATGCGATCGTGCACGTGTTGCGCTGCTTCGAGAATCCCGACATCGTGCATGTCGAGGGTGATATCGATCCTTTGCGCGACGCGGAGATCGTCGAGACCGAACTGATGCTTGCCGACCTCGAGAGCCTCGAACGGCGCCTGCCGGGGCTGGAGAAACGCGCGCGCGGCGGCGAGCGTGAAAGCCAGATGGCATTGGGGGTGATCGCGCCGATCCTCGAAGCGCTGCGTGCCGGCCAGCCGGTGCGATCACTCGCCGGACCGGACAAGGCGGCGATCAGGCGGCTGCAACTGCTGACGGCCAAGCCGGTGGTTTATGTCTGTAATGTCGAGGAGGGGGCGGCGGCGAGCGGCAACGTGTCTTCGGACCGGGTGAGCGCGCGCGCGGTGGCCGAAGGAGCGCGCGCGATCGTCGTCTCCGCAGCCATCGAAGCGGAGGTCGCGCGCTTGGCGGACGCGGACCGCGGCGAGTTCCTGGCCGGGCTCGGGCTTGCCGACAGCGGGCTCGATCGGGTCATTCGGGCGGGCTACGAGCTATTGCGCCTGATCACCTTCTTCACCGCGGGCCCGAAGGAGACACGCGCCTGGACGATCGAAGAGGGTACGCGGGCGCCGGCGGCGGCCGGCGTGATCCACGGCGATTTCGAGCGCGGCTTCATCGCCGCAGAAACTATTTCGTACTCGGATTATGTTGCCGGCGGCGGCGAAGCCGGAGCGAGGGAGATGGGGCGGTTGCGTATTGAGGGCCGCGGTTACGTGGTCCGGGACGGTGACGTGATGCTGTTCCGATTCAACGTCTAATGATCAAGCGTAATCCTCGGCCGCAGTCGCGTCCTTGTGCCGGTCCGAGGCGATCGCGTTGAACACCAACGAAAGCGCGAAGGAAACGACGATGTTGATCAGCAGCGACCAGAGCGCGGCATAGCCCGGGATCGTCATGCCGAGCAGGTGGATCGGGTAGACGGTACCGGCGAAGTGCAGCATTGCGGCCATCCAAGTGCCGCTCAGGACGCCGCAGATCCAGCCGATGAGCAGCGCCCAGCCGTTGAGGAAGCGCGTGTAGAGCGCGATCATCACGGCCGGCAGTGTCTGGATGATCCAGATGCCTCCGAGAAGCTGCAACTGAACGGCGTATTTCAGCGGCAAAGCGATCACGAAGACGAGCGCACCGAGTTTTACGACCAGCGAGGCGAGCTTGGCGACTTGCGATTCCTCGGCATCGGTGCAGGCGGGGTTGATGAATTCCTTGAAGATATTGCGCGTGAAGAGGTTGGCGGTGGCGATCGACATGATCGCCGCCGGAACCAGCGCGCCGATGCCGATCGCGGCGAAGGCGAGCCCGGCGAACCAGGCGGGGAAGCTTGCCAGGAAGAGCGCGGGAACGGCGAAGCTGGGGCCATATTGCTTGAACCCCGGGGCGAATTCCGGGTTCTTCGCCAAGCCTGCGGCCACGGCCATGAAGCCGAGCAGCGCGATCAGCCCGAGCAGGAAGGAATAGGCCGGCAGCAAGGCGGCGTTGCGACGTACCACGCCGGCGCTCTTCGAGCTCAGGATGCCGGTTGCGGAATGCGGGTAGAGGAAGAGCGCCAGGGCAGAGCCGAGAGCAAGGGTGGCGTAGGCGCTGTAGAGGCCAAAGGTGGATCCTTTGGGCGAGGGAAGGACGAGCTTGGCCGCGGGGATGGCGGCAAAGATCTTGCCGTAGCCGCCAAGCTCGATCGGCACCACGATGATGGCGGCGACGACAGCGATATAGATCAGAAGGTCTTTCACGACCGCGATCAAGGCCGGCGCGCGCAGGCCGCTCGTATAGGTGAAGGCGGCGAGGATCACGAAGGCGATGATCAGCGGCAGGTCGTGCAGCAGGCCTTGTCCGCCGATTCCCATCGCGCCGATTACCACCTGGATGCCGACGAGCTGTAGAGCGATATAGGGCATGGTCGCGACAATGCCGGTGATCGCGATGGCAAGCGCGAGGGAGCCGTTGCCGAACCGGCCGCGGACGAAATCAGCGGTAGTGACATAGCCGTGGCGGCGGCAGACCGACCAGAAGCGCGGGAAGACGACGTAGAGTAGCGGATAGATGATGATCGTGTAGGGAACGGCGAAAAAGCCGATCGCGCCGGCGCCGAATACCAACGCCGGGATGGCGATGAAGGTGTAGGCGGTGTAGAGGTCGCCGCCGATCAGGAACCAAGCGACGAAGGTGCCGAAGCGGCGTCCGCCGAGGCCCCACTCATGGAGGAGGTCGAGGTCGCCGCGGCGCCAGCGCCCGGCCAGGAAGCCTATCACCGTGATCAGCGCGAACAACAGCACGAAGACGACGAGGACGGTCCACCTCATGCACGTTCTCCCGGTTTCGCGACGCTTACCGCTCGACCAGATAGACGAGGCCGGTGATCCCCGCGCCGATGATCACCCAGAGGAGCTGATACCAGTAATAGAAGGGGATCCCGCCGAGCTTCGGCGTGATCGAATTGTAGCTCGAGACCCAGAGCATGGCGATGAACGGCGCCAGCAGCAAAATCCGCGCCGCGTGCGTTCTCGGTGGCCGCTCGGATGGTGGGACTGGCATGCCCGATTCCTCCCTTCCTTTCGATAGCGCAGGAGAATCCGTCTGTAAACAAACGTGTTTGCAATGCCCGGTTGCGGGGTCTCCGATCGGGGGTGGCAGCCGGGGCCGGGCAATGGATCGGGGCCGGCACGAGATCGGTGTCTCAGTCCTGCGTTCAGATGGAATAGGAGATCAGTGCGGCCGCAGCTGCTGCCGCGGCAAAGAGCAGCAGGGCGAGCAGCGAGGAGGCGAGCCGGGGTGCAGCCACCTCGGCTGGGAGCCGCTTTTTCCCGGTTATCATCGGGCCGACGAGATTCTGGCCCTTGAGGACCGCATAGACGAGGATCGCGAGGAGGTGCAGCACGACGGCGACAACGATCGCGTTCCACAGGATTGCGTGCAAATCGGTGATGGCGTTCGCAATCGGTGCGGGCATGATTTCAGTGAACCAACCCACGTCGGCCACGTCGTTGTTGATGTAGAGCCCCGTGAGGGCCTCGGCGAGCAGGAGCCCAAGCAGGGCGAACACCATCCACCCGCCGGCCGGATTGTGGCCGACCGCCGTGTCGGGCTCGCGGCGGGCCAGTGCGCCGAGATGGCGCAAGGCCGTCCGCGGCGAGGCAGCGAAACGCGAGAAGCGGGCCGTTTCCGACCCGAAGAGCCCCCAGAGCAGGCGGAACAGCACCAGCGCCAGCAGCGCGTCGCCGGCCAGCACGTGCCAGCCCATCCGATTCGCGCGCCACGTTGCGTAGAGCGCCGCCACGAGCGCCGCGGCCGCCCAATGGAAAAGCCGGACCGGCCCGTCCCAGACCTCTATGAGGCGAGGCCGCTCGGGCTTCTGCTCAGGCGAAGGGACCGCGCGCATGCGGCTCATCCTTCGGTGTGCGGCGGTGCGGCGCAAGGGGCGGGCCGTGGCGAAAGGGGGGCGAAAGCGGGAGATCATTGCGACTCCGATGATAAAGGACTAGATGTCAAGTGATGGAAGAGGGACCGCGACGCCAAGAGAGGTCCGGCGCACACAATTCCCTGCTGCTGGCGGGAGCGGGGCTTTTCGTCCTTGCGGCGGCGGTGGCGCTGGTGCGGTGGGAGGGCGTTTTTTTCGCGCCTTCCGCGCCGCCCGCGGTGGTCACGGCCACGCTGGCGCCGAAACCGGTCCCCCCGCTCGCGTCGGCCCGCCCGAAAGGCCCAGCGCCGCCGAGCTTCGACATCGTGCGCGTCGATCGTTCGGGCCACACAGTGATCGCCGGCCGCGCCCCGGCCGGGTCGGAGGTCACGGTTACAGAGGGCTCGAAGGTGATCGGCACCACCCGGTCAGACGCCGAGGGCGAGTGGGTTCTGGCGAGA
>JAKAWQ010000054.1 GCA_021816925.1 Pseudomonadota bacterium
TGTGCCGATACCGCGCCAGCACCGGTGCCAGCATATCGCGCCAGCCATCGGCGCTGTGCACGTTGCCCGGCCGCAGAGCACAGCGTTCCAAATCACCGAACTGGTTGAACACAAACAACGGGTGGTAACAGGTGCAGCCGAAATGCCCATTATAGGCGGAGCCTTCCTGCGCCCCATGGGTTTCGCTGCCGCTGCTGTCCATGTCGAGCACGATCATCGTCTGCGGCTTGCACGCATGCACACGATCGATCCACACACCGGACAGATCGGTCAATGCCGCGCGGTTGGCTTCGCCGGTCAGCCATGCGGTCTCGAAGTGGCCCATCTGACTCGTCGATGCAGCGCGGCGATCCAGCCCGCTACGATCCACCACGGCGCGCATGGCCGGATCATGGGCGAGACGATCGGCATCGTTGACGTCCTCATACCCGGCCAGGCGGCCGAACACCGACTGGCGCAACAACCCGGTCAACAGGTGCCGCGTGTTTTTGCCGCGCCGGCGCTCCGACCAACGCTGCGCCCGCCAGTTCGGCCAGCCCAAGCACATCGTCCAGTTCGCGGTAGGCCAGCAATCCAGCGTCGGAAATGACACGACTACCGCGGAATTCGAGCCTCAGCCGACGGTCGAAATCAAGCCGCAGGAAGCCGTCATCCGATTCACCGGCCGGGTGTTCCATGATTGCGTGCTCCGGTCGCCCACAACACGCCGAAAATCATGACAGATTCGGCAAAGACGTACAAGAAAATCCGAAGTCATCCGGGAAATGCGGGTTAGAACCCTTCAGGCCGCCGATCGAAGAACAGTTGACGATCGCGCCACTTCCCTGCGCCATCATCCGGCGAAGTTCGGCCTTCATGCAGTTCCACACGCCGCGCAGGTTTACGTTCATCACCCATTGGAATTCGTTATCGCCGGTCTGCAGAAACGCGGCAGCCTCGGAATTCACGCCGGCATTGTTGACGGCTGCGTCGAGCCGGCCATAGGTGCTGGCCGCGCACTCGATCATTGCCTTGACCTGGGCGGTATCCGTCACGTCGCACGTGACACCAATGGTGTTGTGGCCCGCCGCGCGCAGACCTTCAACCGCCTTGCCGATCGTCTCCTCGTCATGGTCGGCAACGATCACGGACACGCCAGCCTTGGCGAACGCCTCCGCTGTCGCCAGGCCAATGCCACCGCCAGCTCCGGTGACGAGTGCTACTTTTCCATCGAAAGCTGTGGTCATGGTTCCTACCACCGACCGGCCGTGGCGCCGCCATCCACGGGCACGATTGCACCCGTCACGAAGCTCGCGTCGTCGGACGCGAGGAAAGCAATCGCCGCCGCGACCTCTTCCGGAAAACCTTCCCGCCCGAGGGCGTGCCCCGCGCGAATGCGGCGCTCGCTCTCGGGATCCTCGAACATGACGGCGGTCATCGGGGTGCGGATCATGCCGGGTGTGATGGCGTTGACGCGGATTCCCGCTGTGCCCAGCTCGATCGCCATCGCGCGCGTAAGGCCGACGACGGCGTGCTTGGAGGTGACATAGGGGGCGCGGTTCGGCACCGCCGTGATGCCGGCCAACGAGGAGAGGTTGACGATTGCGGCTGGCTGACCGGCCTTCAGCGCCAGGCGCGCAAATTCCTGCGAAGGGATAAGCGTTCCCTCAAGGTTCACGGCGTGGACGCGGGCCCACTGCTCCGCCTCGGCATCCAGCGCCGAGGACACGCCGCGGATGCCGGCGCAGTTCGCCAGCGCATGCAAGTGACCGAAGCGCGCCGCCGCTTCTGCCATCATCAGGTGCACCCGTGCGCGATCGGTGACGTCCAGCGCCACACAACAGGTCCGCTTGGCATCGCCCAGGCTCTCGGCAACGCGCTGCGCGCCGTCCCCGTTTGCATCTACCACGACAACGCTGGCGCCTTCGGCGAAGAGCCGCTTGGCGGCGGCTTCGCCGATGCCGCTGCCACCGCCGGTGACGATCGCAGCGCGATTGGCAAACCTGTTCATTGGGGCATTCTCCTTACGTCGTGTTCATGACGTCCGCCAAGCTTCGATTGACGATCTCGCAGGTGTGCCGACCTGCAACGACCCGGGCCTCTCCGCGCCCGGGGGCGCACCGCAACCTGGCGGCGCTGGTCCGCCTTTGTCAGAGAGGGTTGTATCCGGGCTTCTTGTAGAGGGTGTCGGGCCTGCCGATGATGTCCGGCTTGTAGACCTTCTCGACCCACTCGTCTGGTTCGACGTCCTCGATGCTGACGGACACGGATTGCTCCGCGCAATTCGCGCCGATCATGATCGCCTTCGTGACTTCTTCCGCGATCTTCGCTTTCTGTTGCTCGGATCTCCCGGACTGGAGTTTTACGATCACGTGCGGCATTTTCCCCTCCTTCCGCTCAGTATTCCTGCCGCGTGGGCCGGAACAGGATTTCGTTCACGTCCGTATCGCCCGGCTGGCTGATGGCGAACACGACCGCGCGCGCGAACGAATCCGCGGGAATCGCGATCTCATAGGCCTTGCGGACTCTCTCGGCAGTGTCCGGCTCGGTGGTACTCCGCGGCAGTTCCGTCGCGACCGCGCCCGGCGAGATGACCGTCGTGCGGATGTTGTACGGCTTCACTTCCTGCCGCAGTCCTTCAGAGAGGGCACGCACGGCATGTTTGGTGGCCGCATAGACGGCCAAACCGGGCCCGATCTTATGGCCGGCCACAGAAGAGACGTTGATGAAATGCCCGGATTTCTGCTGCTGCATATACGGCAGCGCCGCGGCGATGCCGTACAGAACGCCCTTGATGTTCACGTCGATCATCCGGTCCCACTCGTCGATCCGGAGGCGCTCGAGCGGCGCCTGCGGCATCAGCCCGGCGTTGTTGATCATCACGTCGATGCGCCCATGCGACCGTACCGCCTGGTCCACGAGACGCTTCACCTGGTCGCACTGGCTCACGTCGGTCTCTACGGCGGCGTCATTGCCCAAGGACAGCTCTGCGGCGAGTGCACGAAGCCTGTCGAGGCGCCGCGCTCCCAGCACCAGTTTGGCGCTATGCCGCGCGAGATGGCGTGCAGTCGCTTCTCCGAGGCCGCTGCTGGCGCCGGTGATGACGACGACCTTGTTCTTGATACCTTCAGTCATAGCGGAGCCTTCGGCGAAAACGTCGGTTACGGAACACAAGAGGGGATCACGGTCTTTCGCCGCTCAGCGATCGACCATTGCCGCCAGAAACGGGGGATAGCGCTCCCCTTGCAGGATGATCTTCGAAAGTGCGGCGCCGATGTCGCGGAGATCAGCGGACGTCAGTTCGATATCCGCCGCTCCGAGATTCTCCTCGAGACGGTGCGACTTCGTGGTGCCCGGGATCGGCACGATCCAGGGCTTCTGCGCCAGCAGCCAAGCGAGCGCGATCTGGGCCGGCGTTGCCTGTTTCCGGGCTGCGATCTGCCCGAGCAAGTCGACCAGGGCCTGATTCGCCTTCCGGGCCTCCGGCGTGAAGCGGGGAACGATACTTCGCATATCCGTGCTGCCGAACCGCGTATCCGCGCTGATAGCGCCGGTGAGAAAGCCCTTCCCCAGCGGGCTGAAGGGAACGAAGCCGATGCCAAGTTCCTCGAGTGTCGGCAGGATCTCGTGCTCCGGCTCCCGCCACCACAGCGAGTATTCGCTCTGGAGCGCGGTGACGGGCTGCACCGCGTGCGCCCGGCGGATCGTCTGCACGCCGGCTTCGGACAAGCCGAAATGCGTGACCTTGCCTTGCCGGATCAGGTCCTTGACGGTTCCCGCCACGTCCTCGATCGGCACCGCAGGGTCGACGCGGTGCTGATAGAAGAGGTCGATGCGGTCGGTCCTCAGTCGCTTCAGCGATGCCTCGGCAACCTGCCTGATGTGCTCCGGTCGGCTGTCCAGCCCGAGTTCCCGGATATCCCGGCCGAATGCGTGGCCGAACTTGGTTGCGATCACGACTTGGTCGCGGAACGGGGCCAGGGCTTCGCCCACGACTTCCTCGTTCTTGTACGGGCCGTATGCCTCGGCGGTGTCGAAGAAGGTGACGCCGCGCGCGACGGCGGTCCGGATCAGTTTGACCGCATCCTGCGTGTCGGCAGCCGGGCCGTAGCCAGAGCTGAGCCCCATGCAGCCGAGGCCGATGGCCGAAACCTCCAGGCCGAGGCTGCCGAGTTTCCGCTTCTGCATTGCGTGCTCTCCTGTCTTTGAATCGAGGCAGCAACCGTCTTGCCCGGCCATCAGGCCTGGTATTGCGCGTCGCTCACCTTTTCCATCCAGTCGACGACTTTGCCGTCCAGCGCTTCCTGGATGGCGATATGGGTCATGGCCGTGGTTGGCGTGGCGCCGTGCCAGTGCTTCTCGCCTGGCGAGAACCAGACCACGTCACCGGGCCGGATTTCCTCCGCCGGTCCGCCTTCGCGCCGTACCCAGCCGCGGCCGGCCGTGACGATCAACGTCTGACCCAGTGGATGCGTATGCCAGGCGGTCCGGGCGCCGGGCTCGAACGTGACGCTGGCGCCACGAACGCGTGCCGGATCCGGCGGCTGGAACAGCGGGTCGATACGGACCGAGCCGGTGAAATAGTCCGCCGGTCCCTTGCCGGATGGCTGAGAGCCCGCTCGCCTGATTTCCATCGTTCATCTCCATCGCTTGCCGCGTCTCCGGGGTCTCGTCGCGCCCGCTCAGGGGCGCCTGGCAGCCCGGGGCTTTCGGTCGACGATTTAAGCGGTGCGACTCTCGAGGATTAGGAGGTAAAGTCCGAATGGGCCTATAAGGTGGCCTTCTGAATGCCCCGCACGAACCTCGACGACATCGTGGCCTTCCTCGCCGTGGCTCGGGGGCGGAGCTTCACCCGTGCCGCGGCGCAGCTCGGCGTCTCGCAGTCGGCGCTGAGCCAGACCGTGCGTGGGCTCGAATCGCGGCTTCGCCTCCGGCTGCTGACCCGCACCACCCGCAGCGTCGCGCCGACTGAGGCGGGGGAGCGGTTGCTGCGTGCCGCGGGGCCGCGCCTGGACGAGATCGACGCGGCGCTGGCCGCACTGAGCGAGCTGCGCGACAAGCCCTCCGGCACCATCCGTATCACGGCGCACGACCACGCCGTGCGGGCGGTCCTCTGGCCCGCGCTGGCGAAGCTTCTGCCGGACTACCCGGACATCAAGGTGGAGATCGTCATCGACTACGGCCTGACGGACATCGTTGCCGAGCGCTACGACGCCGGCATTCGTTCCGGCGAGATGGTGGCGAAGGACATGGTTGCCGTGCGCATCGGGCCGGACATGCGCTCAGCGGTTGTCGGCGCGCCGTCCTACTTCGCCAAACGGCCAAGGCCGAAGACGCCGCAAGACCTGACCACCCACACCTGCATCAACCTACGCCTACCGACCCATGGCGGCCTCTACGCCTGGGAGTTCGAGAAGGGTGGGCGCGAGCTGAGGGTGAGGGTCGAGGGTCAGCTCGTGTTCAACGGAACCGCCCTGATGCTCGACGCAGCATTGGCAGGGTTTGGCCTGGCCTATCTGCCCGAGGATAGCGTGCAGGCCCACCTCGCCGAAGGGCGTCTCATCCGGGTGCTCGCCGATTGGTGTCCGCCCTACCCGGGCTACCACCTCTACTACCCGAGCCGCCGCCAACCCACGCCGGCCTTTGCCCTGCTGGTCAATGCGCTGCGCTACCGTGGTTGAAGGAAAGCATCAAAGCGGAGTCGGCAAATAGCCTGCTTGATTTCGACGTTCCAGTTCAGCTGGAACGGCAGGGCCTGTCTCAACGAACGAACGTCGTCAGTCCTGTGGTCGACCTCTGAAAGCGGCCTGTCGGCTTTCGGCCAACGGTTTCCAAGGGTCGAGCGTGACGCGACTTGCTCTCCTCCCGGCCGATCGGCCAGAGGTTGGCTTGGGGTCGGGAGCAGGAATTTGGTACCACGCGTGGATGGGGCTGACCTGCCTTTTCGCGGGCGGGTGTTGCCGGGGATGGCGCGGCGGAAGGCGGAGGAAGGCTCGGGCGGCCGGTGCGAGGGCCGATCGAGATCGGCGCGTTGCCCTCACCCGGCGCCCGGACGGTGTCCGGGCGCCACCCTCTCCCACGCGCTTCGCGCGGGGCGAGGGGCGAGAAAGGCGGGCCGCGGGCTGGGGGGCGCTGCGAGGGGGAAGAGTTCGTCTCGCAGGCGGCAGGCATAAGCCGGGAGCTACCGCGGTCCGGCGTAGCCCGGCAGGCGTTCCCGGCGGAAGGCGATGGCGCGTTTCGAGCCCGGCTCTTGCAGGCTCGCATCCTCGAAGAGGACGTCGGGGATCATGGTGAGTGCCTCGAAAATCGGATCGTGCGCAGCCTCGAAGGTCGGCGCCGAAACCATCATCGGATAGACGCCGAATTCGATGAAGTGGAGCATCTTGCGCAGCAGTTGCCCGGCCGAAACGACGCTCAGGAGACGCCCGAAGCCGCCGTCGCGCCAATAGGAGGCGGCAACGAAACATTCATCGGCCGAGCAGCAGACGCCGGGATGAACCGATCCCGGCCCCTTGTAGCGCTCGTTGAGATCGTCCCCATGCAAGGCAGAGGCAGGAATGCCGCGCTCGAGAAGGAAGCGCGTGCCGGCCTCGCTCTGCGAGATCCTGTCGGCAATGCCCTTGTCCATGAGGCGGCTTCCCGGGACATAGATCTCGGCGGCCCTCCCGGCCGCGCCGCATCGGCGATAGAGCTCAACACCGCGGAGAAGGCGGGCGACGAATTCCTCTCCGGGTTTCGTGCCGTCGATCAACGGATGCTGGGCGGCGACCTCGATGAGGTCCTTGGCAATTGCGGCCCTCGCGCTCACGGCCTCTCGCGCAGAGGCGAGCCGCGCTTCCCAGCGCTTGCGCGCCTCCTCGACGCGGGCGGGTTCCATGCTCATGCCTGCGCCAGCGCCGCGGACCAGGGAGACATCGTGTCGGTGATGCCGAGCCGCGTGCCGTCGGGGCGGATTTCAATCAGGTTCGGGCAGGCGAAGTTCACCGGCAGGACGCCGTGCTCGACGATTTCGACCGGACCTTCCTTGGCGAGTGCGGCGAGAATCCCGGAAGGAAGGCGGCGGTCGGCGCTGATCTCGTCCGGCCCCGAGACGTCGATCCGCGGATGATGCGCCGCTTCCTCCGCGTCCATCCCGAAATCGGCGACGAAGGAGAGCATCTGCACGACGGAGGCCAGAATGCGCCGGCCGCCCGAGGCGCCGGCGGCGAGCCACGGCCGCGCGCCGTCGCGCATGATGCTCGGGCACATGTTGCAAAGCGGCCGCTTGCCGGGCGCCATCGAGTTCGGCTGGCCGGGACGCGGATCGAACCACATGACCCCGTTGTTCATCAGCACGCCGGAGCCGGGCAGGACGACGCGGCTGCCCATCGAGGAGAGCAACGTGGTGGTGACGGCCGCCATCCCGCCTTCGGCATCGCAGACCGAGATGTGCGTGGTGCAGCTTTCGGCCGCCTTCGGCTCGGCATCGCCGATGCCGGCCAGCCGCTCGGCATAGGCGGCCTTGAGGGATCGGGCGAGCAACGCAAACCAGGCCGCATCGGGGCGCTCCGGTGCCGGCCCGGCGTGCAGCAACTCGAGCACGCGCGCGCAGGTGGGTGATGCGGTGAGGCCACCCGGCAATTGCAGCGTCCGGCCGCCGCCCCAGGGGAGTTCCATGGCCGGAAAGATGCGCGCAGTGCAGGAGCGGAGATCCGCGGCGTCGAGAAGGCCGCCGATCGACTTCACATCCGCCGCGATGCTTGCCGCCACCTCGCCTTCGTAGAAGTCGCGGAGACCGGCGTGGCGCAGGCGATCGAGCGTGGCCGCGAGATTGCCGAGTTTGAAGTAGCCGGGCGTTCCCTGGTAGGGCGCGACGGGCGGAAGGCCGTTCGGCAGATAGATGCGCGCACTCTCGGGATAAAGCCTGAGGACGGCAGCGGAGTTGGCGATCTTGAGGGTGGTGACCCAATCGGCCGGGAGGCCGCGCCGGGCGAGCGCGACCGCAGGCGCCATGACCTCGGCGAGCGGCAGGCGGCCCCAGCGCTCGTGCAGGGCAGCATAGCCGGCGACGGCAGAGGGAATGACGAACGAGAGCGGGCCGTGGATGTTGGCGTCGTTCTCCACCTCGGACCAGGCGAAGAGATCCTGCTTCATCCGTCCGGTGAGGCGGAAGTGCGAGGGCTCGAGCGCGCGTGGTGCGAGGGGGCCGAAATCCACCACCTCAGCGCGCGGCGCACCGGCGGGATGCACGAGCGCGAAGCCGATGCCGCCGAGACCGGAATTCCACGGCTCGACCGCGGCGAGGGCGAAGGCGGTTGCCACCGCGGCGTCGGCCACGTTGCCGCCTCTGTCCAACACGGCAACCCCTGCTTGCGCCGCGGCGCGCGCCTGGGAGGCGACGATGCCGCGCCGGCCGCGAGCGGCGGGTTTGGCAACCTGCCAGTGCTGCGTCACGTGCGGCCTTGGTGCGTATTCCATTGTGTGCTCCCCATTCCCCCCGGCGATGCTCCGACGTTCCGCGCCCGCTGGCAACTCGCTCAATCGGCGTCGCGTACGGCGGCGATCAGGAACTCGCGGTTGCCGGCGGGGCCGAGGATCGGGCTTTCGATGACGCCGAGGACGCGCCAGCCGGGAAGCCCGCCCCACCAGGCCGAAACGTTCTTGCACACCTCCTGGTGCGACGCCGGATTGCGCACGACGCCGCCGTGGCCGACGGCGCCGGGCCCGACCTCGAACTGCGGCTTGATGAGCGCGATCGCCCATGCGCCGCTTGCCGTCAGCGCGAGCGGCGCGGGCAGGAGGCGTTGGAGGCCGATGAAGCTTGCATCGCAGGTCAGCGTTTCGATCGGCTCCTCGATGACCTCGCGCGAGAGGAACCGCGCGTTGGTCCGCTCGAGGGAAACGACGCGCGGATCCGTGCGCAGCTTCCAGGCGAGCTGGCCGTGCCCGACATCGACGGCGTAAACGCGCTTTGCCCCGTGCGCGAGCAGGACATCGACGAAGCCGCCCGTGGAGGCGCCGATATCGAGACAAACGCGCCCGGCCGGAGAAAGACCGAAATGGGCCAGAGCGTGGGCGAGCTTGACGCCGCCGCGCGAGACCCAGGGGTGGTCGCGTCCGCGCACGGTGAGGGGCGCATCGGAGGGCAGGGTCTGGCCCGGCTTCTCGACGCGGCGTTCGCCCGCATAGACGAGGCCGGCGAGGATGAGCGCCTGCGCGCGTGCACGGCTCTCGGCGAGGCCCCGCTCGACCAGAAGGAAATCTGCGCGTGCTTTTGCCATGCCGCTTCCATGCGCCGCACCGGGCGTCAGGCCTGGCGGACCACGACAAAGCGGGCGAGCGCGCGCAAGAGATGGGCTCGTTCCGCAAACGGTTCGAGATGGGTGGCTGCCTGCCCGGCGAGCAGCGTCGCCTGCTCGCGCGCGCGCACCGGCCCGAGGATCGCGACCAGCGTTGCCTTGCCGGCGGCAGCGTCCTTGCCCGCGGTCTTGCCCATCTGCTCGGTGCTCGCCTCGGCGTCGAGGAGGTCGTCGGCGATCTGGAACGCGGCGCCGAGCTCGCGGCCGAAGCGGAACAACGCCTGGCGCTGGGCGGGGGGCGCGCGTCCGAGGATCGCTCCGGCTTCGGCGCTGAACTGGATAAGCCGCCCGGTCTTCATCGATTGCAGGCGCGTCACCTCGGGCGCGCCGAGTTCCCTGCCTTCGGCCAGCATATCGATCATCTGCCCGCCCACCATGCCGCGCGGCCCGGCCGCGGCGGCAAACGCCTGGACCAACTCGGCCCGCGCGAGCGGGTCGGCGTGCGTGTCGGGCTCGGCGAGAACCTCGAAGGCGCGCGCCTGCAACGCGTCGCCGGCGAGGATTGCGGTTGCCTCGTCGAACGCCTTGTGCGTGCTCGGCCGGCCGCGGCGGAGATCGTCGTTATCCATGGCCGGCAGATCGTCGTGCACGAGGGAATAGGCATGCAGCATCTCGACCGCCGCGGCGACGCGCGCGGCGCAGGTGCGGCTGACTGCAAAGAGCGCGGCGCTTTGCATGACCAGGAAGGCGCGCAGACGCTTGCCGCCGCCCAGCGCCGCGTAGCGCATCGCTTCGTCGAGACGTGCCTCGGGTCCGTCGGTTTCGGGCAGCAGCGCATCGAGCGCCGCCTCGACCGCTTCGGCGGCCTCTTCGCGCGCCTGTTCGAGTGCCGCGTCCGCGACGGCCGCCAGCGTCATTACCTGCTGTCCCTGAGGCCAAGCGTTCCGTCCGCGCGTTCGACGATGGCTGCCACCCGCGCTTCCGCCTCGGCGAGCTTCGATTCACAATGCCGCCGCAACGCAGCGCCCCGCTCGTAGGCAGTGATCGCCTCTTCGAGCTTGAGCTGCCCGCCTTCGAGGCCGCGCACGATCCGCTCGAGTTCGGCGAGCGCCTCCTCGAAGGAGAGCGCCGCGACATCAGGGGCAACGCCGGGCCCGGCGGGACTTTTCGTTTCCGTCATGAAATTCTCCTGTCAGGGCCGGCTGGCGGCGGGGGCAAGAGTTCTATCCTGCCATCAACGCACGGACATGCGCCGCGGCACTCGCCGAGAGCGCCGCGAGGTCATAGCCGCCTTCCAACACAGAAACGAGTCGCCCGCCGGTCGGCGCCGCGGCAAGGCGTGCAAGCTCGCCGGTCAGCCAGGAAAAATCCTCGACCTCGAGGCGAAGTTCGGCCAGCGGATCGGCCTTGTGGGCATCGAACCCGGCGGAAACGAGCAGGAGTTCCGGAGAAAACCGGCCGAGCGCCGGCAGGATCACGGTCTGCCAGGCCTCGCGGAAGACCCTGCCTGCGGTTCCGGGCGGAAGGGGAACGTTCACCACGTTGCCGGCGATTCCGTGCTCCGCGGCGGCACCGGTGCCCGGATAGCAGGGGCTCTGGTGGCTCGAGGCATAGAAGAGATCGGGATCGCCGAAACAGATCGATTGGGTTCCGTTGCCGTGATGCACGTCGAAATCGACGATGGCGACGCGCCGGAGCGCCCAGCGCGCCCGCGCGTGCAGCGCCGCGACCGCAACGTTGTTGAAGAGGCAGAAGCCCATTGCGCGTGCCGGCTCGGCGTGATGGCCGGGCGGGCGCACCGCGACGAACGCGGCGCGCGCCCGGCCCGACATCACCGCATCGACGCCGGCGAGCGCGCCGCCCGCGGCGCGCAAGGCGGCCTCGGCGCTGCCCGCGCTCATTACGGTGTCGGGGTCAAGGACCTGGTATTCGCCCTTTTCCGGTGCGATCGAGAGAATTTCCCCGATGTAGGCGTCCGCGTGGACGCGGCGCAGCGCCTCACGGCTGGCGCGCGGGGCGGTTTCGCGCAGCAGCGACCTGAACTCCGCGGCCTCCAGGGCGCGGAGCACGGCACGCAGGCGGTAGGGGCGTTCCGGGTGGAGAGGCCCGGGATCGTGCTCCAGGCAGGCGGCGTGGGTGATCAGCGCGACCGGCACGCTAGTCATCGCCCGGCGGGTCGGCTGACGGCGGATCGGGGCGGCGGCGGATGACGAAGCTGAATACGCCGGAATCCTCGCTCCAGGCCAAGAGCGCGTGGCCGGTTTCGCGGCAGAAGGCCTGGAAATCCGCGATCGCGGCGCGATCGGTTGCGAGCACCCGGAGCCGTGCCCCGGGCGGGAGGCGGTTCAGCGTTCGATTTGCGCGCAGAACGGGCAAGGGGCAGCGAAGATCCTTGAGATCGAGCAATGTCTCGGTCATGGCGGGACCATCCTGCGGCGGCATGGCCGCCTTGAGCAAGCGGACCTCGCCCAGCAGAATACGCAGCATGGAACGCTACCGTATCGGGGTCGATCTCGGTGGGACGAAGATCGAAATCGCCGTCCTCGATGGCGAAGGCCGGATCGGCATTCGCCGCCGGATCCCCACACCCGCGGGCTACGCAGCGACGCTGGCGAGCATTGCCGCCCTGGTCAAAGCCGCGGAAGCCGAGCTCGGCGCGAAGGCCAGCGTCGGGATCGGCATTCCGGGGGTGATCAGCCCGGCGAGCGGCCTCGTCAAGAACGCCAATTCCATTGCGCTCAACGGCCATGCGTTCGACCGTGACATCGGCGCACTCCTCGAGCGCGAGGTCAGGGTGGCGAACGACGCCAACTGCTTTGCCTTGAGCGAGGCGGCGGACGGGGCAGGCAAGGGCGCGCATGTGGTCTTCGGCGTGATCATCGGCACGGGCTGCGGCGGGGGGGTGGTAATCGACGGCAAGGTGCTGGAGGGGCACAACCGGATCGCCGGGGAATGGGGCCACACGCCGCTGCCCTGGCCGGCTCCGGAAGAGGTTCCCGGACCGCTCTGCTGGTGCGGGCAGTACGGCTGCCTGGAGACGGTGCTTTCCGGACCTGGCCTGGCGGCGGATTGCGACGGGCCGGGTCGGCGGGATGCGACCGGGCTCACCGCGCGCGCGGCGGCGGGTGATGCGCGTGCGGCGGCGGCGCTGGCGCGGCACGCCGACCGGCTGGCGCGTGGCCTGGCGGTTGTTGCCAACATCCTCGACCCGGACGTGATCGTGCTGGGCGGTGGGCTTTCCAACATGGCGCATCTCGCCTCGGTCGTTCCCGAACGGATTCGCCGCTATCTCTTCACGGACGTCTGGGGCACGCGGATCGTGCGCAACGCGCACGGCGACGCCTCGGGCGTTCGCGGCGCGGCCTGGCTCTGGGAGCCGTGAGCGCGGGCGCCAAGGGGCTGCCGACGCTCTGCCGGGACTGCCTTCTGTTCGGCGAGGTGCGGGGCGGGCGATGCGGCGGCGGGGAGGGGCATGCGCGCCTCGGCAGCACCGCCGCCTGTCCCGTCTGCGGCGGCCTCAGGCTGGTGCGGCATCCGGAACTCGGGCGCCTTGCGATCGCGCACATCGATTGCGATGCCTTCTTCGCCAGCGTGGAGAAGCGTGACCGGCCGGAGCTTGTCGACCGGCCGGTGATCGTGGGCGGCGGGCGGCGCGGGGTGGTTGCCGCGGCGTGTTATGTGGCGCGCCTTTCCGGGGTGCGAAGCGCGATGCCGATGTTCCGGGCCGAGGCGCTCTGCCCTGACGCGGTAGTGATCCGGCCGGACTTCGCGAAATATGCCGCGGCGGCGCGGGCGATTCGTGACGCCATGCGAGAGCTTACGCCGATGGTGCAGCCGCTTTCGATCGACGAGGCGGTGCTCGATCTCGGCGGCGCGGCGGAACGGTACGGCGCGCCGGCGGCGGTTCTCCTCGCCCGTTTCGCGCAGAGGGTGGAGAGCGAGATGGGGCTTACCGTTTCGATCGGTCTTGCGCCCAACCGCCTGCTCGCCAAGCTCGCGGCCGGGCGGGACAAGCCGCGTGGTTTTGCGGTGATCGGAGCGGCCGAGGCGCGCGCCGTGCTGGCGCCCCTGCCGGTTCGGGTATTGCCGGGGATCGGCCCCGTGCAGGAGCGGCGGCTGGCCGCGCGCGGCATTACCCGGCTCGCCGACCTCCAGGGGCTCGATCCGGCTGCGGCGCGGACGCTCGGCCGGGACGGAGTGGCGCTGGTGCGCCGCGCTTGCGGAGAGGATGACCGGGCGGTGAGTGTCGATCGGGACATGCGCTCGATCAGCACCGAACGGACCTTCGAGCGCGATCTGGCGGATCCCGAGATCCTGGACCGCTCGCTTCTCACGCTCACGGAGCGCCTGGCGGAGCGGCTTCGGGAACGGCACCTGGTGGCGGGCGGCGTCGTGCTCAAGCTGCGTACGGGCGACTTCGCCACCCGCTCGCGCCATCTCACCCTCGTGGTACCGACGGCGCGGCCCGATCGGTTGTTTGCCGCGGCTCGAACCTTGCTCCAACGCGAGGCGGACGGGCGGACCGCTTTCCGGCTGATCGGGGTGGGTGCGGAGCCGCTCCGAGAAGCCGGTGCGGCGGATCAGGGAGATCTTGCCGATCCCGAGGGTGCGGTGACCTTATCCCAGCGGCCTCAATTCCTGACTCTTCGAACGAGGGTGAGGCCGCCGGTATCTCGTTGATTTGGCGCGTGGCCGCCCCGCCAGCCGCAGGGTCCGATCGCGCGTCAGCGATGGGGGCCCGAGCACGCGCGAGGCCCTCACCCCCTCCCTCACCCCCAGCCCCTCTCCCAGAGGGAGAGGGGAGGAGGTCCTGACCTGCGGGGGAGGGATGGCCCCTTGGGCCGCCGGTATGGCGGCTGTGATCGAGCCCTTTTCAACGGAAGTGCGGGAGTTGATGATTTGCGGCCATGCGCACGACGGCGATGCCGTAGAAGAGGGCCGCAAGGGCGAGGAGGGAGGCGAGGAGGACCCAATTGCGGATGCGCCGGCGCCGCCGTGCGGCCTCCTCGGCGGCCTCCTCAACGGAGGGCCGACGCGGCGGAGCGCTTCCGTCCATGGGTCGCGTCAGCCGAGCAGCCGATCGGCGGCGAGGGCGGCGAACAGCAGGAAGAGATAATAAATCGAGAACCGGAACGCCGCCTTGGCGGGCGCATTGCGGCTTAAGCTTGTGCCGAACGAGTCCTCGGGGTCGCGCAGCACCTCGATCGCGTACCACGTGAAGCCGAGCCCGAGCAGAAGTGCCGACGCGCCGTAAACGAAGCCGGCGAGGCCGAGCGCCGTCGGCAGCAGCGAGACCGGCACCAGCGCCAGCGTGTAGAGGAAGATCTGCCGTCTCGTTTCGCGAAGTCCCGCGACCACGGGGAGCATCGGCACGCCGGCGCGGCGATAATCCTCGTGCGCGAAGAGCGAGAGCGACCAGAAGTGCGGCGGTGTCCAGAGGAAGACGATGGCGAACAGCAGAACCGGCAGCGCGCCGACCGAATCGGTGACTGCCGTCCAGCCGATCAGGGCCGGAAAGGCGCCCGCGGCACCGCCGATGACGATGTTCTGCGGCGTGCGGCGCTTCAGCCAAACGGTATAGACGAACACGTAGAAGAGGATCGAGACGGCAAGGAGGGCGGCGGCCAGCGCGTTGGCGGCCAGAAGCATCAGCAGCACCGATGCGATGGCGAGGACGACACCGAACGAAAGCGCGGCCTCGGCGCCGATCCGTCCGCCGGGAACGGGGCGGCCGGAGGTGCGGCGCATCAAGGCGTCGATATCGCGATCGTACCACATGTTGATCGCGCCCGACGCGCCGGCCGCCATCGCGATCGCGAGCACCGCGACGGCGGCGAGGAACGGATCGGGATGGCCGGGCGCCACGAGAAGCCCGACCAGACCGGTGAAGACGACCAGCAGCAACACGCGCGGCTTGAGGAGCGTGATCCAGTCATTCAGCTCCGCGAGGACGGAAGGGACCGCCGGGGCCGCAACGTCGGCGGGTATCGCAGCGCCGGCTCTGTCAACGCCCGCCGAAGCGATCATTCCCCGCATCAACCTGTCCGCACGCTCGCCCCTAGTCGATTCGCGGCAGTTCCGCGAAGGCGTGGAAGGGCGGCGGGGAACTCACGGCCCATTCCAGAGTGGTCGCGCCCTCGCCCCAGTAGTTGTCGGCCAGCGCCTCCTTCGAGGTGAAGATGCGATAGACGACGTAGAGGAAGACGACGAGCGCGATGGCCGAAATGAATGCGCCAACGGAGGAGACGAAATTCCAGCCGGCGAAGGCGTTCGGATAGTCGGGGTAGCGGCGCGGCATGCCGGCCAGTCCGAGGAAGTGCATGGGGAAGAAGGTGAGATTGACGCCGATGAACATCAGCCAGAAGTGCACCTGGCCCCAGAACTCCGGGTACTGGCGGCCGGACATCTTGCCGATCCAGTAATAGAAGCCGGCGAACAGGCCAAACACAGAGCCGAGCGAGAGCACATAGTGGAAGTGCGCCACGACATAGTAGGTGTTGTGCAGGATCTGATCGAGGCTTGCGTTGGCGAGCACCACTCCGGTGACGCCGCCGATCACGAAAAGGAAGATGAATCCGACCGCAAAGAGCATCGGCGTCTTCATCTCGATCGAGCCGCCCCACATCGTGGCGATCCAGGAGAACACCTTGACCCCGGTCGGTACGGCGATGACAAGCGTGGCGGCCATGAAATAGGCGCGCGTATCAACGCTGATGCCAGAGACGAACATGTGGTGCGCCCAGACCGCGAAGCCGATCACGCCGATCGCGACCATGGCATAGACCATGCCGAGATAGCCGAAGATCGGCTTCTTGCTGAAGGTCGAGATGACGTGGCTGACGATCCCGAAGGCCGGCAGGATCATGATGTAGACTTCGGGATGGCCGAAGAACCAGAACAGATGCTGGAACAGCACCGGGTCGCCGCCGCCCACGGGATTGAAGAAGGCGGTGCCGAACAGCCTATCGGTGATCAGCATGGTGACGGCGCCGGCCAGCACCGGGATCGCGAGCAGAAGCAAGAAGGCGGTGACGAGGATCGACCACACGAAGAGCGGCATCTTGTGCAGCGTCATCCCCGGGGCGCGCATGTTGAAGATCGTGGTGATGAAGTTGATGGCGCCGAGCAGAGAGCTGATGCCCGCGAGGTGCAACGCGAACAAAGTGAAATCGACCGAGAGGCCGGGCTGGTAGGTGGCTTCGGAGAGCGGGGGATAGAGCGTCCAGCCGATGCCCGCGCCGGGCGGCGTGAGAAGCCCGGCCATCACCAGACAGAAGGCGGGCACCAGCAGCCAGAAGCTGATGTTGTTGAGACGGGGGAACGCCATGTCGGGCGCGCCGATCATCAGCGGCACGAACCAGTTGCCGAAGCCGCCGATCAACCCCGGCATCACGGTGAAGAAGATCATCAAGAGGCCGTGCGCCGTGATCACGGCGTTGTAGGTCTGGCCGTTGGAGAGGAAGGTGTGGTGGTCCGGCCACATCAACTGCCAGCGCATCAGGAGCGAGAGGGTGCCGGCGATGAATCCCGCCGAGACCGCGAAGATCAGGTAGAGTGTGCCGATGTCCTTATGGTTCGTGCTGCACAGCCAGCGCAACACGAACCCAGGTTTGTGGTCGTGATGGGCGTGCTCGGCATGTCCCTGATAGGCGGCCGTGGACATCGTCTCAGTCTCCTGTGCCCGAGGCGGCGCCCGGGCGATGCGTCACTTCTGCGACCTTTGTGGACGTTCCGGCTCCGCCAGCGCCGATCGAGGCAACGGCCGAGATCGGGGGCACGGAGCCGTTCCTGGAAAGCTGCTGCTTGGTAAGCCTGGCCCAGGCGAGGAACTGCGGCAGCGGAACCCCCTCTACTTCGATCGGCATCTCGTGATGGCCGAGCCCGCAGATCTGGTTGCACTCGCCGTAGAATGTTCCGGGCCGGTCGATTCTGACCCAGGTCTGGATCGTCTGGCCCGGGATGGCGTAGCGCTGCACGCCCAAGCTCGGGATGAAGAAGCTGTGGATCACGTCGCCGCTGGTCTCGAGAATGCGGATGTTTTTCCCGACCGGCAGCACCAACGGATGATTGACCGAGAGCAGGCGCAACTGACCCGGCTTCAGTTTGTTCTGCGGGATCATGTTGCTCATGAAGTCGATGTTGCCCTGATCGGGGTAACGGTACTCCCAGTACCACTGGTGCCCGGTGACATCGAGCGTCATGTAAGGATGGTTGGTCTTGTTTTCGTAGAACACCAGGCGGAACGAGGGGATCGCCATGCCGATCAGGATCAGCGCGGGGATGACGGTCCAGGCGATCTCGAGCGGCTGGTTGTGGGTGATGCGGCTCGGCACCGGGTTGCGCTTCTCGTTGTAGCGCCAGAGCACCCAGCCGAGGAGCCCGGCGACGAGCACGACGATGAAGACGATGATCGGGGTGACGATATCGTTGTTCAGCCAGATGATGTCTTTCTTCACCGGGCTGTAGCCCGGCTGCAACCAGATCTCCCAAGGGCGCGGCGCACCCACTACGCCTCCGTCCGCACCCCCATGTGCACCCTGGGCGAAGGCCGAGAGGGGAAGCAGAAGCGGAAGGAGAAGCCCGCCGCACCCGCGGAGGAGGGAAGCAGCGTACCGCCTCAGAAGCTGCATTGGCCGATCCATCGAACCATCAACGCGTCGGGCCCTCTGCCCAACCTTGCGGGAATCTGGCGTAGCCGACAGGTTGGCCGAGATCAAGTGGCACTGCACAATGGCACTGCACAATGCGAAAGGGCGAGCCTGCGCACGCGTCGCGACGAGCGCACGCCGGCCGGCGTCAGTCATTCGTCATCTGCACGAGCGTGAAGAGCCCGGCGGGCGGCGCCGGGGTGAGCGCGGCGCGCGCCCGCTCCTCGGCGGACAGCAGCGCCTCGATCGCGAAGTCTGGATGCCAGCCGAGCGCGCGGCTGGCCGGCGCGAGCGCCCACTCGGCCCACCAACGAGGCCCGGACCGCGCGGCGAAGTGGTTGATGAACAGAATCTGTCCGCGCGGCACCACCACGCGGCGCATCTCCGCGACCAGGCGGCGCGGATGGGGTACCACCGAGGCCACGAACATGGCGACCGCGATGTCGAAAGAGCCGTCGGCGAAGGCCGTGGCCTCGGCGTCCATCTCGAGCAGCGCCTCGACGTTGGCGAGCCCGCGCCCGACGACGCGATTCCGCGCGTGAGCGAGCATCGCGCCCGAAAGATCGACCCCGACGACGCGCTTCTCGGCCGCGTAGAGAGGCAAGGCCAGCCCCGTGCCAACGCCCATTTCCAGGACGCGCCGACCGGGAAGCCGGTTGACGAGCGCGACCGCGCGGCGGCGGGCCGGGGCGGAGACCTTGCCGAAGGCGGTGTCGTAGATGGCGGCCCAGCGCCGATAGGCAGCGAGCACATCCTTCGCATCAAGGGCCACGCGAGGGGCGCGTGGACCGCTTCGATTCGGAGGGGAATCCGAAGCGCCCATCCTTGGGTCCCCTTTCCTCTCGTCTCCCCACCCCCAACGCCAGGCTCAGGAGTGAAGGGGACAGAAAAAAAGCCTGCAACCGGATCCGCATGGAGGAGAGGTCGGCGTTGCTGCCGCCCTCGCTTGCACGCTGCCGCCGCGGCAAGCCTCTCTCGGGCAAGATAGACCGGCGCCGCGCAAGGTGTGCAGCGCGCTTTGGGTCATCGTCGGTGATTCGAGACGGTGATCGAGCCGCGCGAAGGACCAGCGGCGGGCGCGGGCCGCTTGCGCGGTCTGACGATTCCGCTCTCGGTAGCCGCACTTTCACGCCTGCGGCCCCGGCTTGAAGCCCGACCGCAGCGCCCGCGGACGCTCCTCGGCCTATTCGCCCTTGGAGAGATTCACGGCGGCGGTGCGGCCGTTCTGCTGCTCGATCTCGAACCCGACCTTCTGCCCTTCGCTCAGGCTACGCATGCCGGCCTTCTGCACGGCACTGATATGAACGAACACGTCCTTGCCGCCGGTATCCGGGGCGATGAAGCCGTAACCCTTTGTGGGATTGAACCATTTAACGGTGCCCTTGGGCATCGCTCCGCCACCTTTCCGCTTTTCCTGGCACGGGCCGCCGTGCGGCGGTCCCCCCGCCTTGGTGAACCCGGGCGCCGACGGAGGATCAGCCACCCGCTCCCCGATCCGCCGGCCCTTCTGCATGAGGCCGGCCAGCCTCCGGCGGGAACGATACGCCGCGTCATCGGCTACCGCAACGGATGCCTCGTGCTTGGCCTTGGCGGGCGCGCCAATTCAGGCTGAATCGGCTTTTTCTTATTCGGTCGAGGGAATTCGCGGACCTGCACGGCGCGTTCGGCACCGCTTAGCGAGCCCGGTCAGGCGTGGCCGGCTCAAGGCGCGCGGGGCGCTCAGCCTGCCTCAGGCTGCCTCAGGCTGCGTCGTCCCGCCGGTCGCGGACGCGGACATAGGCAAGCTGCGCATGCCGGGCGCAATAGGGCTTGCCGGGCAACGCCGCCTCTCCGCAGAAATGAAAACCGGCGGTGCCGGGTTCGCCGAGGGGCCAGCAGCAGGCCATTTCGCGTGCATGCGGCCGCGGTGCTCCCGAAGCGGCGGGCGGGGAGGCGAGCCTCACTGCGCCTGCGGCGCCGGGGAGGTCGCGCGGCGGCGACAGGTTCGTCGGGGGGTCAGGCCGTGCCGGCAGAGGTGCGCGTCCGGCATCCGCTCTCACGGCGGCAAGGGGCGGCAACGTCGGTCCGCGCGCGGGTGCCCGCGGGCGCGACGGCCCCGCGCCGGGGTCTCGGCGGATCGGCGAGGGCCGCGCCGGCAGATCGAGCCGGTGCGCCTTGCCGACCACGGCGTTCTTTGACATGCCGATGTTGCGGCCGATCTCGGCCGTGGAGCGACCCTCGTCCCAAAGCACCCGCAACCGGGTGACCAACTCCTCTGCCCACTCCATCTCGTGGTCTCCGCAGCAATGCAACCACAAAATAGAGTATCCCGTCTGGAGCGAGCACTCAACGGGAGAGACCCCCGATGCCACGAAAAGCTGTGGAAAACCCGCCCCCGGAATGCGTGGCGCGCAATTGACGCCGGCCCGATGCCGCCGGCATTGTGCCCGCCAAAGGATGGCCGGGAGCGCCGCAATGGCCCGCCTGCGCGACACGCGCGTGAACCTCTTGATCGCGACCGGGCATTTCCTGTCCCATTTCTACATGCTCTGCCTGCCGCCGCTCTTTGTGGCGTGGCAGGAGAGCTTCCATGTGGGCTACGCTGCGCTCGGGCTGGCCGTGGCATTGCTCTCGGCCGTCACCGCGATCCTGCAGACCCCTGTCGGGTTCCTGGTCGATCGCTTCGGCGCCCGTGCTTTCCTGATCGGCGGGGCGAGCCTGATGACGCTCTCGATCGCCGCGATGGGCCTGGCCGGCGCGTACTGGCAGGTTCTCGTGCTCGCGGTTCTCTCCGGCATCGGCAACTCGGTGATCCATCCGTGCGATTACGCGATCCTGAGCGCCTCCGTGAGCCGCCAACGTGTCGGCCGGGCGTTTTCGCTGCATACCTTCGCGGGCAATGTGGGTTTCGCCGCTGGCCCCCCGGTGATCGTCGGCCTTTCGGTGCTGCTCGGCTGGCGCGGCGCGCTCGGCGTGGTCGGCCTGGTGGGATTGCCTCTGGTTGCCTCGATTCTCTGGCAGAGCAAGATCCTGGTCGATCGCCCGGCGGAAGCGCTTCCGCAGGGGACGGCAAAGCTCTCGGGGAAGGCACTCCTGCTCACGCAGGCGATGCTGCTGTTTTTGGTTTTCTACGTCTTCACTTCGATGGCGACGACCGGGCTTCAGGCGTGGCTGATCACCGTGCTGCACAAGGTCCGCGGCATGGACATCCCTCTCGCCTCGTCGGTGCTCACCGCGTACCTGATCGGGGTGAGCGGAGGCGTGCTGTTCGGCGGATGGGTGTCCGACCGCACGACGCATCATCTGCGCCTGGTCGCTTCGCTCACCGTTCCGGCAGCTTTGCTTTTCCTCGCGGTCGCCCTGCTGGCGCTGCCGACGCCGCTCGACATTCTTTGCGTCTTCTCGGCGGGCGTCCTGTTCGGCACCAGCCGCACGCCGCGCGACATGATGGTGAAGACGGCTTCCCCGCCGGGGCAGGTAGGCACCGTGTTCGGTTTCGTCTCCGCCGGCCTGCCGCTCGGCTCCGCCCTGACCCCCGTGCCGTTCGGATTCCTGATCGGCGCCGGGCACCCCGAACTGGTGCTGGTTCTGGTGGCGGCGATCATGGCATCGAGCGTGCTGGTGGCGGCGGCAGCCCATGGCTCGGCCCGCCAGCGCGAGGTTGCGGTTGCGGCGGAGTAATACCGGTGGCCCAAAGGGCCGAGTGGTATCGCGCATGGTCGGGCCCCATCGCTGAGGCGTGATGGGGCCCTGCGGCTGGTGGGGCGGCCACGCGCAAAATCAATGAGATACCAGCGGCCTCACGCTCGTTCGAAGAGTCAGAAATTGATGCCGCCGGTATAAGCGGGCGGCTCAGCCGAAGCGCCGCGGCGCGTAAGGGGCAAGGTCGAACGCGGGCGGCTTGCCGCCGATGATGTCCGCAACCAGCCGGGCGGTCGTTGCACCGGCTGCCAACCCCACATGGCCGTGGCCGAAGGCATGGACGATGTCGGGAGAGCCCGAGGCGGGGCCGATGCAGGGGAGGCTGTCGGGCGTGGCCGGGCGATGGCCCATCCAGAAGCGGACGCGCTCGGGCGGGAGCGGGCGCGGCAGCTTCGGGTAGGTGCGGAGCGCGAAGTCCCGCAGGATCTCGGCGCGCTTCCAGTTCGGCTGAGCGGCGAGTCCGGCGAGCTCGACCTGGCCGGCGATGCGGAGGCCGCCGCGTGCGAGGGTGTTCGAGGTGCGCCGGTCGCTCGGCATGAGCGGAGTCCTGGGGCCGGTTTCGGCGCCGAGGATCATGGCGTGATAGCCGCGCTCGGTCTCGAGGCTCACGCGGTCCCCCGCCGCCAGAGCGAGGGGTTTGGAGAAAGCGCCGGCGGCGATCACCGCGCGGTCGCAGACGATGTCTCTGGACCCGGTCCGGACGGCGGCAAGGCGGCGCCCTTCGATTGCGAAGCCCAAGGCGTGCGTACGATGCACGCGGGCGCCCAGCGCCTCGGCGTGACGAACGAGAGCGGCGACGTAGCCGCCGGGGTCGGTGCAGTGGCCGCCTTCCTCGACCAGCACACCAAACGTGTAGCGGCGATCGAGATCAGGCTCGCGCTGGCGGAGCTCATCCTCACCGATTTCGATCCAGCGGATCCCGTTCTCGCGGCGGAGCCGCCAGGCGAGCGCCTCGGCCTCGAAGTCCGCACGGCTCGGGAACACGTAGAGGAGGCCCTTCTGTTCGATCAGCTCGCCGACACCCGTCGCGGCCGCCAGCCGCCGGTGGCGAAGGGGTGCATCGGCAAGCAGCGGGCGAAGGGCGCGCGCGATTGCCTGCACTTTCGCCAGGCTCGCGCCGGCGCGCACGTAGCGGATGAGCCAGGGCAGCAATCGAGGCAGATAAGTGACGCGGATGGCGAGCGGTCCGAGCGGATCGGCGAGGAAGCCCGGAACCTTGCGCCAGAGGCCTGGCACCGACATCGGAACGATCGAGGCGGGGCTCAGCCAGCAGCCGTTGCCGTAGCTCGCCGCCTGCTCGCCTCCCGGCTCTGCCGGCTCGACGACGCTGACGCGATAGCCGTCGGCCAGCAGCTCGACTGCCGTGGCAGCGCCGATGATGCCGGCGCCGATCACCACGACGTGGAGCGGCGCCGGCTGTCCGGCCATGCCGGTTGGGGTTCGCTCCTTAACCCGCGGCGGCGACGGCGCGGCGGGCCATGACGCCGATCAGATGCGCGCGGTATTCCGCGCTCGCATGGATATCGCTGTTCAGACCCTCCGCGGATGTGGCAATATCTGCAAGCGCCGCCGCGGAGAAGGACTTCGCGAGCGCCGCCTCCATGGCCTTGTGGCGGAAGACGCCGCTCTCGGAGGCACCGGTGACGGCGACACGCACGCCGGACGGTCCCCGGGACGGTCCCTGGGCCACGAACACCCCGACGATAGCGTAGCGCGAGGCCGGGTTCGGGAACTTCGTGTAGGCGGCCTTTTCGGGCACCGGAAATTCCACCGCGGTGATCAGCTCGCCCGGTTCGAGCGCGGTCGTGAACATGCCCTGGAAATAGTCGTCCGCGGCAATCGTGCGCTTGTTGGTCACGATCGCGGCGCCGAGTGCGAGTGCGGCAGCGGAATAGTCGGCGGTGGGGTCGTTGTTGGCGAGCGAGCCGCCGATGGTGCCGCGGTGGCGCACCTCCTTGTCGCCGATCCCTCCCGCGAGGGTCGCCAGTGCCGGGATTGCCTTCCTGACCTCGGCCGAGCCGGCCACTGCTGCGTGCGTCGTCATCGCGCCGATGCGGACCTTGCCGCCGGCCACGCTGATGCCGGCGAGTCCGGTGCCGGCGAGGTCGACCAGGGTCGAGGGCTTGTTCAGCCGCTGCTTCAAGACAGGAATGAGCGTCATCCCGCCGGCCAGCGCCTTCGCCTCGGCATCGGCGGAGAGCAGCTTCGCCGCATCGGCGACGCTCGACGGCTTCTGGTAGGTGAAATCGTACATCGTGGTTTCCCTCGCTCCTTCGGCGCTCGTTCTGTCGGCGGATGCGGTTATTCGGCTGCCATGGGCGGCCGGCCGGCGCGGATGATCGACCAGATTTTCTGTGGGGCGAGCGGCATGTCGATGTGCCGGACATCGTATTCGGCGAGTGCGTCGACGACCGCGTTGACGATCGCCGGCGGGCTGCCGATCGCGCCGACCTCGCCGCAGCCCTTCACGCCGAGCGGATTGTGCGTGCAGAGCGTGGTCTCCGTGCCGACCTTGATGGACGGGAGATCGTCCGCACGCGGTATCGTGTAGTCCATCATCGATCCGGTCACGATCTGGCCGTTGCCGTCATAGACCGCGCCTTCCAAGAGGGCCTGGCCGATCCCCTGCGCCACTCCGCCCTGCACCTGGCCCTCGACGATCATCGGGTTGATCACCCGGCCCACGTCGTCCACGGCGACGAAGCTCACCACCGACGCGGCGCCGGTATCGGGATCGATCTCCACTTCGGCGACATGACAGCCGGCCGGGAAGGTGAAGTTCTTCGGATCATAGAAGGCGGTCTCTTCCAGTCCAGGCTCCAGCTCGTCGATCGGGTAGTTGTGCGGCACGTAGGCGGTGAGCGCGATCTCGCCCAAGGTTTTTGATTTGTCGGTCCCGGCTACCGAGAAGGTGCCGCTCTTGAACTCGATGTCCTCGACCGAGGCTTCCATCAAGTGTGCGGCGATGCGCTTGCCCTTGGCGATGATCTTGTCCATCGCCTTCATCATCGCCGAGCCGCCGACAGCGAGGCTGCGGCTGCCGTAGGTGCCCATGCCGAAGGGGATCTTCGCGGTATCGCCGTGCACCACCTCCACCTGGTCGAACGGCACGCCGAGCTGATCGGAGACGATCTGCGCGAAGGTTGTCTCGTGGCCCTGGCCGTGGCTGTGGGCGCCGGTGAAGACGCTCACGCCGCCGGTCGGGTGCACGCGGACGTTGGCGACCTCGTAGAGGCCGGCGCGCGCGCCGAGCGAGCCCACCACCGCGGAGGGCGCGATGCCGCAGGCCTCGATATAGGTGGAGATGCCGATGCCGCGGAGCTTCCCCTTGACGTGCGCTGCTGCGCGGCGTGCCGGGAAGCCGCTCCAGTCGGCGGCCTTGAGCGCGGCATCGAGGGTCGCCTGATAATTCCCGCTGTCGTACTGCAACGCGACGGGTGTGTGGTAGGGGAAGGCGTCGGCGGGTATGAAGTTGCGCCGCCGTAACGTCACCTTGTCGATCCCGGTGTCGCGCGCGATGACATCCACCAGCCGCTCGAGCAGGTAGGCCGCCTCGGGCCGACCGGCGCCGCGATAGGCATCCACCGGAACGGTATTGGTGAAGACCGCCTTCACCTCCGCATAGATGGCGGGCGTCTTGTAAACGCCGGCGAGGAGGGTGGCGTAGAGGTAGGTCGGGATGCAGGGCGCGAAGGTCGAGAGATAGGCGCCCATGTTGGCGAGTGTCTTGACGTGAAGCGCGAGGAAGTTTCCGTCCTTGTCGAGGGCCATTTCGGCGGTGCTGACATGATCGCGGCCGTGCGCATCGGAGATGAAACTTTCGGTGCGCTCCGCCGTCCACTTCACCGGCCTCGCGAGTTTTCCTGCTGCCCAGGTGACGATCGCCTCTTCGGCGTAGTGATAGATCTTGGACCCGAAGCCGCCGCCGACATCGGGGGCCACGACGCGCAGGCGGCTTTCGGGGAGGTGCAGGACGAAGGCGCCCATCAGGAGGCGGATCACGTGCGGGTTCTGGCTCGTCGTGTAGAGCGTGTGCTCGCCGGTTGCGCGGTCGAACTCGCCCACTGCCGCGCGCGGTTCCATTGCGTTCGGAATCAGCCGGTTGTTGGTAAGATCGAGCCTGACGATGCGTGCGGCGGCAGCGAAAGCGGCATCAACCGCTGCCTTGTCTCCGAGATGCCAGTCGTAGCAGATATTCCCCGGCACGTCGTCGTGCACGAGCGCCGCTCCAGGCGCCAGCGCATCCTTGATGGAGCCGGCCGCCGGCAGATCCTGCCAAGTGATCGCGAGCTGCTCGGCTGCGTCCTTGGCTTGCTGGCGCGTTGCGGCGATCGCCACCGCCACGGGATCGCCGACATGCCGCACCTTGCCGACGGCGAGAACCGGGTGGGGCGGCTCGGCCATCGGCGTGCCGTCCTTGTTCTTGACCTGCCAGCCGCAAGGCAGTCCGCCCACATTGTCCGCCTGCAGATCCGCCCCCGTATAGACGGCAACCACGCCGGGCATCGCGGAGGCAGCGGCCGTATCGATGCCGACGATCCGCGCGTGCGGCCGGTCCGCGCGGCGGATCGATGCGTAGAGTTGTCCGGGACGGTTGATATCGTCCGTGTAATGGCCGGACCCGCTCAGGAAGCGCGCGTCCTCCTTGCGGCGGACGGCGGCCCCGATCCCTTGGAAACCCATCTGGACATTCTCCCCGTCTTAGCGTGACGCTTGCCTATTCGGCGGCGGCCGGCATCGCCTTGCCGTGCATCAGCGGCCAGGCGGCTGCCACCGCCTTGACGATGTTGTGGTAGCCCGTGCAACGGCAGAGATTGCCCTCGAGCCCGTGACGAATCTGTTGCTCCGAGAGGCCTTCGGGGTGCGATTGCACGAGATCGATCGCGCTCATGACCATGCCCGGCGTGCAGAAGCCGCATTGCAGCGCGTGGTGCTCGCGGAACATTTCCTGCATCGGGTGCAGCGTTCCGTCCGGCTTCGCCAGCCCCTCGATCGTGGTCACGGACGCATCGGCCGCCTGCAATGCAAGCATCGTGCAGGATTTCACCGACACGCCGTTCACGTGCACCACGCAGGCGCCGCACTGGCTGGTGTCGCACCCGACATGGGTACCCGTGAGCCCGAGTTTCTCGCGCAATAGCTCGACGAGCAGGGTCCGCCCTTCCACATCGACGGTCACCTTCTTGCCGTTCACCGTCAGGGCCACTTGCGGCATCGTCTCCCCCTCCATCGGCGGCGTCCAAGCAACGCCATCATCATCCGAGTGTGGGCTTGACCCCGGGCAATGGTCAAGCCGGCGGAGCCGGCGTTGGCGCACTTCTGCCGATCCGCAACGAGTGCGCGAGAACCGAACAGGTGTTCTCCGGAATGGCCCGGTTTGCCGGCAGGAATTGCGCGAGGGACGGGCTCGTGTCCCGATTCCGGTGTTCCTTGTCATGACAAATCGCCGGAATCGGGACACTCGCCCTTGGTTTTCAGCGTTCTCTTCATCCCCTCCGTTCGCTGCGTTGGGCCGCGAACTTCGGGGGCAGGACGCGTCCTTCTTTTCAGTGGCCTGCTGATCCCCTCCGTTCGCTGCGTTGGGCCGCGAACTGCGGGGGCAGGACGCGTCCTTCTTTTCAGTGGCCTGCTGATCCCCTCCGTTCGCTGCGTTGGGCCGCGAACTTCGGGGGCAGGACGCGTCCTTCTTTTCAGTGGCCTCTTTCTCCCCTCCGTTCGCTGCGCAGGGCCGCGAACTTCGGGGGCAGGACGCGTCCTTCTTTTCAGTGGCC
>JAKAWQ010000137.1 GCA_021816925.1 Pseudomonadota bacterium
CAGTCGGAGCAACGGGCCGCATGACACGCTCCCATCGCGGCCGCTCTGTGCCGGGGCATGCCCCGGCACAGAGCAAGAACGGAGCGGACAGATCACGCCCTACCAAAACCAGACAGATTGATTAGCTCGCGACATAAGAGCGAACAACACTGTCAAACCTACTGTCCAAGTTGGGTCAAGGCGCGGGCAAGCCGTGGTGGCAGACCGCGGTATCGGTTCCCGGCACCCTCGCCGCCGTCACCCCGGCGAGCGCAGGAATGAGCACGAACCCTTCCGCGGCCTGAACCGCGTGGCAAAGGCGCCCCTCAGCCGCCGAGACCGCCGAGGAAGAGCGCAACCGAGCGCTCCGCCCAGAGCGCGAGCCCGGTCGCATCCAGGGGCCGGCCAAGCCCCAACGCCCGCCGGCGCGGTCCGCTCACCACCAGCATCAGGAACTGCTCAGCGGCGAAAGCACGGTCCTCGGGGGAAAGCCGGGCGCCCTCCGGAAAGCTTCCGAGCAGCGCGGCGAGCCACTCCACCCCGGCGGCGCTCTTTGCGGCAAGAGTACGGGCGAGTTCCGGAAAGCGCTCGGCCTCGGCCACGACCATCCGATGCAACGCGAGCGCCGCAGGCTCCAACGCGACACGAAGAATACCCGAAGCGGCCTCCTTAAGGGCGGCCGGGAGCGTTTCTGGCTGCTCCGCCTCGGCTTCGAACGAGCCCCGCCAGCCACTGACCCGACGATCGACGACACCGCGGAAGAGCGCCGCCTTGTCGTGGAAGCGGGCATAGAGCGTGCGCTTGGAGATGCGCGCCACGGCCGCCACCTGCTCCATGCTGGTGGCGGCAAATCCCTGGCAAAAGAAAAGGCCGGTCGCGACATCGAGGATCCGGCCTTCCATCCGTCCGGATTCTTCCCGCGACGGCCGGCCGCCGTGGACTGCTGCATCAGCCGCGACCGGCCCGCGCGCCACGGAAAGCGGCACCATCAATAGAGTACGAAAGCATACGGACGAACAGGCACCGGCCGATAGACCGCGACTGGACGCGCGGGTACGACCACGCAGCCCGAAAGAGCCAAGGCCGCAGCCATGGCCCCGAGGGCAGCGACGAGGCGCCGCCACCGAGGGGGTGAAGGCGCTCGTGGGATGCGGCGGCTGAGCATCGAATTCCGGTTCGACATCGCTCTGGCTCCTTTGCTCGACACCGGGGGAAAGTGCAGCAAAATCATGACACAGGATTGGATGAAACGCAACCGGTGCGTTTTGCTTCTAATTGTAACGCTTCCTCCATGTGCCGGCCGGGGGTGAGTAGCACCGGCCCTCTCCCTCCGTCGCATGAATGGTGCGGACCGGTTCAGCGTCGTTTGCATGGCTTTGATAGTGGCTTGCGACCATAAGCGGGCTTATTATCCCGGCTGTATCGCATGACCATTCCCACCAACGATCTTCTCTTTCTGCTGCACGACGTGGCTCGGCTGCTCCGCATCGAGGCGGACAAGCGCGCCCGCCACAACGGCATGACACGGGCGCAGTGGGTGATGCTGATCTGGCTCGATCGCCGTCCCGGCCTGTCGCAGAAGGAGCTTTCGGAGCTGCTCGAGGTCGAGCCGATCACCGTGGCGCGCCTAGTCGATCGGCTGGAGGCGCGCGGCATGGTGGAACGCCGGGCCGATCCGACCGACCGGCGGATCTGGCGGCTGCATCTCCGTCCCGCCGCGCGCCCGGTTCTCGAGGAAATCGCGCAGCACCGCGCCAAAATGAACACGCTCGTCTGCCAGGGCTTGGATGCGGCCGCCGTGGCGCAGATGACCGACGGGCTCGCACGCATGAAGGCTACCCTTTGCGCCGAGGTGCGCCCTCGCCCGCGCGAAGTTGCGAAGGAAGTCGCGTGATGTCCCAGGCTGCTGCCGCTCAACAGAGCCCTCGGGTTGCCGGGGACGCCGTGCCGGTGATGGCGCGTCAGCGCCGGCTGAGCATTCTGCGCCCGCTCCTGATGGTGGGAGGCGTTCTCGCCGTCGCCGCGGTGACGCTCGTCCTCTGGGTCACGGGCGGCGGTACCGTAACGAGCGACGATGCCTACGTTGAGGCCGACCACCTCGCAATTTCGACCGATGTTTCGGGGCTCGTCTCCGACATTGCAGTCCGCGAGGGCCAGGCGGTCAACAAGGGTCAGGTACTGTTCCGGCTCGATCCGCGTCGCTTCGAGATCGCGCTCGCGGCTGCCAAGGCCGATCTCAACAACACTGCGCTGACCATCGAATCGATGAAGCAGGACTACCGGCGCATCCTGAGCAACGTCGCCAGCACGGAGGCGACGATGGCCTCCGACCGGGCGACGGTCGTGCGTGACACCTGGCTACGCGAGCGCGGCGGCATCCCGGTCGCTAATTATGACGACGCGCGCTTCCGCCTAGCCGCCGACCGCGCCGCCATCCAGTCGCTCCGCCATAGCGCTGCCGTCGAACTCGCCAAGCTCGGCGGCGATCTTTCGCTCCCGCTCACCGCGGTGCCGCAATACCAGGCGGCCGCGGCGAAGGTCGCCGAAGCCGAGCGCCGGCTGAGCCACAGCGTCGTGCGCGCGCCCTTCTCCGGCATCGTCACCGACGTGAGCAAGCTGCAGCCCGGCATGTATCTCAAGACCGGCACTGCCGCCTTTGGTCTCGTCTCGAACCGCCACTTCTGGGTCACCGCGAACCCCAAGGAGACGGAACTCACCTGGGTCAAGCCCGGCGATCAGGCAACCGTCCGCGTGGACACCTATCCCGGACGCGCTTGGCACGGAGTCGTCGAGAGCATCAGCCCCGCCGTCGGCTCGGAGTTCTCGCTTCTGCCGGCCGAGAACTCCTCCGGCAACTGGGTGAAGGTCGTGCAGCGCATCCCGCTCCGCGTCCGGCTGGATCTCCGCTCGGGCGATCCGCCTTTGCGTGCCGGCATGAGCGTCGAGGTCTCGATCAAGACCGGGCACCGCCGCACGCTCGCCGATCTCTGGTAGGGCGCCCGGCCATGGCTGCGCCCGGCGCGCCCGCTGCATCCTTCCGCGCGGTCCCTTACCGTGGCATCATTACCCTCTGCTGCATGATCGGCACGCTCATGCAGGCGCTGGATGCCACCATCGCAAACGTGGCGTTGCCCTACATGCAGGGCAGCCTCTCGGCCACCTACGACCAGATCACTTGGGTCCTCACCTCCTACATCATCGCGGCCGCGATTATGACGGCCCCCGTGGGCTGGCTCGCCGCGCGGTTCGGCCGCCGCAATCTCTTCGTCGTCTCGCTCGCCGGCTTCACCGTCACCTCGATGCTCTGCGGCCTCGCGCAGTCACTCGGCCAGATCGTCATATTCCGCATCGCGCAAGGGATGTTCGGGGCCGCGCTGGTGCCGCTTTCGCAATCGATCATGCTCGACATCTACCCTGTCGAGCGTCGCGGCCAGGCGATGGCGATCTGGGGCATGGGCGTTATGGTCGGCCCGATCATGGGTCCGACGCTCGGCGGGTACCTTACCGAGTTCTACAGTTGGCGCTGGGTGTTTTACGTCAACGTGCCGTTCGGCATCGCGGCGATGCTCGGCCTGATGTTCTTCATGCGCCGCCTGCGAGGCAATGTGAGCCTCCGCTTCGACTGGCTCGGCTTCGCCGTGCTCGCGCTCGGCATCGGCGCCTTCCAGATGATGCTCGACCGGGGCGAACTGAAGGACTGGTTCGGTTCGGCAGAGATCGTGACCGAGGCGACATTGGCCGGAATCGGCTTCTACCTCTTCATCGTCCATCTCCTCACCGCAAAAAAACCCTTCATTCCACCGGCACTCTTCCATGACGTGAACTTCTCTGCCTCGATGCTGGTGATGTTTTCCGCGGGCCTTGTGCTGGTGGCGAGCTCCGCTTTGCTCGCGCCCTACCTCCAGGAGCTCGCCGGCTACCCGGTTGAGACAGCGGGCCTCGTGCTGGCCCCGCGCGGCGTCGGCACGCTCGCCGCGATGATGGTCGCGGGGCGCCTTGCCGATCGCACCGATCCGCGCATCCTGATGCTGATCGGCGTCATGCTGCTCGAATACTCGATCTGGATAATGCTCGGCTGGACGCCGGATATCGCGCCTCGCGCGGTGGCCTCAGCAATCGTCATCCAGGGGGCCGGGCTCGGCCTCATCTTCACGCCGCTGCAGGTGATGGCCTTCGCCACCCTGCCGGTCGCCATGCGCACCGATGGGGCGAGCCTGCTGAGCCTGTTCCGCAATTTCGGCAGCGCGATCGGCGTCTCCATCACCTCCGCCCTGCTCGACCGCATCGGGCAGGTGGAGCACTCGGCGCTCGCCGGCTTCGTCACGCCGTTCCGGCGCCTCTTCGAGAACAACCCCGCGATCCACCACTTACTCGATCCGAACACCGCGGCAGGCGCCGCTGCGCTCAACCAAGTGATCAATCAGCAGGCGCAAGCAATCGCGTATCTTGCCGACTTCAAGCTGATGATGCTCACGACCCTGCCGATCATTCCACTCATCCTGATCATGCGCCGCCGCGGCCACGCGGCGGCACTTCCAGCCGAACACGCCGCGGTGATGGAATAGTCGCCGGCCCGCGCCCAGTGCCGGCGAAGCCGGCTCGGTCAGCCTTCCTCGCCGGAAGCCTTCGCCCAATGACAGATCGCGTGCGCCTTACGCTTGCGATTGGCGACGTATTCCATGATCAGTTGAGGTGGCTCCGTCCATCTGGACAGTCTGGCGGCCTTGTTATTAACCTTCCCAGAATAATTGCCATTCATATGCATGTATGCTGATACGCGTGCTCATGGAGACGGACGCTCGTGCGCTGAACCATTCAACTTTGACCGAGCTACGCAAGCGTGGTGTAG
>JAKAWQ010000138.1 GCA_021816925.1 Pseudomonadota bacterium
GAACACAGGAAGCTTGAATCGAGTCCCCCGTGATCGCGTCAAACATAATTTTGCCGACAGGCATCACTCGCCGCCGCTCTCAGCCTGGCCCCAGAGCGCGCGCCGATACCCGGGATGAGCAGTTACCTCACCGTCTCCGCGCGCGACGCCTTTTGGTTCGTTCCCGAAGGCCCTGGAAGGTCACGTAGAGCATCGGAATGAGGAAGATGCCGATCAGGCTCGCGGTCAGCATGCCGGCAAACACCGCCGTGCCCACATCACGCCGGCTGATCTGAGCAGCTCCGGTGGCAAGGACGAGAGGGAGCAGCCCCATCGAGAAGGCCAGCGACGTCATCATCACGGGGCGAAAGCGGGTTCGCGCCCCGCGCACCGCCGCCGTGGCGATCGGCGTACCTGCCTCGCGCTCCTTCTTGGCGAACTCCACGATCAGAATGCCGTTCTTGGCGGCCACCGCGATCAGCACCACAAGCCCGATCTGGGCATAAAGGTCGAGTGTGAGCCGGGCGACGAGCACGCCGAGATAGGCACCAAAAACCCCAACCGTGACGGAGAGCAGAACCGGAACAGGAATGACCCAACTCTCGTAGAGCGCGACCAGAAAGAGATAAGCGAACAGCACCGAAAGGCCGAGAATGGCGCCGGTCTGCCCGCTGGCCGCCTTTTCCTGGTACGCCGTTCCCGTCCACTCGTAGCTGAAGCCGGGTGGCAGGGTCCTGGCGGAAACCTTCTCCATCGCGGCGAGCGCCTGGCTCGAGGATCTCCCCGGCGCCGGGTTGCCGTTGATCACAACCGCCTCGGCGTCGTTGTAGCGCGTGATGAATTGCGGGCCGACGATCACCCGGGCCGTGGCAAGTGCGCGAAGCGGCACCATCGCGCCACTCGTGGAGCGGAGGTAGATCTTCCAGATCGCGCTCACGTCGTTGCGGTCGCGCGGCAATCCCTGGACGTTGACCTGCCACACCCGGCCAAACAGATTGAACTGGTTGACGAAATACCCGCCGAGCGTCGCCTGCAACGCGGTGAATATGCTGCTGACCGGAACTCCGAGCGCCTGTGCCTTCGTCCGGTCGATGTTGAGATAAATCGAAGGCGTCGAAGCGGAGAAGGTCGTGAACACCCGCGAGAGAGCCGGATCCTGGTTCGCCGCGACGATCACCCCGTTCGCCACGCTGACCATCTTCGCCGTGCTCGCACCTTCGAGGTTCTCGAGTACGTATTGGAAGCCGCCATTGGTTGAAAGGCCGATGATCGGCGGCAGGTTGAAGGGAATGATGGTCGCCGCCAGCACTTGCTGACCAAGTCGGAACACGCGCCCGATCACTGCGTTGACCCCGTTCGCCGGACCCGGGCGCTCGGAGAACGGCTTGAGCCGCGCCACGAGGAATGCCGCGTTGGATTCGGAAACGCCGTCGAGGAGCGAAAACCCGACGATCGCGATCACGTCCTGCACTTGCGGCAGCGCCTTGAGCTTCGGATAGAACTGGTTGACTGCCGCCTGCGTGCGCGCGAGCGAGGCGCCCGGCGGCAGCTGCATCTGGATGAAGAACGCCCCCTGGTCCTCATCCGGCAGGAAGCCGCCCGGCACGCGCGCGGAAAGAAGATAGATACCGGCGGCAAAAAGCCCGATCGCCAGGAGCGAGAGCACCCCGACCCGGACCAGCCGCGCAACAATTGCCGCATAGCCGTCGCGGAGCCGATCGATGCCGCGCAGAAGCGGTGCCATCAGACCGTGGCGCCTCTCTCCCGGCCTGAGGAAGAGCGCGCAGAGCGCCGGGGAAAGAATGAGTGCGTTGGTGGCGGAAATCAGCATGGCGATGCTGACCGCAACGGCGAACTGGCTGAACAGGAGGCCCGAAAGACCGGGAATGAAGCCGACCGGTACGAAGACCGAAAGGAGAACGAGCGAGATCGCGATGATCGGCGCCGTGATCTGCTGCATCGCTTTCTTCGTCGCCGCGACCGCAGAAAGCTCCGGCTCCTCGGACATCACCCGTTCGACGTTCTCCACCACGACGATCGCATCATCGACGACGATGCCCACCGCCACGACGAGAGCGAGCAGGTTTATGGTGTTGGCAGACTCCCCGAGCGCAAGAAGCCCGGCAAAGGTGCCGATCAGACTGACAGGAACGACCACCGTCGGGATGATGATGGCCCGCCAGTTGCCGAGGAAAAGAAACATCACCAGGACGACGAGGAGGAAGGCCTCACCCAGCGTCAGCACGACCTCCCGAATCGTATCGTTCACGAAGGTCGCCGAATTATAGACTATGGTGGCCTTCAGGCCCTGCGGGAACCGCTGCCTGAGCTTGGCAAGCGTTGCCTTGAGCGCGATCGAGGTTGCCACCGCGTTGGCTCCGGGCGTGAGAAAGATGCCCATGCCGACGCCCGGATTGCCGTTGATTTCGTCCTGTGTTGCTTGCTGCTGCGCGCCGAGCTCGACGGTCGCAACATCTTTCAGGCGCAGCACCGAGCCGTCGGGATTGGCGCGGATGACGATGTTGTCGAACTGAGCCGCGGTTGTGAGCCGCCCTTGGGTCTGCACCGTAAATTGATACACCTGCCCCTTGCCGATCGGCCGCGCCCCGATCGTCCCGACAGGCGCCTGCACGTTCTGGGCGGCGATCGCGTCGACGATGTCGGTCGGCGTCAGGCCGAGCTCGGCCAGGCGGCTCGCACTGAACCAGATACGCATCGAGTAGTTCTGCGGCCCGAAGATGAAAGCCTGACCCACACCGGGCACCCGGGAAAGCACATCGAGGTTGTTGATGGTGACGTAGTTGCTCACTTGCAGGGGCGAGAGCTTGCCGCCGGGGCTGTAGAAAAAGACGAAGGCGAGTACTGACGACGAGCGTTGACGAACCGTGATCCCCTCGCGCTGAACCTCGGTGGGAAGCTGCGAGAGTGCCGATTGCACGGCGTTGTTCACGTTCACGGTATCGATGTTCGGATCGCTTCCGAGCTTGAAGCTCACCGTGAGGCCGTAGCTCCCATCGCTGCCGCTCGTCGATTGCATGTAGAGTTCGTTCTGGACGCCGTTGATCGCCTCCTCCAGAGGTTGCGCAACCGTCTGCTCGACCACCGTGGCGGACGCGCCTGGATAGGTGGTCGAGACCTGGACCTGCGGCGGCACAATATTGGGGAACTGGGCGACCGGAATTCGCAGCAGGGCAAGGCCGCCGGCAAGCGTGATGATGAGCGCAATGACCACCGCAAATCGCGGCCGGTCAATGAAGAACCCGGAGATCATGCGCTCAGGATTTGCCCGCCGCCGTCGCTGCCGCCGCCGGCATCGCGACGATCTCCGCATGCACCTTGAGGCCGGGGCGAACCCGTTGGATCCCCTCGACGATCACCTTCTCCCCGGCCTTGACCCCGCTCGCGATCACCGCGGTGGCGGGGGTGGTCCGGCCGAGCTTGACGGCGCGGCGCTCGACAACGCCGCTCGGCCCCACGACCAGTGCGTAGGCACCGAGCTGGTTGTAGAGAACTGCTTGCCGCGGCACCACGACCTCCTCTTTGGGCCTCGCGCCCCGGAGAAGCACGGTTACGAATTCGCCATCCGTCAGCTCGCGATCGCTCACTCCGGGGCCGACATGCCCAGGCAGCACCGGATTGGCGATCGTGCCGCGCACGACGATCGTGTCGGTGCTGCTCGACACGGTGTTGCCCATGAACGAAACCTTCCCCGCGTGCGCATACGTCTTCCCGTTCGGCAGGATCACGCGAATCGCAAGTGCCGCCAGTCCACCCATCGTGCGGTAGCGGTCGTTCAGCGCAAGCGCATCGACCACCGGCATCTCGAAGGTAACATACATCGGGTCCTGGCTGACGATCGTCGCCAGCGTGCCCGAGGATGGGCCGACGACATTGCCCGTCGAGACATTGCTGATACCGATGCGGCCGGCGATTGGTGCTCTGATCTCCGTATAGCCGAGGTTGATTTGCGCCGTCTCGAGCTGGGCCTTCGCCGAGGCGAGCAGGGCGGCGTCGGAGAGCTGCGTGGCCCGGGCGTTATCGACGCTCGACTGCTGGCCGGCCGGCGTGTGCAGAAGCTGCAGGCTGCGGCTCAGCGTGGTGACGGCGTTGGCAAGTTGCGCCTTGGCCTGCGCAACAGTCGCCTGTTGCTGGGCCACCGCCGCCTGGTACGGCGGCTTCTCGATCACGTAGAGAAGCTGGCCCTTGGTGACGTCAGTCCCCTGCTTGAACAGCCGCTGCTCCAGGAAGCCTGTGACGCGCGCCACCAAAGTGACAGTCCTCTCCGCGAGGATCCGGCCGACATACTGGTGCGTCGCGTAAACAGGCTCGAGCTTGGCCGCCACCACGCCTACCGCCGGCGGGCCGGCCGGGCCAAGTTGAGCACCGGCCGGACGCGAGAGGCTGAGCAACAATACGACGAGCACGCCGATAGCCCGGCCCAAAATCATCCTTGCCCTTTCACCCATGAAGCGGTTGTGCGTCAAAAACTCTCCATATCTAATCTGTCTATGCCTCGCCATCTAATCTGTCATGCCTCGCCGCCCGTCCTTTCCATGTTCAGCGCCCAGTTAACGGCGGTCATGCCCCGATGGTCAATTCTGCCTATGATCGTCTGCCTATGATCGTCTGCCTATGATCGTCTCGCCGCCACATCCCGCCCTCCGGCCGCTGGCGCTTGCCACGCTCCCACGCCCGGGGCACCCTCAGGGGAATCGGGTGAAGCAGCCTAGCGCGCGATCAGGCCTGCGAGGAAGTTGTCATCCCAGCCGGCAGCCTTGCGCTTGAGCCGTACTGAGACCTTGCCGGGCGTGTTTCGGATCAGGTTCTGGG
>JAKAWQ010000055.1 GCA_021816925.1 Pseudomonadota bacterium
TCCCGCAGCTGGGCAGACGACAGCTCATCAAGGTCATCCGGTGGGCTCACACATAGCTTGAATCCGAGTCGCCCGCGTCGGGGCAAGCACAAAATGCAACCTCGCCCGGGGTTTTGCCGCTATTACGCGGAGTGCGCCTACGTCCTTGTTCCGTCAGCGAAAATCGACCCACCGTATCCAGGTGCTGTCAAAGTCGGGTTCGGGAGTGGCGGAAGCTCAGACCGAAAGGTCGAGCAGCGAGCCGCGCGGCAGGATCTTGCCCCCGGGCGGCGGCGCAGGCGGTAGTCGCGGCTGGGTTGCCACCGCGGCTGTCGAGGCGGCCTCGGACCCGTTCCCAGCGCGGACGGGAATGATTGGCCGCGCCGCGCCGACCGAGGGCGCGGGTACCGAGAAAGCGGCCAAAGCGTTGGTTGCAATCATGTGCAGGATCATGCGGCGCATCTGATGAACGATCCGTCAACAAGGGCGGTCATCCAAGAATTTATACTTTGTTAACTTTGTGCGCCACGCCGCAGTGGTTGCAATCGAGGGGCTATGCGGCCAGTGCTGCAACTGCAGGTAGCGCCTTGCCTTCGAGCCACTTGAGGAAGGCGCCGCCGGCGTTTGAAACGTAGGTCAGCTTTTCGGCCACGCCGGCGAGGTTTAGCGCCGCGACCGTGTCTCCGCCGCCGGCAACCGAGCAGAGTCTTCCCGATTCGGTGGCGGCGGCGATGGCGCTGGCGAGCGCAAGCGTGCCGGTGGAAAAGAGCGGGTTCTCGAAGCTGCCCACGGGGCCGTTCCAGACCAGGGTCCGGAGCGCAGGGAGACGCTCCTCGAACCGCGCGATGGTCTCCGGGCCGACATCGAGGATCATAAACTCCGGCGATACCGCCGTGACCGGGACGACCGCGGTCTCGACGTTCGGCGCAAGGGTTTTTGCCACCACGGCGTCGATCGGCAGCAGCACCTCGCATCCCCTCGTCTTGGCGGCCTCAAGAATCGCCATGGCTTCCGCGTGCCGGTCGGACTCCTCGAGCGAGCGGCCGACGGCGATTCCTTGGGCGGCGAGGAAGGTGTTCGCCATCGCCCCACCGATCAGAAGGACATCGGCCTTGACGGAAAGATATCCGAGGAGGTCGAGCTTGGTGGAGACCTTAGCGCCGCCGACGATGGCGCCGAGAGGGTGGGCCGGATGGCCGAGAGCGGCATCGAGCGCGGCCAGTTCGGCCTCCATGAGCCGCCCCGCATAGGAGGGCAGGAGGTGCGCAACGCCCACGGTGCTGGCGTGCGCGCGGTGGGCGGCAGAGAAGGCGTCGTTGACGAAAAGATCGGCGAGCCCGGCGAGTGCCGCGGCGAAGGCGGGGTCGTTCGCCTCCTCGCCCGGATAAAAGCGGGTGTTCTCGAGCAGGAGTACCTCGCCGTTCGCGAGCAAGGTGACGGCGCGCGTGGCCGGCTCGCCGATGCAATCCTCGGCGAAGCGGACCGGGCGGCCGAGGACGGCGGCGAGCGCCGGCGCCAAAGGCGCGAGAGACATCTCCGGTCGGCGCCTGCCTTTCGGGCGATCGAAATGGCTGCAGACGATAACGCGCGCCCCCTTGTCGGCAAGTTCGCGCAGAGTGGGCGCGAGGCGGGCCAGGCGCGTCGCGTCCGCGACGCGTCCTTCGCGCAGCGGCACGTTGAGGTCGGCGCGCACGAGCACACGCCGGCCGGCAACCGATGCCTCGTCGAGGCTGCGGAACCCGTGGCTCACGGCCGGCGCGTCAGAGGCTGCCCAACAACGCCGCGGTGTCCGCCATGCGGTTGGAGAAGCCCCACTCGTTGTCGTACCAGCCCATCACGCGGGCGAGTGTACCATCCACGACCGCGGTTTGCGTGGCATCGAAGCTGCACGAAGCTGCCACGTGGTTGAAATCGGCGCTCACCAGTTTCTCGGTGTTGTAGTCGAGGATGCCCTTGAGAGGGCCGGCGGCGGCCGCCTGCATTGCGGCGTTGACCTCGGCGACCGTGACCGGCCGGGCGAGGTTCGCATCGAGCGAGACGAGCGAGACGTTCGGTGTGGGCACGCGGATCGCCGTGCCGTCGAGCTTGCCCTTGAGCTCGGGCAGCACAAGCCCGACCGAGCGGGCTGCGCCGGTGGTGGTCGGAATCATCGAGACGGCCGCCGCACGCGCGCGGCGCAGGTCCTTGTGGAGTGTATCGACCGTCCGCTGATCGCCCGTATAGGAGTGGATCGTCACCATGTAGCCGCGCAGAATGCCGAACGCCTCGTGCAGCACCTTGGCCATCGGCGCCAGACAGTTCGTGGTGCAGGAGGCGTTGGAGACAACCGTCATTGCTGGCTTGAGCGCGCGCTCGTTCACGCCGAAGACGACTGTTGCGTCAATGCCGTCGGCCGGCGCGGAGACCAGCACCTTGCGTGCGCCCGCCCCGAGCAGAGCCGCCGCCTGCTCGCGCTTGGTGAAGAGGCCGGTGCATTCGAGCGCGACATCGACCCCGGTGAAGGGCACCTTGGCGGGGTCGCGCTCGGCGGAAACGCGGATCGGTCCGTAATGGCGGTTGCCGTAGCGGATCTCGATCGCCTGGCCGTTGACGCCCACGTCGCCCGCGAAGCGACCGTGCACGCTGTCGTAGCGGAAGAGATGTGCGTTCGCCTCGACGCTGCCGAGATCGTTGATCGCAATCGGCTCGACGTCTTCCCGCCCGCTCTCGATGATGGCGCGCAGAACCAGTCGCCCGATCCGGCCGAACCCGTTGATTCCGACCCTGACAGCCATTCGTCCGTTTCCCTCCTTCACGCGATCCGTTCGCGGACCATCACCACCACCTGCTCGGCGGTGATGCCGAAATGTCGGTAGAGCGCCTCGGCCGGGGCGGATGCGCCGAAGCCCTGCATGCCGATGAAGACGCCAGCGGGCCCGAGCCAGCGTTCCCAGCCGAACCCGCTTGCCGCTTCGACGCCGACGCGCAAGGGCGGGCCAAGCACGGTCTCGCGGTAGGCGGGGTCTTCGGCGGCGAACAATTCCCAGCACGGCAGCGAAACAACTGCAACCCCGATCCCGGCCGCTTCGAGAATGCCGCGGGCGGCGAGCGCGAGCGCGACCTCGGAGCCGCTGGCGATCAGCGTTGCCCGTCTTTCTCCCGTCGCCTCGGCGAGCACATAGCCGCCACGCGCCGAGAGGTTCTCGCCCACCTCGGTGCGGAGCGCCGGCACCGCTTGGCGGGTGAGCACGAGCGCGCTCGGGCCGCCCTCGCGGCGGAGTGCCAATTCCCAGCACTCCGCGGTTTCCACCGCATCGGCCGGGCGGAACACGGAGAGGTTCGGCATTGCGCGGAGGCTCGCCAGGTGCTCCACGGGCTGGTGCGTCGGCCCGTCTTCGCCGAGGCCGATGGAATCGTGCGTAAACACATGGATCACGCGTTGGCGCATCAGCGAGGCAAGCCGGAGCGCGGGACGCAGATAATCGCTGAAGACGAGGAACGTCCCGCCGTAGGGAATGATCCCGCCGTGGCGCGCCATCCCGTTCATCGCGGCGGCCATGCCGTGCTCGCGCACGCCGTAATGGATATACCGCCCGCCATAGCTGCCGGCCGCCACGGCGGCCATGCCGGAAACG
The DNA here is from genome assembly GCA_021816925.1 of Pseudomonadota bacterium. GTDB lineage: Bacteria > Pseudomonadota > Alphaproteobacteria > Acetobacterales > Acetobacteraceae > JAKAWQ01. Next base: position 3,594 of record JAKAWQ010000055.1, read on the forward strand.
GCGGTGAGATTGGAGCCGGTCAGGTCGGCCGATCCGCCGATGAGTTCCGGAACCGCGGGGAGAAGTGCTTCGAGCACCTTCTGGCTCGCCTGGCGGGTTGCAAGTTTCGGCCGCGTTGCGGCGAGTTCCGCCTTGAGCGTGGCCAGGGCGGCGGGCCAGGATTCGGGCAGCCGGCCGGCGGTCACGCGCTCGAACTCGGCGCGGAGCGGATGGTGGGCCAGCCTGCGGAGCCAGGCGCGCCGGGCCGGCGCGCCGCGCGCGCCGGCCCGGCGCCACTCGGTCGCGATATCGTCGGGGACGGTGAAGAGGGGCGCGGTCCAGCCAAGGGCGATTTTGGTTGCCGCCGCCTCTTCGGGACCAAGAGGGCTGCCGTGCGAGGCAGCGGTGCCGGCCTTATGCGGCGCGCCGAACCCGATCACGGTTCGGCAAGCAACCAGGCTCGGCCGGCGCGAGCGGTGCGCCCAGGAAAGCGCGCCGGCGACGGCCGGCGCGTCGTGCCCGTCCACCCGCTTCACCGCCCAGCCGAGCGCGGCGAAGCGCTTGAGCGGCTCGTCGGAGGCGGCAAGCCGCACCGGCCCGTCGATCGATACGGCATTGTCGTCGTAGAGAACCGTCAGCCGCTCGAGCCGGAGGTGCCCGGCAAGCGCGGCCGCTTCGTGGCTGATGCCCTCCATCAGATCGCCGTCGGAGGCGATCACGAAAGTGCGGTGATCGACGAGGCTCCGGCCGAACCGTGCCGCGAGCAGGCGCTCGGCGAGCGCCATGCCGACGGCGGCACCGAGACCCTGGCCGAGCGGCCCGGTGGTCGTTTCGATTGCTGGATGAAGCTCCGTCTCCGGGTGGCCCGCCGCCGCCGAATCGAGCTGGCGGAAGCGGCGGAGCACGTCGATTTCCATGCCTGCGAAGCCGGTGAGGTGCAGGAGCGCGTAGAGCAGCATCGAGCCGTGCCCGGCGGAGAGCACGAAGCGGTCGCGGTCCGGCCAGTGCGGATCGGCGGCGTCGAAGCGGAGGAAGCGGGTCCAGAGCACCGTCGCGGCGTCGGCCATGCCGAGCGGCATGCCGGGATGGCCGGACTTCGCGACCTCCACGGCGTCGATCGTCAGGGCACGGATGGCGTTCGCCAAGCGCCGCTCGCGCATCGGCGGCGACACCGCACGCGCCGCCTGCACTGCCTCCGCCACTGCCGCCATGCGCCCTCCTGCCGGCGGCGCTATAGGCGGGGGCGGGGGGAGCGGCAACCCCCGAGCTTATTTCCGCCGGGTCGGCACCGCGCGCTGCTCGCGCAAGGCCTCGATGTCCGCGGCGGAGAATCCGTGCGCCGCCAGCACTTCCGCGGTGTGCTCGGCAAAGCCGGGCGGCGGGCGGCGCGTGCCACCGGGCGTGCGCGAGAGCTTGATGGGCGTGCCGAGCCCGCGATAGTCGCCAAGCGACGTCACCATATCTCGATGCACCGTATGCGGTGCCGCCGTCGCCTCGTCCACCGCGAGCACCGGACCGACCGGCAGGCCGGCCTTGAGCAGACGCGCGGCGAGCGCGTGGCCGTCCTCGGGCGCGAAGGCGGCGGCCAAGGCGGCGGTGAGCGCGGAACGGTTCTCGACGCGCGCGGCGTTACTGTGGAAGCGCGGATCGGTGGCGAGTTCGGGGCGGCCGATCCCGGCCGCGAGCTTCGCGAACTGTGCGTCGTTGCCGATGCCGAGGAAGATCTCGCAGGTGCGCGTCGGAAATTTGTCGTAGGGCGCAATGTTCGGGTGCGGGTTGCCGAGCGGCATCGGGCGGCGGCCATTGAGAAAAAAGTTGGCGGCCTGCGGATGCAGAAGCGCCATGCCGCAGTCATAGAGTGTCATGTCGAGGAACTGCCCGCGGCCCGAGCGTGTGCGCTCGATGAGCGCCATCAGGATGCCGACCGCGGAGAAGAGGCCGGTGGCGAGATCGACGGCCGGGGTGCCGAGCCGAAGCGGTCCGGTTGTTGCGTCGCCGTTCACGCTCATCAGGCCGGTCATCGCCTGCAGGATCGCGTCGTAGCCCGGCATCCGGCCGAGCGGCCCGTCGGCGCCGAAGCCGGAGATGCGGCAATGGACGAGGCGGGGAAAGCGCGGCGCGAGGTCGGTGATGTAGCCGAGCCCCCAACGTTCCATTGTGCCGGGCTTGAAGTTCTCGACCAGCACATCTGCGCCTTCGAGGAGGCTGAACAGCACCGCCCGCCCTCCGGGCTCTGTGAGATCGAGGCCAACCGAGCGCTTGTTGCGGTTGACGCCAATGAAATAGCTGGCCGTGCGCTTTCCGTCTTCCTCGCGGAAGGGCGGGCCCCAGTCGCGCGTCTCGTCGCCCTGCGGCGGCTCGAGCTTGATCACGTCGGCGCCGTGATCGGCGAGGATCATGGTACAGAACGGCCCCCCGAGCACGCGCGAGAGATCAATAACCTTGAGCCCGGCAAGCGCACCGGCCGAGGCCATCATGCGGGACGCTGCGGTTCCTTCCATCAGGCGCTCCTCGCGATCGGGGCAGCCGGCCAGAGGCGAGCCGCGAAGGCGGGATAGGTCGGCACCATTGCCGCCGCCACCGGACCGCGCAGGAGCGCGAGCTCCCGCGCGGGGGGGGCGGGCGTTTCGGAGAGCGGTTCGGCAATGTCGTAGTCAAAACCGGTTGCGGCGCGCACGCTCTCCCGGCTTTCGCCCGGATGGACTGAGACGAGCGTGAAGCGCGCGCGCTCGGGCGAGAAAGCGAAGACGGCGCGGCCCGTCACCAGCGCCTCAGCGTGGCCGCGGCGGAAGTGGCCGGGCGGCGAGGTGCCGGGTGCGGAGACGTGCGCAACGCGACGCACGAGAACACGCGGCGAGTGTTCAAGGCGAAAGAGGATGGTGCGCGGCACCAGCAAGTACATGAAGGCCGAACCGAAGCTTCCGGGGAAGCGCGCGGTCCGGCCGGGCCATTCGCCGATGCCGATCAGGTTGATGTTCGCCGCCCCGTCGATCTCGCCTCCGCCCAGGAAGAAAAGATCGATCCGTCCTTGCGCGGCGAGATCGAAAAGCTCGCCCGTGCCGTCGGTGAAGGGATTGCCGCGCCGCTTGTACAGCACGGAGACGCGGAGATCGCCGGTGATCTCGCGCGCGAGATAGGCAGCCGCGGAGGGAATGGGACTCGCGGCGCCGATCGCAACATGCCGGGCACGCGGGCGGGAAGGATCGAGGATCAGCCGGGCGATCGCGCCGATCAGCCGTTCCTCGGGCAGGACCTCGCTCATTCCGCGGCCGCCGCCGGCGGCGGCAGGACGTGACGGGCGAGGTAGGCGCGGAAACCCTCCTCGCTACGCGCAAGGCGGGCGTATTCCAGGAAATGCTCGGCATCGTCGGGATATTCGTCGAGCAGGCCGCTTGGCCTGGCACCTTGCTCCGCCACCGCCACGGCCTCGACATAGGCGGCGGTGATCACCCCGGGAGCGAGCTGCTCGTCCTCGATGAGGCTTCTCTCGACGATGCGCTCGACGGTGACGAGCGTGCGGCGCGCCGCGTGTGCCATCACCGCGAGTTCGCGGTGCCGGCCGACCCACACGTTCCCCTCACGATCCGCCGTCGCGGCATGGAAGGCGGCAAAATCCGGCGCGAGCGCGGGCAGGACCACGATCGGGTCGCCCGCGGCGAATGGATTGTCGATCACCCGCCAGTCCGGCCGGTGCGCAAGGAGGTCGCTGCCGAGGATACCGCGGATCGGGATGAAGGGAATGCCCTTCGCCGCTGCCTCCAGCATCGCGTGCATGGCGGGGCAGGTTGCGTCCAGCATCCGGATCGTGCCGGCCTTCACCGCGCGGGTGAAGCAGGGCGCCGGCCCCGCCTCGTCGAGGGAAACGGCGCTCGATTGCACCTCGGCCACGCACCCGGCGCCGATCAGGAGGTCGGTTGCGTAGCCCGAAACGGGCACGCCGATCAGGCGGAGGTCCCGCATGCCCTGCCGCACCAGCGCGCGGGCGAACGCGGCGCAGGTGGCGGAATTGTCGGGCGGAATCGCAAGCGTCGCGCCCGCCGGAACGAGGGCCGCAAGGCGATCGAGGTCGAGGAGGCGCATCCCGGCATTTCCCCCGGTCTGTCGCGCTCCTTCTACTCCGCCCGGCCGGCGGGGCGCCAGAGCCGTCCGGCTCTCTCGCCTTGCCGGCTGTTCTCGCCGATGATCCCGCATCGACCCGAGGGAGATCCACCTATGCAGCGCGAGGATCTTGTGTTTGCCGGCATCTGCGACTGGGCCGGGCTCGTGCGTGGCAAGGCCTTCCCGGTTGCCGAGACCAACGCGCGACTCAAGCGCGGTGTGGGCCTCACCCACTCGAACATCATGATGTCCTGCTTCGGCCCGATCATGACGACGCCCTTCGGCACCACCGGCGATCTGGTGATCCGGCCCGATCCGGCCGCCCATGTTGCCGTTCCGTTCGACGATGGCACGGCCGAGCGCTTTTATCTCGGCGATATCCAGAACACCGACGGCAGCGCCTGGGAGTGCTGCCCGCGCGATTTCCTCAAGCGCGCCATCGCCGCGCTGGCTGGCTTCGGCCTCGGCCTGCACGCAAGCTTCGAGCAGGAGTTTGTCTATACCGGCATCGAGGAACGGCCCGGCGCCACCTATGCGCTTGACGCCTTTCGCCGCCAGGCGCTTTTCGGCGAGGCGTTGACCGGCGCGTTGAGCGCCGCCGGCTTTGGCCCGGACAGTTTCCTGCCCGAATATGGCCCGCGCCAGTTCGAGGTCACGATTGCCCCGGAGCCCGCGTTGCGCGCCGCCGACCGCGCCGTAATCGTGCGCGAGCTGGTGCGCGGGGTCGCCTGGCGGCTTGGCCATCGCGCGATCCTCGCCCCGATGCCCGCGGCGGGCGGCATCGGCAACGGCACGCATATCCACATGAGCCTCTGGGAGGGCGAGGCGCCGATCATGCACGATCCGGCCGAGCCCTACGGCATCAGCGCGCGCGCCGCACCCTTCTTCGCCGGCGTCCTCGCGCACATGCCGGCGATCGCCGCCTTCTCCACCCCCTCGGTCGCTTCCTATTTCCGCCTCACACCCAACCGCTGGGCGCCGGTCAACGCCAATCTCGCGGTGCAGGACCGCGGCGCGGCGCTGCGCGTGGCTCCCGTGTTTGGCACCGCCGAAGAGTCGGCTGCACAGCAGTTCAACATTGAGTTCCGCGTGGCCGACGCCGCCTCCTGCCCGTATCTCGCGCTGGGCGCGTTGATCCAGGCAGGTGTGGACGGGCTCACGCGCCGCCTCGCCCTGCCGCCGCCGGAGGCGCAGGCGCCACTTCTGCCGCGGAGCCTCAAGGAGGCGCTGGCAGCGCTTGGGGCAGACAAGGTGGCGGCTGGATGGTGGAGTCCGGTTGCGATGCGCGCCTATCTCTCTTTCAAGGAAGCCGAGATCGCTTCGCTCGCCAATCTTTCCGAGAGCGCAATATGCGCGCGCTACGCCGAGGTCTATTGAACCAAGATGGCGCCTCTGCCCCTCCTCGCACCCGACGAGCCGGCTCCGGTGCACGTGCTCAGGCCCGCCGGGCGGAGCGACTTCCTCCTCACCGCGGATCACGCGGGCCGCCGCATTCCGCGCGCACTCGGCACGCTCGGGCTTCCGCCACGCGAACGCGCTCGCCACATCGCGTGGGACATCGGCATCGCCGGCGTGACCCGCCGGCTTGCGGCGGCACTCGATGCGCCCGCGGTGCTGCAGCGTTATTCGCGTCTCGTCATCGACTGCAACCGCCCACCGCACGCGCCGGGCGCCTTTCCCGAAATCAGCGAAGCAACCAAGGTGCCCGGCAACGTCGCGCTCTCTCCGGCGGAGAAGGAACGCCGCCGCCGCGCCCTCTTCGACCCCTATCACGCGACCATTACAGAGATGATCGCGCGCCGGCGCGCCGAGGGCAAGCCGACGATTTATATCGCCATGCACAGCTTCACCCCGTTCTTCCGCGGCGAGTGGCGGCCGATGCATTGCGCCGTGCTGTACAACCTGAACCCGCGCCTTTCGCACATCCTTGCGCGCCTTCTTCTTGCCGAGGGTGATCTCGTGGTTGCCGAAAACGCGCCCTATCGCGTGACCGACGAAACCGATTACGGCGTGCCGGTGCATGCCGAGGCCGCCGACCTCGACTACCTCGAGCTCGAAATCCGGCAGGACCTGATTGCCGACGCCGCCGGCGAGGCCGCGTGGGCCGAGCGGCTCGCGCGGCTTTTGCCGACAGCGCTCGCGGAGAAAGCGCCATGAAGGATTTCGGCCTGAGCCGCGACGTTCCGGTGGAAAAAGGAAAGGCGGCACTTCTCTTCATCGACGTGCAGAAATATTCCGCGCCCGACGGCGGTGCTTACGCGCATCTTGGGCCCGAGGAGATCGAGGCAACATACGGATATTTCTTTCGCGAGATGCGCGAGCGCGCCATTCCGAACATGCAGCGCCTGCAACGGGCGGCGCGTGCCGCCGGTGTGGAGGTGATGTACACGGTGATCGAAAGCCTCACCGAGGACGGGCGCGATCTCAGCCTCGATTACAAGATCTCGCGCCTCTTCTGCCCCAAGGGATCGCGCGACGCCGAGGTGCTCGACGAAATCGCCCCGATCCGCGATGAGATTCTCATACCGAAGACCTCCTCTTCCGTCTTCGTCTCCACGCATATCCACTATGTGCTCGGCAATCTCGGCGTGAAATACCTGATCCTCGCCGGCGTGCTCACCGACCAGTGCGTCGATTCCGCGGTCAGGGACGCCTGCGATCTCGGCTATCTCGTTACACTGGCGACCGACGCCTGTGCGACACTTTCCGCGGTGCGTCATGAGAGTGCGCTCGCCAACAATCGCGGCTATTGCCGCCAAGTCCCGACCGAGCGGATCGTGGCCGAGCTTGCGGCCTTCTCGTAAGCCGGCCCGCGTCAGACCGCGGTCGCCCGACAGGGCCGGCCCGAACGGGCTGCGACAGAGGCTCGCCAGTACGGCCCACGCCGTCGGCGCAAGCGCCGGGCGGCGCCGATAGACGAACGGCGCGGAGCCCGGACCGCCGGTTACGAGCCCGGTTTCGAGGAAAGGCGTGCTGCATGCATAAATGAAGCCGCCGGGAACGCTTTCGACCTCGAGCGTGGCGGCGAACCGCTGGGCAAGGCGCGCCTCCGACGCCGTTCCGGTCATGCGCAGCGCGAGTTTCGCGAAGGCCGTGCCCTCGAGCCAGATACCCGGAAACCCGGCGCTGAAGCCGATGCCCGAAAGCCTCCCCGCACGCTGCCCGAGCCGGGCCGGCTGCCCAGCCTCGCCAGCACGAAGCGGAACGCGGGACGGAGCCGCTCCGGCATGCCGGCGGCAATCTGCGGCCAGAGATTGGCATCCGCCGCTGCCAGGGGGTCGCGCGCGCCAGCAGGGGTCAATCCGGCGTCGCACCGTCCCTCGCGTGCGTTCCACATCGTGCGGACGAACGCGAGCGCATGCGCGGCCGGCGCTTTTTCTCCGAGCGCCGAGAATGCAGCATCTATGTCAAGATTCTCTTCGGTGCCCACGAAACCAAGCCGCCCCGCCCCGTCTCCGGGCACCCCGCCGGCAAAGCCTTCCGCGACCCGCACAACCTCGAGCCATCCGGCGGCGCGCAAGAGTGCCCGAGCGAAGCGCGCCGTGCTCCCGGCCTTATCGAGCGCTGCCCAAAGCAGCATCACCCAGGCGAGCACGCCGCTTGCGGTGCCCGTCTGATACGGGTCCCCGAGCCACTGGCTGGCCGCCTTGTCCCACCAGCCGACAAGCTTCGGAGGTTCGGTCATCCGTCCCGGCGCGTAGGCGTTGCGCCCGCGCCCGGTAAAGCCCCTCCGGTCGCCCGCCTGGGCGATCCGAGGCGCATCGCCGATCCGTCCCGCAAGCCGCCGCTCGCCGGCGACGAGCAGCGCTAGCCCGGCCAGCGCATTGTCGTAGGTGAAGGCGGCATTCGCCTGCATCTGGTCGAACGTGCTGGCCGTCCTTCCCCGCCGCATGACATAGCTTGCGATCAGGCCCGGCCCGCCGAGCGCCTCCGCAGCTGCTCGGATCGGCGCGAGCCAATGCTCCGCGCGCACAATCCCAAGGGCACCGGACCGGCGCCGGCAACCGTCGCCAGCCCCGCCGCGCCGAAGAGCGCAGCGCGGCGGCCGATCATGCGAGCGCGGCTGCCAACGCCTCTGCGCTCCTCCCGTTGGCGATCGTTGCCGCAAGGCCGTTCCAGTGTACGCCGCCGGCGCGGGCGAATGCGTGACCGGCGTTCGGATAGACGAAGGTCCGGATATGCGGATTTCCCCTGGTAGCAGCGACCGTTTTCGCCCGTCCTTCCGCGGGAAAGAATTCGTCCTGATCGGCGATGTGCACGACGAGCGGCTTCTTCACCGCGGAGACTCCGTCGAGCAGATTGTCGAGCCCGACGCCGTAGTAGGAGACGTTGACATCGGCGTCGGGCTGCTCTGCCATCATGAAGGCGAGCCTGCCGCCGAGGCAATAGCCCATCGTGCCGACCTTGCCGTTCGTACCGGGGAGCCTGCGCGCCGCCGCGACGGTTGCCTTGAGATCCTCGATACCCTTGACCTGATCGAATGCCTGGAAAAGCTCGAAGGCACGCTTCCACTCCGCCTCGGTCTTGTCGGTGATGTCGATCCCGGGTTCGATGCGCCAGAAGAGGTCGGGACAGACGGCGACGAAGCCGAGATCCGCGACCCAAGCTGAAATCGCGCGCATCGCGTCGTTGACGCCGAAAATCTCCTGGATCAGCACGACCGCGCCGGCCGGCTTCTGCTTGGGTTCGACCACCAGCGCGTTGAAGCTGCCGGTGCCATCCGAAGCCTTGACTGGAACCATCGCCATCCTCTTCCTCCTCTTTTCGCTCGGCTGCGGCGCACCATAGCGCAGAGCGGCACCAAGGAAGAGCCGGTGTGTTCGCGTCCCACGGCGCACGCGCCTTCGAGACCCTCTTCCCCCCGAGCGCCGGTCCATGCTGCAATCGTGCCAATCCCTGCGGAGGCCGCGCACGGCCTGAACGGAGCCCGCCGATGAATGTCCTGACCCGTGCCCCCGCTCGCGCCGGCATCCCGGACGAGGAGTGGCAGATCCGCTGCGACCTTGCGGCGCTCTACCGTCTGCTTGCGCATTTCCGCATGACGGACCTCATCTACACCCATCTCAGTGCCCGCATCCCCGGACCCGAGCACCATTTCCTCATCAACCGCTACGGCACGTTCTTTCACGAGATGCGCGCTTCGGATCTCGTGAAGATCGATCTCGATGGGAAAATCGTCGATCCCGTCGAACGCGAGAGCCGGCGCGTGAATGCGGCAGGCTTCGTGATCCATTCGGCGATTTACATGGCCCGCCCCGATCTTCTCTCTGTGATCCACACGCACACGGCGGCGGGCATCGGCGTTTCCGCGCAGAAGGAGGGGCTGCTGCCGATCAGCCAGCACGCGCTCAAGTTCTATGACCGGCTCGGCTATCACAACTATGAGGGCATCGCCTTCGATCGCGCCGAGCGGGCGCGGCTAATCCGCGATCTCGGCCCACACAAGGCGATGATCCTGCGCAATCACGGGCTTCTCGTCGGCGGCCGCTCGATCTCCGACACCTTCGACCAGATCTATTTCCTGGAGCGCGCCTGCCAGGCGCAGGTCGCTGCGCTGGCGGGCGGGCAAGAGCTCGTCCTGCCGCCGAAGAAGGTGCGCCGCCATACCGCCAGCCAATTCAGCGATGAATCCGACAGCGACCTGATCGAGCTGGCCTGGCAGGCCTCGCTCCGCCTGATCGAACGCGACCAGCCGGATTACCGCTCCTGAACGCTGTCCCGCTGGCCCCGCCCGCGCGATGACGGCGCTGCTCGCGATCGAGGGCCTGCGCACCACCTTCCGCCAGCTGGGCAGCGAGGTCGCGGCGGTGGACGGCGTCGATATCGTGCTCGAGCGCGGCGAGACGCTCGGCATCGTCGGCGAATCGGGATGTGGCAAGTCCGTCTTATCGCTTTCCGTCATGCGCCTTGTGCCGCCGCCCGGACGGATCGCCGCCGGCCGCATCCTGTTCGAGGGCACGGATCTTCTGTCGCTCCCGCCGGCAGCGATGCGCGCGATCCGCGGCAACCGCATCGCCATGATCTTCCAGGAGCCGATGACCAGCCTCAATCCGGTTTTCACGGTCGGTGCCCAGATCACCGAGGCGATGCGCGCGCACGATCCCTCGCTCAACGCGCGCACGTTGCGCGGCCGTGCCACCGAAGCGCTCGGCCACGTGCGCATCCCCTCTCCGGAAAGGCGCTTCGAGGAATACCCCCACCAGCTTTCGGGCGGGATGCGCCAACGCGTGATGATCGCGATGGCGCTCGCCTGCCGACCCGACCTCCTGATCGCCGACGAACCGACGACCGCTCTCGACGTGACCGTCCAGGCGCAGATTCTTGCCTTGCTCAGCGAGCTGCAACGCGAGACCGGGATGGCGATCATTCTGATCACGCACGATCTCGGCGTGGTCGCGGAAATGGCGGATCGGGTGGCAGTGATGTACGCTGGACGGATCGTCGAGGAGGCGCCGACGACGGCGCTCTTCGACGATCCTCAGCATCCTTACACGCTCGGCCTTCTTGGCAGCGTGCCACGGCTCGACCAGGCGCGCGAGCGGCTGCTGGCGATCGAGGGCACCGTCCCGCCGCCCTTTGCGCTGCCCGCCGGCTGCCGCTTCCATCCGCGTTGCGTCTTCTCGACCGAAGCCTGCGCCGCGGCGGAGCCGCCGCTCGCCGTACTCGCGCCCAGCCACCGCGCCGCCTGCATCCGGGCCCCGGTGGAGCAGTTCGTGGAACCGGCGCTCAACCTGCCCGCATGACGGAGCCGCTGCTCGAGGTCTCGGATCTCGCCAAGCATTTTCCGGTCGAGCGCGGCGTGTTGTTCTCGCGCCGGCTCGGCAGTGTGCGCGCGGTGGACGGGATTTCGTTCACGCTCAAGCGCGGCGAGACGCTGGCGCTGGTGGGTGAATCGGGGTGCGGGAAATCGACCACGGCGCGGCTCGTGCTGCGGCTGCTTCCGCCGAGCGCGGGGCGCATCCGTTTCAACGGCGCCGACATCACCGCGCTTGCGGGCGAGAAGCTGCGCCGGCTGCGCCGGCGCATGCAGATCGTCTTCCAGGATCCGTTCGCCTCGCTCGATCCGCGCATGACGGTGGCGGAGACGCTCGAGGAGCCGCTCAGGGTGCACGGCATCGGCGATCGCGCCTCGCGCCGCGCCCGCGTCAACGAGCTGCTCGGCATGGTGGGGCTGGCGAGCTACCACGCGGGGCGCTATCCGCACGAATTCTCGGGGGGGCAGCGCCAGCGCATCGGCATCGCGCGGGCGCTCGCGCCGAGCCCCGAGCTCATCGTCTGCGACGAGCCGGTCTCGGCGCTCGATGTCTCGATCCAGGCGCAGGTCATCAACCTGCTGGCCGATCTCAGGCGTGGCCTCAATCTTTCATATCTTTTCATCGCGCACGACCTGGCGGTGGTGAAGCATGTCGCCGACCGCGTGGCGGTGATGTATCTCGGGCGCATCGTCGAGATCGCGCCGAAGGATGCGCTGTTCGCGGAGCCGCGGCATCCCTATACGCGCACCCTCATGGCGGCGATCCCGCGCCCAGATCCGCACCATGATCCGGTGCCGGCCGTGCCGGGGGACATGCCGAGCCCGCTTGCTCCGCCGCCGGGCTGCCGCTTTCATACGCGCTGCCCGTTCGCGATCGCGCGCTGCCGCACCGAGGATCCGGCGCTGGCGCTGGTGGCGCCGGGGCATTTCGCCGCCTGCCACCGCACGGAGGAGTTGCCGGCGGTGGATCTTGCGGAGCAGAGGGCGGCGCTCGCGGTCAATGCCGAGCGGCGACTGGCGCTCTACGCCGCTCGGAGCCGCGGCTCCTGAACGGATTTTCGAGCCTTACGCTCGGCTCTTCGCCTTCGCCGGGCGCGGCATGCGCGCATCCTGGCGCAGCCGGTGCTCGCCGAGGAAGAGCAGGATCGGCGCGGCGATGAAGATGGAGGAGGAGGTGCCGACGACGATCCCGAACAGCATCGTCCAGGCAAAGCCCGAGAGCGAGGCGCCGCCGAAGAGGGCGAGCGGCAGCGCCGCGAGGAAGACGGTGGTCGAAGTGCCGACGGTCCGGCTCAGCGTCTCGTTGATCGAGCGGTCGATCAGCTCGCGGAGCGGCATGGACTTGTATTTGCGCAGGTTTTCGCGGACGCGGTCGTACACCACCACCTTGTCGTTGGTGGAATAGCCGAGGATCGTCAGGATCGCCGCCACCATCACGAGGTCGAACGGCAGCCGCGTGATGACGAGGAAGCCGATCGTCTTCGTCATGTCGAGCAGCAGCGTCACGACCGCGCCGACCGCGAACTCCCACTCGAAGCGGAACCAGATATAGACGAGGATCATCAGCAGGCTGAGCCCGAGCGCGAGCAAGCCCTTGCGGAGGAGCTGCGCCGAGACGCTCGGCCCGACGGCGCTAGTGCCCAGCACCTTGCTGCCCGGCGCGGCCTTCTGGAGGGCGGCGCCGATTCGCTGCACGGCCGCTTCGGTCGCCTTGTCGGTGGCCTGGCTTTCGAGGCTGATCATCACGTCGTTCGCGCCCCCGACGCGTTGCAGCCCCGCGCTGCCGAGACCGGCGGCGGCGAAAGCGGCCCTAAGGCGCGCAAAGTCGGCCGGCCCGGGGGTCCGTGCCTGGATCACCACGCCGCCCTTGAAATCGATCCCGAGATTGAGGCCGGGATAGAAGAAGAGCGCGATCGAGGCCGTGGAGAGCACCGCCGAAACGATGAGGCCGAGGAAACGGCCGCGCATGAAGCGGATCTTGGTGTTGTCGGGAACGAGGCGAAGAGTGGGCCGGAGGAACATCGGGGTCAGACCGGAAGCGCGGCGGGGCGGATGGCGACGTACCAGCGCGCCATCAGCAGCCGCGCGACCAATGTTGCGGTGAAGAGCGTCGAGACGATGCCGAGCGTGATCGTGATGGCGAAGCCGCGCACTGGCCCGCTGCCGAAGATGAATAGCATGACGTGTGCGAGCAGAGTCGTCGCATTGCTGTCGATGATGGTGCCGTAGGCACGTCGGAAGCCGGCTTCCATCGCCGCGAGCGGTCGCTGGCCGAGCCGGACCTCTTCGCGGATCCGTTCGTTGATCAGGATGTTCGCATCCACCGCCATGCCGAGCGTGAGCAGAATTCCCGCCATGCCCGGAAGCGTGAGCGTGGCCTGCAGAAGCGAGAGGATCGCCATCAGGATGATGAGGTTCAAAACGAGCGCGATGTCGGCGAGCCAGCCGAAGAGACCGTAGAAAAGCCCCATGAACACGATGACGAGCACGAAGCCGACGGCGAGCGAGATGGTGCCGGCGCGGATCGCATCGCGCCCGAGCTCGGGGCCCACGCTCTGCTGCTCGACCACCGTGAGGGGAGCGGGCAACGCGCCGGCGCGGAGGAGGAGGGCGAGGTCCGTTGCGCTCTGCGCGGTGAAATTGCCGCTGATCTGGCCGCGCCCGCCGAGGATCGGCTCGCGGATCACCGGCGCGCTGATCACCTGGTTGTCGAGCACGATCGCGAACGGGCGACCGACATTCTGGCGCGTCACGTCGGCGAACTCCCGCGCGCCGACCGAATCGAAGGTGAAGTTCACCACCCACTGGCCGGTCTGCGGGTCCTGCCCGGCCTGCGCATCCGTCAGGTTCGCCCCGTCCACCGAGACGAACTGTCGGACCGCGATCTTGACATTCGGCTGGCCCTGCATGGGCAGGAACTCGTCACCAGGCGGTGGCGGTCCGCCGGCCGCCGGATTGGCCGTCTGGTCGATCAGGTGAAAGGTGAGGTGCGCCGTGCGGCCAAGCAGGCGCTTGATCCGGTTCGGATCGCTGATGCCCGGAAGCTGGACCATGATCTGATCCGACCCCTGGCGCGCAATCTGGGGATCGACGATTCCCGTCCCGTCCAGTCGGCGGCGCACGATCTCGACCGATTGCTGCATCGCAGCGTTGGCGCGTGCTGTCAGCGCCGCGCGCGAGAGCGCGACTGCCGCTTCCCCACTCGGCAAGGCGGCGACGCTGAGTTCCGGCGTGCCGCCCGGGGCGATCTGGCCGGTCACCATCTTTCTGAGCGCTGCGAGCACGGTTCCGCGGGCGGCCGGCACGCGCGGGGTCACCAGAACCCGGTCGTTCGCGCGGTCCACGGCGAGGCTCCGGTAGCCGACGCCGTCCTTGAGCAATGTCGTGCGGACGCCGTCGAGCGTGTTCGTGAGCTGCTCGCGGATGACCGAGGCCATATCCACCTGCAGCAGGAGATAGCTGCCGCCCTTGAGGTCGAGCCCGAGACGGACGTGGCGCCACGGCAGCCACCCCGCCGGCGCCGACATCAGGTTGGGGAGCGAAAGCAGCACGCCGAGGGCACAGATCCCGAAGATCAGCGCCATCTTCGCGCGGCTGAAGAACATCATGATCGGCTGCCGGCCTCACCCACCTACCAAGGGGCGCGGAGAATGGCCGGCCCCTCCGGGCGATGCAACCCCGTGGTCAACCGCCTGCGCTTGCAAGGCTTTGTGCGCCGCACGGCTGGTTTTTGCGGCCCGCTCCCCATTTGGCGCATGATGCGTGCAGAGCAAGCCGGACGCTCTACCCAGTGGTTAGGTCCGGCTGGTGGCGGAAGCCGGCCCGGCGCCTCAGCCGGGCGTCGGCGCCGCGCAGGGAAGGAGTACGTTCATGACAGTCGCCGCGATCCTCAAGCACAAAGGCCACGAGGTGGTCTCCATCGGGCCGACGGCGAGCATCTCCGAGGTTGCCCGTCTGCTGACCGGCCGGCGCATCGGCGCCGTGCTCGTGCTCGATTCCGAGGAGCAGATCCTCGGCATCGTGAGCGAGCGCGATATCGTACACAGCCTGGCCGCCAACGGCGCCCGCACCCTCGAGATGACCGCCGGGCAGCTCATGACGCGGGTGGTGCGTACCGTCACGCCACGCACCACGGTGATCCAGGCCATGACGACGATGACGGCCGGGCGCATCCGCCACCTGCCGGTGGTGGATCACGACGTGCTGCTCGGCATGATCAGCATCGGCGACGTGGTGAAGGCCCGCATCATGCAGCAGGACCAAGAGGTGGATAGCTTGAAGGCCTACGTTGCGGGAGCCGCCTGAGGCCGAAAGCCGAGGAGGCCCGGTTTCCGTGACGGGCTCCTACCGCGCAAGCGCGGTAGGAGCCATGCACCCTGCCAGGGCCGGAGGCCGGGGACCCAGGATTCCGCCGTCAGCCCAGCACGCCGCGGCGGCGGAGCTCCGCAATCACTTCCTCGGCCAGCGCGTCGGCAGTGCTGCCGACCGTCGGCAGGCGGATCTCCGGGTTCTCCGGCGGCTCGTAGGGCGCGTCGATGCCGGTGAAGTTGCTGATCTTCCCGGCCGCCACCTTCGCATAGAGACCCTTGGGATCGCGCCGCTGGCATTCCTCGATCGGCGTATCGACGAACACTTCGAGGAAGAGTCCCTTCTCGAGGCCGCTCCTCGCCATCGCGCGATCCTCCCGGTAGGGCGAGATGAACGAGGCGATCACGATCAGTCCCGCATCCGCGAACAGTTTTGCCACTTCGGCCACACGGCGGATGTTCTCCACGCGATCGGCCTCCGTGAAGCCGAGATCGCGGTTGAGGCCGTGGCGCACATTGTCTCCGTCGAGCACATAGGTGTGCCGGCCAATCGCGAAGAGTTTGCGCTCGACAAGGTTGGCGATGGTCGATTTGCCCGCGCCGGAAAGGCCGGTGAACCAGAGGATCGCCGGCTTTTGGCCATTCAGCGCCGCGCGCGCGGCGCGGTCGATATCGAGATGCTGCCAGGTGAGGTTGGTCCCCCGCCTGAGCGCAAAGTCGATCGTGCCGGCACCGGCGGTCTCGTTCGACAGCCGGTCGATGATGATGAAGCTGCCGAGGCTGCGGCTCTTCGTATAGGGCTCGAAGGCGATCGGTGAGGAAAGCGAGAGATTGACCACGCCGACATCGTTGAGATGCAGCTCCTTTGCCGCCAGGTGCTCGTGCGTATCGACGTTGATCCGGTGCTTGATGGCGGTGACGCTGCCGGCAACCGTTCGCGTGCCCGCCTTGATGAGATAGGAGCGGCCGGGAAAGAGGGGCGTCTCGCTCATCCAGACGAGGTGGGCGGCGAACTGGTCGGCGACCGGCGCGGGCACGGCCGCCGCGGCGATCACGTCGCCGCGCGAGACATCAATCTCCTCGGTGAGCACGAGCGTCACGGCGTCGCCCACGCGCGCCTCGGCAAGCTCGCCCTCGCGCGTGACGATGCGGGCAACCGCCGAATTCTTCCCCGCCGGCAGCACGCTGATCCGATCGCCCTGGCGCACGCGGCCGGAGGCGATGGTCCCGGCGTAGCCACGGAAATCGAAGTGCGGGCGGTTCACCCATTGCACCGGCATGCGGAAGGGTTCGCCGGCAGGATCGGTCTCGATTCTGACCGTTTCGAGATGATCGAGGAGCGTCGGGCCCTCGTACCAGGGTGTGTTGTCGGACGGGCGGGTGACGTTGTCGCCGAAGCGCGCGGAGGCGGGGATCGCAACCAAGCTCTCGAAGCCGAGGCCGGTGGCAAAGCCGGCGTAGGAGTCACGGATCGCCGCGAACTGCGCCTGATCGAAGCCGACGAGGTCCATCTTGTTGACGACCAGCACGACATGGCGGATGCCAAGCAGCGAGACGATGAACGAATGCCGCCGCGTCTGGTTGACCACGCCCTTGCGCGCATCGACGAGCAGCACGGCAAGATCGGCGGTCGAAGCGCCGGTGGCCATGTTGCGCGTATATTGCTGATGGCCCGGCGTGTCGGCGACGATGAAGCGGCGCCGGTCGGTGGCGAAGTAGCGGTAGGAGACGTCGATCGTGATGCCTTGCTCGCGCTCCGCCTCGAGCCCGTCCAGGAGGAGCGCGAAGTCGATATGCTCGCCTGCGGTGCCGTATTTGCGGCTGTCCCGCTCGAGGGCGGCGAGCTGATCCTCGAAGAGGGCGCGCGTCTCGTAAAGGAGGCGCCCGATCAGGGTCGATTTGCCGTCATCCACACTGCCGCAGGTTAGGAAGCGCAAAAGGTCCGCCTTGCCGGAGAGGCCGAGCACGTTCGCCGCCGGCGCCGTGGTGGCTGCAGTCGCAGTGTCCGCCATCAGAAATAACCCTCGCGCTTCTTGCGTTCCATCGAGGCTTCCTCGTCGCGGTCGATCAACCGCCCCATCCGCTCCGAGGTCCGGAACCCGAGCATCTCGGCGATGACCGCCGAGAGCGTACCCGCCGTCGATTCGATCGCGCCGGTGAGCGGATAGCAGCCGAGCGAGCGGAAGCGGACCATCCGCATGGTGGGCTCTTCGCCCGGGGCCAGCCGCATCCGCCGGTCATGCACGACGATGAGCTGCCCGTCACGCTCCACGATCGGTTGCGGCTTCGCAAAATAGAGCGGTACCACCGGGATGTTCTCGGCCAGGATGTACTGCCAGATGTCGAGCTCCGTCCAGTTCGAGAGCGGAAAGACACGGATCGATTCGCCCTCCCGGATGCGCCCGTTGTAGAGGTTCCAGAGCTCCGGGCGCTGCTTCTTCGGATCCCACTCCTGCGCGGCACTGCGGAAGGAGAAGATGCGCTCCTTGGCCCGCGAGCGCTCCTCATCCCGCCGCGCTCCCCCGAAGGCGGCGTCGTAGCCCCTCTCGGCAAGCGCCTGCTTCAGCGCCTCGGTCTTCATCACCTGCGTGTAGTAGGACGAGCCGTAGTCGAAAGGATTGACGCCACGGCGAAGCCCCTCCCCGTTCGTATGCACGATCAGCTCGAGGCCGAGCCGGCGGGCGGTCTCGTCGCGGAAGGCGATCATCTCGCGGAACTTCCACGTCGTGTCGATGTGCAGGATCGGAAACGGCAGCCTGGCGGGATGGAAGGCCTTCATCGCCAGATGCAGCAGCACCGACGAATCCTTGCCAGTCGAGTAGAGTAGCACGGGTTTGCGGAGCTCGGCCGCTACCTCGCGGAAGATGAAGATGCTCTCGTCCTGCAACCGCTTGAGGTGCGGGCTGAGCAGAAACGGGACGTGGCCGGTGGCGGGCCCGGATGCCCCCGATTGCAGGGCCTGCACGGCGGGTTCCGGGCAGCCGCTCGCTCGCTCGTCAGGCACTCAGAGGGCACCCCCCGCCAGGCAGGACGGGCGAAACAGCAGGGAAGAGGGATCGGCCATCAGGAGTCCTTCGTTGCGGCGTTGCAGCATCGGCGCCACGCCTATCACCGGCGCGGTAACCAGAGCCAGAGAAGAAACTCTGCCGGATGGTCGAAAGTGCGTGACGACACGCCCCCGTGCGAGCAAAGCCCCGGCGTCATCGTTCGATTTGTGCGAATGATACGACAAAATCGATTTGTTTGATCTATCTGTCCAACGAGGCCACCATCACGCGTGCCGCTCGATGAGCGGGAAGTGTGCGCCGCGAGGTCCGTGCCGGCAACGCGGCAGGATCAAAAGGATGGAAATTGATGCCGAGCGAAACCATCGCGCTCTCGGAGCCGGTCGGCGATACCGTCAAGACAAGCACCTGTTACATGTGCGCCTGCCGTTGCGGCATCCGCGTTCATCTGAAGGACGGTCGGATCCGCTACATTGAGGGCAACCCGAATCATCCTATCAACCGGGGCGTGCTCTGCGGCAAGGGCTCGGCCGGTATCATGCAGCATTATTCTCCGGCCCGCCTGCGCAACCCGCTTCTGCGCGTGGGCGAACGGGGGGCGGGCGAGCTCAAGGAGATCGGCTGGGACCAGGCGCTTTCGCTCGCCGCCGGCTGGCTCGGCGAGATCCGCCGCACCGATCCGCGGAAACTCGCCTTCTACACCGGCCGCGACCAGAGCCAGTCGCTTACCGGCTTCTGGGCCAAGGAGTTCGGCACGCCCAACTTCGCCGCCCACGGCGGCTTCTGCGCCGTCAACATGGCCGCCGCCGGGCTTTACTCGGTCGGCGGCAGCTTCTGGGAGTTCGGCGAGCCGGACTGGGAGCATGCCCGCCTTTTTCTCCTCTTCGGCGTGGCCGAGGACCATGATTCCAACCCGTTCAAGATGGGGCTTGCGCATCTGAGGGAGCGCGGCGCCCGTATCATCTCGGTCAATCCCGTGCGCACCGGCTATTCGGCGATCGCCGATGAGTGGGTCGGGCTCCGGCCGGGCACGGATGGTCTCTTCATCCTCTCCCTGATCCATCTTCTCCTCGCCGCCGAACAGGTCGATCTCGAGTTCCTCGCCCGCTACACAAATGCCGGCTGGCTCGTGGTGCGTAATCCGGGCGGGGCCGGGGACGGGCTCTTCGCGCGCGATCATGCGGGTCGCCCGCTGGTGTGGGACCGGCGCACGCAGGCGCCGGTGGAGGCCTCGCGGGCAGACGTCGCGCCGCGCCTGGCCGGCGAGGTGACGCTCGCGGACGAGCGCCGCGCCGTGCCCGCCTTCGAGCTTCTGGCCGAGCGCTGCCTCGATCCCGCGTACGCGCCCGAGGCGGTGGCCGAGCGCTGCGGCGTCTCACCCGGGTGCATCCGCCGCATCGCCGCCGAGATCGCCGAAGCCGCCGCGGAGTCGGTGGTGCTGGCGCAGCCCTGGACGGACACAGCGGGGCGGCAGCACGGCGAGATGCGCGGCCGGCCGGTAGCGATGCATGCGATGCGCGGGATTTCCGCGCACAGCAACGGCTTTCAGACCTGCCGCGCCCTGCACGTGCTACAGATGCTGCTCGGCGCCGTCGATACGCCCGGCTCCTGGCGCTACAAGGCGCCCTTTCCGCGCCCCGCGCCGCCGCACGCCCCGCCGGGCGGCAAGGAGGTCAGGCCCGGAACGCCGCTCGCCGCGATGCCGCTCGGCATGCCTCTCGGCCCCGAGGATCTGCTCGTGGACAAGGCAGGCCGGCCGCTCCGCATCGATCACGCCTTCTCCTGGGAGGCGCCGCTCGCGATCCACGGCATGCTTCACACGGTGATCGCCAACGCCGTCGCCGGCGATCCTTACCCGATCGACACGCTCTTCCTCTACATGGCGAACATGGCCTGGAACTCGTCTCCGGAGCCCGAGAAAACCTGCCGCCTTCTCACCGCTAAGGACGAAAAAACCGGCGAGTACCGCATCCCGCACGTGATCTATGCGGACGCCTACTTCTCCGAGACCGTCCCCTACGCAGATCTCGTCCTGCCCGACACCACCTATCTCGAGCGTTTCGACTGCATCTCGCTCCTCGACCGGCCGATCGGCAGCGCCGACGGCCCGGCAGACGCCGTCCGCCAACCCGTGCTGCCACCCGACCGCAACGTGCGCCCGTTCCAGGACGTACTGATCGAACTCGCCGCACGGCTCGGCCTGCCGACATTCGTCAAAAAGGGCGGAAGCCCAACCTACAAGGACTACGCCGATTACATCGTCCGCCACGAGCGCAAGCCGGGCATCGGCCCGCTCGCCGGCTGGCGCGGCGACGGCAGCGCGGCCGGCCGCGGCGCGCCCAATCCCACGCAGCTCGAGCGCTACATCGCCAACGGCTGCTTCTGGCGCCACGAGCTTCCGCCCGCGGCGCGTTACTTCAAGTACGCCAACCGCGACTATCTCGAAACGGCGACCGCGCTCGGACTGCTCGACCGCCCCGATCCCATCACACTCCAGCTCTATGCTGAGCCGCTGCAGCGCTTCCGCCTCGCCGGGCTCGGCCACGGCGCAATTCTTCCGCCGCCCGAGCTTCGCGAGCGCGTGGCGCGGTATGCTGATCCGCTGCCGTTCTGGTACCCGCCCTTCGAGCAGGAGGCAATGAGCGGAGAAGAGTTTCCGCTTTCCGCGATCACCCAGCGGCCAATGCCGATGTACCATTCCTGGGGTTCGCAGAACGCCTGGCTCCGGCAGATCCTGGGCGACAACCATCTCTATCTGGCGCGCGAGACGGCCGCGGCGATGGGGCTCGCAGACGGCGATTGGGTGCACGTGGCCAGCCGCAGCGGGCGCGTTCGCTGCCGCGTCCGCGCGATGGAGGGGGTAAACTCGATGACGGTCTGGACCTGGAACGCGGTCGGCAAGCGGTCGGGGGCGTGGATGCTCGCCCCCGACGCTCCCGAATTTCGCCAGGGCTTTCTCCTCAACCACGTGATCGCGACCTTCCTGCCTGAACGCGAGGGCCGGCAGCTGCCGAGCGGCGATCCGATCACCGGGCAGGCGGCCTGGTACGACGTGCTCGTCAGGATCGAGAAGGCGATTAACGCGGGCGAAACGGCGTCGCGTGGGCCGAGCCTCATGCGGCTGCCCGGGCTTGCCGTCCAGAGCCGCAGGATTGCCGCATGACGAGCCTTGCCCCGCGCGAGGCAGGCGCGAAGAAGCTCGGCCTCGTCATCGATCTCGACACGTGCGTGGGCTGCCACGCCTGCGCGGTCATCTGCAAGGAATGGAACAACGGCGGGCACGCCGGGCCGCTGCCGGATTACGATCCCTATGGCATGCACCCGGACGGGGTCTGGTTCAACCGCATCCACACTTACGAGGCGGGCGAGGGCGCAGCGGGGCGGACGGTGCATTTCCCCCGCTCGTGCCTGCATTGTGACGAACCTGCCTGCGTAACGGTTTGCCCGACGGGAGCCTCCTATAAGCGTGCCGAAGACGGCATCGTTCTGGTGAACGCCAATCTTTGCATCGGCTGCAAGCTCTGCTCCTGGGCGTGCCCGTACGGCGCGCGCGAGTTTGACGAGGAGGCGGGGGTGATGAAGAAATGCACCCTCTGTGTCGATCGCATCTACAACGAGACGCTGCCGGAGGCAGAGCGCGTGCCGGCCTGTGTTGCGACCTGCCCGGCGCACGCGCGGCATTTCGGCGATCTCGGCGATCCGACGAGCGAGGTTTCGCAGCTCGTTGAGAGCCGTGGCGGTTTCGACCTGATGCCGGAGATCGGCTATCGCCCGGTGAACAAATACCTGCCACCGCGCAAGCGGGCCTGCAGCGCGCCGCCGCTTTCCGAGTTCCCTGTCGCCACGGGGAACGTGGCCGAGCGGCTGCTCGGCTGGCTCGACCGCGTACTCGAGCGGGTTTAGCGTGACCGAACCCACTCCGGCACACACCTCGGCTTGTTCGACCGGGCGAATTCTCCCGCTCCGCATGGTCGCTCGGGATCAGAACGCGTTCTGCTCAGGCACGACCCATCCGTGTGCTGAGGCCTCTGCATGACCCCTGCCCTTTCCGTCGTTTTCTTCACCACAGCGTCGGGCGCCGGTTATGGCCTCCTTGCGCTCACGGGCTTTCTCGCGTCATGCGGCCTGACACCCGCGAGCCCCTGGTTCGGGCTGGTTGCCGTAGGCCTCGCGTTGGCGCTCGCCTCGAGCGGCCTCGTTTCCTCGACGCTCCATCTCGGCCATCCGGAGCGCGCCTGGCGCGCGGTCAGGCAATGGCGTTCATCCTGGCTCTCCTGCGAAGGGCTGGCCGCGCTTCTGACCTATCCGCCTGCGCTTGCCTTCGTGGCCGCTTGGTTCCTCGCCCGCCGGCCCGATGCTGTCATGGCCGCCTTCGGCGTTCTCGCCGCCGCCCTCGCTATTGCCACCGTCTTCTGCACGGCGATGATCTACGTGAGCCTCCGGCCGGTGCGGCAATGGCGGAATGTGTTTGTTACGCCGAATTTTCTCCTGCTTGCCAGTTTCAGCGGCGCGCTCTGGCTTGCTCCCGTGGCGCAGCTCTTTCACGCCGCTGCGGTGCTGCCCTCGGCGCTGGCGCTCTCGTTCGGCGCGGCCGCGCTCGGCGTGAAGCTGGCCTATTGGCGGGTGATCGACTGCGGTTCTGGAGAGAGCACGATTGAAACCGCAACCGGGCTTGGCAGGTTGGGCCGCGTCAGAGCACTCGAGGCGCCGCATACGGAAGAGAACTATCTCTTGCGTGAGATGGGTTTTCGCATCGCGCGCAAATACGCCCGTCGGCTGCGCACGATTGTTGTTGTCTTGGGCTTTGCGCTGCCGCTGGTGCTAACGGCGGTTGCCGTCGCCTCGCCGGCGCTCCCGGCGGTTGCGCTCGCGATCGTTGCAGCGACCGCGGCACTCGCCGGCATCTTCGTGGAGCGCTGGCTTTTCTTTGCCGAGGCAACGCACACGGTGGTGCTCTATTACGGGCGCGCAGCCTGACTTTGTGGTTGCGGCAAACCCGCTCGGATTGGGCCCGCCTCGGGGCCCGCCGCCGAGCGCGGCGGTGACTTTCTTGCGCCCGACGGCGTTACTGCCCAGGTAGCGCGCGATTGATCGAGGCTTGACTCACGACGCGGGGCATGAGTCAAGCTCTCCATGTCCCTGCCGACGGATCTTGATTCGCACGAGGAAGCGGTTCGGGTACCGCGA
>JAKAWQ010000139.1 GCA_021816925.1 Pseudomonadota bacterium
CCAGTTACATGCCAGCATTCCAAAGGCAATCCCCGCCACACCCCAGAACCTCGGCCGCATTCACCCGAAATGCCCGGGGTAACTTCGGTTTAGATGGCAACGGAGTTGACGCCGGCCTTGTACAACGCAGCGTCGAGCCGACCGAAGGCGGCGTTGGTCTGTCCGGCCAACCCCTTCACCTTGGCCCCGTTGGTCACCTCGCACGCGATACCGATCGCCTCGCGGTGGGACCGTTGATCACAGTGCCGCGCGCGCTGGCTGCGTCTCTCGCCCCGGTCCGATGCCCGCCGGTCCGCCCGATCCGCCAAAGCAATCAGCCGGCGAGGAAGCCGCCATCGACCACCATGGCATGACCCACCATGAAGCTCGCGGCCGGGCTGCAAAGCCATACCACGGCAGCGGCGATCTCTTCCGGCTCACCGAAACGTCCGATGGGTTCTTGCGCCACCATCCGCCCCACGATTTCCGGATCGTAATTCCTGGTGACGAAGCCTGCCATTGGCGTGTCGACCATCCCCGGGCAGACCGCGCTGATGCGGATGCCCTTGGCGGTATAGTCGAGAGCGACGCTCCGCGTCAGACCGATCACGGCGTGCTTGCTCGCGGAATAGGCGCTGCGCCCTTTAGACCGGGAAGAGAGCCTGTTCGAGCGGGCGCAGCAGATGTCCGCTTACTTCCTCGATGCCCTGTTCACCTTGCAGGACGTGCCATTGGTTTCCGATGTCCGCGGCTATGGCATGCTCGGCGGCATCGAACTCGTGCCCGCATCGCGCCCGGGCGCGCGCGGCCATGATTTGCAGAAGCGCCTGTTCGACGCCGGCTTGCATCTCAAGGCCACCGGGGATACGCTGATCATGGCGCCTGCCTTCGTGGCCGAGACCGGACGGCTTGAGCACATGATAGACATCAGACAGTGAGGAGGCTGTGACCCGGAGGGGCCAAGAACGTCAATCAGAACGATCAGTTGCTGGGGAGGTACTATGTTCCGTTTCTTCCTGCGCTTTGGCCTCGGTGCCATTGCTCTTTTCCTCTGGCTCGGCGCCCCTCGGGCGCAAACGCCAAGCGTTGTCATCGGCTACGAGAATGGCGGGGCGGACCCCTACATGGTCACCCAAGGGCTCGGCCTGTTCCAGAAGATGATGCCCGCGAAAATCTCTCTGAAATTCTTCGATTCCGGTCCCGCCGCGATGAGCGCACTCGCCTCGAACAGCCTGCAATTCATGTGCGGGCTCGGCGTCCCGCCGTTCGTGGCGGCGATCTCGCAAGGCGTTCCGCTGGCGATCATTTTCAACCAGGAGCGCTACACGACGGATGCAGGCCTGGTCGCCCGCCCCGGCTCCGGCATCAGTTCGATCGCGGATCTCAAGGGCCGCAAAATTGCGATCGTCGTGGGCTCACAATCCTCTTTCGAACTCGCGACATTCCTGGCCGAGGCCAACGTGCCGTACGAGAGCGTGCGCCAGATCAACATGTCGCCGCCGGAGATGCGCGTAGCCTGGGCAACGAAGAGCATCGACGCCGCCATCGTCTGGGACCCCGTCTTCGACGCTCTGCGCGGCATGGGCGCAACCGTCCTCAAGACCGACGCCGATCTGCCCCGGGATGCGTCTTCCTATAATGTCTGCATCGCTGATACCCACTGGGTGCGCAGCCACGCTGTCCTTGCCGCGGATTTCGTTCGGGCGCTGGATGCCGGGGTTACCTACACGAAGGAACATCCCGATGAGGCGCTCAAGATCATGGCAGTTCAGGCTGGCGTCACTCTGCCAGTCGCGAAGACCGAGCTCGCGGGCTACGAGATCTTTTCCGCGAAGGACCAGCTAACGCCGAACGTGCTCGGCTCGGGGGACAGCGTCGCCCATTCCGCGACGACACTGACGTTGGCGAATACCGCAAAAGTCCTGCTCAAGATCGGCCGTATCACGAAGGCTCCGGCAAACCCCGCTGCCGCCGTCGATCCGACGTTCGCCGAGAAGGTTGTCCACGGGAATTAGGCCACTCTCGATTCTGCCGGGATCGCGAGCCAGCCGCCCAGCGCAGATGGGATCTAACTTCGCAGGCGCGTCCCCGCCGGGTCATGGAACGCGCGAAGCGAGGGTGATGCCGGGATGCGATCTCCGGCGACTTCGATCTCGAAGTGCCGCGAGAGGATGTCGGCGTCCTTGAGCGGAGCCTCGCCGTTGGCAACATATCCCTGACCCAGGTGCTGGCGGACGGTATGGCCGAATGCTCCCGAGGTGATGCGCCCGACGATTGCACTGTCGCGCCAGATCGGCTCGTTGCCATAGAGAAGATGGGAGTCGCCCTGCAATGCGAAACACACCAGGCGGCGCGTGACCCCGGCTTCCTTCTGACGGAGCAGCGCGTCGCGGCCGATGAAGTCCCGGTTCGCGCCCCAGGCGACCGCGAAACCGAGGTCCGCTTCCAGTGGAGTGTCTTCCTCGGTGATATCGTGGCCCCATTCGCGATAGAATTTTTCCATCCTGAGCGAATCCATGGCGTGATAGCCCGCGTGCCTGAGACCGAATGATTCGCCTTCGGAGACGATCGCGTCATAAACGGCAGCGGCGAATTCGGTCGGGATATAAAGCTCCCATCCGAGCTCACCCACATAGCTGATCCTGCTGGCCCGCACCCGGGCGTAGGCGATGTCGATAATTCGTGACGTGCCGAAGGGAAAAGCGGACGCGGAGAGATCGTCGCCCGTAAGACGTTGCAGGAGATCTCGCGAACGCGGGCCCATGATGCCGAGCACGGTGTAGGCGGAGGTGAGGTCGACCGTGACCGCGCGTGCCTCCAGCGGAATGTGACGGCGCAGCCATGCGAGCACGCGTGTTTGCGTGGCACAGGAACTCACAACCAGAAAACGTATTTCCGACTCCCTGGTTACGGTCACGTCCGCCTCGATGCCGCCGCGGCTGTTCAGCCACTGGGTGTAGACGATACGGCCTTCTGGCACGGCGATGTTATTCGCCGAGATGTGGCTCAACACCGCCTCTGCGTCCGGGCCTTCGACAACGAATTTGGCAAAGGAGGACTGATCGAACAGGGCGACGGCTTCGCGCGCCGCCTTATGCTCCTCGGCGGCGCATTCGAACCAGTTCTGCCGCCCGTAGGAATAGCGATAGACCGGAACGGTGCCGGCCGGGGCGAACCAGTTCGGCCGCTCGAAGCCGGCGCGCTCGCCGAAGCAGGCGCCGCGTGCGGCCAGGCGATCGTGCAGCGTCGATTTGCGCACATCCCGCGCCGTCTCCGGCTGGCGGTGCGGCCAGTGCATGGCATAGAGCAGACCAAGGGACTCGGTCGTGCGATCGTGGAGATAGCGGCGGTTGCGCTGAAATGGATGGAATCGCCTGATGTCCACGTCCCAGAGATCCATCGGCGGGTGGCCGTCGAGGATCCAATCCGCCAGCACCTTGCCGGCACCGCCCGCGGACTGGATGCCGATCGAATTGAAGCCCGCGGCGACGAACAGATTGCGTACCTCGGGCGCCTCCCCGAGGATGTAACGATCATCCGGCGTGAAGCTTTCCGGCCCGTTGAAGAAGAGCTTGATTCCGGTCTTTGCCAGGAGCGGCACGCGCCGTGCCGATTTCTCCAGGTACGGTGCGATGTGATCGATGTCCTCGGGCAACTGGTCAAAGCAGAAGCTTTCGGGAATGCCCTGCGCGGCCCACGGCTTGCCGACCGGTTCGAACCACCCGACCAAGAGCTTGCCCGCGTCCTCCTTGAAATAGGAGCAGTTGTCGGGATCGCGCAGAACCGGCAGGTGGGACGGCAATCCGTCGATCGGCTCGGTGACAACGTAGAAATGCTCTGCGGCATGCAACGGAATGGTGACACCGGTCCAGCCACCGATGTCGCGGGCCCACATGCCGGCGCAGTTTACGACGTGGGTCGCGCGGATTTCACCTTGCTCGGTGAGCACGCGATCGACGCGGCCGTTCTCGGTGCGGATGCCGGTGGCGCGCATGTTCTCGAAGATGCGTGCGCCGCCGGTCCGCGCGCCCTTTGCCAGTGCCTGGGCCGTGTCGATGGGGTTGGTCTGCCCGTCCTTGGGAAGAAAGACCCCGCCGACCACATCCTGCGCATCCATCAGGGGCCAAAGGCTGGCTGCCTCGGGCGCGGTCAGCACCTCGGCCTCAAGGCCGAAGCATTGCGCCATGGATGCCCCCCGCCGCAACTCGTCGAAGCGTTCGGCGTTTGTGGCGAGGGCGAGCGAACCGGTTTGATGAAAACCGGTCGCCTGTCCCGTTTCCGCCTCGAGCGAGACGTAAAGACCGGCTGTATATTGGGCGAGCTTCGTCAGGTTGTGGGTCGCGCGCAACTGCCCGACCAGGCCTGCGGCGTGCCAGGTTGTGCCGCACGTCAACTGTCTTCGTTCCAGGAGCACGACGTCGCGGCAGCCTCGCTTGGTCAGGTGATAGGCCACGCTGCAGCCGACGATGCCGCCGCCGATGATGACAACATCGGCACTGGCTGGCAGTTCCGGCATGCTTCACTCTCCCCCGCATCGTTGTTCGCGATGGACGACGTTCTGAAATTCAGAGTGAATGTAGCATAGACGGAACGTAAGGTGTTGTGAGCCGGGATTCCCCGGATAGGCGTCGATTTCGCACCTTCGTAGCTGACGGTAGTCCCCTCTCAAGCCTCTCGACAAGGATCTTTCGGGCCGCAGCCCGGCGAGCTCTCTGCTGTGGTGCGGTGATGGCC
>JAKAWQ010000140.1 GCA_021816925.1 Pseudomonadota bacterium
GATCAGCACCGGATCGGGGTTAACCTGCAGCGCGATAAGGCCGAGGCGCTCGAGATGCATCTCCCAGGTGGCGACGTCGGGGAACCGCGTCCGCGACGAGGCGGATCAGGTGGCCGCCGAGCGCGCGACGCCGTCGATGACGGTCGACGATCTTTCCCTCACCGGCCCCGTGCTGAGCGCCCCCGGCACGCTGGCGACGTCCGCCGCGACACTGGCGGCACCGCGGATCTCGGCGTTATGCAGGTGAATACGCTCTGGGTCTCGCCGCTGGCACGGCTGACGGGCTTGCCGCCGGCCGCCGTGCAGGGGAGGCTTCTCGACGATGCCTGCTTCAATATCGCCGCCGCCGCCATCCTGCGCGCCTACCTGGATCGTACCCACAACCTCATGCTGGCGATTGGCGACTACCATTCGCACCGCTGCATTCAATCGGGCCTAGCAGGGCGAGGTCATGGCTGCGGCGCGCCGATTGTTTGTCGCTCCGGTGCGCCCACACGCCCCGCCGTAATCCTCGGTCGGTTCCTGCGTGTGGATGGTGATGGAGGTGATGCGCGCGACGCCAGGAAGAGAGCGGTCTCATCCCGGCAGCACGGGGCGCTGACCGGTGTCATCCCTGCCTCGCCGCCTGATCCGCGTCCGGGGTGCCGCTCTCCGGCCATGAGATGGTCACGGCCCCGACTTGCGGAGGCCGTGCGCCGGATCAACCCTCCAGCATGCGGCGCAGTGTCTCGACCTCCTCGCCGAACGCGGCGTCGCGCGCAATCAGCTCCCCGACGCGCGCCACGGCGTGCATCACCGTTGTGTGATCGCGGTTGCCGAAGCGCCGGCCGATCTCGGGCAAGCTGCGACTGGTCAGTTGCTTGGCGAGATACATCGCGACCTGACGGGGCCGTGCCACCGCGCGTGCTCGGCGTGAAGAGGCCATGTCGGTCAGCCGGAGGCCCCAATGTTCGGCCACCTTGCGTTGGATCTCTTCGATCGTGATGCGGCGGTCGTGCGCGCGCAGGATGTCGTGCAGAACCTCCTGGGAGGTCTCGAGCGTGATTTCGCGTCCGAACAGGTTGGCATGCGCGATCAGGCGGTTCAGCGCGCCTTCGAGTTCGCGCACGTTCGATGTGATGCGGTGTGCGAGGAACTCCAGCACCTTGGGGGGTACGCTGACCGCGGCTGCCGCGGCCTTCGCCTCCAGGATGGAGATCCGCAGCTCGTACGTGGTCGCGTGCAGGTCGGCCACCATGCCGCAGCCGAGCCGGGTGCGGAGCCGGTCCTCAAGACCCGAGAGATCGGAGGGCGATTTATCGGCGGATACGACGATCTGCTTGCCGGCGTCGACCAGCGCGTTGAAGGTGTGGAAGAACTCCTCCTGCGTATTGTCCTTCCCGATCAGGAACTGCAAGTCGTCCACCATCAGCACGCCGACGCTGCGGAGCTGCTCCTTGAACTCGATCGTCGATTGGCTGCGGATCGCGGCGATGAAGCGGTACATGAACCGCTCGGCCGACATATAGGCGACCATCGCCCGACTCTTCCCCGAGATGTCAGCGATCTCCCAGGCGATCGCGTGCATCAGGTGCGTCTTGCCGAGTCCGACCCCGCCGTAAAGGAAGAGCGGGTTGAAGCCCGTGCAGGCCGGCCGTTCTGCCACGCGCCGGGCGCAGGCGTACGCGAACTCGTTGGGCTTGCCGACCACAAAGCGATCGAACGTGAAGCGCGGTTCGAGTGTGACGGCCAGTGTGTCGCGCCCGTCCATCCTTTCCTCCGCCCGCGTGACGTGCGATCGCACCGGCGGTGTCGCCGAGGCGGCCGCGAAGGATTCCGCGTCATCGGAAGCCGCGGGCGGCGCCAGGCTTTCCGCAGGTCCGTCCGCTACGAGTCCGCGCCCGACGCGGATGTCCACACGCCGGATCCCGGGATCCTCGCTGTGCCAGAGTGCGTTCAACCGCTCGCCGTAGTGGCTGCGCACCCAGTCGCGCAGGAAGCGCGTCGGCAGGTGCACGGTGACTTCGTCTCCCTCGATCGGGCCCAGCGTCATTTGCCGTAGCCACGCCCGGTATTCGGCCTCGCCCACCTCGGTCTGCAGGCGCGACCTGACACGGCCCCATTGGCTCGTCACCCTGGTCGCGCTTGCCGCATCAAGGGAAACTCTTTCAGTGGAAGCTTTCGCTTCTGTCGCGCTGCCTTTTGTCGTCACTGACACCTGACCGTCAGCGGCAGCCTGTTTTCCGCCGCCTCCCCGTACTTGCCCGCCGTTGCCGTCGGCGAAACCGATGTGGAAGGGCCCGCCTTACGTTGCGGACAAGTGCCAGCGTTACGCGCAGTCAAAGGTAGAGGCAAATCAAATCTGCACGCACAAAGCAGAAACCTAAATAACCACACTAATCCATTGAAGTATCCGTCAAGACCAAATCTGTCACAATCACGTCACAATACAACATCGCGAAACAAAAGGACTTAAACTATAGGTGACATCGTGTGCGATTGCTGCTGCTTTACCGGCACATGTGGCGCCGGAGACCGGCGCGGATCAGGAGGTTCCGAGGCTCTTGATCCTGGCGGAAAGACGCGAAAGCTTGCGCGCCACCTGATTCGCATGCACGACGCGCTTGCCTGCGGCTCTCTGCATCTCCGGCTGCGCCGCCTTGAGTGCCGCAGCTGCGGCCGCCGGATTACCTCCGTCGACCGCCTCTTCCACCTTCTTGATGAAGGTCCGCATGCGCGCCTTGCGCGCGCGAGTGCGCGCGGTTGCGCGCACCGTCTGCCGGATGCGCTTCTTCGCGGAAGCCGTGTTGGCCATTCTCATTGGCTCCCTGCCGCCCGTGCGAGGGCGAACTGTTGGATGACTGCTGCAAACGTGAGGCCGCGAATACCTAGGATTTGCGGAGCCGCACTTTTAGAGAGCGGCGCATCGCAAGTCAAGCAACCGACCCCGGGCGCGCCGGCACCGTCCCACAATGGCCTCTGCTCCGGCATCCTCCGCCGTCAACCCTCACCGAACCGAGGCTTGCGCTTATCCAGGAACGCCGCCATTCCCTCCCGCTGATCGGCGCTGCCGAACAGCGAGAGGAAGAGCTGACGCTCGTGGCGTACGCCCTCCCGCAATGTGCTCTCGAACGCCACGTTGATCGCCTGCTTGGCCATTGCCGCCGCGACCGGCGAAAGCGCCGCGATCCGTTCCGCAACCTTGATCGCCTCCGCTAGCAGTTCCGCTGCCGGTACGACCCGCGCCACGAGATTCGCCCGCTCCGCCTCTTCCGCCGAGAGCACGCGGCCCGTCAGCACCATCTCCATGGCCTTGGACTTGCCAACCGCGCGTGCCAGCCGTTGCGTGCCGCCGGCACCCGGGATAATCCCGAGCGTGATCTCCGGCTGGCCGAACTTCGCCGTATCGGCGGCGAGTACGATATCGCACATCATCGCAAGCTCGCAGCCACCGCCGAGCGCGAACCCCGCGACCGCCGCGATCACGGGCTTTCGCACGCGAAGCACCGTCTCCCAGCGTGCGCCAATGAAATCCTCCCGAAATGTCCCGGGAAAGCGCCGGTCCTGCATCTCGCGGATATCGGCGCCGGCAGCAAAGGCCCGCTCGGACCCGGTGATGACGATCGCTCCGATTGCCGGGTCGGCGTCAAAACCGAGGAGCGCCGCGCCCAGTTCTTCCATCAGCGCATCCGAGAGCGCGTTCAGTGCCTCCGGCCGATCGAGGCGGATCAGCCCTGCCCGTCCGTGCGTCTCGGTTTTGATCATGCGCCGCCCTGCTTCGCCGCCCATCGTTCCGCCCCTTGCCCGCCGAACGGCTTCCTAGCGAGCGGTGTCGCGGCGAGCAAGGCTTGCCCAATTTCCCGCGCTGCCGGCACGGCCGGCAGCATCAGTACGCCGGGTAGTTGCCGGCGAGCACGACCAGCGCGTTATTGGATTTTTCGCTGTATGGCGAGGTGCCGAAGGCACCCACCTGTTGCCATCCCGACATCGCATGCTCGAAGTACGTCGTGCCGTGCAGGATCCACTGGCCCCAGTTCCCCATCGCCGCATGTTTTTCGCTCTGAAACCACGTATGCGGGCCAGGAACATTGGCGAAATTGTTGGACATGCCAACCAGAAAGACACCCGCGCCCTGCAGATAGATCTCGTATTGCGGCAGGTCGGACTGGTGCGATGAACCGGTCAAAACGCCGGTGCGGGGCGCTGTCCGCAGGCTTGGCGAGTTGTTCCAAAGCCAATAGAAAACGCCGCCGTCACCGGAAATGCGGATATTCGCGCCGTTGTAGACCAGCGCTCCGCCGACCAGGAACGGCATCGCCGCCGCATCGCCCTGGGGATGCGATGCCCGGTAAAGGGCGCGGAGGAAATTGCTCAGCCGCTGCTCCTCGTTGCTGAAATTCAGTTGCACCAGCCGATTGTAATTCGCCGTGGCTGCTGCATCTCCACCATTTTCGGCTCCATCCGGTGCATCGTGCGGCATTCCGTCCTCCAAATTGCGCCATTCGCCGTTGTTGCCCAGCCGGCCGAACCGTCTCGGTGGGTTGCGACACTATCAGGCGATCTCGGACCGAACAATATCGCGCTAGCCCAACTTCCAGATTTCTCATGGCAAAGTTGGTTTGGATCAAGGGGGTAGGCATTTTTGTAGTCACTATGCCGGGGCGGTGGTTCAGGAGTGCTGGGGCTTGATGATCTGCGGGGGGAT
>JAKAWQ010000056.1 GCA_021816925.1 Pseudomonadota bacterium
CCGCCTCCAGATCCCCGGCCCGCGCGTCATTCCGCCCCTCCCGGACCTCGTCCGCTGCCGCGGCCAGCCCGCCTGATACCACCACCTGCCCGGGGTTTTGCCGCTATTACTGCATCTCAGCATAACCCTCTGAAAAGGCTGCACTTCCTTAGCGTCACTTTCTGCACGCCGGGCACGAGAACCCCGGAAAGGAGGGAGCATCGGAAAGTGTGGGATGGCTGCGCTACGATTGGTCAGGGGACAGAGCGTTGTGGTCGGCTCCGGAGCTGCCTCCCTCGTCGGCCGGCCCGACCACCCCACACTTTCCGATGCTTCCACAGGCGGATAGCCGGAGAGCGCCGTGGAGCGAGACATCGAGGGAGGAGTCCACTGATGAGCGATATTGCACGGGCGATCGCGGCGTATGTTTCATCGCGGCGGCCGGAGGAGTTTGCCCCGGCGGTGCGCCATGAGACAGCGCGCGCCCTGATCAACTTCTTCGCTTGCGCCATTGGCGCATCGCGCCACGCAACGGTGGACGCCGCACTCGCGGCGGTGCAGCCGTTTGCGGGGCCGCCGCAAGCCCCCGTGTTCGGTCGGCGCGAGCGCCTCGATGCCCTCAACGCCGCGCTGGTCAACGGCACGAGCTCGCATGTCTTCGACTTCGACGACACGCTTCTTTCGTGCGCGGTCCATCCGACGGGACCGGTGGTGGCGGCGCAACTCGCGCTGCTCGGGCAGCGTCCGCAGAGCGGCGCCGATTTCATGCTCGCCTTCGTCCTCGGCGTCGAGGTCGAGGCAGGCATTGCCGAGGCTATCCACGCCCCACATTACGCCGCCGGGTGGCATATCACCGGCACCGTCGGCGTCCTCGGCGCGGCGGCCGCCTGCGGGCGGATGCTCGGCCTCGGCCCGGAAAAGCTCGCGCACGCCCTTGGTATCGCCGCGACACAGGCGAGGGGTCTGAGGGCGGCGTTCGGCAGCATGTGCAAGCCGTTTCACGTCGGGCATGCCGCGCAGGGCGGATTGCTGGCCGCGCTGCTGGCCGAGCGGGGGTTTACCGCCGGGGCGGAGATGCTGGAGGGCAGGCGCGGCTTCGCCGAGATCCTCGGCTGCGGCGCAAGCCTCGCCGAAGTGCCGGAGCGCCTCGGCCAGCCCTTCGCGCTGCTCCGCAACTCGTACAAGCCCTATGCCTGCGGCGTGGTGCTGCACCCTGTCATCGATGGCTGCCTGGTGCTCCGCGAAAGCCGGATATCGGACCCTTCGCAAATCGCGCGTATCGCGCTCGAGGTGCACCCGCTAGTGCTGGAGCTGACCGGCAGGAAGGTACCGCAGACCGGACTCGAGGCCAAGTTCAGCGTCTATCATGCCGCGGCTGTCGCATTCGTCCGCGGGGCCGGCAATGAAGAGGAATTCTCCGATGCGGCGGCGCGCGATCAGGCCACCCTCGCGCTTCGGGCCCGCGTCAGTCCCGAAGCGGTCGCGAGCCTCGGCAAGGACGAGGCCTGCGTGCGCGTGACAGTGCAGGACGGCAGCACGTCCGAGCATCACGTGGCGCATGCGAGCGGAAGCATTGCGAACCCGATGAGCGACGCCGCACTGGTGCGGAAGCTCGGGCGGCTGGCCGCACCGGCCCTCTCCAGCGCGGCGATCGATCGGCTCGTTGCGCTCTGCCGGACGCTGGAAACGGTGCCGGCGGCCGCGGCGCTGAACGACGCGGCGGCCGCGGCGGCGTGAGGCGAGCACGTGCGGACTTTATTGCGGCACTATTTCGAAGCCGTAGAGTGCCGCGGGATTGCTGACGAGTATCATCTCCCTGGTGGCCCGGTCGGGGACCCACGTCGCGAGCAGGGCGAGGAAGGCGGTGTCGTCCGGCAGCGGAGTTTCGTGCGAGGGATGCGGCCAGTCGGTTCCCCAGAGCATGTGGTCCGGCCGGGCGGTGACCAGCGCCTTGGCGATCGGCACGAGATCCGGGTAGGGCGAGCGGAGCTTGCTCACGAGATAGGGGCCGGAGAGCTTGACCCAGCAGCGCCCGCCGGCGAGCAGGCGGAGAAGCGCGTGCATCGCTGCGCTGGCGGGGCCCTGTTCGGGCTGCACGCGCGCGAAATGATCGAGCACGACCGGCACCGGCAGTGCACGGAGGCGCGATTCCATCTCCTGCAGGAAGCGCGCCTCCATGTGGAGCTGGATGTGCCAGCCGAACGGGGCGATCTGCCGCGCGATGTCCTCGATTCCGTCGAGCTCGGCCTCCTTGCCGATCCCGTGCACGCGGACGCCACGGAACCCGGCCCGGTCCAGGCGCGGGAGACCGGTGGGCGGGCCGCCGGCGGTGAACTTGGCGACGCCGCGCCAGGCGCCGGCGGAAGCGGCGAGCGCGTCCGCGGTGGCGGCATTGTCCTGGTAGACGGTCGGCTGAACGATCACGGCGTGATCGATCCCGAGACGGGCGAGCATCCGCTGATACTCGGCAAGATACATGGCCGGCGGCGTGTAG
This sequence comes from Pseudomonadota bacterium, assembly GCA_021816925.1. Classification (GTDB taxonomy): domain Bacteria; phylum Pseudomonadota; class Alphaproteobacteria; order Acetobacterales; family Acetobacteraceae; genus JAKAWQ01. Next base: position 2,474 of record JAKAWQ010000056.1, read on the forward strand.
CGGCCGCCCGGGCGCAGAGGATAGCGCTCGGGCGGCCCGTAGACATGGGCGTGGCAGTCGCACGCCCCGCGCGGCGGCGGTTCGGAGGCTCGAACTTCTCCCGTCTCCATGGTCGCTTTTTCCTCTTTTCCGGCGTGTGCGGACGGATGATCAGGCGTGGTTTCGGCCGCGACCGGCGAAGCGGCGGGCGATCCCGAGAAGCTCCTGCGCGCGCTCGACGATCGGGATGTCGATCATCTTGCCATCGATGCTGAAGGAGCCGCGTTTCTCCGCAACCGCACGGTGATAGCCGCTCACCACCCGCTCGGCATCGCTGATCTCCTCCGGTGTCGGGCTGAAGCCTTCGTTGAGGAGCGGCACGATCGCCGGGTGGATGCAGGTGCTGCCCTGGAAGCCGAAGCGCCGGGATTTTCGGATCATCTCGCGAAAGGCGTCCCGGTCGCGGTAGTTGGCGGCCGAGCCGACCACGCCGAAGGCGCGCAGGCCCGCGGCGCGCGCGGCGATGAGCGCATGCTGCTTGGGATAAACCATGACCTCCGGATCCGGGGCGGCGCCGATGGAGGCGGTGAAGTCCTCGGCACCAAGGGTCAGGGAGACATTGCGGGGATGCGCCGCAGCGATCTCTTCGGCACGAAAGAAGGCGGCCGCGGTTTCGATCGCCGGCAGGAACATCGTCTGGCCGAGCGGCATGCCGCGGCGCCGCTCGATGGCCTCGACCAGCTCGGCAAGCAGGCGGACGTGGCTCGCGCTCTCAATCTTCGGCAGCTTGAGGCCCTTCACGATCGGCGAGACGACGGTCTCGATGTCGCGGACGGCAAGCTCGATCGGCCGGTTGATCCGGACCAGGATATCGGCTCCGCCCTTGGCGCAGAGCGATGCCGCCGCTGCCACCATCGTGCGCGCCTCCTCCTTGTCGTCCGGCGCGATGCTGTCCTCGAGATCGAGGACAACGGCATCGGCGCCGCGCGTGTGCGCCTTCTCGACGTACTTCGGGACATTGACGGGCACGAACAACATCGAGCGCCAGATCGGCATCTCGCGAGCCTCGGAAGGGCGCATGCGCACAGGGTCCTTTGTCAGGGGGCGATGGGAACGCGACGAGTCCGAACGCGCCCGCGTTCAGTCATGGTGAGCCGGCTCGAGGGTGAGGCGCGCATCGACGGCGCGAACGCCGAAACCGGTGGGAAGCAGCACCAGCGGATTGATCTCGATCTCCGCTCCGCTCTTCGCCAGTTCCTCCGTGAGGGCGGCGAAGCGTACGACCGCCGCGACGAGGGCCTCGACGTCGCGGGGCCGGCTGCCGCGGACGCCGCCGAAGCGCCGGCTGATCCTGAGGCCGCTCAGCATGTCGCGCACGGTGGCGGCGCCGAGCGGCGCGGGACGGAATGCGAGGTCGCGCTCGATCTCGACCGCGGTGCCGCCGGCGCCGAGCCCGACGACCGGCCCGAACACCGGATCGATGCGGCCACCGAGCAGCAGCTCGAGCCCGTCCGGGACCTGCGGCTGGATCAGGATGCGGCGCGCCGGGCCGAGTGCCTCGGTCGCCTGCCAAAGCGATCCCCATTCGCGGGCGAGCCCGGCGAGGTCGGTGATGTCGACGCGCACGCCGCCGAGCTCCGTCTTGTGCCGGAGACCCGGAGCCTCAATCTTCAGCACGAGCGGAAACCCGAGACGGCCGGCGCCCGCCGCGGCCTCCTCGGCGCTCGCCGAGGCCAGGACCTCGGCGGCCGGGATGCCGGCGAGGGCGAGCAGGCGGAGCGCGTCCGTCTGGGTCTCCTTCCAGGCCGTCGCCGCGATCTCCCGGGGGAGTTCCAACGCACTCTCCTCCGCCTCCGGATCCGCCCCGTGGAAGGCTCCGCGATAGGCGTACAGCCAGCCGAGCGCGCGCGCGCATTTGGCCGGCTCGTGGAACAGGGGCAGCCCGGCGTCCCTCAGCATGGCCACGCCCGAATTCTCCACCCCTCCGGCCGCCCTGGCGGGCGTTATCGCCGAGGACCAGAGAACGACGAATGGCTTTTGCGTGCGCTGCCGCGCGATCTGGATATTGCTCGCAATGTCGAGCGAACGCTGGCCGCTCGCGGCGGAGGTCGTGCCGACAACGAGGAGATCGACCGCGGGATCGGCGGCGAACACATCGAGCAGCTCGACCAGCGAGGGGCGGGCGATGTTGCCGGTGACGTCTGCCGGATTGCCGGCCGCTCCAAAACCGGCGAGGACGCTTTCGATCCCCGCGAGGCTCTCGGCCCCGAGGCTCGCGAGCGGCACCCCGTGCACGCCGCAAAGGTCGGCAAAGAGCGAGTTCATGCCTCCCGAATTGGAGAGGAAGCCGACGCCGCCGGCGCCGGCGCTCGCAACGGGAGCCTGAGCGGGCGTGAAGGCACCGGTTGCCCCGAGCAGGGCGCCCGTCTCCCAGAGATCGTCGAGGTCCTCGACGCGGACGATCCGAGCGGCACGGAAGGCGCCCTGGTAGATCGCGTCATCGCCGGTGAGCGCGGCGGTGTGCGAGCGCGCGACGGCCGCCGTGCCCGGGGCCCTGCCGACCTTGACGGCGAGGATCGGCTTTCTGCTGCGGCGCGCGGCCGCGAGCAGACGCCGCCCTTGGCCCGGCGGCAGGCCTTCGAGAAAGAGGGCAAGGACTTTGGTCTCCTCGTCCGCATCGATGAAGTATTCGAGGAAATCGACGACCGTGAGGTCGGCTTGGTTGCCGACCGAAACGATCGCGCGCAAGCCGATGCCCCGTTCGGCGGCGCGGCTCGGCAGCGGGTTGAAGGCGAGCGCGCCGCTTTGTGAAATGAGGGTGATGCCGGCGGGGCGAACCGCGCTCGGGCCCCAGCTTGTGTTCGAAGAGGCGGTGGCGAAGATGCGCTCGGTGATGTTGGCGATGCCGAGGCTGTTCGGGCCGGAGAGACGGACGCCCGCCGCCCGCGCAATCCGCACCAGCGCTTCCTGCTCGCGTTCTCCTTCCGCGCCGCGCTCGCTGAAGCCGGCGGTGATGACGGCGCAGGCGCCGATGCCGCGCCGGCCGCAGGCCTCGACCACGCCCGCGATGGCATGGCCGGGAACCACGACCACCGCGAGATCGGCCGCCTCCGGAATGTCGCCGACATCGGCCCAGGCGCGCATCCCCTGCACCTCTGGCCGCCGCGGGTTGATCGGATAGATCGGGCCCGTGAAGCCGCCCTCGCGCAGATTGCGCAGCAGCCGTCCGCCGTAGTCCATCCGGTCCGAGGCGCCGACCACCGCGACCGACCGCGGCCGGACGAACCGCTCGACGACCTGGTATGGCGGGGCCTGATCCATTCCAACTTTTTCTCCTCCGCAATCCCGCGCGCCGATGCGTTATTCCGCGATGACTTCCAGCGCGAGGCTGTTGGTCCGTGGCCCGAATGCACCGATGATGACGGTGATCAACAGCATCGCCACGGCAATCACGGTGAACACGCCGACGACGCCGAACGTCATCAGGATGAAGCCGATGACCGGCGCCGAGACGGCAACGCCGAAGCGGCTCCAGGCATAGGCGAATCCGCCCGCGGTCGCGCGCAGGCGCGTCGGGAAGATTTCCGCCTGGTAGGGATGGAATGCCGCCACGAACCAGTTGCTGAGCAGCGTGACGAGGCCGCCGTTGAGGACGATCAGCACGGGGCTCCGCGAGACGGCGAAGGCGAGGCCGAAGACCGCGATTCCGGCGGCGAGGGTCGCGATCGCCCATTTGCGTTCCCACCGCTCGACGAAGAGAGCGCCGATGAACGCGCCGACCGGCCCGAGGATCATCGTCAGCGCGACATAGAACAGGGCGTGCACGAGCACGAAGCCCTCCTTGACCAGGATCGTCGGCGCCCAGATCAGGAAGCCGAAATAGCCGAAAGTCTGCAGGAACTGGAATGCGACCATCAGCGCTAGCCGTCCCCGGTAGCGGCCGGTGACGAGTTCGGAGAGCGGCACATGGCGGCTCGCCACGACCGCGCCCTCCTCACGCGGCGCCGGCAGCGGCCCGCCGGAACTCCGCCGCCACTTCGCGTTCGACGCCGTCGAGAACGCGCGCGGCCTCCGCGTGCCGTCCCTTCGCTTCAAGCCAGCGCGGCGATTCGACCATCGCAATGCGCACCCACCAGCCGGCGAATGCACCGATGCCGCCGAGCAGCATCAGCACGCGCCAGCCGTCGATGCCGGCGAACTGGTGCGGTACCAGCAGGGTTGCGAGGAACGCCACCACCGGAGAGCCGACGGTCGCGGCGGCGTAGGTGAAGCCGATGTAGCGCGCCCGCCATTGCCGCGGCAGCATCTCCCCGAGATAAGTATCGGCGACGATGTATTCGGCGCCGAGCCCGAGCCCGGCCACGAAACGCGCGGCGATCAGCCAGCCGGCCGACGGGACAAAGGCGGCCAGCACCATCAGAACGGAGTACCCGATCAGGCCGAGCAGGAACATCGCCCGGCGGCCGAGCACGTCGCCAGCATAGCCGATGATGATGGCGCCAAAGAACATTCCGGCAAAGGCGGCGGAGAAGAAGAGATAGAGCTCGTGCGGCGTGAAGAAGCCGGATTTCAGGAGCCGGGCGCCGATATAGCCGGCCATATAGAGATCGAAGATGTCGAAGAAGAGGCCGACGGCGCAGGCCGCCACCAGCCGGCGATGGAAGGCCGTGACGGGCAGACGATTGATCCGCGCCGCCACGGAGAAAGTTTCATGCACCGCGCTCCCTGCGGTCTGGTTCATTGACGCTTCTCCTCGCCCCCAGTCTCTCCGCAGCGGACCATCCGCTGCCTCGGTTCATCCTCGGCCATGGGCAGGCCTGGTCCATTCGCCTTCGGCACCTGGTGCTCCGTCAGTGCAGGAAGCCGGTCGAAAGCCAGGGCACCGCCGCAACGATAACAAGGGCGGCCCCGAGAGCCCCCAGGTACGGCCAAATTTTTCCCAGCGCCTCGTCGCTGGTAACGCGACCGATCAGGCACGTCTGATAGAACCCTACCCCGAACGGCGGCGAAAACAACCCGATTCCCATCGCCAGGATGGCCACGATCGCGTAATGGACCTCATTGATCCCAAGTCCGCGCGCGACCGGGAAGAGCAGCGGGCCGAAAAGGACCATCGCGGGGAGGCCCTCGAGAACGCTGCCAAGGATCACGAAGACGACGATCGAAATGGCCAGAAAACCGATCCGGCCTCCGGGCATGTTCGTCATCATAGTGGCGAGCGATTGCGCAAAGCCGGCCTGCGTCAGCGCCCATGCCATCGACGTCGCGGTGCCAATGATCAGGAGGATCGCGCCAGACAGTGACGCCGTGTCGACCAGGATCGGAAACAGCCGGCGCCAGTCGAAGCAGCGGTACACGATCAGGCCTACGATGGCGGCGTATACCACCCCGACGGTCGCCACTTCGGTGGCCGTGGCGATGCCCTCCAGGACGACGAACCGGATCAGGAACGGCAGCACCAGCGCCGGGATGGCGACGACGAAGGCACGCGCGAGCTGCGCCGGCGTTGCGCGCCGCCCGCTCGGCACGTCGCTTCTGGAGCGCACGGCGATCACCGCCACCAGCGCGACCGCGGCTACCGTCGCCGGCAGAAGGCCGCCGGTGAACAGCGCCGAAATGGAGACGCCCGTGACCGAGCCGACGATGATCAGCACGAGGCTCGGCGGAATCGTCTCCGACATGGCCGCCGCCGCCGCAAGCTGCGCCACGAGCTCGCCCGGGTGCGAGCCGCGTCGCTTCATTTCCGGAAACAGGACCGGCGCCACCGCCGCCTGGTCGGCGGCCTTGGATCCCGAGATGCCCGAGATGAGGTACATCGCGCCCAGCAGCACGTACGACAGCCCGCCCCGCTTGTGCCCGACCAGCGCGCTCATCAGCTCCACCAGCACACGAGCAATCCCGCTCATCTCCAAAAGCAGCCCGAGCAGCACGAACATCGGCACAGCGAGCAGCTCGATCGAGGACATCCCCTGGTCCATCTGATCGACCACGATCGACAGCGGAATGTGAGTCCCGAACATGATGTAGGCGAGGGTCGAGAGGCCGAAGCTGAACGCGATCGGAACGCCGGCAGCGATGCAAAGGCTTACCAGACCGACGAAGAAGATGACGAGACTTCCCTCCCGCATGGCCAGCAGTTCGGGCTGTGCGCTCCAGAAGCCGAGGCCGAGCAGCGCAACGATCATGGCCGCCGCAAGAAGCTCGCGCCACGCGAGCTCGCCCAGCAGTTGCTCGACGGCAGCGACCAGCAGCAGAACGAGTGCGACCACCAGTCCGGCAACGCGCCAGGAGTCCGGAATTCCGAGCGTCGGCGAGGTGATGGCGTTGACTGAAATCATGTACGAAGCCGCCTGCGGCAGCAGCTCGGCCACGAAGGTCACGACCGCCATGGCGACGACGGCGCCGAGGAAGCGCCGCCGGCGGGGCGGAAGGCGCGCGACGAGGGCGGTCATGCACATATGCTCCCGGCGGCGCAACGCGATCACCGCCCCCAGCATCGCCAGCCACAGGAACAGCATCTCGGCGAGCTCGTCGCTCCACACCAGGGGACTGTCCAGGGCGTAACGCCAGATGACCCCCGCGAACAGGATCACGACCTCGACGCCAACGAGGGCGGCCGCCGGGATCTCGGTCACCCACGTCAACACCATGCGCAGGGCGAAAGAGCCCCGCATGATGCGCCTTGCGGCGTCGGCACTCAGCCGATCGGTCCGCTGTACTTCTCGAGCGCCGCCCAGAGCGTCGTCCCGAACTGGGTTTGCCAATGCGTGTAAAACCCGGAACGGATGAGCGCCTGGCGAAACGGGGCAATATCGGGCCGATTGAAGGTCAGCCCTTGTGACTCGAGCTTCGGGATCAACGAGTTGTTGAGGTGTTCGGTCTCGCTTCTCTGCGCCGGGACCTCGGCGTCGAACGCGTTCTCGATGATCCCCTGCAGGTGGCCAGGAATGCGGTTCCAGGCCTGGAGGTTGGCGACCACCCAGTAACCGACCCACATGTGGTTGGTAAGCGAGCAGTACTTCTGCACCTCGTAGAACTTGTTGGCCTCGATCGTACCGAGAGGATTCTCCTGGCCGTCGGCGAGATGGGTCTGCAGGGCGGTATACAACTCGGTGGCATTGAGCGTCAGCGGCGATGCGCCGAGGTCCTTGAAAAGGGAAAGCGAAATCGGGCTCGGCGGCACGCGGATCTTGAAACCGCGGAGATCTTGAGGCGTCTTGATGGGCTTGGTGCTCGAGGTGATCTCCCGAAAGCCCTCGTCCCAGATCTTCGGCATCGCGTGCAGACCGGTCTTGTGCATGTCGGCACGAGTGATGTCCCCCACCGTACCGTCGAGGGCGGCAAAGGCGGTCGTCGCGTCCTTGAACGCAAAGCCGATGTTGTCGATGGCAACGCTCGGCACGAGCTCGGCCAGGATGTTGTCACCGACAGCCATGAACTCGATCACTCCGGACCGGAGCTGGGCGAGCATGTGGGTGTCGTCACCCAGCTCGTTGTTCAGGAAGACGTCGATCTCGACCTGCCCGTTCGTGGCGCTCCCGACATTCTTGGCCGCCGCGACGAGATGCGTACCGATTGGATGATCCGGCGGGATGTCGCACCCGAGCCTGAACCGGTTCGGCGCGGAGCGCGCCCGGCGCGGCAGGAATGCGGTCAGGCCCAGGGTGGCAACGGCACCACCGACGAACTGCTTGCGTGAAAGTGAAAATGGCATGGTACGGTTCGCCTTCCCTTGCTGTCATGGTGATCGCGTGCAGGACTGCCCGGCGGCGTCGGGCCAGCCTCGGTTCCTGCGGACCGGAAAATCCGAAGGCCGAGCGCGGCCTCGCCGTGGCGTTGCTGTCGATCGTGCCGGACATCCCACCCGCAGCTCATCGGGCGGTTCGTTGCCGCGTCTTTTTCGTTCCATCATTCTACTGGCCGGACTCGCATCGGCAAGGGACTCTGCGGAGGAAAATCGGCGTCACGTGTCCGCTAGCCGGCGTATTCGCTCGCAGGTTTGAGCGCCTTGATGCGCCCGGCAATGTCGAGCACCTGCCTGGCCCGCAGCACCACCGGAATGTCGACCATCTTGCCGTCGACCGAAACCGATCCGCGCCCCTTGGTCTTGGCCTCCTCGAATCCCGCGATCATGCGGTCGGCCTCGGCGATCTCCTCCTGCGAAGGAGCAAAGCCTGCGTTCAGCAGAGGCACGATCGCCGGGTGGATGCACGAACCGCCCTGGAAGCCGAAGCGCCGCGACCGCGCAATGGCGCGCCGGTAGCCTTCGATGTCCTGGTATGTGGCGACCGAGCCGATCACGCCGAGCGGGAGCACGCCGGCGGCATAGGCGGCGATGACCACCTGCTGCTTCGGATAGAGCAGGACGTCCGGGTCGGGCTGGGAGTGAGTGGCAAGAGTGAAGTCCTCGCTGCCGAGCGAGACAGCATTCACCCGCTCGTGGGCGCCGGCGATCTCACGCATATGGAAGAACGCCTCGGCGGTCTCGATCAGGACCACGAACCTGGTATGGCCGTTCGGCAGGCCCTTTTGCGCCTCGACCACATCCACCACTTCCGCAAGAAGGCGCACGTGGCTCGCGGTCTCGACCTTGGGCAGCACCAGCCCGACGACGCTGGGCGAGACAACGGTCTCAATATCCCGCACGGCGAGCTCGAGCGGCCGGTTGATCCGCACCAGGATATCGGCTCCGCCGATCGCCGCGTGCCGCGCCGCGTCGGCGACCAAGCCTCGGGCGTTCATCTTTTCCGCAGGCGTGATGCTGTCCTCGAGGTCGAGAATGATCGCGTCTGCGCCGCGCGTGTGGGCCCTGGCGACATACTTCTCGACGTTCACGGGAACGATGAGCTGGGAGCGCCAGAGTGGGCGCTCCTTGTGCTGACGGCCGGTCATCGCGGTTTCCTGCTTTCAGACGGTGCCGGCATCGCGCAACGCCCTCAGGCGCTCGGCGTGGTAGCCGATCCGGCCATAGACCTCGTCGTTGTGCTGCCCGATCGACGGCGCCCGCAGACGGAACGCCCCCGGCGTGCCACTCAATCTCGGGACGATCGCGTGCGTCGGCACCGAGCCCAACTCGTCGTCCGGTGTCTCGACGATGATGCCGCGTTCGCGGACGTGGGGGTCGGCGAGGAACTGGGCGACATCGTAGACCGGTGCGGCGGTGACGCCGGCGTCCTCGAGGAGGCGGATGTTCTCCGCGAGCGTGCGTTCCTTGATCCACCCTCCGACGATCGCGTCCACTTCGTCATGCCGCTTAACCCGCTCGGCATTCGTGCGGTAGCGAGGGTCCTGGTTGAGATCGTCGCGTCCGATGGCGCCGAACAGTCGCTCCGTCATGCGCTGGGTGGAGGCGGAGATGGCCAGCCAGCGCCCGTCGCTCGTCGGGTAGACGTTGCGCGGCGCGCTCGATTCCGAGCGGCTGCCGACGCGCCTGCGCGTCTCCCCGGTCAGCCGGTGGATGAGCGCCTCGGGGCCGAGAATGGAGACCATCGGCTCGAGCAGGCTGACATCGACGACCTGGCCCGCGCCGCCATTGACCTCCACCTCGCGAACCGCGGCCAGCGTCGCCATCGCTCCTGCGAGGCCGGCGACCATGTCGGCGAGCGCGAGCGGCGGGAGCACGGGCTCGCGGTCCTCGAAGCCGTTGCGTGCGGCGAACCCCGACATCGCCTCGACCAGCGTGCCGAAGCCCGGCCGCATGGCGTAGGGACCGGTCTGGCCAAATCCCGATATGCGGGTGAGCACGAGATTCGGATTGGCGGCCAGGAGCCGCTCGGGACCGACGCCGAGCCGCTCGAGATACTGGGTGCGAAAGCTCTCGATCATCACGTCGAAGTGGGAAACGAGATCGAGGATCACCTGCGGGGCATCCGTCGACTTGAGGTTCAGCGTGATGCTTTTCTTGTTCCGGCCATAGACCTTCCAGTGCGCGCTCACTCCGGCGGCGTGCCAGTCGCGCAGCGTGTCACCTCGACCGGGCGCCTCGACCTTCACCACCTCGGCGCCGAAGTCGGCGAGCTGCAGGCTCAGCATGTTGCCCGACATCAGCCGCGAGAAGTCGAGCACGCGAATCCCCGCGAGCGGCCCCTTTCGCGCGGGATCGAACACCTCTTGCTTGAACGGCGTGCAGGTCTCTGGCTGGGAATGGCGGGAGGCAGGCGGCACGGTGGGCAAGGCCCGGGGCGCCGATCGCCGATCGCTGCCGGCGGTTTTGCCGCCGGCCACCGTCGCGGCAACAGAAAGGGAGCACTCACCTGTGGAGAGCATGTCCTGGTACGGTTCCTTCGGTGCCTCTCGCCCGTGCACCTCTGTGCGGAAGCCTCCCACGATGCGGCAGAACGATGGAAAGACAATTTGCGGGCGGAGGCGTATATCGAATCGGCATAGGGGGCGAGCGATGGATATCCGGTCGCTGCGGTACTTCGTCACGATCGCCGAGCTCGGCAGTTTTTCCGCCGCCGCACGCTACCTCAACGTGGCGCAGCCTGCGCTCAGCCGCCAGATCAAGGCGCTCGAAGCCCGCTTCGCAACCAGGCTGCTGGTGCGTTCACCGCGCGGCATCGCCGTCACCGCGCCCGGGGAGCGTCTGTTCCGCTATGGCCTGAGCATCCTTCGCCAACTGGAACAGGTGCCCGCGGTCATCAAGGATCGGGACCAGCCGGTCACCGGTCTCGTCACCGTCGGCCTGCCTTCGTCGGTCAGCCCGATTCTCTCGCTTCCGTTGCTTGCGCGCGCGAAGGAGAAAGTCCCCGGCGTGCGCGTCCACCTCGTCGAATCGCTGAGCGGCTATCTCAACGAGTGGGTGCAGACGAGACGGCTTGACCTCGCGATCCTGTTCGATGCCGAACCGAACCTCAACCATCGGCTCGATGCCATGCTGGTCGAGGAACTGTGCCTGGTTGGAGAGGCGGGTGCGTTTCCGGCCGGAATGCGCTCTATTCCCTTCGCCGGGCTGAGCGGCTATCCGCTCGTGCTTCCGGGCATGTCCCATTCGCTGCGGCGGCTTCTGGAGGCGATGGCGCGAAGCCACGGCGTCCGCCTCGATGTCGCCTATGAGGTCGACTCGCGGGCCGTGGTGGTACGCTTGGCGCGCGCAGGAGACGCTTTCGCCATCCTGGCGGAAGGGGCCGTGCGGGACGAGATCTTGTCCGGCCGGCTGCGGGCGCTGAAGATCATCGAGCCCAGAGTTTCGCGATCCGTCTCGCTCGCCGCCTCCGTGCTTCCCGGAGGGACGCCGGCGTGCGAGGAGGTCAGGCGCGTGATCCTGGAACTCGGGAGAGAGCTGCAAACAACTGGCGCATGGAAGGCGGCGGGGCAACCGGCTCCCGTCCGCCCGGACGAGACCTGACACGCCGGCCGAGTATCCTGCCGCGAACGTTCGCTGCCATCGGCAGGAAACGAAACGCCGCTACCGGCCACTGAAAACAAAGGCTCCGCAGCCCGGGATTCCGCACCGTGCCGGTGCTGCGAACGGCCGAGTCGGGACGCCCTGTGGCGGGGATCGGGCTGACTAGGCCAGGAGCCGGGGAGGAGAGGACGGTTGGCACGTGCCATGTCCTGGCGGCTCGGCGCCCTACGGGGTTGCGTTCCCGAGTCGTGCGCACCCGGCGGCGCTGACGATTCGGCACAGCCGCGCCCGACCCCTACGCCGCCGGCGCGGGACGTAAAACCTCTTGCTCCTGCGGCTGTTTATGAGGAAACCCCGAGCAGGCTGAGAGCATGACGATCTGTGGGGTCTTCTCTTGGCAGGGGCGGGTTCGGCCTTCGCCTCATCCGGCCAGGCTGCCACCCCAGCCAAGCCGCCCGCCCGGGCCACCCCACAGATCGTCATGCTCTCCTAGTCGGTTACCCTTGCGCCCGGCAGCACAGCATTCATCAGCTCTCGTGCTGCGTGGAGATGGCGCAGCAGAATCTTGGGATCGTTGGCGGAAAGATTGTGAATCCACTCGTCGTGGATTGCGTCGATCCAGCGCGCTTCGACCACCCGATCGACGGCGCATTGGACCAGAAGATTGCGAAGATGGAAGGGGTAAAGGACGCAGGCGTCATAGACTGCGACCGGCGGCTCAAAGGCCATAGTCGCGCATGGGAGTCTCGGTGTTCTCCGCCAGCGCCGTCATCGCTGCCTGCTGCGCGTCTATCTTGGCCTTCAGGGCGAGAACGTCCCTCAGCCTGGCGCGGCGATGCTTGCCAACATAGCGGAAAGGCAGATCGCCGATGTCCATGCGATGGACGACGAGCGGGCGGGAGATGCCGAGAATATCAGCCGCATCGTTGGGGCTGAGCTCTTGGTCCTCGGCGAGGACGGCAACGCGCTCGCCTTGAAGGAGATGGCCCAGCGCGGTATGCAGGAGCGCGGCAGCTTTGGGAGGCAGCGCGACGGTCTGTTCCTCGCCGGACTTTCGCCGCACCCGGACCTCGATCTGATCGCCCTTGCCAAGGTCAGGCAGGAGCTGAGCGCGCTTCCGGTCCTGGTTCGACAGATCGAGGAACTCCAGGACATGGGTGGTCATGACGAGCTCCCTTCCGGGAGCCAATATAGTTCCCCGTCTGTCTATCTGCAATAAGTGAAAAAGTGATCCCTAAGCCTCCTCACCGCCATCACACCGGCGCGCCTTCCAGAGCAGGCTCGGAAGAGGCTATTATTCGACGTGGGGCTCCGGAGCCGATCGGCGCAACAAGCCATTGTTTTGGAAGAGTTTGTTAGCGTCATAGTTGGGGCGCCGATTCACACCCGGAACGTCGCCGCGAATCGAGGTGGCGCAGGCTGGCGCACTCGATTGGGACAAGCCTTCCCCGCCGGGACGGCAGGCCGGGCGCTATTGTCCGAACATCACAAATGTGCGAACAAGCGTGCCATGGAAGGAAACCACATGGCTGAGCCGCGTTACGCCAATCTGGCCCGCGACCTGCAGGCGGCGATTTTCGCCGGCCGGCACCAGCCCGGCTCGCTGCTGCCCGGCGAGCATGAACTCGCCGATACCCATGGCGTGTCACGCTCCACCATCCGCGCCGCCCTCGATCTGCTGGAACGAGACGGCCTGATCGAGCGGAAGCGCGGGGCCGGCACCCGTGTCCTGTCGCCTCGCCCACCCGGCGGCTTTGGTCAGTCGGTTCGCTCGATCAGCGAGTTGATCCTCTATGCCTGCGACACCAGGCGCGTGGTGCAGTCGGTCGCGGAGATTGTCGTCGATACCGCGCTGTCCGGTCTGTTGGGCGTGGCGCCCGGCTCCCGCTGGCTGCAGTTGACCAGCCTGCGCATCGACCCCGCGCGCCCCGACCGGCCGATCTGCTGGAGCGAGGCCTATGTCGCGGCCAGTCACTCGGCGATCACCGATCATCTGTCCGACGAAACCACCGCGCTGTGCGACCTGCTGTCACGGCACTGCGGCGTTGCCGTCGAGAGCATCGAGCAGGAGTTGCTGGGCGTCATCATCCCCGCCGCCTTGGCGAACGGGCTAGCCGCCGCGCCTGGCGCTCCCGCGCTGCAAATCCTGCGGCGCTACCGGGATGCCACCGGCGGCCTGTTCCTGGTGTCGATCGGGCTGCATCCCTCCGACCGGTTTGCCTACCGCATGAAACTGGACCGGTCCGCACCGCCCACTGAACCGGCGGCGGAACCGCCCCGCACCACGACCGCAACGGAGATCACGTGACGATGCCGCGGCACGCCGAACCAGACCGGCCCGATGCGACACGCCTGCTGGCCGAATATGTCGCCGGGCTGCGCTACGATCACCTACCGGCCGAGGCCGTGGCAGCGGCGAGAACGGCGCTGATCGACTGGGTTGCGGTGGCCACGGTGGGCAGCCGCACCACGCGGCAGGGCGCGGCCGCCGCTGCCCTGGCACAGGAGGAAGCGGCCCGGCCCGAGGCGCTGCTGTTCCACGATGGCAGCCTGACCTCGGCAAGCTGGGCGGCATTTGCCAACGGCGCGGCCTCGCACGCGATCGAGCTCGATGACATCCATTTGCCGTCGATCGTGCACGGTGGTGTCGCCATGGTCGGTGCCGCCGTTGCCATGGCGCAGCGGCTGAAGGCCAGCGGCAAGCGGCTGATCGAGGCCTTGGTCGCCGGCTTCGACGTGCAGTACCGCATCGGCGAAGCGATCGCCGCATCGCATTACCAGATGTTCCACTCGACCGGCACCGTCGGCACCTTCGGCGCCGCGGCAGCCTGCGCGAAGCTGCTGAACCTGACGGTCGAACAGACGCAATGGGCACTCGGCAACGCCGGCAGCCAGGCAGCCGGCCTGTGGCAGTACCTGAAGCTGGGCGACGACACCAAGCTGCTACATCCCGGCAAGTCGTGCATGAACGGCGTGATCGCCGCACGGCTGGCCGCGCATGGCTTCACCGGATCGGTCGACATCATCGAAGGCGAGCGTGGCTTCGTCGCCACCATGTCCAAACAGGTGGACTGGAACCGCATCACCGACCGGCTCGGCGCGTATTTCAAAGTCACAGAGAATGGCTACAAAATTCATGCGTGCTGCCGGCACGGCCACGTCACAATCGATCAGACCTTGCGGCTGGCCGAGGAACACGACCTCGACGCAGACACGGTCAGGCACGTCACCGCCAAGCTGCCGACCAACTCGGTGCTGACCATCGACGATCCCGATCCGCCCAGTTCGTACAAGGCGAAATTCAGCGCCCAGTTCATGGTGGCCAACGCCATCCGCTATCGCCGCGTCGGACTGGACGCCTTCACCACGGAACGGCTGGCCGACCCGGTGATCCGCTCGCTGATGAACCGTGTGACGCTGGCCGAGGAAAAGGCATTCAATGAGGGCTTCCCGGACAAGTGGACCGCCGAGGTGATTGTGGAAACCACGGACGGCCGGCGGCTGTCTGCGCGGGCCGACATGCCGCTGGGCGAATGGAACAATCCGCTGCCGCCGGCGCGCATCGAGGCCAAGGCGCGCGAATTGCTCGGCCTAGTGATCCCGCAACAGGCCGCCAATGACCTGGTTGCCCGGCTGAAGCGGCTGGAGATGGTTGCCGACGCCAGCACGATGCTGCCCGAGCTGGCAGCCATGGCGACACGCAACCTGGCTGCGGAGTGAGCGTCGTGCCACCACAGACCATCACGGAAAGGATCATCGCCCGTCACGCCGACCGCGATGCGGTGTCGCCGGGCGAATATGTGGAAGTCAGGGTGGACCAGACCTGGTCGGACGATCTCGGCGCGCCGATCACGCTTGGCCTGCTGGAAACCTACGGCATCGCCGAGGTGTTCGACCGCGACCGGGTGTTCATCACCTCGATGGTCAACGCGCCGGCGCACAGCATCGAGACCGCCGAGGTGCTGAAGCTGATCCGCGAGCTGAGCCGCAAATTCGATATCACGCTGTACGAGATGGGCCACGCGGCCATTCACAACGCGAAGGCCATCGAGCTGGGCAAGACGCTGCCGGGCGAGCTGATCGTCGGCGGCAACTCGCATGCCTGCATGGCCGGTGCGTTGGGCTGCTACGCCACCGGGATGGGCAGCACCGATATCGCCGCCATCCTGGCGACCGGGCGCACCTGGCTGGAAGTGCCGCGCACCATCCGCTACCGCTACATTGGGAAGTTGCGGCCCTGGGTCACCGGCAAGGACCTGATTCTGCACACCATCGGCCGCATCGGTGTCGCCGGCGCCGACAACGCCGCCATGGAATTCGTCGGCGAACCGATCGCCCAGCTCGAGGTCGAGGAACGCCTGTCGATGTCCAACATGGCCATCGAAGCCGGCGGACAGAACGCCATCTGCCAGCCGGATGCAAAGACGTTTGCCTATGTCGAGAAGATCGCGCAGCGGCCCTGGCAGCCTGTGTTCGGCGATGCCGACGCGCGGGTGTCCGAGGAGATCGTCATCGACATCGACGCGCTGGAACCGGTGATCGCAGCACCGTTCCTGCCGAGCAATACGACGAGCTGGTGTGAGGTAAAGGGTCTGCCGCTGGACCAGGTCTATATCGGTTCCTGCACCAATGGCTGGATGACCGATCTGCGTGCCGTGGCGGCGATCCTGAAAGGCCGCAAGATCGCGGACAACCTGCGCGTCATCGTGATCCCGAGCACCGCGCAAATCTATCGCCGGGCGGTCGAGGAAGGCCTCGCGCAGATCTTCCTGGAAGCCGGCGCGGCGTTCTCCTTGCCAACCTGCGGGCCGTGCATCGGCGCCCATGCCGGAGTGCTAGCGGATGGGGAGCGATGCCTGGCGACTTCGAACCGCAACTTTCCCGGCCGGCAGGGCGCGCTGCGCAGCGAAACCTATCTATGCAACCCGGTGATCGCCGCGGCCAGCGCCATCAAGGGCTGCATTGCCAGCCCCGACGACATCTGAGGACACAATCAGCATGTGGCATCAGGGACGTTGCTGGTTCTTCGACGATGACGTCGACACCGACCAGATCATGCCGACCCGCTACCTCGCCCTGCGCACCGCCGAAGCGCTCGGCCCCTATGCGCTGTCAGGCGTCGATCCGGCCTGGCCGCCGCGTGTTGCGCGCGGCGATATCGTGGTGGCCGGATGGAACTTCGGCTGCGGCAGCTCGCGCGAGCACGCGCCTCTAGGCCTGCTCGGGCATGGCGTGGCCTGCGTGGTGGCGAAGTCGTTCTCGCGCATCTTCTATCGCAATGCGGCGAATATCGGCCTGAACCTGATGGTGCTGCAGCAGGACGTCGCGGATCGTACGCAAGGCCGGGACGGCTGGGTCGACGTCGCCAATGGCAGACTGTCCTTCGACGGTGGCGCGACGGTCCTGCAGGGCGCGGCGCCGGCTCCAATCGTGCTGGAAATCCTCGCGTATGGCGGGTTGATGGGGTTGCGCGCCGCACAGGCGGCGAAGGCAACCGCCACATGACAAGCGGCCTGATTCGCGACGCGGACCGCCACGCAAGTGATTTACCCACGGCCTGGCGCAGCGTGAACGCCGGCGCCGCTGGCCGCCTTTCGGCAATGCTCTTGGCGGTATGCCGCGGCATCAATCGCGTCGCCGAGGTGGCGTCCTGCACCATTCTGCTCGCGGCCTGCGTCACGATGATCCTGGAAGTCGTGTTCCGCTACGTGCTGAACGATTCGCTCAGCTGGTCGGAGGAAGTTGCACGCTATGCGCTGATGGCACTGACCTTTGTCGGTGCGTTCATCAGCTATCACCGCGACGACCATCTGGCGATGACCATGCTGCTGGACCGGCTCGCGCCGCGGCAACGGGCCTTGGCCACGTCCCTGCGCGACGGCGCGATCGCCTGTTTGGCTGGCATTCTTTTGGTCTATGGCTTCCAACTCTGCCAGTCGGTCGCCAACACCTACTCACCGGTGCTGGGAATCCCGGAATGGTGGCCGTACGCGGTGGTGCCGGCGTTCGGCGCCGCAGTGATCCTGCAAGCTGTGACCCACGTGGCGCGGCGCAGCGGCGATCCGCTGAACTGGGCGGCCAGCGCGCTGAGTGTCGCGATCGTGTTCGGCGTGACCTATCTGGTGCAGCTGCCGGTGCTTCCCACGCTGGTTGCAGCGTTCGTGGTCAGCTTGCTGCTGGGCGTGCCGGTGGGCTTTGCACTGGCCATCGGCGGCATGATCGGTCTTGCGTCAAGCATGGGCGCCGCCGCGCTGGTGGTGGTGCCGCAACGCGTGGCCGAGGGCGTCAACTCCTTCCTGCTGCTGGCCATTCCGTTCTTTATGCTGACCGGCGCCATCATGGCGACCGGCGGGTTTGCCCGGAAGCTGGTGGAGTTCGTCGAGCTGTTCGTCGGCCGGCTGCGTGGCGGCCTGGCCATCGCCGACGTGCTGGTCAGTCTGATCTTCGCCGACATTTCCGGCACGGCGGCGGGCGATACCGCCGCGATCGGTTCGGTGATGATTCCGGAAATGGTCAGGCGGGGCTACACGCCCGAATACAGCGCCGGACTGCAGGCCGCCGCGGGGACGCTTGGGTTGATGTTTCCGCCGGCCACCGCCTTGCTGATCTATGCCTTCGTGGCCGAGACCTCGGTGGCAAAGCTGTTCGCCGCGGCGCTGATACCGGGCGGACTGGTGGCCCTGACCTTCATCGGCATCGCCTATGTCACCGCGCTGCGCCGCGGCCATCCGGCCGGCGCCGCCCGTTCGTGGCGACAGGCGGGAACCGTCAGCCTGCGCGCGGTGCCGCCGCTGTTCACTATCGTGGTGATCCTCGGCGGTATTCTGGGCGGCGTGTTCACGCCGACCGAGGCCGGGGTCGTCGCGGCTTCCTACGCGGCCGTGGTCAGCCTGCTGACCCGCGACCTGCACGCGAAGCAGATCACCGGCGTCCTGCTGGATGCCTCGGTTTCGGCGGCACGCGTCACCTTCATCATCGCCGGCGCCACGCTGATGGGCTGGACGCTGACCAGCATGCAGGTCCCGACCCTCGTGATGCACCAGCTGGAGCGTGTGTCCGACGACCCCTTCGTCATCCTCATGCTGATCAACCTGATGTTGATCGCCGTGCACGGGTTGATGGAAACGGTCGCGGCAATCCTGCTGGTGGTCCCGGTCGTGCTGCCGCTGGTGACGCGGCTCGGCGTCGATCCGGTGAGCTTCGGCGTCATCCTGATCATCAATTCCGCCATCGGCCTGGTTCTGCCGCCGGTCGGCATCAACACCTTCCTGACAACCGGAATCATCCGCGGCCGTGTCGAAGCGGTCACCCGGCAGGTGATGCCGTTCGCTCTCGGGCTGGCGGTCGACATGGTGATCGTCACCTGGTTTCCCCGGCTGCCGCTCTGGCTGCCCCATCAAATGCTCATCCCGTAGCGTCGCTTTGTCTCAGAGGAGGAAACGATGAAACCACGCCAACTCTTGCTTCGCACCGTCGCCTGTTGCGCGATGGCCGGCTCACTCGCCTTGTTGGGCGCCGGCAGCACGCCAGCCGCCGCGGCACCAAAGGTCGTCATCAAGCTGGCGCTGGAGACCGGACCAGGCAGCCCGTACTACGCTGGCGCGCAGCAGTTCGCCAAGGATCTGGAGAAGATCGACCCTGCGATGCAGGTGCAGGTGTTTCCCAACAGCCAGCTGGGTTCGACGAAAGACATCTTCGAGGACATGAACCTCGGCACGGTCCAGATGACGATCACCGGCGATTCCGATGCGATCGCGCCAGAAAGTGGCATTTTCGCACTCCCATTCCTGTTTGCAAATCGCAAGCAGGCCTACACGGTGCTGGATGCGCCGGTCACCCAACACATCTTCAAGCAGACCGAACAGCACGGCGTGCTGACGCTCGCCGCCTGGGATGGCGGGTTTCGCTACCTGATAACCACTAGGCCGGTCAATTCGCTCAAGGATCTCCAGGGCATGAAGATCCGCGTTCCGCCACTGCCGGTGTATATCGCGACTTTCCGCGCCCTGGGCACTAATGCGACCCCAATGGCCTTCGGCCAAGTCTATACCGCGCTCCAGCAGCATACCGTCGACGGTGTGGAGAACTCGGCTCCGGTGTTGCTGAGCTTGAAGTTCGATGAGGTGGCACATTATCTCGCCATCACACACCATGTTTACACGGTGGCAATCATCGCCATCGGCGGCAAGTTCTTCCACTCCCTCACGCCGGAACAGCGGGCGCATATCAAGCGGGCGGTCGCGCTCGCCACGGCGTCGGAGCGCAAGACGAGTGCCGAACTGGAGGCACGCGACCTGAAGGCGATGCAGTCGGCCGGGGTCACCATCACGCATCCGGACCTGGCGCCGTTCCGCAAGGCGGTAGAGCCGCTCTACGCCTCCTACGAGAAGAAGTATCCGACCGACATGGCGACGATTCTCAAGCTGATCGGCCGCTAGACCGCGCGATGCCCGCTCGGCCTGAGAACCGGACCCGACGAGACCGCGTGGCTCGGCAGGCCGAGCGAGTGCGACACTCATAGAGAGACATGACATGGCAGTGCTGTTGCCGACCACCCTGGTCGGATCCTACCCACAGCCGGATTGGCTGATCGATCGCGAGAAGCTGGCCGGCCGCTTCCCGCCACGTGTCCGGGCGCGCGAACTGTGGCGAGTCGCTCCGAACTGGCTCGACCAGGCGCAGGACGATGCGACGCTGATCGCCATCCGCGACCAGGAACGGGCCGGGCTGGACATCGTCACCGACGGCGAGATGCGGCGTGAAAGCTACTCCAACCGCTTCGCCACGGCGCTGGAA
Source organism: Pseudomonadota bacterium (assembly GCA_021816925.1). Classification (GTDB taxonomy): domain Bacteria; phylum Pseudomonadota; class Alphaproteobacteria; order Acetobacterales; family Acetobacteraceae; genus JAKAWQ01. Next base: position 22,596 of record JAKAWQ010000056.1, read on the forward strand.
GGCGTCGATCTCGACAACCCCGGTGTGGCGCTGGACCGCAGCGGTCATCCGAATCCGGTGCCGCGCGTGGTCGGGAAAATCCGCCGTGTTCATCCGGTGGAAGTCCGCGACGTGCAATTCCTGCACGCCAACACGGATCGTCGGATCAAGATGACGGTACCTGGCCCGTTCACCATGTCGCAGCAGGCGCAGAACGATTTCTACGCTGACGAGGAAGCGCTGGCGCTGGATTATGCCGCGGCCGTGAACGAGGAAATCCGCGACCTGTTCGCCGCCGGTGCGGACATCGTGCAGATCGATGAGCCCTACATGCAGGCCCGCCCGGAAAAGGCCCGTCAGTACGGACTGAAGGCGCTCAATCGGGCGCTTGACGGGATCACTGGCTGCACCGCGGTACATATCTGCTTCGGATACGCCGCCATCATCCACCAGCGCCCGAGCGGCTATTCGTTCCTGCCGGAACTGGCCGAGTGCGGCGCGCAGCAGATCTCGATCGAGACCGCGCAATCCTCGCTCGACTGCTCGGTCCTGAGCAGGCTTGCGGGGAAGACGATCCTGCTGGGCGTGCTGGACCTGTCGACGCACGACGTCGAGACACCGGAAACGGTGGCCGCCCGCATCCGTCGCGCGCTGCCCTTCGTCACGCCGGAACGCCTCATTGTCGCACCGGATTGCGGCCTGAAATACCTGCCGCGCGAGGTTGCCTACCGCAAGATGCGGGCGATGGTCGACGGCGCTGCGATAGTCCGCGCGGCGCTGTCCCGATGATCTGCGGCTCGCTCCCGGGTGGCAGTTGGCGGTCCGGCGCGGCCGGACCATTTGATCGGGATCGCTCCGGCCCTGGCTCCCGCTACCGTCGACGCTCGGGTCACGCCTCGCTGGCTGCATACACCACTGTGTGCCGCGCTTTCGACGGCTCTGTTGCAAACTTCCGGCTTTGGCGCGTGATGCTCCTGCGCGAGGTCGTGCTCGCGCTCACGCAGCCTTGAGCCGCTCACTGACCAGCTGGACGGCTTCGGCCAACGCGCATGCGCCGAGGCCGAAGGCGCGCTCGACCAAGCGAGCCTCGCCACAAATGTCACGCGTGAGGTTGAAGATTGCCGCCTGACCCTTGCGGAGCGCACGCATCACCTCAAAGCCTTTGATCGTCGCGTAGGCCGTCTTCATCGATTTGAAACCGCGTACTGGCCGTATCAGCTGCTTTAGCCCGACTTTCGCAACTGGCAGCCGAGAATCCGGCAACCGATTGATTTTTCTGGGGTGCGGCGGTCAAGGTCGGCACCACAGGAGCGGCTGTCATGCTGTCTCAGCAACGTCCGGCTTGCTGATCCGCGGCGGCGGCTGCGCCGGTAAGCTGAAGTTCAACTGCCGCAGTAGGAGCGCTTGCTCGGCTTCCGGCTCAGTGTAGCGCGACAGCACGATCGTGCGACCATCGGTGGTCGGCAAATGCACATCCACCATCTGCATCGCCGCCATTTTGTCGAGCGCCGATCTTGGAGTCAGTCCGGGCGCCAGAGATCGCAGCCGCTGCTTCAGCGTGACCTGCAGGCAATAAGCGAGGAATGCGACGAAGATATGCGCTTCGATCCGTTCGTCCGTTTGATGATAGATCGGTCGGATCGCCAGGTCGGGGACTATCCGGAATTTTGTGCGTGGGGCCATAGGATGGAAGAGAGGGGACCATCGGCATGGCAATTGACAAGGACGTTCTGGATCTGCTGCTGGCTGGGCGTGATCCAGGGGAGCTGTTCGCCAGGGACGGCCTGATTGACGAGCTGAAGAAGGCGCTGTCCGAGCGCATGCTATCGGCGGAGCTGCGCGAACACCTGGAGAACGAGAGCGCCGGAGGCGCCATCAATCGGCGGAACGGCACGTCGAAGAAGACGGTTCTGACGGGCACGTCGAAGGTGATGCTGGAGGTTCCGCGCGACCGGGCCGGGACGTTCGATCCGAAGCTGATTGCCAAGTATCAGCGCCGCTTTCCGGACTTCGACGACAAGATCATCTCGATGTACGCGCGTGGCATGACGGTGCGGGAGATCCGCGGGCATCTTGAGGAGCTGTACGGCATCGATGTCTCGCCCGACCTGATTTCGACGATCACCGACGCGGTGCTGGAGGCGGTGGCGGAGTGGCAGGGTCGGCCGCTGGATGCCTGCTATCCGCTGGTCTTTTTCGACGCGATCCGGGTAAAGATCCGCGATGAAGGCTTCGTGCGCAACAAGGCGGTCTACATCGCGCTGGGCATCCTGCCCGACGGCACCAAGGAGATCCTCGGCCTCTGGATCGAGCAGACCGAGGGCGCCAAGTTCTGGCTGCGGGTGATGAACGAGCTCAGGAACCGCGGCGTCGGCGATATCCTGATCGCCGTCGTCGACGGCCTGAAGGGCTTCCCCGAGGCGATCAATGCGGTCTTCCCTGCAACCGTCGTGCAGACGTGCATCGTCCACCTGCTCAGAAACAGCATGGGGTTCGCGTCATGGAAGGATCGCAAGCCGATCGCGCAGGCGTTGCGTGCCGGTCTATCGCGCCGAGACCCCCGAGGCCGGCCTGGCCGCGCTGGAAGCGTTCGAGCAGGGGCCTTGGGGCAGCCGCTATCCGGCGATCGCCCAAAGTTGGCGACGACACTGGGACCAGGTGATCCCGTTCTTTGCCTTCCCCGAAGGCGTGCGCCGGATCATCTACACAACCAACGCGATCGAGGCCCTGAACGCCAAGCTGCGCCGCGCCCTCCGCACCCGCGGGCACTTCCCCGGTGACGATGCCGCGATGAAGCTGCTATACCTCGTGCTCAATACCGCGGCCCGGGAATGGAAACGCCCGCCGCGGGAATGGGCCGAGGCAAAGACCCAGTTCGCCGTGATCTTCGGCGAGCGGTTCGTCATCTGATGACAGGCACTGCCTCGCGCACAAAATTACTGACTGTTCCCCAGGTCGTCTTTGAGCTCCTTGAACGCCTGCTCAACCTCGATCAGTTGCAGGTAGAATGCCCATAGCTGCGCCGGATCACTCCCTGTCAGATTCGAGCGCAGCAGATAGCTGCCTTCACGGCGGCGCGCCTCGCGCAGTTTCTGCCAGTTCATGCGAAAGCTGAAGGTCTCCGCGCTGACCGGCTGGCCCTTCTCGGGTAAAGTTCAAGATACGTGTAAAAAGTGGTCACAAGGCCGGCTCGAAGGGAAGCGGCTGGGGTTTCAGCGGTTTCGGCGGGTCGCTCATATCCAATACGTATTGCCCGAACCGGCGGATGTGCTCGCGGG
>JAKAWQ010000141.1 GCA_021816925.1 Pseudomonadota bacterium
AATTTCTTCGGCAAAATCAAGCAGCCCCGGGCGATCGCCACCCGCTACGACAAGACCGCCCGCAACTTCCTCGCCGCCATCCACCTCGTCGCCGCTACGATTCGGCTGAATTGACGACACGCCCTAGTTCAATCCGCCACCTCGTCACCACGCGCCGATTTGCTTTGAGGTGTTGCATTCTGGACTCACCGCGCCAGCGTCACCCTATTTGACGACACGCCCTAGTTGTGGGACCGCCCGCGCTATGATCGCAACCCTGGCAGCTTGGATTACGGCAGCAATCTCCGCGGGCGGCTACGGCGGGGTAGCGGCCTTGATGGCACTCGAATCTGCCTGCATTCCGCTGCCCTCTGAGATCATCATGCCATTCGCGGGCTACCTCGCCTCGCTCGGCCGCTTCAGCCTTTGGGGCGTGGCGCTCGCTGGTGCGATCGGCTGCAATATCGGTTCGACCGCCGCCTACGCGGTTGGCGCCACCGGCGGCCGGCGCTTCATCGACCGCTGGGGGCGCTGGGTGCTGCTGGACCATACGGATCTCTACCGCGCCGAATGGTTCTTCGCCCGTTTCGGCCGCCCCGCCGTTCTGATCGCCCGCGTGCTGCCGGTCATCCGCACCTTCATTGCGCTGCCGGCCGGCATTGCCCGCATGCGCCAGCTTCCCTTTCAGGTTTCCACTTTCGTGGGCTCTCTTGTCTGGTGCTACGCGCTCGGCGTTGCAGGATTTAGGCTCGGCCGGCGCTGGGAAAACGATCCCGCGCTTCGCGCCTTCCTCCATCGCGCCGACCTTGCGATCGCCCTTCTGCTGGCGGCCTGCCTCGCTTGGTTCCTTCGGCAAAGGCTCCGACATCGGTGACGGTGAAGGCGGGGCCGGAAAAGAAAAGCCCCGCCCGGGTTTCCCCGGGCAGGGCAAGTCAACAGGGAGGCTTCACGTCTGGGAGACGAAGGGGCCAAACGACCCCACCTTTCCGGCCTTTCGACCGGAACCACCACCAGTGCGACGCGCTTAATTTCCGCGAGTCGCACTGAAAATCCACAACTCATAGTAATGAGTGTTCGCGTCTTGTGCTACCGCGAAATGATGGAATCCGCAATGCAATAATGGCATGACTTCATGGAGTGCCTTGATTTCGCCGCAGTCCGCTCCAACCCTCCGGCGTCGCCACCCGCCCCCCACGCAGTGGGCGCCCTACGCCCGTCGTTTCCGGGAAGCTGAGCGGCAGCCCCGCCAGTACGCGTGCCGCGAGGAATCCGAAACATTGCGCCTCCAGGGCATCGCCGTCCCAGCCCACCGCCTCCACCGGCTCGACGGACCGTCCGCTCGCCTCTCGCAAGGCCGCCATGATCGCTTGGTTATGCCGACCGCCGCCTGTCACCAGCCAGCGCCGGGGAGGGGCGGGGAGGGGGGAACCCGCGGCGGCGCGCGCCGTGAACGCAGCAAGTGTCGCAGCCCCGTCCGGAACCCCGAGCGCCTCGACCCCACTTCCTGCGATCCACGCCGAGAACGAGAGCCGGTCGAGCGACTTCGGCCCCGGCCGCCCGAAATAGGGGTGCTTGAGCAGCCGCGCGAGCACTTCCTCGTCCGCCCGCCCAGCCCGCGCCAGTTTTCCTCCTCTGTCGAACGGGTACGCGGTCTTGCGCCGCACCCAGTCATCGAGCGGCCCGTTGCCCGGGCCGGTGTCGAAAGCACTGAGCCGCCCGTCGAGACCAATCCACGTCACATTGGCGACCCCGCCCACGTTCAGCACCGCAAGCGGGCGCTCCAATCCCTGCGCAAGCGCGGCGTGAAACACAGGGGCAAGCGGCGCACCTTGCCCGCCTGCCGCCACATCTGCCGACCGGAAATCATACGCTACGGTGAGGCCGGTCTGCGCCGCAAGCCAAGCCGCATTCCCGATCTGCCAAGTCCGCCCCTCTTCGGGCCGGTGCAGGATCGTCTGGCCATGCATGCCGATCACGTCCGCAGCCTCGCCGATCGCCGCCACCGCCCCGGCGTGCTCGGCGGTCAGTGCCGCGGTTACGCGGCGAAGCTCCGGATCGTTCTCCCCGAGCGACCCTGCCCGGTCGAGCAGGTTTCTGAGCGCTCCGCGCAGCGCGCTCCCGTACGGCAACGTCAGCCGCTTCCCAAGCCGGCCCACCGTGAGGCCGTCCGTCTCGATCCAGGCCGCATCCACCCCGTCGAGCGAGGTGCCGCTCATCAGACCGATCGCCCGCCACATTCCCTTTTCCCTCGCCTGCATGCTAGCCAGCGACTCCATGCCGAGCACCGATGACTTTCTCTCCGAGGCCACCGCGCGTGGTTTCGTCTTCCAATGCACCGACCCCGAAGGCCTCGACGCACTACTCCGCGCGGGTCCGGTCTCCGCTTATATCGGCTTCGACTGTACAGCTCCGAGCCTGCACGTCGGCAGCCTCGTCCAGATCATGCTGCTTCGCCTCTTTCAACGCCATGGGCACCGCCCGGTCGTGCTGATGGGCGGCGGCACCACCCGCATCGGGGATCCCTCGGGCCGCGACGAAACGCGCCAGCTTCTGAGCGATGCCGAGATCGCCGCCAACATGGTCGGCATCCGCCGTGTCTTCGAGCCTTTTCTCCATTTCGGCAGCGGCCCCGCGGACGCAATTACGGCGAATAACGCAGATTGGCTCGATCCGCTCGGCTACATCCCGCTTCTGCGCGACGTCGGCCGGCACTTCACCGTCAACCGCATGCTGACGTTCGACTCGGTGAAGTCTCGCCTCGACCGCGAGCAGCCGCTGACGTTCCTGGAATTCAACTACATGATCCTGCAGAGCTACGACTTTCGCGAACTGTACCGTCGCCACAATGTGCGGCTGCAGATGGGCGGCTCTGACCAGTGGGGTAACATCGTGTCCGGCGCCGAGCTTACCCGTCGTACCGAAGGTGCAACGGTGTTCGGCCTCACCACGCCTCTCATCACCACCGCTTCGGGCGCGAAGATGGGAAAGACCGCCGTCGGCGCAGTCTGGCTCACCTCCGACCGGGTCTCTCCCTTCGATTACTGGCAGTTCTGGCGCAACGCGGAGGATGCAGACGTCGGCCGCTTCCTCCGGCTGTTCACCGATCTTTCCTGTTCCGAAATCGCGTGTCTGGAAGAGGGCGATATCAATGAGGCGAAGAAGTCGCTGGCTACCGCGGCAACCGGCCTCTCGCACGGCAGCGCGGCCGCCGTGGCCGCCGCCGAAACCGCAAGGCGCACCTTCGAAACCGGCGAGAGTGCAGACCTCCCGGCGGTTAGTGTTCTGCGCGCTGATCTTGCGGCGGGCTTGCCCGCCTTTCGGCTCTTTACCCTCGCCGGGCTTGCCGCCAGCAACGCCGAGGCGCGCCGCCTGATACGCGGCGGCGGCGCGCGCATCAATGATTCGCCGCTCTCCGACGAAACGCTCACCGTCGGCCTCGCCGACCTCCGCGAGGGCGCGATCAAGCTCTCGGTGGGGCGCAAGCACCACCGCCTTATTCGCCCCGAGTAAAGAAAGTACCAGGGCTCCGCCCTGGACCCGCTGGGGCCTCAGGCCCCAGACCCATCCATTCGGCTCGGGCCGACGCCGACGGTCATTCCCGCCGGCTTGCCACGCGCCATCACCGCCGGATCAAGCTCAGCGGCCTTTGCGTACTTCACCTGCGCGCCCGCCCGGTCACCCTTCTGCTCGAGCAGGCTCCCTCAGCGCGTGTACGGCTCGGCCCAGCGAGGATCGAGCGTGATCGCCGTCTCGTAGCGCGCGATGGCACCGGCGAAATCGCCACGCGTCGCCAGCGCATCGCCCCAGGTGAGGCGCGGCGCAGCCCGTCTCGGCCCAAATCGGATCCCCTGTTCGAGCTGCACCAGAGCGCCAGCCGCGTCTCCTGTCGGGGCCAGGGCGCGGCCCCAGCTCTCGAACGCGTGCGGTAGGGTCCGAGAGAGGTCCGCCGCATGACGGATTTTCCCAAGCGCGGCGGCACCATCTCCCTCTGCCAGCAAAATGTCGCGCCAGGCAACAAACAGTGGTGAGTCTTTGGAATTGCGGGAGATGCAATCCCAGATGAACGCAAAGGCCGCGCCGGGACCCTCCGCGCCGTATAGCGACCGAGCGACCAGAGCTCTTACCCCTACGGCCCGTGTGCCGGCCGGGAGCGCGCGCTTCAGATTTTCCACCGCGGCATCGTACTCGCGCGCGGCGAGCTGGATCTGCCCCAAGCGCGCCCAGCGGCCGTAATAGCGGGGACGCTCTTCGATGATCTGCTGTGCGTATCCCCGTGCGGTCGCATGGTCGCGCAGCCCGATGTAACTCCAGGTCAGGAGGTTGGCCACCACCCGCTTCTCCACGGTGATAACGGTATGCTCGCGGATATGCACGAGCTGGTCGTGGAGCCGGCGCGTGAGCACCTGGCCGGGCGAGCCCTGCGCCTCCAGCGCGGGAGGAACATCGAATGCCTCGGCCACCAGCGACCGCCGTCTGGCCCGAGTTTGACAGTTGGGACGCACATTGAAGCGCGGCGGCGGTGTTGAGGGTGGGGTAAAACAATCGCTTAGACTTGTGCGAGGGCCATTCTGAGCGAAAACTCCTAGATACATGGATAGC
>JAKAWQ010000142.1:0-2512 GCA_021816925.1 Pseudomonadota bacterium
ATGCGCGCTGCCGAAGTCGAGGAACAGCATGCCCGAGATGTCAACACCGAGGATCACCCCGAGAGAGCGCATCATGTTGAGAAATCCCCCCGTCATGCCGAGCCGGTCGCGCGGCGTCGCCCCCATGATGGCGCGGTTGTTGGCGGGGGTGAAGAAGCCGAGCCCTGCGCCGAGGATGACCATGTCGAGGATGAGCTCGGCCGGCCGGGAGGTGCCCGGGGAGAAAATGAGCAGCAGGGAGCCGAGCGCGAGCAGCAAAGAGCCCGCGACGAGGAACCGGTGGGAGCCGAAGCGGTCGCGCGCCCGGCCGGCAAAGGGTGAGAGGAGCGCCATCGCGAGCGGCACCGCCGTGAGCATCAGCCCGGTGCGCGCGGCCGAGCTCGCGGTTGCGGAACACCTGGGTGATGAGCGCCACGGAGTTGGCCTGCAGAAGCGCGGCGCCGAGCGCCTACAGGCAGCGGGCGAGGACGAGCGTGAGGATGCCGGGTGTCAGCCCGCACAGCGCCGAACCGACGATGAAGATCCCAAAACCGATGTTGTAAAGACGGCTGCGGCCGAAGATGTCGGCAAGCCGTCCGACGACCGGCAAGGCGAGCGCCAGGACGATCATGTAGGCCATGGAGACCCATTCGACCAGCTCGAGGCTCGTGTGGAACTCGCCCTTGATCGTCGGCAGGGCGATGTTGACAATGGTGATGTCGAGCGCCGACATCGTCGCCCCGAGCAGCACGACGATGAGCACCTGCCACTGCCACCGGCCCCGCCCCTTCATGCCTCGCCCGCCCGATTGCCTGCCGGGAGATGCGCGCAAACATTCAATGGCACCCTCCCGGCTCGCATTCACGGGGGCCGCGGCATCGCCGGGCGGTTTTCATGCATGGGACAGGTCATGTCTTCGACAGGGGCGCCGGGAAAAGCGTCGATTGTACATTGCACGCACCGGACCTCCGTTGCACCTTGGCTCCTTGCAGGCCGATTGCAAGCGGCTGATATAGAAGGCAGCGCTAATGTATAGGTTTGCACCGTTTCGGGCCGCATGCGGCGACTGCCGGCGGGCACCCGATGCGGGCGTCAGGCCGGTCCTGCGGCGCTCCTTGGCCGGCAGACCGGGCGCACGGGCGCCGCCGCCGCGCTGCGTGCGCAGCCGATGCACCCGTCCCGGGCGATCGCATCCAGCCGGACAGGGCGCTCGCGCGCCCGGCGCCGGCGGACGGGAGACGCCCGGGGCCTCAGACCACCATGTTTGACATCGCGGCGCTTTCGGTGAGCAGCGCGGCGACCCTCGCAAGCGCGGCGGAGAGTTCCTGACCGGATGCGGGAATGCCGAGTCCCAGCCGGACTGCTTCCGGAGGCGCCGAGATCGCAAACGCATCGCTCCCTACTGCGCCGATGCCGACCGTACGCAGCCGCGCAACGAACTCCGCGCGTGACCAGCCGGCCGGCAGTTCGAGCCAGAGGTGGAACCCGTCGGTGCCGATGTGGGCAAATTCCGCCGGCAGAACGGCCTGCGCGATCATCCGTCGGGCGGCGGCCTCAGTGCGGATCGCCTCCAGCACCGCGGTCGCCGTGCCGCTTTCGATCCAGCGCGTGGCGATGGCGGCGGTCAACGGCGATGCCATGGCGGCGGTGGCACGCAGCGCACCGGCGATCCGGCTCACCGGCCGCCCCTCGGGCAGTACCAGGTACGCGATGCGCAGCGCCGGGGCCAGGCATTTCGCGAGACCTGCGACGTGGTAGACGACATCCGGTCCCAATGATGCGAGCGGCGGAATGGGTGTTCTGGGCAGCGCCCCATACGCGTCATCCTCGATGACCGCAACGCCGTGCGCGCGGGCGATTTCGATGAGCGTCTTACGCCGCTCGAGCGGCATGGTGGCCGTGGTCGGGTTATGCAGTGTTGGATTGCAATAGAGCACTTTGGGCCGATGCTCTCGGCAGATCTCTCCGAACGCCGCCGGCAGCAGGCCCTGCCCATCCATTGGAACTCCTACCGGCCGCAGGCGCAGATGCGCCAGGGCCGACAGCAGGCCCGGATAGGTCAATGCCTCGGCGCACACGCAGTCTCCGGGCTCGGCCAGCGCGCCAAGCAGCGCGAGCAAGGCCCCCTGGGCGCCGGGACAGATGAGCAGTCGCTCGAGCGGCACGGTGCCGAGGCGGCCGGACAGCCACGATGCCCCCGCATTGCGATCGACCCGAGTGCCGCCGGGCTCCTGATAGCGCAGCAACAGCTCGAGTCCCCCTGTGTGCTCGAGGGCGGCGATCTCCCGCCACATGCGTGCGCGGAGCTGCTCGTCCTCGAAACGGGGCGGCATGTTCATGCTCATGTCGATCACCCCGCCCGGAGTTCCGGGCACGAGGGGCCGCGCGACCGGACGCACGTACGTCCCCTGCCCCACCCGGCCCTCGACGAGCCCCCGCCTGCGCGCCTCCGCGTAGGCACGCGTCACGGTAGTGAAGTCGATCTCGAGCGCTTCGGCCAGAGTCCGCTGCGGCGGCAGCCGCGTACCGGGCG
>JAKAWQ010000142.1:2612-4565 GCA_021816925.1 Pseudomonadota bacterium
GCGCGAAGAAGGCCGTCAGAAATCCCGAGCGCTGCGGCACCGCGCCCGCCGCGAGCATCCGCGTGAACTCGCGCACTTCCAAGCCGAGAAAGCTCACCCCAAGGGCGAGCGTGAGCAGCAGCCAGAACAGGCTCTGCGTGCGTCCGCGCCCGTATTTGATGGCGAGCGAGGCCATCGCGAAAGTGAACGTACTGGTGAGCAGCACCGCGGTCTCGAGCGCGGCCCCCGGGAGCTCAAAGAGCGCCTTGGGAGTCGGGCCGTGTGCGGAGGACACGGGCATGAGCATCGTCACGTAGGTGGCAAACACCAGGGCGAAGATGACCAGATCGCTCATCATGAACAGCCAGAAGCCCGACAGGGCATTCGCCGCGTGATCGTGCGCCGGATCGGGCTCGCAGGTGAAGGTGAAGCCGCACGGAGGGGCGATGGCGCTCATTGGGCGGCTCCCAGGCGGGAAGCGGGCGCTGCGATGGCGGGCCGCCCCGGTTGGTGCATCGGCCCTTCAGTCGCCGGGGCGACCGTATCGAGCCAGGCTTCGTAATCGCGCTTGACTGCCGTGCCCGGGACGATCACGGGGTGGCGATCGCCGGTGAGCGCGCGCCACAGCACCGCCCCCAGCATGAGCGCGAGCGAGACCCACGCCAGCCACCACATGTACCAGACCAGGCCGAAGCCGAAGGTGGTGCCGAAGAGTGCCGCGACGACCCCGACATACGTATCCCCGGGCAAATGGATGTCCGAGTAGGCGCTCGGGCGCGGATAGCGGTTGCCGGCCGCCTTGGCCACCGCGAAGGCATCGAGCGAATCGATGCGCGGGATGCGCGGGAAGTTGTAGGCGCGCACCGGAGAGGGCGTGGCCCACTCGAGCGTGCGCCCCTCCCACGGATCCCCGGTCAGATCGCGCGTGCGCTCCCGATCTCGGATCGAGACGTACAACTGCACGGCCATGCTGATGAGCGCGCAGGTGATGAACAGCGCCCCCACACCCGCCACGAGCAACCAGGGCTGGAATGCCGGGTTGGTGTAGGAGACGGTGCGGCGCGGCATGCCCATCAGGCCCACCGCGTAAAGGGGCATGAACGCCAGAATGAACCCGATGATCCAGCTGTAGGCCCCGATGTACCCCCAGCGCTCGTTCAGGCGAAAGCCGAAGACCTTCGGGAACCAGTACGTGTACCCGGCCAGCATGCCGAAGAGAAACCCGGGGATCAGCATGTTGTGAAAGTGTGCCACCAGGAACAGCGTGTTGTGGACCTGGAAGTCGATCGAGGGGTTGGCGAGAATGATGCCCGTGAGCCCTCCGAGCACGAACAGCACCATGAAGGCGAGCGCGTACACCATCGGGACGCTGAAGCGGATGCGGCCGCGGTACATGGTGGCCATCCAGTCATAGATCTTCACCCCCGTCGGGATGCCGATCAGCATGGTGGCGATCCCAAAGACCGCGTTCACGTTCGCGTCCTGACCCATGGTGAAGAAGTGGTGCAGCCACACCCCAAAGGAGAGGAACGCGATCGACATCGTGGCGATCACCAGCGTCGTGTACCCGTAGAGGCGCTTGCCGGAGAAGGTGGAGATGACCTCCGAGTACACCCCGAAGGCCGGCAGGATCAGGATGTACACCTCCGGGTGGCCGAACAGCCAGAACAGGTTCGCGAAGTTCATCATGTTCCCGCCCAGATCGTTCGTGAAGAAGTGAAACCCGAGATACCGGTCCGCGGCCAGCATCAGCGCCGCCACCGTGAGCGGGGGCATCGCGAACACCAGCAAGAGCGCCGTGCACAGCGCATTCCAGGTGAACAGCGGCAGCCGCATCAGCGTCATCCCCGGAGCGCGCTCCTTCAGGATCGTGACCACGAAATTGATTCCGGTGAGCGTCGAGCCGAGCCCGGCGAGCGTCACCGACCAGATCCAGTAATCCGGTCCCGGCCCCGGCTGAAAGGCCAGCTCGGT
>JAKAWQ010000143.1 GCA_021816925.1 Pseudomonadota bacterium
ATCACAAACATTACCGGTATCGCCAGAAGCGTGCCGAACATGACGCTCCTCCCAGCCGGAGCCGGTTACGGCAAATCGGCCGTCGCCTACATCCGCGGCGTCGGTCAGGATGACTTTAACTTTGCGTTCGAGCCGGGCGTCGGCCTGTATGTCGACGGCATCTACTATTCCACGCTCTTCGGGTCGGACTTCACGCTGGGCGATGTCGCGCGGATCGAGGTACTGCGCGGGCCCCAAGGAACCCTGTTCGGGAGGAACTCCGAAGGCGGCGCAATTCTCATCTACGACGTTCAACCGGGTCCAAAACGTGACGCGTACGTGCAGGTCGGCTACGGCAGCTACGGCCGGCAGATGGTTCGCGCCGCATCCAACGCTACGCTGATCCCCGGCAAGCTCTACATGCGCATATTCGGCGCCGCCGAAAGAGCCAATGGCTACGTCAATATACTGGACTACGCGTGCAAAAACCCCGGCATGGCGGGCAACCTGAAGGCAACCACCTATAGCAGCAATTGCAAGACCGGCACCGAAGGTTCGACCAACACCATCATGGGTCGCGTCGCCTTCAAGTACCTAGTTAACGACCGTCTGACCGTTAATCTTTCGGCCGACATGGAGCGGGACGGTGGCACCGCCGCGCCCGATATTCCCCTCGTCATCGACCCGACGTATCCAGGTGCGGGAACCGCAAACTACAACACCTACGTCGCCGTTCCGTATTACGGCATCCCGATCAGCTCCCGGTTCATAACCGGCAGCATGTACAGCACCTATTCCACCTTCACCGATCAGCGCAGCGGAATTTCGATTCCGAATGTCAACACCATGAACGCCGCCGGGGTGCAGAGCAAGATCACGTGGCGGGCGCCGGATCACGTACGGGTCGTATCCCTCACGGGTTATCGCAACAACAGTGGGGAGTTTTCGGACAACAAGGGCGGACCGATTCCCATCGAACTGGTTTACAACCACGTGAAGCATCATCAGTTCAGCGAGGAGTTGCGCGCCTCCGGTAAGGCACTGGACAACCGGCTCGACTGGACCGTCGGCGGATTCTACTTCAAGGGCTATAGCTGGAACGGTGGGGAAGTCGATGTGCCGGGCGCTCAGATTCTTCCACCCGGTCTGGTGCCGGCTTTCCCGGACGGAACTTACGGCATCAACTTCAAGCTGAATGATCCCGTGCACTCCATGAACATTTCCGGCTTCGTCCATGGCATCTACAGCTTCACCAAGAAGCTGAGCCTGGAGCTCGGAGCGAGATACAGCTACGACACAAAGACGTATACCTTCTATCGCTTACTGCTGCCCCTCACGCCCCCAAACCCAATCTTCCCTCCGGGCACATTTCTGTTTCCCATTACTTCGGCGAGCTCCTCCTCCCACCGCATCGATCCGAAAGTCGCCCTGCAGTACCAATGGACTCCGACCCTCATGACCTATGCCTCGTATGCCACCGGTTACAAGGCCGGCGGCATCAACCCGCGCCCGGCGGCCGCCAGCCAGATCGTTCCGTTCCGCCCGGAATGGCTGCAAGACTACGAAATCGGCGTCAAGAGCCAGTGGCTTGACAACCGTCTCCGCGCCAACCTGACGGGCTTCGTCGACAATTATCACCAAATGCAGGTAATTGGCATCACGGCCGCCCAGAGCGGTGTGGCGACCTCGCTGGTCATGAACGCCGCCTCCGCGAAGATCACCGGGGTCGAGTTTCAAGGCGAAGCCGAGCCCGTGAATCGGCTCCTCCTCAATTTTTCGTTTGGATATCTCCACTTCAGATATCGAAGCCTAGGAGGGGCGGCGTACAACCCCGTCAGCAACCCAAGCGGCATCACGCTGGGCGACGTACCGCCGTACGTACCGAAGTTCAAGGCAAACATCGGGGCGCAATATACGTTCAATTTCTACAACTTCGGCACCGTTACGCCCCGCGTCGACTGGACATACCAGTCCAGGATCTACTTTGACGTACAGAATTCCGATCTCGCCTCCCAGGCCGGATATGGTCTGCTCAACCTTGATCTCACCTACGGAACCCCCGATGGGAAATGGACCGCCGCGTTGCAAGTACACAATGCGACGGACAAGCAGTATTTCCTCACCATGTTCAATCTGCTGAGCTCGTACGGCACCCTTTACGGCCAGCCCGCCATGCCGAGGACGCTGTTTTTCACGATCAAGCGGACATTCTGAAGCACCATCACGGCCGATTCGGAATCTGTAGAGGGCCACCGTCATGAGATGCATAAGCGTGCTCTATCCGATGCAGGACAATGAAGACTTCGACTTCGAGTTCTACAAGCGCCGGCACGTCCCTCTGATCCGGGACATTCTCGGCAGGTCGCTGCACAAGATCGAAGTGCGCAAGGGCCATTCCTCACACGGCGGAGGAGCGCCGACCTACGTTGCCGTGATCAGCATCTGGATCGCGGACTGGGAGGCGTATGAGCAGGCCATGGCAGCCCGTACGCAGGAACTGCTGGACGAGGTGCCGCTGTTCACCAAGGTCATGCCGATCATGCAGATCGACGAGGTCTTCTGCGAGGGAACCCCGTGACGAAAGCCGGCTCTGCGCGAAGCTTCGACTATGTGATCGTCGGAGCAGGCTCGGCCGGCTGCGTTCTTGGCAACCGCCTCTCGGAAGAGACGGACGCATCCGTTCTGCTCCTGGAGGCGGGTGGGCGGGCGACCGGATTCTTCAAGGATATGCCTATCGCTTTCCCGCGCTACGTGCGGCGGCACGATCTCAACTGGAACTTCGTGAGCGAGCCTGAGCCTTATGCCAACAACCGCCGCATCGAGGTTCCGCGCGGCAAGGCGTTGGGCGGCTCCACGGCGATCAACGGCATGGTCTATGCCCGCGGTCATCGCCTCGACTACGATGATTGGGCGCTCAGCGGTCTCGCGGGTTGGAGCTATGCGGATGTTCTGCCTTATTTCCGGCGTTCGGAGAACAGCTGGGCGGGCGATAATCTCTTTCACGGCACGGGCGGTCCGATGGACGTGGTCACTCCGACCGATAACCAGATGTACCGCGAGCTGCGCGATTCCGTGGTTGCTGCGGGCTTTCCGGCGACGGCCGATTATCACGGCGAGCACAGCGAAGGCATTCAGCGCGCCGAATTGACCATCAACAGGGGCTTGCGGGGCAATGTGGCGCGCCTTTATCTGGCTCCGGCCTTGCGTCGGCCCAACCTTTCGCTGCTCAGCCGCGCGCATGCAACGCGGGTACTGTTCGAGGGCAAGCGCGCCGTCGGCGTCGAATATCTGCAAAACGGGCAGGTACATGCCGTCCGCGCAAGGCGCGAGGTCATCCTTGCCGGTGGCAGCTATGGCTCGGCGCAGCTACTGATGCTTTCGGGCATCGGGGCGGCCGGCGAACTGACGCGCCATGGAATCTCACCGTTCGTCGATCTGCCCGGCGTGGGCAAGAACCTGGTGGAGCACCCCTTCCTGTTCCTGGGCTGGAAGACACGGGTCGGTACCTACAGAGACAAGCTACGGTTGGACCGTGCGGCACTGCTGGTGCTTCAGTGGTTCTTTTTCCGGACCGGAGCTTTTGCCACCAACGGCACCGGCGCCAACGTCTTCGTGCGCACCGAGCCGCATCTCGACCGGCCGGACATGCAGTACACGTGCGTCTCGGTGGAGCTGAGCGCGAACGACATCTGGTTTCCTTTCGTCCGCAAAGCAGACCGCATGCTCCGCTGCGGCATCTCGATGATACGCGAGGACAGTCGCGGAGAGATCACGCTGCGCTCGGCCGACCCGCGCGATCCGCCGCGCATCCTGTTCAATCTCTTCAGGGAGCGCGCGGACGTTGAGCGCATGATTCGCGGCGTGCGCATCGCGCGCAAGATCTACGGCCAGCCGCCGTTGCAGCAGTTCATCGCCGGCGAGCTCATTCCGGGCGAGCACGTGCGCAGCGACGAGGATCTGGAGAGATTCGTTCGCTCGGAAGGCGCCATCACCCAGCATCCGGTCGGCACGTGCAGAATGGGAACGGATAACGATCCCAACGCGGTGGTAGATGCCGCGCTCAAGGTGCGCGGCGTGGAGGCACTGCGCGTCGTCGATGCTTCGGTCATGCCTAACGTGCCTGGCGGCAATACCAATGCGCCCACGATCATGATCGCGGAGAAGGCGGCCGACATGCTGCGTGGGCGCCTTCTGCCGCGCGCACAGGTCTAGGAGAGACAGATGAGGAATCTGCGGGACAAGGTCGCCTTCGTGACCGGCGGCAGCAGCGGTATCGGTCTTGGCATCGTCAAGGTTCTGGCCGAAGAAGGCATGACGGTCGCGTTCAGTTACCGCAACGCCGCGCACCGCGAAGAGGCGCTGGCCTATTTCGCCAGCCGTCCGCGGCAGCGCGTCCATCCGGTCGAGCTGGATGTGACGGATCGCGCGGGCCTCGCCCGCACGGCCGACCGGATCGAGCGGACACTGGGCCCTGTGCAGCTTCTGGTCAATAATGCCG
>JAKAWQ010000144.1 GCA_021816925.1 Pseudomonadota bacterium
AATCCATCGCCGCCGCCGCGATACGCCCACCCTGACGCGCCGGCCCAACCAGACACGCCTTTCTCCCTACCAGTCAAACAGTGATCGTCAGAAACAACAGCCCCAATATCCCATTTAGAATTGCTGGAGGGCAAGCCATCGACTGACCAGCCTCGCATTTGGCGACCAGGATTTCCAGGGCGGCCTCCATGGCGAGCAGGTCAGCGATTTTCGACCGTACGTCGGCCAAGTGGCCCATGGCGATTTCCCTCACCTCGGAGCAGGGCTGCGCCCGTTCATCCGATAAGCCCAGCATTGCCCGCACTTCCTTCTGCGAAAAGCCAAGCTCGCGGGCGCGGCGGATGAAAGACAGCTGCCTTACGTCATCAGGGCCATAGAGCCGGAACCCTCCCTCGGTGCGCATCGGCCGCACCAGCATACCGACCTTCTCGTAATAGCGGATCGTCTCGATGTTGCAGCCGGTGCGCCGCGCAAGCTCACCGATCCGCAACCGCGCCGCGCCAGTGGTTCGCGCGCCAGTTGGACGCCGATGCATTTTCCCTCTTGACCCTGAAGTTACTACAGGGACCACGGTAGGCACATGGCGATTTACCCGGCAGAGGGCAAGGGTCGATGGACATGCATGTGGAACCGAGTACGGAGCGCCTGGCTGATATCGCGGAGCGGAGTGGGCAACGCCGGGCGACCTTCCTGTCGGTCGGCGGGATCCTGGCCGCCCTGGGTACCACCGCGTGCTGCGTCATCCCGTTCGGGCTGTTCTTGGCGGGCGTCAGCGGTGCCTGGGTCGGCGATCTGACGGCACTCGAACCCTACAAGCCGGTGTTCGCCGCGGTTGCGCTCGGCTTCGTCGGTTACGGCGCCTACCTCGTCTACTGGAAGCCGAAGGCGGCCTGCGCGGATGGCTCCTACTGCGCCCGGCCGGCCTCGAACCGCATCGCCAAGATCGGCCTGTGGAGCGCGGGAGTGCTCGTCGTCATCGGCTTTGGCTTCCCGTACGTCGCCCGTGCCTTCCTCGGTTCCTGAAAATAGGGAGAAAGTCATGATCCGCCAAACTGCTGCCATTCTCGCGCTCGGTCTCCTCGCCGCCCCGCTGGCCGCTCAGGCGGCGGAGACGGTCGCCATGCTGGATGTCCACAACGCCCGCTGCGAACTGTGCCCCTTGATCGTGAAGGCCGCGCTTGGCCGGGTGAAAGGCGTGGAGTCGGTCGAGGTCGGCAAACCGAACAGCGCCGGCGACATGACGGCCAATGTGGTCTTCGACGATGCCATGACGAAATCGGCTGACCTCGTCAAGGCGGTGGCCGACCGGGGGTATCCAACGCAAATCGCGAAAGAGATGCCGACAGCAGAGATCGCGAAGATGAAGCCAATGCAATAGACGCTCCGACGAGGTGGGCTATTGCTGGTCGTCGTTACCAGTGTCTTCCTCTACCTCATCCAGTTTTTCTCGGCTCCTGACAAGAGAGACCATCATGAAGCATCACCTCGCCGCCGCCCTGGCGCTCGGTTTCTTCGTCGTCCCCCTGGCCGCACAGGCGGCCGAGACCACAGCCGTGCTGGACGTGCATCATGCCGGGTGCGTGCTATGCGGCCCGATTATCAAGAGCACGCTCGCGCATGTGCAAGGCGTCAAGGCAGTGCAGGTCACGCAACCGAACGCTGATGGAGATTTGACGGCCACGGTGATCTACGACGACACGCAGGTCACGATTGCGGCCCTGATCAAGGCCACGACCGATCGAGGCTATCCGGCGGGTCTGGCGAAGACGGCCAGCAAGTCCTGATGGCCAACCGTTCGGCCCTTTGGGCCGGCGCTGCTGGCCGGGCAGTCGCGTCGTCCTGCCGGCCGCCGGCCTGGCGCTCGTTGCGGCTGCGCTTGTTCTCTATTCCCGCTTCCGCCGAACCCGTGTGCCATCGGCGTGCTGCGATGATCGGCCCGGCACGCAAGCGAGGAACCTGCGCTGAAGGACGCCCCTGTGGTTCACGGCTGCTGCGCCGTCCCGGTCACGTCCGGCCGCACGCCGGACCTGGTCGTGATCGGCGCCGGCTCGGCCGCCATCCGGGCCGGCGAGCTGGGCGCGAAGGTGACGCTGATCGGGCATGGCACGATCGGCGGTACCTGCGTCAATATCGGCTGCGTGCCCTCGAAAACACTGATCCGCGCCGCCGAGGCGCTGCACCATGCCCGATCGGCCAGCCGGTTCGCCGGCCTCACCGGCACGGCGACACTGACCGACTGGCAGGCGCTGGTGGCGCAGAAGGATGATCTCGTCGCCGGGCTGCGGACGGCGAAGTACGAGAACCTGCTGCCGCGCTACGATCACATCCGCTACAATTTTCGAATCCCCTTGACCTTCCAGCGCTGGCAACTCCCACCTTCCCAGCGCAGGAAGGAAAGGAGTTGACATGGATCTCCCACAGCACAGCCAAGCCACCAACGGCGTGACGCTCGCGATTACCGGCATGACCTGTTCGGGCTGCGTGAACGCGGTCACGAGGGCCCTGTCGCGGGTTCCCGGAGTGACCGATGTGTGCGTCGATCTCGATGCCGGCCGGGCGCAGGTCAGCGGAAACGCCAGTCCGCAGAACCTGGTGAGCGCGGTCGAGAAGGCCGGTTACGGCGCGGAGCCGGTGCAAGGCGAAACTGCGGAAAAGGAGGGGCGTCATGGACGTGGCGGTTGCTGCGGCTGAGGACCGGCGCCAGCACGTCCATCTGCCGATCCAGGGCATGACCTGCGCCACCTGCGCGGGACGTGTCGAGCGCGCCCTGAACCGGCTGCCGGGGGTCGAGGCGAGCGTGAACCTGGCCGGCGAGACTGCGGACGTGCGCTACGACGCAGCGGAACTCGGGCCCGACCGGCTGGCCGAGGCCATTGAGGACGCGGGATATGCGGTGCCGCACGACCGGCGCGAGCTGGCGATCGGCGGCATGACCTGCGCGACCTGTGTGGGGCGGGTGGAGAAGGCGCTCAGGCGCGTCCCCGGCGTGCTGCAGGCGGAGGTCAACCTCGCGACCGAGCGGGCCGTTGTCGAAGGGATCGGCTTGCGTCCGACCGCCCTGATCGGCGCGGTGCAGGATGCCGGCTACGACGCCGGGTTGCTGACCGGCGACGCCGAGCGCGAGCGCAATCTGGAGGCGGCGGAAGCACGCCGCGTCCGGCGCGATCTGATTCGGGTGGCTGCCGCTGCCGCGTTGACCGCGCCGCTGCTGCTGCCGATGGTCGGGATCGGGCTGCCCGGCTGGCTGGCGCTTGCCTTTGCCTCGCCCGTTCAGTTGGTCATCGGGGCGCGCTTTTACGCGGCCGCCTGGAGGGCGCTGCGGGCGGGCACAGGCAACATGGACCTGCTGGTCGCGCTCGGTACGTCCGCAGCCTATTTCTACAGCCTCTGGCTGGTCGCGCGCGGCGCCGGCGGGCACACCTATTTCGAGGCCGCCGCCGTCGTCATCACGCTCGTTCTGTTCGGCCGCTGGCTGGAGGCACGGGCCAGGCGCTCGACCGGCTCGGCGATCCGCGCGCTGATGTCGCTGCGGCCCGAGAAGGCGCGCGTCGAGCGCGAGGGGGCGGAGATCGAAGTGCCGGTGGCCGCGGTCTCGGTGGGCGACGTGGTGGTGGTGCGGCCCGGCGAGCGGCTGCCGACCGACGGGCTTGTGCTCACGGGTGCGAGTCAAGTGGACGAGAGCCTGCTGACCGGCGAGAGCCTGCCGGTGGAAAAGCAGCCGGGCGATGGTGTGGTCGGCGGGTCGATTAACGGCAGCGGGCTGCTGCGGGTGGAGACCACGGCGGTTGGCGAGCGAGCGATGTTGGCGCGGATCATCGCGCTGGTGCAGGGCGCACAGGCGAAGAAGGCGCCGGTGCAGCGGCTGGTGGACCGCGTGGCCGCGGTGTTCGTGCCGATCGTGCTGGCCTGCGCACTGATCGCCTTCCTGAGCTGGTATCTGCTCGCCGGCAGCTTCGTGGGTGGGCTGATTGCGGCGGTGGCGGTGTTGGTGATTGCCTGCCCGTGCTCGCTCGGCCTCGCCACGCCCACCGCGCTGATGGTCGGCGCCGGGGCAGCGGCCAGGGCCGGCATCCTGATCCGCGATGCCGAAGCGCTGGAGCGCGCACACCGGCTGGACACGGTGGTCCTGGACAAGACCGGCACGGTCACCGAAGGGCGGCCGGAGGTGACGGAGATCGTGCCGCATGGTGTTGCGGAGGCCGAGCTGCTGGTACTCGCTGCGGCGGCGCAGACCGGCAGCGAGCACCCGCTGGCCCGTGCCGTGCTGGCGCGGGCCTGTGCGGCTGAGTGGAACAGAAAACCGGCATAAGACTACTCAAAAGTCCCATGCGGAAGTAGGGTTTCTGAGCGGCCTGAGACCGCCGTTCATAACGGTGTCGGGCAGCGAGAAGTCGTATCG
>JAKAWQ010000057.1 GCA_021816925.1 Pseudomonadota bacterium
GTGCAGGGCAAGCTCGTGCGTGTGGTGAGGGGCGCGATCTGGGACGTAGCGGTCGATGCGCGCCACGGCTCGCCCACCTTCGGCCGGCATGCCGGGGCTGAACTCACCGCCGAGAACGGGTGCCAGCTCTGGATTCCCCCGGGCTTCCTGCACGGTTTCTGCACTCTCGCCCCTGAGACCCTGGTCATCTACAGGATGACCGCCGAATACGATCCTGCGCGAGAGTGCGGCGTTCTCTGGAACGACCCGGACCTCGCCATCCCCTGGCCGGTGGCCCCGGGGCGTGCCGCGCTCTCGGAAAAGGACCAAGTCCGGCCGTGCCTAGCCGACTGTCCGGCCTGGTTCACCTATCCACCGCCCTGATGGTTCGCCCGGTTCTCGTCACCGGTGGCACCGGTCAGCTCGCCACCACGCTTGCCCGCGCCGGGCGTGGGCTACCGGTGGTCGTGGTCGGACGGCCGCGGTTTGACTTCGACCGGCCCGAGACGATCGAGGAGCTGTTCGCCTCGATCGAACCGCGCGCCGTCGTCAACGCTGCCGCCTATACCGCCGTCGATGCTGCCGAAGCCGATCCCGCGGCCGCCTTTCGCGCCAATCGCGACGGGCCTGCCCGGCTCGCCCGCCTCTGCACCATTGCCGGCATCCCGCTGATCCACATCTCCACCGACTACGTGTTCGACGGTACCAAGGGCGCCCCTTACCTGGAAGCCGATCCCACGGCGCCGCTCGGCGTCTACGGTGCCTCCAAGCGAGCGGGTGAGCAAGCCGTGCTGGAGTCCAGCGGAATGGCCGCCGTGCTGCGCACCTCCTGGGTGATCTCGGCCACGGGGCGTAACTTCGTGCGCACGATGCTGGCCGCTGGCCGCAAGGCCCACCGGCTCAGCGTGGTCGCCGACCAGCGTGGGCGGCCCACCGCCGCGGCCGACCTCGCCGCGGCCGTGCTCGCGGTCATGCGCCGTATTGAAGGAACCGGATGGCAGCAGCAATTCGGTGGGGTCTTCCACGTTGCCGGTGGCGGCGAGACCACTTGGCACGGCCTCGCCACGGCCGTTTTCGAGGAGGCCGCGCACCGCGGCATGGCCCCGCCCGAGATCGTCCCGATTGCCACGGCCGACTGGCCGACTCCTGCACGCCGGCCGCCCGACTCCAGGCTCGATTGCACACGTCTGGCGCAGGTCTTCGGGCTCCGCCTGCCGCCGTGGCGGGACAGTCTCGGCACGATCATTGATGAGCTCTTGGGTGGCCCGCCTTCCTGAAGCTCCCGCTCAGCCCAGCGTGGCAATACTGCTCTCCGTATTCAACGGCGAGCGCTTCCTGCGGGCCCTGCTCGCGAGCCTTCTTGCCCAAACGCACCGCGCTTGGCAGCTCTATTGGCACGATGATGGCTCGGCCGACCACTCGGAGGCACTGCTCCGTGCTTTCACCGCCGAGAGGGCTGCTCGTCACTGCGGCGGGTGGAGGGTCATTGCCGATCTTGAACCCGCCGTGCTCTATCGCCAGCACGGCGGCAATATGGTGGGGGCTCCCAGTCACTGGCTGAGACGGGCGCGCGGTGCGCTCGTCCGCGGTCCGCTGCCCTTTATGTCGGTGCTGCGCCAGCACGTGGCCGCGCTCGCTGCCCAGCCGGAACTGCTGTCCCCGGAAGCCGCTCACGCGCTTTCGGTGATCGCCGCAGCGCTGGCCGCACCGCCTTGGCGGCGTGTCGAAGCACTCTCTCTGCCGGGCCTTTTCCGCCAGACGTCACTCGAGACGGCCCGCTTCCGCCTCTGGTTTCTGCTCGGCTGAGCCGCCGAACCCCGAGCGTGTCCACATACGGAACGCGCCGGGCAACCGCTTGTTCGCGACATCCGAAGCAAATTACAGAAAGGCAGCCGAGGATACGGAATGGCACGCCACCTGGCATGCTTTCGGCATCGGGGAGACAGTTGCCGGGTGTGCCGCTCTTCTTCCGCTGGCTCGGCGTCTGCCATCGGGGCATGTTGCTTCTGCCGGGGGCGGGGATGGTCCATATCAGTCACGGCGCCGCCGCTCCCGGTGTCTTCATCGCCAGGCGGCTCATGCCCGCGCGCCGGCTTTGGCGTCACTTATCGGGCCGAAACGAGCTTCCGGATCAAGCCCTGATACGCCACCAAATGGTCCTCCATCCGGAGGTGCTTCTCCGCATAACGGCGGGCCGCAGCGCCGAGGCGCCGCGCAAGTGGTACGTCCTCGAGCACTTCGAGGATCCGCTCGGCAAGCCGCGCGGGATCGAGGCAGGGCGTGAGCAGGCCGGTAGTACCGTGACGGATGAACTCCGTTACCGGAGGCGTATCGCTTGCGATCACCGGTGCTCCGACTGCGAGCGCCTCACGCAGCGACCAGGAGGCGACGAACGGGTAGGTCAGATAGATATGCGCATCTGAGCGCTGCAGCAGCGCCAGGTAATGGCGGTAGTCGATCTTGCCGGCGAAGTGTACCCTGGAGAGATCGAGCTTGGTTCGGAGTTCGCTGAGCAGCCGCTCGCGCCAGGTTCCCCCACCGGGCGGGCGCATGCCGTAGCTCACGTCGTCCCCGCCCACCAGCACGACCCGCACGTCTTTGCGTGCGGCGAGCACCTTCGGCAGCGATCGCATCATCACGTGGAATCCTCGATACGGCTCGAGATTCCGAGCGACGTAGGTGACGAGCTTTTCCCCTGGCGCCATGGAAATGTTGCCCAGGGCAAGTGCGCGGCGCCGCACCGACGGGCGTGGCCGGCAGAGCCCGAGGTCCACGCCCTCCGGCAGCACCTCGAGGCGAGACGCCGCCCAGGACGGAAAGATCGAGCGCTGCCAGCGAGTGGGGGTCTGGCCATGGCCGTTCATGCTAAGGGCGAGAAGATTCACCAAATTCTTGGCCCGAATGCGAGGATATAGCGCAGGATCTGGAGGGAATTCGGGATCGAAGCCCACATCAACGCCATGCGTATGATAAAAGAACTCGAAATAGCCGAGCAACGGCGGAGCAGGCCAAACATCGTGGATGTTCAGAAGCTCGCCCCATCCATGGTGCCCGATGATGATATCCGGCGTGAAGCCGAGCCGCTTCACCTTCTCCGCCGTGCGCGCCACGGTCTCGGCACGCAGGGAAGCAATCTCGAATTCCTGGGCGTCCGGATGGGTCGTCGCGCTCGCTCCGCGCGGCAAGCGGTAGACGATTTTGCGCACGCCAGCCAAGTGATTGGCGTTCGGCTCGGAAATGAACAGGATCTCGTCCTGATCGCGCGCCACGAGGTGCTTCACGAGATGCAGGTACTGGCCGGGAAAGTTCTGGTGAATGAAGAGAAACTTCACGCCTGTGTCTGGCCTATCCCCCGCCGCTCACAAGAGGGCCGCCACCTTGCGGGAGCGGTGTTTCGTCCCTCTTCGGCGCAGAATATTATAAGACAATCGTGTTCGGGCGAGCTGATCATGCTTGTGTTATGACGTGGCCGGTTTATCCGATCCAACATAAGCGGTCACCGGGAGGCTCTGCAGAAGTGCTTGCCGCGCCTCACCCGCCGCGGGCGCAGCCGGCGGAACCTGCGCTCGCCCGCTCCCGCGTTCTGCGCGAAGCCTGGTCGCTCCCGCACTTCCTGCCCGCGGCGGAGCCGCTTCCTCCTGACGAAACCAAGTCACAGGATCCCCGCTCGCGCAAAGCGGCTTCAGCATCACGAGCAGCGCCTTTGCCATGGGCAGCATCGGATCGCCATCGACCCACACGAGCCCCACTTGCCGCGTGACCTCCGGGGCCACCAGAGGGACCACGCGCGTGCCAGGAAAGGCCCCCACCACCAACTCGAAATGCCGCGGCACGATCGTTGCCAATCCGCTGAACATCGTGTGGAAGGCCAGGTTGGCGAGAGAATCCGATTCGACGAGCGCCACCGGCGTCGCACCCACCGAGGCGAACGCAGCGTCGATCACTCGGCGCTCATGCATGTGCGGCGGCAGGAGGCATAGCCTCAGCTTCGCGGCCTCCGCCCACGTCATCTCCGACGTCGCGGCAAAACTCGCCTGCTGCGGGATCAGCAGGCTGAGATGTTCCTTGTACAGTGGATGGCGTTGCAGCGGCGGTGGCTGCTCCTGGTCGATATAGGTGATGCCGACGTCGAGCTCGAAGTTGGTGAGCTTGGTCCTGAGCGCCTCCGAGCCGAGAAAGCTGACATCGATATGGGTGTCGGGATGGGCGTCGAGGAAGCGCCGGTTGATGTATGGCAACACCGGCGTGCTGGTCGGCATTGCCCCGAGCCGGAGCTGCCCGCTCAGGCGGTTCCGGAGCCCCGACAACTCCTGGAGCATGCTGTTGCGGTCGGAAAGGATCCGCTTCGACCACTCGACGATGCGCTGGCCCTCCGGCGTCAGCCCCTGGAAACGCTGATGGCGCAGCACAATCGTGGCCCCGAGCTCGAGCTCAAGCTGCCGGATCGCGTTCGAGAGCGTCGGCTGAGAGACATTGCAGTGCAGCGCGGCGCGGCTGAAATTCTGATGCCGCGCCAGCGACACGAGATATTCGAGTTGCCGAAGGAACAACGGCTGCCTCTTGCCGGATCGTTTCAATTCCCGGTTATCATTCTAGCCTGAACGCTTTGCGATGGCTATCATTTCCTGCGATCCCTGGAGGGCTGGCGAGGCCGTGCCTTGATCCTCCCGGGGCGTACTCGCCGCCCGCCGGCCGCCTGGCAATGGGCCGATTCGTGCTATAGTTTCGATGTCCGGCCCGCTTGGCGGGCGCTCGACCGAGGTCAGGCGCGATCGCATGTGGCACGTGATTGGTATTGCCTCGCTCGCGCTCTTGTCCGGATCGCTGATCGGAACCGTGGGCATCGGGGGCGTGCTGCTGGTGCCCTGCCTCACCTTCGTGGGGATCGATGTCCACGTCGCCGTGGCCGCCACGATGTTCAGCTTCCTCTTCAGCGGCGCCGCCGGAGCCTTGCTCTACTGGCGCGCAGGCTCGATCGACTGGCGCTCCGCGATGTGGCTTGGCTCTGGCGCCATGCCCGGAGCGCTCACCGGAGCCATGCTCGCCTCGCGCCTCGACGCGAGGGCGCTACTCGGCCTGATCGGCATCGTCGTCATCGCAACCGGGATCCGCGCGCTTAGTTCGCCGGAAAGGGTGGGGGAGAGCGATCGCTTGATTCGTCCAGTTCCGCTTCTTCTCCTCGGCGTCGCGATCGGCACCGTTTCCGCGATGGTTGGCACCGGCGGTCCCCTCCTCCTGGTGCCGCTCCTGATGTGGCTCCGCGTGCCGGTGCGCGCCGCTGTCGGCCTCGGCCAGGCGATCCAGATCCCGATTGCAGGCCTGGCGACGCTCGGCAACCTGATGACGGCGCGTTTCGATCCCGGCCTCGGCATCGTGCTCGGCCTCGGTGTCGCCGTTGGCACCGCGTTCGGCGCGCGGGTTGCCCACGCAGCCCCGCTCGCCCTGCTCAGCAGGTTCGTCGCCCTGGTCCTGCTTTTTGTCGGCGCGCTGGTGCTGGCGCGCTCGTGGCAGGCCTTCGCCGGCGTGCTTACCTGATTCCTTCCTGCGTGGCCCTGCGCCGCCCGAGCGGATTATTTGTCCCGTCAATGGCACGATTGCCTGCTTCTCTTTGACTTCCAGCGCTGCCGGTCCATAGGTTGGCACAATTGCAGCATGGCGCGATCGGTCGGGACATGACCGGCGAACCGGGAGAGGAAAATTGAGTATGGCCCCTGCAACCCAAGGCGCCGTGCCGCCGCGCAAGAAGGTGACGATCCCCGCCCTCATGAAAAAGATGGAGCGGAATGATGCCATCGTGCAGATGGCGATTTACGACTATCGCAGCGCGGTAATCGCCGACCGGCTCGGCATCGATATTCTCTGCGTTTCGGATTCCGGTGGCATGATCCTGTTCGGTCATCGCAGCACGGTGACGGTAAGCTTCGAGGAAGTCATGTTCATGGCCCAAGCGGTCGATCGCGGCTCACGCTACGGCCTGCGCATGGTCGATATGCCGTACTGGAGCTTCCACGTCTCGACCGCCCAGGCGGTCGAGAACGCAGGCAAGTTCGTCAACCAGGCGAACGCCGAAGTCATGAAGTGCGAGGGCAACCGCCATCACGCGCGGAATATCGAAGCCATCATCCAGGCCGGCATTCCGGTGCAGGGCCATATCGGCATCACGCCGATGCGCATGCCGCAGCTCGGCGGCTTCGCCGCGCAGGGCAAGGTTGCGGCTGCCGCGCTCGCCCTGGTCGAGGACGCCAAGGCGATGGTCGACGCCGGCTGCTTCTCGATTCTCTGTGAGGTCACAACGGAGGAGGTTTGCCAGTATCTGAGCGAGACGCTGCCTGTGCCGGTGATCAGCCTCGGCGCCGGCAACAAGGCGCACGGCGTGCACATCATCACCTCCGACCTCTTCCACCTCTACGAGGAGCATGTGCCGCGGCACTCGAAGATCTACACCGACCTGATACCGATCATCGAGGATGTCTATACGCGCTACATGACCGACGTTCGCAAGCGCACTTATCCCGGTCCCGAGCACACTGCCTACATGACGGCGCGCGAGCTTGAAGATTTCGCCACCAAGGTCAACTGGACCAATCCGCCGATCGAGGCGGCCGAGCAGCGCGAGAAGGCGAAGCGCGCTACCAGGGCCGCGGCCGACTGAGCGGCCGCCGCACGCCTACGAAGTTGGCCCGGCTTTCACCCGCGAGGTCATCGGGCCGGCGCGCCGTGGTTCAGCGCCGCTGTACCCCCGCCTCCGTCACGATGATGTCCATTGGCACGTCGTGCGGCTGCGGAAAGATGCTCTGAAGGCGCGACAACTCGAAGCCGACCCCGATCACGAACGGGCGTGGCGAGAGGGCGGCGAGCGTGCGGTCGAAATAGCCCCCACCATAGCCCAATCGATAATTCGCAGCATCGAAGCCGACCAGCGGCGCGAGTACGAGGTCGGGCGCGAGCGCCTCTGCGGTTTTGGGAATCGGGATGCCGAGAACGCCGGACTCCATCTCGCTTCCTGGTGCCCATGGGCGGAAGACCATCGGTGCGCCTCGCGTCACCACGACAGGTAGCGCCGCCCTGGTGCCACAATGCGCGAGTAGTTCCCGGACCAAGTGCCGCGCATCGAACTCGCCCTTGAAAGGCCAGTAGAAGCCGAGGACGCGAGGCTGGCGGCGTTGCAGCAACGCTCCGAGGTGGCGCTCGATCTCCTTGCCCCACTCCGAGCGCCGTGCATTTCCCGCTGCCACGCGTGCCGCAATCAGGTTTGTGCGAGTCTCGCGCCGCCATCCCCGCACGCCCTCAGGCAACTTGCTTGCGCTTGTCATCGCGCCATTTTCCGGTTATTTTGACCTCCAAGGCAACCGTCGTTTCCACGGTTTGTCGTGTTGTGCCCGGAGGCCTTTTTCGCGCTCTCTCGCGCGCGTGGCGCATGATCGCCATTACCGCGCGGCAAGCGATATTCCTCCCTTGGCGCCGCCTCCCAGGCAGCAGCAACCTGATTTATTCGCTCTATAATTGGATAGAGTAGAATGTCTTTACAGCCGGCCGGGCGCGTAGCACTAATTCGCGAACCGAGCAGCAGGCGGCGGGGCCATTGGTCCGGCCGGGGGCCATTTGTCAGGCCGGCGCGACGACGGGAACGGATGATCGGAACCGAGCGAAATTCTATTGTGGAGTGCGGGCCCGCCGGGACGCAGGCGGGGCGTCCACATGGTCGTTCCAACGCCGATGTTTTTTGCCGCCGGGCCGAGTCGGATGCCTCTTGAGCCGGTCGCAGCGGTCGGGACAGCGAAGCAATCTCCGGAGAGGAGGAACGTGATGACGGGAATCGAGATCGATACGACGAGATATGACTCGGGCGAAAGGATGCCTTCGGTAGACAGCCGGATTTACAGTAACCGGCAGATCTTCGAGGAGGAGCTCGAGAAGATCTGGAAAAAGGTTTGGCTGGTCACGGTCCATGAATCGGAGATTCCGGAGCCGCTTGACTTCCGCACTATCACAATCGCCCGCGAACCCATCGTGATCGTGCGTGGTACCGACGGCACAGTGCGTGCCTTCCTCAATGTCTGCCCGCATCGCGGCAATCTCATCCTGCGCCAGCCCTCGGGAAGCCTCACGGTTGCCGAGCCGTCGGGCAATGCGAACCATATGACGTGCATGTTTCATGCCTGGCAGTTCGACTGCTTCGGTCGCTGCGTTGATATCCCTCGGATGAAGCAGGGTTACCAGGAGCGGTTGCGCAACGAGGACGTTGCCCTCACCGAGCTTCCTTGCGAAGTGGCGCATGGCGGATTCGTTTGGCTTTCTCTCAATCCCGATAGTGGCCCGCTTTCAGCATTTACGGGCGGGGCATTCGACGCCATGAAGACGGAGCTTGAAACCGAACCGCTCGACGTCTTCCATTATCACAAGGCGATCATTCCGAGTAACTATAAGCTTTGGCACGACACCAATAGCGAATTTTATCATGATTACATGCATTACTTCAATCGTGCGACGAGCATGGTGCAGAAGGGCTATTTTGATCGCCGTTACGGCGCCTTTCCCAACGGCCACGCGACGGTCGGCTCGATGGAAGTGAAATACGACGCTTACAAAGGTGCCGCCGAGCGGCCGCTCTCCTTCCCCGGTATGGAGCGCAACGGCTGGAAGATGGTGGATCTCTTTCCCGGTGCGACCTACAATATCCGCGGCTCGTCGCTTCGTCTCGACACGATGACGCCGATCAGTGCGGATCTCGTGATGATCGAGTTCCGCGGTCTTGGCCTGAAGAAGGACACTGCGGAGGAACGGGCGCAACGGATCCGTGATCACAATACGATCTGGGGTCCATTCGGGCGCAACTTGCACGAGGATCTACTCGGCATCACGGGCCAGGGCGTCACGATGCGCCCTGGCACGGCGCCGCGGCGCATCCTGCACGGTCGGCATGAGAACAACTTGATTCACGACGAGATTGGCATGCGTCATTACTATGCGGA
This sequence comes from Pseudomonadota bacterium, assembly GCA_021816925.1. Classification (GTDB taxonomy): domain Bacteria; phylum Pseudomonadota; class Alphaproteobacteria; order Acetobacterales; family Acetobacteraceae; genus JAKAWQ01. The sequence continues at coordinate 8,952 of JAKAWQ010000057.1, forward strand.
GTGGGCCCGGCGTATGGGTCGGTCCCCGGCCAATCCCATGGCCGCCCCGATAGCGATGGCCGCGGAATAGAACCAGCAAACCCATCCGGCGTGGCTGAGAGTTCCGGTTCTCGGGCCGCGGCGGAGAGGTGCGGAGGAGGCTGCATGAGCATCACCACGACGGACGAGATCGAGACAACGCGGACAGCGATCCGAGAAACGATATACCGTGCCTGCCTACTGTTGGATGATGGCCGGTTTGCCGACTGGCTCGACCTTTGTGCGCCCGATTTCCGTTACCAAATCAAGGCATTCAGCCCCGAGATTCGCAAGGAGATGACCTGGTACGAGCAGGATGTTTCCGGTCTCAGGACCATGATCGAGATGCTGCCCAAGCACAACACGGACCACGGCCGGCTGATGCGCCACGCGACGGTCTATACCATCGATATCGACCGCGACGGCGGCAATGCCGTTGCGACGACCGCCTTCTCCTGCTACCGGACCGCGTTCGACGGCATCAACTCTCATCTGGACGCAGGTGAGTCGCAGTTGTTCGTCATCGGGCGCTACCACGATCGCCTTCGTCTCGGAGCCGATGGACCGCGGTTTGTCGAGCGCACGGTCGTTCTTGACACGCGGCGCCTCGACAAGGGTTCGCACTATCCTGTCTGATCGAGTTGCGTAAAGCCACCCCGGACGAGCGAGGCAGCATTTTGACGTGGCAGAGGCTTTGTTCCCTGAGCGAACTCAAGGAGGGTGGTCTCGCCAAGCTCGCTCTGGACGGCGTGTGGATCATGGTGGCGCGGGCGGGAGATCGCATCGCGGCCTTCCCGCCGCATTGCCCTCATATGGCGGAGCCACTTGAGGAGTCAGGCGTCTGTGACGGCGAAACCCTCACCTGCACGAAGCATGTCTGGCAGTGGGACCTGCGCACCGGCGAGGCAATTGGGCTCGCGGAGAAGCCGCTCGCACTCTATCCGACAGAATGTCGCGGAGAAGACGTCTGGATCGATTTTGACGACGAATTGACCTACGAGCACGACTAATCTACCTGTTGTCAGGTCGCGCTTCCGAGCAGCGCGCTCTGCTCGAGGAAGCTCTGGGTGATCATCCTTGCCAGGCGCTGCATGACCAGGAACCCCGCCCGCGGATCCTGCTCCAGCGCTTCCAGGAGCTTCCGTCCCTCGATTTCCAGGAGCCGGCTCGCCTCGAGAGCCGCGACCGTTGCTATGCGTCGGGGCTGATCGACCAAAAGTGCCGCCCACCCCAAGACGTCTCCGGCACGAATAATCGAGCCTCTGGCGGCCGGCCTACCGTCTCCGCCGAGCGTGAAACGCAGGCGCCCGCTGACAACGACAAAGGCGCTACGGGCGGGATCACCGACCGAGTAGAGGGTGTCGCCCTCGTCGATTTCCCGCAGGCGCGCGATTGCCCCGATGCTCCCGATGGTTCGCTCCGAGACACCATGCAGGAGTTCGGCCTGTCGCAGGACAGAGACGATAACGCGGGCAGCGGCAGCTTCTGGATCGGGCGGCATCGGTCGCCTCGCGCTTCTGATGGGTTGGGACGGCCTAGCTAAACTTGTCGTATCGTATGTCTCGTGCCGGAAGGCGCGCCTGCGTGATCAGCATCCGGATCGAGACATCCACAAGGATCGGCGGTCCAGCAATGTAGGCGACGCGTCCGGCAAAGCGTCCGGCGAGGTCACGCGCGGCGATCTCGTGCGGAAATCCGGTATCGAATAACAGTTTCGGATAGCGGTCCCCGAGCGTGGGATCGACCTCGTCGTGCGAGAAAACGATGGTGATCTGGAGTGTGTGAGGAGAAGATTCCGCAAGTCTGTTCAGCCGGTCGAGATAGAACACGTCTTGCCTCGTCCTCACGCCGAAGAAAACAGTGGCCTCGAACTGTTCGAAGTGACGCGCGGTCGCGCCAGCCTCCAGGATCGAGAGGATTGAGGCGATCCCCGAGCCTCCAGCGATGCAGGCGATCGTCCTCTGCTCACGCGGCGAGAACGTTGCCTTGCCCAGAGCTCCGAACCATTCCAGCCGATCACCGCGCACGGCTGCAGAGAACAGCCATTCCGTGAACCCGCCGCCGAGTTTTCGCTTGATAATGAAGTCGACTTCCTCGGCCTTTCCCGCATGGTTGGCCATCGAATAGGCCCGATAGCCTTTGACATGCGGAGTGCGAAGAAGGGCGAATTGCCCCGCCTCGAACTCCAGCGCTGGCTCCATCTGCACGCGCAGTGCGGCGACATCGTGCGTCAGATTCCGTAGCTCCAGCACGACAGCTTGTCCGAAGCGCGGCCGGATGGCCGGGCTCCGGCCGAAATCGGCGCGCCCTGGTACCTCGAAGGCGCAATCCGCCAGCGCGCGCGTCTGGCAAAGCAGCACCTCCTCGCGCGCCGGGTTCAAATACCCGGCGCCCGGGGCGTCCGGCCAGTCGTTCAGGATCACGCCCGAGACCCGACGTGCCTTGCAAGTACCGCACGTGCCGGTCGCGCACTCGTAGGGGAGTGCGACGCCGGCGCGTAACGCTTCGTAAAGGACCGGGCGTTGCGGCGCGGCAGTGAAGGCACGCATTCCGACCTTCGACCGCGCCTCGATCATCACGGCAGAACCCGCGCCGGCTTCGGTTGAATGGGCGGTCATGGCACTCGCCGGCGCGGTTCCCGAAAGCATGCCCCGAGATTGATCCTAATCACCAGGCGCGCCCAAATCCATCCTTGCCCCTTGCCCCAGCCCTTCCTCTCAGAGCGCCACCTCCTCGAGTTCGCGCCCGGCCGTCTCCGGTCCCATGAGGTAGCCGATGATCGTGAGCACCCAGAGCGCGGCTGTGATCATGAACGGGATCGTCGGACCGAGCGTGGCGATGCCCCAGCCCACCAGGAAAGGAGCCGCGATCGAGACGGTGCGGCCGCCTCCAACCATGATGCCGAAGCCAGTGCCGCGCACGGAGGTGCGGAAGAACTCGCTGAGATAGGTGTCGCCCACGCCCCAGAGCCAGCCCAGCATGCCGACCATCACGCCGCCGAAGATCAGGAAGCCCTGGAGCGAAGTCGTCGTCGAGGCCTCGATCGTGCAGGCGATCATGATCAGCGCGCCGACAATTCCGGCGGGCCGCCGTCCGATGAGATCGGAAAGCCCGGTGCCGACGTAGGAGAGGAAGAACTGCACGACATAGAAGAGCATCGCGTAGTAGATCGCGGTCGACGGCGCAACGTGGAACTTCCGTACCATGAACGTGGTCAGGAAGACCGTGATGCCCCAGTATCCGCAGGCATTGGCGATATAAAGCAGCCACCCGATTACGATACGGCGGGTGGCACCCGGAATCGTCCAGATGTTGACGCGCGGCCGGACCGCGCCCTCTTCTTTGATCAGCGCCTCGATCGCGGCCCGGGCGTGCCGGTACCGCACCGACTCCTGGATCATGCGCCGGAACAGAAATACCAGCACGGCCGGCACGATTGCGAAGATGAACGTCCACTGCCAGCCGAAGCGCGGCACGATGACGAGGGCGGCGATCGCGGCCACGATATAGCCAAGCGAGTAGAGCGAGAACATAATGCCGCCGGTGCCGACTGCCCTGACACGTGCCGGCCACATCTCGGCCGTGTAAGGCGCGCCCACCGCGAGCTCGCCGGCGCCCCCTACTCCGGTCAGGAACCGCAGGCCGGTGAAGAGGAAGAGATTGCTGGTAAGGCCCCCGAGCGCAGTCGTGATGCCGTAGAGGAGGATCGAATAGCCGAGCGCGTCCCGCCGTCCAATGCGGTCGGCAAGCATCCCGAACCCAATGGTGCCGACCGTGTACCCCACCAGGAAGATCGAGCCGATCAGCCCGATGGCCTTGACGGTGATATCAAGATCCTTGGCGATCAGCGGTCCGAGCAAGCCGAAGATATTGACTGCATAGGCATCGAAGCCGTAGCCGAGCCCCGCGGCGATGGCGACGAGCAGGGCCTCTCGAAAGGGAATGTAATGGACGTCGATCCGACCCGGCGCTCCAGCCTGCGCCTCTCCGGCGGCCGTGACGGCGGGATCAGCCGCGCTCCACTCTGAGTTCATTATTTCCTCCCAACGAATTCTTGCGACCGCGACAGCCACGGTACCGCGTCCCTTGCGCCCGACCTGACGGGGTCTGCGACGCCTTATCCCGGTCGTGCCGGCGGGATCTCGTACTGCGGATCAGGAAACGATTCCCGGGCAATGTCCAATCCTGTTTGCAAATACCGCAATCGATTTCGCCTATGGGGCAAAATGCGGGCATCCTGCGCCAGGCGAGGGCGGGCAGGGCGGATCGCAGGAAGCGCCGAGCGTTCGTTCAGGCGGACCAAAGTACGGCTGCGGGAGACCGGCCATTATGGCAGAGCGTTATCTATTGATAGAAAAAAAGTATAAGCGAGTGAAACCGGTTCGTGCTCAGAGTCCCGGTTGTGCTCTTGAAGAGGCGATGCCGGCCGAGTGCGAGTTTCAGACGCAGGGTGAACAGGCATCCGCCAAGACAAGGCCGGGCCGTTCCTCTTGCTCTTGCGCTGCCCGCCGAGTTGCCGCCATGACGAGAGCGGGGGTTTCATCCCTCATCGAAGGCAATCGCGTCGGAGGAGCCGAGTTGAGTGCAAAGATCATCGATGGGCTGGGAGTGGCGCGCGCACTGCGCGCCGAGATTCGTGCGCGTGCCCTGGAGCTGGCCCGCTGTGGCGTGACTCCAGGCCTTTCCGTCCTCCTGGTCGGTAGCGACCCTGCATCCAAGCTCTACGTCCGGAACAAGACCCGGGCCTGCACGGATGTGGGTATCCGCTCGCAGATCATCGATTTTCCGGACACCGCAGACTTGGCTGAACTGATCGAGCAGATCGAGGCATTGAACGCGGATTCCTCCGTGCACGGCATCCTCGTGCAGCTTCCGCTCCCGCGCCAGATCCCTCTCCGGCCAGTGCTTGAGGCCATCGCCGCCGAGAAGGACGTTGACGGGTTCAATCTCTACAATGTCGGCGGCCTCGTCATCGGTGATACGATCTTTCCACCCTGCACGCCGTACGGCGTGCTGAAGCTCCTCCAGTTCGAGAACATTCCCGTGAAGGGTCAGAACGCGACCGTCGTCGGCGCGAGCAACATTGTGGGCAAGCCGATGGCGCTCATGTTCCTCGAGCAGGAGGCAACCGTCGCCGTCTGTCACGTGCGCACGCGCGATCTTGGGGAGTACACCACGCGTGCCGATATCCTCGTCGTCGCGGCCGGGCACCCTAATCTCATTGTCGCCAACATGGTCCGCCCGGGCGCCGTCGTGGTCGACGTCGGCATCAACCGCGGCAGCGACGGCCGCTTCGTGGGTGACGTCGATTTCGAAGCCGTCCGGCAGAAGGCGTCGTACATTACGCCGGTGCCAGGCGGCGTTGGGCCGATGACGGTGACGATGCTGCTCGAAAACACGGTCGTCGCGGCTGAACGCCTGCTTGCAGGGCCCAGGGCGAGCGCCGCCCGGTTGCTACCCGCTGTTGAGGAGCCGGTCTGATGAACGAACTTGCCTCACCTCCGATTTCCTTGCAGAGCGACTGGGAGATCGCCAATGCGGCGCAACTCGAGCCCATCACCACGATCGCAACCGACCGGCTCGGTATTCCTGCCGAAGCGGTCGAGCCTTACGGCCACACCAAGGCCAAGATCGGCATGGAGTTCATCCGCCACGCGCTCGCCGAGCGCGCCGACGGCAGGCTGGTGCTGGTGACCGCGATCTCGCCCACGCCGGCCGGCGAAGGCAAGACCACCACGACGGTCGGGCTCGGGGATGCGCTCAACCGCATCGGCAAGAAGGCCGCCATCTGCCTGCGCGAGCCAAGCCTCGGACCCTGTTTCGGAGTCAAGGGGGGCGCGGCCGGCGGCGGGCGATCACAGGTGGTGCCGATGGACGAGATCAACCTCCATTTCACCGGTGATTTCCACGCCATCGGAGCGGCCAACAACCTACTCGCGGCGATGATCGACAACCACATCTATTGGGGCAATCCACTCGCCCTTGATCAGCGCCGCATCACTTGGCGGCGCTGCCTCGACATGAATGACCGCGCGCTCCGCCAGATCGTCTCCTCGCTCGGCGGCACGGCCAACGGGTACCCGCGCGAGGACGGCTTTGATATCACGGTCGCAAGCGAGGTGATGGCGATCTTCTGCCTCGCGACGTCATTCGAAGACCTGCAGACGCGCCTCTCGAACATCATCGTGGGTTCGACGCGCGATCGCAAACCCGTGCGCGCACGCGATCTGAAGGCCGCGGGTGCGATGGCCGCCCTGCTCAGGGATGCACTCAAGCCCAATCTCGTGCAGACCATGGAGAACAACCCTGCGTTCGTGCATGGCGGGCCCTTCGCCAACATCGCCCATGGCTGCAACTCGGTCATGGCAACCTCGCTTGCTCTCAAGCTCGCTGACTACGTGGTTACCGAGGCCGGGTTCGGCGCGGATCTCGGAGCGGAGAAGTTCTTCGACATTAAGTGCCGCAAGACCGGCCTTCGCCCCGATGCCGCCGTGATCGTCACCACCATCCGTGCCCTCAAGATGCACGGCGGCGTCGCCAGGTCCGATCTCGGCACGCCCAATCCGGAGGCGGTCACGAGGGGTCTCGCCAATCTCCACCGCCATCTCGAGAACCTGGCGCGCTTCGGGTTGCCGAGGGTCGTCTGCATCAACCGCTTCGGGGCTGACACCGAGGCGGAGATCGCGGTGGTCGAGGCGGGTTGCGGGGAGGTGGGCGTCCGCGCGATCCTCTGCGAGCATTGGGCCAAGGGGGGAGCCGGGGCAGAGGAGCTGGCGCGCGCGGTGGTCTCGCTTGCCGAGTCCGGTGCTGCGGATTTCAAGCTGCTCTACCCCGATGAGCTTCCGCTGGCGCAGAAGATCGAGACCATCGCCACCACGCTCTATGGCGCGCGCGGTATCGAGCTTCCCAAGGCGGTCGCCGGGCGGCTCAAGGAATTCGAGGCAATGGGCTTCAGACATTTTCCGGTCTGCATGGCCAAGACCCAGTACAGCTTCTCCGCCGATCCCGAGCAACGTGGTGCGCCGAGCGGCTTCACATTGCCCGTACGCGAGGTGAGGCTCTCCGCGGGTGCAGAGTTCGTCGTGGCCGTTTGCGGGGACATCATGACGATGCCCGGCCTGCCCCGCGTGCCCTCGGCGGTCGGCATCGCGCTCTCACGCGAGGGACAGATCTTGGGGCTTTCGTGAGCCGGGGCGTGCGGATGCGAATATGAGTGGGACGAGCATCCGGAACGAACGCGCCACGCTGGCAGGCGGCGCCGCCAACGGCTTGGCGAGCCGCCTCTTGATACGCGATCTCGTGCTCGGCTGCGATATCGGCGCCTATGCGCACGAGTACGGCCGACGCCAACGGGTGCGGATCAATCTCTCGCTTGCGCTCAGCGCCGGCGGCCGGGCGGCCGTGGATGGTCTTGCCGGGGCCGCGTGTTATGAAAGTATCGTTCGGGCCATCCGCGGTCTGATCGAGCGGGATCATGTCAACCTCGTGGAAACCCTGGCTGAACGCATCGCCGTGATCGCTCTTGCGGACAGGCGCATCCGGAGTGCCCTGGTGCGAGTTGAGAAGCTCGACGTCTTCGAGGATGTCGCCAGCGTTGGCGTCGAGATCGAACGGATGAGCCGGCTGTGCTGAGGGACAGAAGCGCGGAGCACCGGCAAGAGACTGGCGATGGGCCCGAGGTTTCAGCTTGTCTCTCTGCCCCGCCGGCTCTATCTGGATGAGGGAGCGACGTCGTGATGACCGATGATCCGAGGGGATGGGCCGCGCGTGTGCGCGTGATCGTGGCTGGCCAGGAAAGCAAGCCCGATCGACTCCTGCCGGTCTTGCGTGCGATGCAGCAGGAGTTCGGCCACGTGCCGCGGGAGGCGGTGGCGGAAATAGCTACGGCGCTCAATCTCTCGCGTGCCGAGGTGCACGGCACGCTCAGCTTCTATCAGGACCTGAGCGAAGAGCCTCGCGGCCGGCATGTGCTGCGCCTCTGCCGGGCCGAGGCTTGCCAGGCGATGGGTGCGGCGGGGCTTGCCGAGGCCGCGCTCGCCCGCCACGGCCTTGCCTGGGGCGAAACTGCTGCCGACGGCTCGCTCACCGTCGAGCCTGCGTATTGCCTCGGGCTCTGCTCCTGCTCTCCGAGTGCGCTCTTCGACGAGGAGCCGGTGGGCCGGCTCGATGCGGCGACGCTTGACCGGTTGTTCGCCGGCGCGGCTGCATCATGACCCGCGTTCTCATCCCGGCAGACGCCGGCGCGCGCGCGGTCGGCGCGGGCTCGCTTGCCCGTGCCGTCGCCGCCGAGGCGGCGGCGCGCGGCAGTCCGCTGGACCTCGTCCGCAACGGTTCGCGTGGCCTTTACTGGCTCGAGCCATTGCTTGAGGTTGCAACCCCCGCCGGCCGCGTCGGCTACGGTCCTGTCACCGCCGCCGACGTGCCGGGCCTCTTCGCCGCCGGCTTCCTCGAGGGCGGCCCGCACGCGAAGGCGCTCGGCCCGGTTGAGCAGATTCCGTTCCTTGCCCGTCAAAACCGGATCACCTTCGCGCGCTCAGGCGTGATCGACCCGCTTTCTCTTGCCGACTACCGCGCCCATGGCGGCCTCAAGGGGCTCGAGCGCACGCTCTCGCTCGGCCCAGCCGCAACGATCGAGGAGGTGGTGCGCTCGGGTCTGCGAGGCCGGGGCGGCGCCGGCTTTCCCACGGGCATCAAATGGCGTACCGTCGCCGAAGCCGCTGGCCCGCGCAAATACGTTGTTTGCAACGCCGACGAGGGCGATTCCGGCACCTATTCCGACCGCATGCTGATGGAGGGCGATCCCTTTGCGCTGATCGAGGGGATGCTGATCGCGGCCCTCGCGGTTGGCGCCGGCCGCGGTTACGTCTATGTCCGCTCCGAATATCCGCAGGCGGTCGCAACCCTCGAACGCGCGCTGACCCTCGCCCGCGCCGACGGGCTTTTGGGCGAGCGGTCGTCCGCGTTGCCGCGTGCCTTCGACATCGAGCTTCGGATCGGCGCCGGCGCCTATGTGTGCGGGGAAGAGACCTCGATGCTGGAGAGCATCGAAGGCAGGCGAGGGGAGGTGCGTGCCAAGCCGCCGCTGCCCGCGCATCGCGGCCTGTTCGGTTGCCCGACGGTGATCAACAACCTCGTCTCGCTTGCGACGATTCCGCCCATCCTCGCCTCCGGTGGCGAGGCCTACGCGGCCCTCGGCTTCGGCCGCTCGCGCGGCACCATGCCGATCCAGCTCGCCGGCAATGTCCGCTTTGGCGGCCTCTACGAGGCGCCGTTCGGCGTCAGCCTAGGTGCGCTGGTCGAGGAGATTGGTGGAGGGACGGCTTCCGGCCGGCCGGTGCGGGCGGTGCAGGTGGGCGGGCCGCTCGGCGCCTATTTCCCGCCCGCCCTGTTTGACACCCCCTTCGACTACGAGGCGTTCGCCGAGCGCAACGGCCTGATCGGCCATGGCGGCGTCGTCGTCTTCGACGATACGGTGGATATGGCGCGCCAGGCGCGCTTCGCGATGGAGTTCTGTGCCATCGAATCCTGCGGCAAGTGCACGCCTTGCCGGATTGGCTCCCGCCGCGGCGTCGAGGTAGTCGATCGTATCATCGCCGGCATCGAGCCCGCGAAGAATCTTGGTCTTCTGCGCGAGCTTTGCGAGACGATGCGGCACGGCTCGCTCTGCGCGCTCGGCGGCTTCACGCCCTATCCGGTAGAAAGTGCACTCGATCATTTCGGCGAGGATTTTGCCCGACCGCGGCGCGCCGCGGCCTGAGGGAGGAAGAGAGATGCCGGTTCCCGAGATCGATTACGGCACGCCTGCCGTCAGCAGCGACAGAACGGTAACCCTCACCGTCGACGGGGAAAAGATTGCGGTCCCTGAAGGTACCTCGATCATGCGTGCCGCTATGCAGCGCGGGGTTGTGATCCCGCGCCTTTGCGCCACCGACTCGCTTGCCGCCTTCGGCTCCTGCCGCCTATGCCTCGTCGAGATCGGGGGCCGTGCGGGCACGCTGGCCTCCTGCACCACTCCGGTTGCCGAGGGCATGGTCGTGCACACCGAAACGGAGCGGCTAAGGCGTTTGCGCCGCGGCGTGATGGAGCTTTACGCTTCCGACCATCCGCGTGAGTGGCTCTCGGATCCGAAGCTTGCCGGTAATGAGCTCTTCCAGATGGCCGCCGCAGTCGGCCTGCGGGAAATCCGCTATCCGGAGGACGTGACCACGCATCTCGCGAAGCCCAAGGATGAGAGCAACCCCTACTTCACCTTTGATCCCGCGCGCTGCATCGTCTGCTCGCGCTGCGTGCGTGCTTGCGCCGAGATCCAGGGCACCTATGCGCTCACCGTTGCCGGACGCGGCTTTGCCTCGCGCATCGTCGCGAGCGAGGACGACGGCTTCCTTGCCTCTGAATGTGTTTCCTGTGGCGCATGTGTCCAGGCTTGTCCGACTTCCGCGCTGGTCGAGAAATCGGTGATCGAACAGGGCATGCCCGAGCATTCGGTTGTGACCACCTGCGCCTATTGCGGCGTCGGTTGCAGCTTCAAGGCGGAGATCAAGGGCGAGCAGGTTGTGCGCATGGTGCCGTGGAAGGAAGGCCAGGCGAACCACGGCCACTCCTGCGTCAAGGGTCGCTTCGCCTGGGGCTACGCGTTGCACCCGGACCGAATTCTCGAGCCGATGGTCCGTGCGCGAATCACGGATCCCTGGTGCAAAGTAAGCTGGGAAGAGGCGATCGCGCACGCCGCCGCCGAGCTCAAGCGCATCCAGGCAGCTTACGGGCGGAGTGCAGTCGGCGGCATCACCTCTTCGCGCTGCACCAACGAGGAGACCTTCCTCGTCCAGAAGCTCGTGCGCGCCGCCTTCGGCAACAACAACGTCGATACCTGCGCGCGCGTCTGCCATTCGCCGACCGGTTATGGCCTCAAGACTACCTTCGGCACCTCGGCCGGCACGCAGGATTTCGATTCGGTCGATCATGCGGATGTTATCATCGTCATGGGCGCCAATCCGACTGACGGCCATCCGGTGTTCGCCTCGCGAATGAAGCGCCGGCTGCAGGACGGGGCAAAGCTGATCGTAATCGATCCCCGCTGCATCGACCTCGTGCGCACCCCACACGTGGAGGCGGCCTTCCATCTGCCGCTTCGCCCCGGCACCAACGTCGCGATGCTGAACGCGCTCGCCCACGTCGTCGTCACCGAAGGGCTCGAGGACGAGGCCTTCATCGAGGAGCGCTGCGATCCCGAGGCCTACGCCGAGTGGCGCGCCTTTGTCGCCGGTCCGCATAACAGCCCGGAGGTGGTTGAGCCGTTCACCACCGTCCCCGCCGCCCTCGTGCGCCAGGCGGCTCGACTCTATGCCACGGGGGGCAACGGCGCCATCTATTATGGGCTCGGCGTCACCGAGCATTCGCAAGGCTCGACCGCGGTGATGGCGCTCGCCAACCTAGCCATGGCGACGGGGAATATCGGCCGGCCCGGTGTAGGGGTCAATCCGTTGCGAGGTCAGAACAACGTGCAGGGCTCATGCGATATGGGGAGTTTTCCGCACGAGCTTTCGGGCTACCGCCACATCTCCGAGACCGCCACCCGCCGCATCTTCGAGGAGCGCTGGGGCGTCACGCTCGATCCGGAGCCGGGGTTGCGCATTCCGAACATGTTCGACGCCGCGCTCGAAGGGAGCTTCAAGGGCCTCTACATCCAGGGCGAGGACATCGTGCAGTCGGATCCCGACACGCGCCATGTTACCGCCGGCCTTTCGGCGATGGAGTGCGTCATCGTGCAGGATCTCTTTCTGAACGAGACAGCGCAGTTCGCCCATGTCTTCCTGCCTGGCTCGTCCTTCCTCGAGAAGGACGGCACCTTCACCAACGCCGAGCGGCGCATCCAGCTCGTTCGGCGTGTGGTCGCGCCGCGCGCTCGCTATGCCGACTGGGAGGCGACGGTGCTTCTTTCGAACGCGCTCGGCTATCCGATGCATTATGGGCACGCCTCCGAGATCATGGCCGAGATTGCCGCCACCACGCCCACCTTCGCCGGCGTCTCCTTCGCCAAGCTCGAGCGGCTGGGCTCGGTGCAATGGCCCTGCAACGATGCTGCTCCCGCCGGCACGCCGGTGATGCACATCGGAAAGTTCGTGCGCGGCCAGGGCCAGTTCGTGGTGACCGAGTATCTGCCGACCGAGGAGAAGGTCGGGCCGCACTTCCCGCTTTTGCTGACGACGGGGCGCATCCTGAGCCAATACAATGTCGGCACGCAGACCCGCCGCACGCCGAACAGCCTCTGGCACGAGGAAGATCGGCTCGAGATCCATCCGCACGATGCCGAGGAACGCGGCATCCGCGACGGCGAGTGGGTTCGCCTTGAAAGCCGTGCCGGCGCGACCGCACTCCGTGCCCTCATCACCGAACGCGTGGCGCCGGGCGTCGTCTATACGACCTTCCACCACCCAGACACGCAAACCAACGTGGTGACGACCGAGTATTCGGACTGGGCAACGAACTGCCCCGAGTACAAGGTGACAGCGGTGCAGGTCTCGCCGGCGAACGGTCCGAGCGAGTGGCAGCAGAGTTACCGCGCACTCGGCGAGTGCGCGCGCCGCATCGCCGAGCCCGCGCCCGCGAAGTAGCACCGATGTCGCCCGAGAAGCTCACCCGCATGGCGAACGAGATCGCCCGCTTCTTTGCCTCGAAGCCCGAGGAGAAGGCAATCGCAGGTACGGCCGATCATCTTCGTCGCTTCTGGGATCCACGCATGCGCCGGCAGATCCTTGCCCATCTCGAAGCAGGCGGTGCCGGCCTCGAGCCGATCGCCCGTGCCGCGCTCCTTCGCCTCCGGGAGACAGATAGCGTCGCCGCGTGCTGAGCCGACCCATGGCGGATGCCAGGGCAAGGCTCGACCAGCTCAACATTGTCGCGGGCGATCTTGCACGCTCGGCCGCCTATTACCGCCGCCTCGGCGTTCGCATCGGGCCGCTCGTGCGAAACGCCGCCAGTGAAGCATACCATGCGAGCGCCGAGGCCGGCGCTGGCCTCGCGCTCAAGCTCGACAGCCCGGCCTTCGCTCCGATCTGGAACGAGGGCTGGGCCGGACGAGACGACCTTGCGGGGCGGGTGGTTATAGGCTTCCGCCTCGCCACACGCGCGGCCGTGGATGCGCTCTATGCGGAGCTCCTCGCCGCCGGCCATCGGGGGCTCTCACCGCCTTGCGACGCGTTCTGGGGCGCGCGGTACGCGATCGTCGCGGACCCTGACGGATTGGCGGTCGGTCTGATGAGCCCGATTGACCCTGCCCGCCGGACCGGACCGTCTGAAGGTTGGAGAACCTGACGCATCAGCCAGACGTCATGCGCGCTGCGTCAGCTACGCCAGCCGCAGCCCCGGCCGCTACTACACCCTCCGTCTCCCCGTCACCGGCGCCGTCTCGTGATCACCAGCGGGGACAAGGGCATCGTCGGCCTTCAGGTCTCGGGCCCCATCTTTGGCCGAAGCGACATCGTTGGCTGTTGCGCGCTCAAAGCGCTTCCCGACCGGAACACTGTCGGGCAATTGACAAAAGTGGGCGAGGAGGAGATCGGCGGCCTCGTCGTCGTGGTGGAGCGAGTGCTCGGCCAGAGTTTCGACTGCAAGTGCGCCCCGTGGGAGGAGCGCGTGGAAACGATGCCCGGCTTCTTGCGAAACCGGCCGCGTGCGAAGATCCGTTCCGTCGTCGATATGCGCGGCGAAGAGCACGGACCGCATCCTCTGCCGATCCTGCGCCTGTGAGCCGACATCCCTGGCGTCGTTCGCCACGGCAACATCGTGCGGCTGCACGGTCAGGGTTCGCCCGGACTCTCCGGCTGCATGAAACGCTTCCTTCGGCGCGGCGCTCGCGCTATGGCTTCGCCCTGTAACTGAAAAACGCCAAGAAGAGAGGGGGGAGGAGGATGAGCGGTCCCACGTCGCGAGCGCCCACCGTGCCCGAATATCGGCTGAACAAGGCTCTCGGCGTTTTTGCCGTGATCGCCTCGGCCGTCGCCGGCGAATACGGCGCCGGCATCAATTTCGTCTCGGTGCAGAGCCTCAGCGTCTATCCTGCTGTGCAGAACCTCGTGCCGCTCGCCATGCTGGTCACGGGTTTCCTCGTTCTGCCCAAGGTTTTTCTCTATCAGCGCTACTCGCAGGTGATGCCGCGCGCCGGCTCCGCCTATGTTTGGATCGGACGCAGCCTGAACGGCGTTGTCGCATTCGTCGTCGGCTTCATCTGGTGGCTCGGGCTCTGTGGCTCGATCGGCGTGCTCTCCTTCGCCTTCGGAACCTTCCTCGGCCAGGCCTTCACCGCCGCCGGCTCCTCCCTCGGCGGTGCGATCGTCACGCCTCTCGGCCATGTCATCGTCGGGCTCGCCGCGATCTGGGGACTCTACTGGCTACATTCGACCGGTGTGCACCGTTACGGGGCGTTCGTTATCGCGCTCTTCATCCTCATCCTGCTCACGGCGCTCGCGATCGTCCTGTACGGCGCTACCACTCCGCCCTCGGTCTTTGTCCATACGGCGAGCCTCAAGGCCGGTACCGCGCTCAGCGCCCCGAAGGGAGCGGCGGGCCCGAGCTTCACCGCCTTCGGCGCCGTCTGCACGCTCTTCATCTATGCCTACGGCGGCATCAGTGCCGCGCCTTCTCTCGGCGGCGAGACGCACGAGGCCGAGACGCAGATGCCGCGCGGCATCGTCATCGGCTGGGCGGTTGCTGTGGTGCTGTTTTCGGGTGTCGCCTATGCGCTCTTCCACGCCGCGCCCTGGTGGGCGGTGATCGGCCTGATCGCGGCACACAAGATGAGCTTCGCCACCGCCCCCGGCCTGATGGGCCTGATCGCTCCGGCGGCGGTCAGCACCATCCTCAACTTCGCGGTCGCCATCATCGTCGGCAAGACGATTGCGCCGGCGCTCCTCATCAATTCTCGCCTGCTCTTTGCTTTCGGCCAGGACCGTATCTTCCCCGACCGCTTCGCGGAGACCTCCGCCGCCAAGGTGCCGACGGCAGCGCTGCTGCTCACCGCTTCCATCGGCTCGCTCTTTCTCATCCAGTCGGCCACCATCGGCTGGGCACTCGGCGTCGTCGTGCGCTCGCTCAGCATACTGCTGGTCTGGCTGGTGGTCGCACTCGGTGTGCTCTTCATCGCCTTGGGCCGAAGCGCGCTCAGCACCGAACCCTGGGCCCGGTCGCTGATCGTTAGCCCCTGGACGATCCCCGCGGCGCTCGCCTCGGTCGTGATCACGCTCTATCTGATGTCCACTGCCCTGGTCGTCCCGCATACTGCGATCTGGTTCCAGCCGATCTTCCAGAGCCTGATCGCGGCTGTGATCGCTGGGGCGATTTTCCTCGCCGCCGAGCGTCGCGCGCGCTCGCGCGGTGAGAGCCTCCGCGCCGCCATCCTTACTGTCCCGCTCGAATAGAGCGGATCGCGCTTGACTGGAACGCGGAGCGATTCAGGAGCGCGTGAATCCGCTCGGGAAAACGAAGGAGAGCGTTTTCAATCAGGCTGGTTACAGCCCTGGTAGGCAGGAGGGATCAGCCCAGCCGGAGTTCCGCGATCAGACGCACGGGGTCGCTGGTCAGTGTCTGGAGGAGACCCCAACCCTGTTTCCAGACGCTCCAGCCGGGCCTGCTCGATCGCCTCGATCTGCCCCCGCACCACAGCGAGCCGGGCCATGTCGCGCCGCATCTCGTCAAGCGTGTTCGACGGAATCGTGCTGCCCTCCGGCGGGCGC
>JAKAWQ010000145.1 GCA_021816925.1 Pseudomonadota bacterium
GCTAGCGCTGGCGAATGGCCGCTCTCAGGATCGTTACAATAGCAGGCTGGCGTCTTACTTGGGTCGGGAGGCGACAATTACACCGGGGTTACCGCCGACCGCCCTTCGCCGACCGCGCCTTCGGTGCGGGCCAGGTCCGCCTCGATCTCGGCAAGCAGGGCGAGCTTGGCGTCCAGCTCGCCCTGCAAGGGGAACGTCTCGCCCAGGCGCGGCGCATAGCCGGCCAGCTGGGCCTTCGCGTCGGTGACGCGGCGCCGCTGCTCCCCGAGTTCAGTCTCCATCCGGTCGAGGGCGTGCTCCAGCCGGGCGATGATTCCGACTGCGGTCGTCTCGCTGTCGATGGCGATCGGCTGCGCGAAGTCCGTCCGTTCCAGCAGAAGGAGCGGCTCCGGCCGGAGGTCATGCCGGCCGGCGCGGAGGGCGCAGGTCAGGTCGAAGCCGCCGAAGCGGCCGATTGTCCATCTGCGTTCGGGGCGCTCCCGCAGCGCAAGGCGGACCTTCGTCAGCAACGCGGCGCCTGCCGCCTTGCGCTGCGTGATCGTCCGGCCCTCGATCTGCATCGAGAACTGGTCGCCGCGGGTCGGTTGCCGCCGGGCCAGGTCGGCGGTGATCGCGCTGATCCGCCCCTCGGCGTTCGCCTGGTCGAGCCGTGCGTCGCGGATCTGCCGCCGGACCGCGTGCTGGTCATCCGCATGCGCCGCGCACTGGCGTTGCAGCCGCGCGATCTCGCTTTCCAGCCCGGCCTTGCGCATCAACCGGCTGTCGCCCGACGCGATCGCCTTGGCCATCGCGAACTGGTTGGCCTGGCTGCCGGCATCCTCGATGCGGCGGATCGTGCGGTCGCCGGACAGCGCCGCCTCGATGAACCGCGCCTTGCGCTCGTTGTTCTGCCACATCGTGGCGTCCATCGAGCCGAGCGTGGCGTAGGCGTAGATGTCGATCTCGCCGTGCTGATTGCCCTGCCGCTCGATGCGGCCCTCACGCTGCTCGATCTGGCTCGGCAGCCACGGCACGTCGAGATGGTGCAGCGCTGCCAGCCGCTGCTGCACGTTGACGCCCGTGCCCATGGTGTCGGAGGATCCGATCAGCACCCGCACCCGCCCGGCGCGGAAATCCGCGAACAGCCGCTGCTTGTCCGCCGAGCGCTTGTAGTCCTGCATGAACGCGATCTGCCCGACCGGAACCCCGCGGGCGATCAGCTGCTGTTTGATCCAGCGATAAGCCGAGAAGCCGCGCGTGGCCTCGACGTTGATCGTGCCGAGATCGGAGAAGATCAGCTGCCCGGCGCCGGGGATCGGATACGGCGTGCCGTCGGGTCGGAGATAGGTCCGCGCCGCGGTCTCGGCCCAGATGCGCTGCACGCTGTCGATCAGCTTGTTGAGCTTGTTCGCCGGTTCGTCCTCGCTCGCCGGCCAGACCAGCCGCAGGTCGATCGCGGCATGCCGCCCGTCGGTGATAACGGAAAGCAGGATGTCGTCGCCCTTCTGCACCCGGCCGGTGCGGGCCTCGATCGCCGCGATCCGCCGCGCGAGATGCCGCTGATAGTCCTTGAAGGCCGGGCTCGCCTCGGCCGTGACCAGCTGGCGCTGGCCGGTGCGGATGCGCGGCAAGGTGAGCAGCCCGCGCAGATCGGTCTTCTGCACCACGTCCGCGACCGAGCGGAACATCATCATCAGGTCGGCGACGTTGATGAACGCGGCAAAGCGGGTCACCGGCTTGTAGGCGCCGCTCGGCTGCAACTCCAGCTCGGTGCTGGTGTCGCCGAAGGCCGACGCCCAGGCGTCGAACGCATGCACGCCCCGCTCCCGCAGCGCCTCCGGCGCCTGGAACCGCAGCAAGGTGTACATCTCGCCCAGCGTGTTGGTGATCGGCGTCCCCGAGGCCTGGATCAGCGCGCGGCCGGGCTGCCCGAGACGGCCGGGCCGCTTGCGGTCGAGATAGCGCGCCTTGACGAACAGATCCCAGGCCCGCTGCGAGCCGTCCGGATCGACACCCTTCAGGTTGACCTGGTTGGTGGCGAAGCTGAGCTTCCGGAATTCCTGCGCCTCATCGACGATGATCTGGTCGATGCCGATCTCTTCCAAGGTCACCATGTCGTCGCGCCGGCTCTTCAGCGCCGCCAGTTTCTCGGTCAGCTTCTCCTTCATCGCCTCGAGGCGCTTGCGGGTGATGCGGTCGTCGCCATCGGTGCCGAGTGCGATGGCTTCGCACGCGGAAATCTGCTCCGCGATCATCTCGCGCTCGAAGCCGGAGGGCACCGGGATGAAGCGGAACGCCGCATGGGTGATGATCACCGCGTCCCAATTCGCCGTCGCCGCGCGCGCCAGGAAGCGGGACCGCTTCGCCTTCACGAAGTTGGTCTCGTCGGCGACCAGGATGCGGGCGGTCGGATAGAGTTGCAGGAACTCGCGCGAGACCTGCGCCAGGCAGTGGCCGGGCACGACCAGCATGGCCTTGCTGATCAGGCCGAGCCGCTTCTGCTCCATGATCGCGCCGGCGATGGCGTAGGATTTCCCGGCCCCGACCGCGTGGGCGATGTAGGTCGAGCCGGCGGCGACGATGCGCCAGATCACCCGCTTCTGGTGCTCGTAGAGGCGGATGATGCTGCTCGCACCGGGCAGGGTCAGGTGCCGTCCATCGAACCGGCGTGGCACCAGGTTGTTGAAGCGGTCGTTGTAGAGGCGCGCCAGCCGATCGGTGCGGTCAGGATCGGTCCAGACCCAGTCGCTGAACGCAGCCTTGATCCTGGCCAGCTTCTCCTTGGCGGCCTCGGTTGCCTCGCTGTTGAGGACGCGCTTCTCGACCCCGTCCTCGACCACGGTGTCGAAGATCTGCGGCGTCGCGCTGTTCAGCGCGTCGTGCAGCAGCCAGCCGGCGTTGCGCCGCGCGGTGCCCCATTCGGAGGTGCCGGCGGCGGTCCAGGCGAACGGCGTGGCGTCCACGGACCAGGAGGCGATCTCGACGGTGTGTCGCACCGTCGTCGCGCTGCCCATCACCTCGGCCGCGAACGCCTCGATGTCGGCGACGGGAATCCACGGCGCGCCGAGCCGCGCGGTGATGTCCGACGGCCGCAGGTCCTCGGGCTGCACCTCGCGCAGGGCGGTGACGTTGCGCGCATACCGCGGGTCGCGTTCCGCCGCCGCCTCGGCGATCGCCAGCTTGGTGCGGACGGCGCCCGACAGATAGGCGTCGTCCGTCTCCCATGCCTCCGTCTCCGGATTGCGGAACACGGCCCCGCCGAGCTGGGCGAGGGCGGTTTCGGGATCGCGGTCCAGCAGCGCGGCCAGGTGGTCGATATCCACCTTTCCCACCTCGTTGAGGGTGACGGCGAGCGCGTCGGCCGCGGTTGCGATCCGTGGCGCCGCGGGCGGCGCGATCACCCGCTCGCGGAAGATCGGCCCCATGCGCGCGAGACCGCTCTCCAGGTCGTAGTCCTCGATGCTGGCGACCAGCCAGCAATCGGGATCGTCGGCGAACGGGGCGAGGTTCGGCCGGCGATGCGTTTCGCGCTCCTCGCCGGTGTCCGGGTCGGTCGTGACCGAAACGACGGTGTGGTTGATCGGCCCGAAGCCGCGGACGAAGGTGCCATAGGCGATGCGCAGCCGGATTTGCGCCGGCGCCCAGGGCTGGTCGGCGGCTTGCGCGCGCAGCACCTCGCGCAAGCCGTCACGGATCGGCAGCAGGGCGCGTATGATCTTTGCGTCGCGGGCCAGGATGCCGTCGCTGGCCTTGCCCTGCCTGATCGCGACGGGCTGCGGCGCGCCGTCCACGACCTGTATCAGCCGGCCGTCCTGGCCGAGGAGGTAGGAACCTTCCTTGACCGTGGCGCCGTCGGCGGCGGTACCGGCGCGCGCTGCGGTTTCCGGGTCACGGTCACCGTCCGCCGCGGACTCTGCCAATGCCACGAAGATGCCGGCGGGCAGGCGGTCGAGTGCCGTGGTCAGCAAGGTCTCAAGGGGCATGCCGTCCTGGCGCGGGCGGCAGGTATAGGTCGGGGCCGGGCCGTAGATGCCGCGCCGCAGCGCGTGCTCGCCCAGCACCATCTCCGGATGCTCGGCGAAGTAGCGGTTCACCTGGATGCCGGGCGAGCCGGCCGCGTCTCCGTCATCATCGGCCGCCGCTGCAACCGGGGCGAGGTCGATCCAGGCCGGGCCGGCCGGGGCCTGGCCGGGTTCCCGGCGCTGAAACACCAGCACGTCGGTCACCACGTCGGTGCCCGCGCTGGCACGCAGGCTGCCCTCGGGCAGGCGCACCGCGCCGACCAGGTCGGCCATGCCGGCGATGTGCTCCCGTGCCGCGGTACCAGCCTTGTCCATCGTGCCGGTGCTGGTGACGAACAGCGCGAGGCCGCCGGGACGCAGCCGCGCGATCGAGCG
>JAKAWQ010000146.1 GCA_021816925.1 Pseudomonadota bacterium
GGGGAGGGATGGCCCCTTGGGGCGGCGGTATCACTCAGTCCGCGAGTACGATGAGATCGGCGCGATCGATCGAGAGTGTGACGGGCTCAGCGGCTGCAAGGGGTACGTGCCGCGTTGTCATCGCAATGATCGATTGGCCGTCGGGCAGCTCGAAGCGGTAGTCGAAGGCGGTGCCGCGGTAGAGGATTTCGCGGGCGCGTGCCGGGAGCTGGATTGCGTGGTCTGCCACCTGGGGGCCGAAGCGCACGTTCTCGGAGCGCACGGCGATGTGAACCTCATCCCTTGTGCGGTGCTCGTCCGGTGCGTCGGTTGCTATCTCGTGGCCAGCGAGGCGGATCGTTATCCTGCCGCCGCTCGCGGCGATTGTTTGGGCGCTGAGGACGTTGAAGCCGCGGAAGAACTCTGCGACGAAGCGGGTCCGCGGCCGTTTGTAGAGGGGCTCGGGGGCGTCGCATTGCACGAAGGTGCCACGGTTCAGCACGGCGATGCGGTCGCTCATCGTGAGCGCCTCCTCCTGATCGTGCGTCACGTAGATGAAGGTCGTGCCTATGTTCTGATGGATGTGTTTGAGTTCCGCCTGCATCAGGCGCCGGATGCGCTCATCAAGCGCGGACAGCGGTTCGTCGAGCAGGAGAATGCGCGGCGAAGGCGCGAGCGCGCGGGCGAGCGCCACGCGCTGCTGCTCACCTCCGCTGAGCAAGGTCGCCCGCCTGGCGCTTGTCCCCGCGAGGCCGACGAGGGCAAGCATCTCGTCGACGCGGCGGCGGATTGCGGCCGGTTCGACGCGCCGGACTTTGAGGCCGTAGGCGATGTTCTCCGCCGCGGTCATATGCGGGAAAATCGCGTATTGCTGAAACATCATGCCCAGGTTGCGTTCCCACGGCGGCGCAGCCGAGATGTCGCGACCCTCCAGGATGATCGTGCCCGAATCCGGCGGCTCGAGCCCGGCGATGATGCGGAGCACGGTCGATTTCCCCGACCCGCTCGGGCCGAGAAGCGTGAAGAATTCACCCGCCATGACGGCGAAGGACAAGTCCTTGGCTGCCACGGTTTGCCCGAAGCGCTTTTCGAGATGGCGCAGCTCCAGGATCGGCTCGGTCATGGATCGTTCAGCCGCGCAGGACTGCGCGAAGAGAGATGGCGAGTGCAATTTCCGCCGCCCGCACGGCGAGGCCAAGGTCCATGGAGGCGAGATCGGCCCGCTGATGCAGCTCGAGCCGGCCCTCGCGCCGCGTTTCGGCCATCAGTTCGGCGACCTGAGCCGGAAGGTACGGCAGATGCAGGAAGCCCGAAGGTGGTGGCACCGGACGGGACGCGGCGGCATGAAGAAAATGGTAGAGGCACGCGTTGCAGAGGAAGCCGCCAGCCGTTCCCGAGAGGCGTGCCGGGATGCCCTCCGCAAGCATGGCGTGTTCGATCTTTCGAAGCGGCAGCGTCGCGGCGAGTGAGACGGCTCCGTCCGGAGTCAGGAGCTCGTCGGCAAGGATTCGGCCATCGTTATCGGCAATCTCAAAATCCGCAAGGTTTGCTGCCAGGCGCTCCAACCGGATGGCGGGCTCGCCCGGCCACAAGCCGAGGCTCAACACGACGATCGGGTCCCATTCGTCGAGCAGACCCGCGATGCGCTCGCGCAGTGCCGCGTACGAAACGGGCAGTGTCCGTCCGACGATTGAAACGCCGGCAATTCGCTTGCCGTCGAGTGCGCGCATCACCTCGTACGCCGGATTGATGCCGCGGCCGGCGTACGGTTGGAACCCCGTCAGCAGAGCGCACCGAGAGGTCATAGGCTTTGGTTTTCCTTCACCGAATGATCGCCGAGCGAGAAAAAGCATGGCCCGGCTGCAGGCTGTGTCGGGATAGATGCTCTTTGGACAATCCTGTCTTCCAGAGTGGCCACAGCGAGCGGGCGCTGTCGTCCGCCTGCCTTCGGTATATACCGACGACGAGACGGCTACGCCCGATGCGCTCCGCGATGGAGCCGTGCATGCATCTCCCCGATCCGGCGGCCACGATCTCCCTTGTGATCCCGCCGCGCTGGCCCGTCCACGCCGGGCGGCGCTCAGGAAGCAGCGCGCGCCGTCTCGCTTGCCGGGCGGTCGAACGCCGAAAACTCCTCGGGGTCGAGGCGAATCGCTGCTGCTGCGACATTCTCCTCGAGATGGGCGCGCTTGCCGGTGCCGGGGATCGGCAGCATCACCGGGCTCCGCTGCAGGACCCAGGCGAGCGCGATAGCGGCGGGGTGGACATTGTGGCGGCGGGCTGCCGCATCCAGCGCCGCGCCGGGGCGCGCGAGGTCGCCGGCGGCAAGCGGGTACCAGGGGATGAAGCCGATCTTGTGGCGTGAGCAATGCTCGAGCACGGCCTCGTGGCTGCGATCGGCGAGGTTATAGCGGTTCTGCACCGTGGCCACAGGAAAGAATTTCCGGGCGGCCTCGATCTCGGCGACATTCACCTCGCTCAAGCCCACGTGGCGGATCAGGCCCTCGGCACGCATGGCGCGGATCGCGCCGAACTGCTCGTCGCGCGGCACTTTCGGGTCGATCCGGTGAAGCTGCCAGAGATCGATGCGTTCGAGCCCGAGCCGGCGGAGGCTCATCAGCACTTCCTGGCGCAGATATTCGGGCCGGCCGACGGGAATCCATTGTTCGGGCCCGGTGCGCACGAGGCCAGCCTTGGTCGCAATCACCATGCCGCGATAGGGGTGGAGCGCCTCGCGGATCAGCATCTCGCTGACATAGGGCCCGTAGCTGTCGGCGGTGTCGATGAAGTTCACGCCGAGCTCGGGGAGGGCGCGGAGGGTGGCGAGCGCCTCGGTGCGGTCCTCGGGATCGCCCCAGATACCGGGGCCGGTGATCCGCATCGCTCCGAAGCCGAGGCGGTTGACCGTACTCTCCCCGGCGATGATGAACTGGCCGGCGGCGGCAGCGTTGGGCGCTGGCATGGCATCTCTCCTCTTCCCTTCTTCGGTTCTTCTTCGGTGATTTCCCGGGAGATAGGCAGCGTGGGCGCGATGGGAAGGCTTGAACCGGAATTTTCCGGAAAGTCGGCAACCCTTTTTCGATCTGAAGGCGGGTTGCGCCGGCGCGAAATCGTCTTCAAGCGAGCAGCATCAGGGCTGAGCGGCCTCGGACGTCATGGGCCTCTGCTCTTCGCTGTGTAATCCCGCAGTTCGTCAACCAAGACCCGCATGTTCTCGGAATAATCCACCGGCGTCGTGACGACATGCACGCCGCCTCCGGAAAATGCCGCCTCGAGTGCCGGCGCCAGGTCGTCGGCGCCCTCCACCCGGCTCCCCTTTACGTGATAAGCCTTGGCATAGGCGATGAAATCCGGATTCCCGAAGGTCATGCCGAAATCGGCAAACCCGTCCGTCGCCTGTTTCCAGCGGATCATTCCGTAAGCGTTGTCCTCTACGATCAGCACGACGAGATTGAGCCCAAGGCGCGCCGCGGTTTCCAGTTCCTGCGAATTCATCATGAACCCGCCGTCGCCGCACACCGCCAGAACGCGGCGGGTCGGATGGAGCATCGCGGCCATCATGGCGGAGGGCAGCCCGGCTCCCATCGTCGCGAGCGCATTGTCGAGCAGCAGCGTGTTCGCGACATGAGTCCGGTAGTTCCGCGCGAACCAGATCTTGTACATGCCGTTGTCCAGGCAGACGATGCCGTCTTCCGGCATCACGCGCCGCACGTCGTGCACGATGCGCTGCGGGGTCAGCGGATAGCGCGCTTCCTCGGCCCGCTCGGCGATCCGGGCGTGGATTTCCTCGCGCAGCACCAGGAGCGCTCCCGCATTCGGAAGCTTCCCCTCAAGCCGATCCGCCAGCAGCGCGAGGCTCGGGCCGACATCGCCCACGACCTCGGCATGCGGGAAGAATACTTCTTCGACCGTAGCGGGAAGATAGCCCACATGCAGGACGTTCGGTCCGTCCGGCCCCATGATGAAGGGTGGCTTTTCCACCGTGTCGTGGCCGATCGCGATGATCAGATCGGCACGGTCGATCGCGCGATGAACATAGTCCCGTTCGGAAAGCGCGGCGGTGCCCATGTAGAGCCCGGACCCTCCCGCGACCGCACCCTTGCCCATTTGCGTGTTGAAGAACGGGATTTGCACGCGCTTCACGAAAGCCGACAGGGCATCCGCCAGGCGCGGACGGCTCGCGGCCGCGCCCAGCATCAGCAACGGCCGCCGGGCGTGCAAAATCAGCTCGGCTGCACGTTCCAATGCCCGGGGATTTGCCACGGGCAAATCGATCGGATGCGGCGCCACGGTCGGAACCTTGGGCGCCGCCCCTCCGGCGATATCCTCCGGCAGTTCGAGATGGACCGGGCCTGGCCTCTCCTGTTGCGCAACCCGGAACGCT
>JAKAWQ010000058.1 GCA_021816925.1 Pseudomonadota bacterium
GGCCAGGACGTGCTCTTCTTCGTGGACAACATCTTCCGCTTCACCCAGGCCGGGGCAGAAGTTTCGGCGCTCTTGGGCCGCATTCCCTCCGCTGTGGGCTACCAGCCGACGCTCGCCACCGACATGGGGGCGCTCCAGGAGCGGATCACCTCCACCAAGAAAGGCTCGATCACCTCCGTACAGGCGATCTACGTGCCGGCCGACGACCTGACCGACCCCGCGCCGGCTACGTCTTTCGCGCACCTTGACGCCACCACCGTGCTCTCGCGCCAGATCGCCGAGCTCGGCATCTATCCGGCCGTCGATCCGCTCGACTCCACCTCGCGCTCGCTCGATCCGCGCATCGTGGGCGATGAGCATTACACCGTGGCGCGCGAGGTGCAGCGCATCCTGCAGACCTACAAGTCGCTCCAGGACATCATCGCCATTCTCGGCATGGACGAGCTTTCCGAGGAGGACAAGCTGGTGGTCGCGCGCGCGCGGAAGATCCAGCGCTTCCTCTCCCAGCCCTTCCACGTCGCCGAGGTGTTCACCGGCTTCCCCGGCGTGTTCGTGCCGGTGGCCGATACCATCCGCAGCTTCAAGGCCATCTGCGCCGGCGAGTACGACCATCTGCCCGAGGCGGCCTTCTACATGGTCGGCACGATCGAGGACGTCGTGAAGAAGGCCGAGTCCCTGAAGGCCACCGCCTGAGGCCCGAGCGATGCCCGTTGCCCTCGAAATCGTAAGCCCCGAAAAGCTCCTCGTCGCCCGCCCCGTCGATATGGTGGTGGTGCCGGCGGAGGAGGGCGATCTCGGCGTGCTGCCCGGGCACGCACCGATGATCGTCACCCTGCGCGGAGGCTTCGCAACCCTCTACGAAGGCAGCCAGGTCACGGGCAGCCTTTTCATCGCCGGCGGCTTTGCCGAGATCACGCCCGAGCGCTGCACCGTGCTCGCCGATGCGGTTTATCGGCCGGGCGATCTTTCGAAGTCCGCAGCCGAACAGCGTCTCGCCGCGGCCGAAGCCGCCTGGGAGGCCGCGGACAAGATGAATGTCGCCGCCCGTGATGGCGCGCTCGTCGAGCTGCAGATTGCCCGCGCCATGATCGCCGCCGCCGAGGCTCCCTGATCCCTCCCCGCGACCGCCGCCGGGCAACCCCCTGCGCGCCGCACTTTACCCGCGCGTCGCTCTTTAAGAGCGCGCGATCCGGTGGCAGTCTGCACCGCAGACGCGATGAAGCACTGGCAGATCGAGCAAGTGGCCTGGAACCGCTTCGACCCCGCCAAGGTCGACCCGGCAATCGTGCCGCTCGTCAAGGCCGCCGCGATGGTCGAGCGCAATGGCACGGACTACGCGATCTATCTCAACAATGTCTTCGCGAGCGACCCTGATTTCCGCCAGGCTGCCAACAACTGGGCGGCCGAGGAGGTGCAGCATGGCGACGCACTCGGCCGCTGGGCGATGCTTGCCGATCCGGGCTGGGATTATCCGGCTTCTTTCGCGCGCTATCGCGCGGGCTACCGGCTGCCGCTCGAGGCCGACCGCTCGGTGCGCGGCTCTCTGACCGGCGAGTTGATCGCCCGCTGCATGGTCGAGACCGGCACCTCCTCCTACTACACCGCACTCAGCGAAGCGACCGAGGAGCCCGTCCTCAAGGATGTGTGCCGGCTGATCGCCGCCGACGAGTTCCGGCACTTCAAGCTCTTCTACGACCATATGCACCGCTATCTGGCGCGCGAACGCATCGGCCTTGTCAGGCGACTCAGGATTGCCGCCGGCCGCGTTACTGAGAGCGAGGACGACGAGCTGGCCTTCGCATTTCATTGCGGTAACAATCCGGAATCGGTCCCCTACCGGCACGACCGCTGCATCGCCGCCTACTTCGCTGAAGCAATCGGCTATTACCGCTTCCGGCATGTCGAGCGCGGCATCGGCATGATCTTCAAGGCCGTCGGCCTGCCGCCGCGCGGCCGTCTCTCGGAGCTTTCGGCAGCACTCGCCTGGCGGCTCCTGCAACGTCGCCGCCGCCGCTTCGCCGCCCGCCTCGCCGGGTGAAGGGCGTATCCGGCAGCGCCTCTCTCAAATGATGCGTGCCAGCCGGACGGCCGTGTGCCCGCGGCTCGGGCGCAGGCTTGGCATGACGAGCAGGCAGTTGGCACAGGGTGTGCGCACTTCCTCCTCCCCGTCGAGCGCAATCAGCGTGTTGCAGCTTGGCAGGATGTCGCCGCCGCGAAACGGCTGCATGAAGCTGAATTTAGCGGTCGCAGCCGTGACCGTGCGCACGACCTCGGCAAAGCGCGGCGGATCCGCCGGCTCGGGCGGCGGCGGCAAAGCCGGATGGCGGTCGATCAGCCCGGCGTGGCGCAGCAGGCCAGCGATCGCAAGCAGCGTCGTCTCGACTGTTTCCGGCTCCCAATGTTGCCCAGCCTCGACGAGATTGGCCGCGCGCAGATCAGCGGGATCGACGAAGGGCGCATAGTCGATGATGCGCCGGCCGGTCACGTGACCGTGGTCGGAAACGATGAGCGCGGGGCTGCCGATGCCGGCGGCCAGCGCACGGCCTTTCTCCGAGGTGCCGCATAGGATCAGCGCATCGGAGGGCCACAACATCGAATGCAGGTCGAGCAGGAGATCGATCTCGTCGAGCAGCGGGCGGATCTCGCGCGCGCGCACCAGTTCGTTCGAGCGGCGCGACCCGTTGAGCACTGCTTCGTCCCAGAGCCGGTTCATGTCCTCCTCGACGAAGCGCGAAGCCGTGGGTTGTCGTGGATCGAAGCGCGCGAAGGCGGCGAGATTGACGAAGCCGAACGTGATGCGCCCGCGCTCAGGGGCAAGACCGGCCTCGAGCAGCCGGGCGAGCGCGATGGCACCGGCGATCTCGTTGCCGTGCGTAAGCGCCAGCAGGCCGACATGCACGCCGGGCCGACCGGAATCGCGGCAGGTGAAACCGCGCACCCCCGTGTTGCCGTCAAGCCAACGGGTGAGGTCCGGGCAGGCAAGCCGGACCGCGAAGGGCGGCAACGGCCCCGGAATGGGATAAGCGGAATCCCCCATGGCGAACGCGCTCAGGCGACCGGCCGGTCCGCCGACCGGCCGAGGAAACAATCCAAGGCGGCAACCGCGCTTTCTTTTCCCGCGAGCACCTCGAAGGGGAGTGCCATGCCGGGCAGTCTATACGGACCGCCGCATCCGGCAACCGGGCCGCTCAGCACCGCAGGACCTTGAGATCGATGCGGATCGCCCGCGCCGGTCCCGTGCAGACCGAGCCTGCGGCGCCCCGTCGGCGGGGCGCGGGCCGCTCACGCAAAGTTCACGCGAAACGATTGGGCTGACATGGCTGCGGGAGCCAACCTTCATCCATGAGACCCGGCAATCCCAACCAGTAGGCTCGACCGGAGACTTGCCTCTGCCGTGCTCAAGGCGCAGCGTCTTTGTCCTTGCCCTCGTTCTGCGATGAGGGCCATCGTTCGGTCGACTCGGGCACCGCGCGTCGCGCGGCTCGCGAAGGACGGGGACCGCCGCAGGGCGTCGGACGAGATCTTGTTCACGCGACCGATCCGGCCGGATACCTCGAAGGAGAATTCGCGCCATGACCCCCGCCGCCGTGATCCTTGCTGCCGTCATCGCCGTCATCGGGTTGACAATTGTCTTCTTTCGTTCGGCCGTGCGCATATTCCGCGAATATGAGCGTGGCATCATGTTCACCTTCGGCCGCTACACGGGCACCAAGGGCCCCGGCTTCGTGCTGATGATGCCGCTCGTGCAGCAGATCGTGCGGGTCGATCTCAGGATCATCGTGACCGAGGTGCCGCCGCAGGACGTGATCTCACACGACAACGTCTCAGTCCGGGTAAGCGCGGTCATCTATTTTCGTGTCGTCGATGCGGAACGGGCGGTGATCCAGGTCAAGGATTTCATCGAGGCGACGAGCCAGCTCTCGCAGACGACGCTGCGCTCCGTGCTCGGCAAGCACGATCTCGACGAGATGCTGGCCGAGCGCGACAAGCTCAATACCGACGTGCGGGAAGTGCTCGACCAGCAGACCGATGCCTGGGGAATCAAGGTGTTGAACGTCGAGATCAAGCGCATCGATCTCGACGAGAGCATGGTCCGTGCGATCGCTCGCCAGGCAGAGGCCGAGCGCGCGCGGCGCGCCAAGGTGATCAACGCGCTCGGCGAGGAACAAGCGGCGCAGAAGCTTTTGGATGCCGCACGCATCCTGGCTCCGCTGCCGCAAGCGATGCAGCTCCGCTATCTCGCGACGCTGTTCGACATTGCCGGCGAGAAGAGCTCGACAATCGTGTTCCCGTTTCCCATCGACCTCATGCAGACCCTGATGGCCGCGCGCCCGGAGGCCGCGGGCAAAGGGCCGGAGCACGATGGCGGATAAGCGGCAGGCCTTCGGCGGCAACGGTATCAGTTGGCGTGCGCCGCCCGCTGCACGGATGCCGCCTGCGCGCCGGCCTCCGCCATTGCGCCCGCGCCCAGCACGTAGGAAATCCGCGCCTCGGCCGTGAACTTGTTTCTGCCGCAGAGCACGGCTTGCCCAACGCGGTCACGCAGCACATGCTCGCGCACGCTCACCGGGCTGCCCGGCTTCACCTCCAGAAGCCGCGCCAGCCGGCGATCGGCGGTGGCCGGAAAGAGGGTCACTTCGATCAGGGGAACGTGGTAGCCGAGGAATTCGCCCATGATCTCCACGGCCCCTTTGCGGGCAAGCATCGCCCCCGTGATGCGCGCGGCGAAGCGGGCGGGAATGTAACGCTCCTCGAGCCCGATCACGCGCCCTTCGACCAGCCGCAGCCGCTCGAGCCGATAGAGCTTCACCCCGGCGCGCATGCCAAGTCGCGCGCGGGCAAAGGGCGGAGCGGGGATGCGCGCGAAACCAAGCAGCTGATAGGTAACGGTGCGGCCGCTGAGCCCCATCTGCTCCTCGAAGGAGAGGATCCGGCTCGTATCGATCATGGATGTCACCGAGGCGGCATCCGCGACGAAGGTTCCGCGCCCGACCAGCCTGCGCACCAGGCCTTCGCGCTCGATGGCGGCGAGCGCCTTGGCCACGGTGACACGCGTGGTGCGAAACTGCTCGGCGAGCGTGCTCTCCGAGGGGAGCCGTTCGCCCGGGGCCATTCCGCCCGCCGCAATCATCGCGCGCACGGCTGCCTCGATGCGCCGGTAGAGGTAATCCACGCCGCCGTCTCTCTGCGCTGCGACGCTTGAGCTAGAGTTCACCTGCCGTTGTCCTGCTCCGGATCCGTGCATTGACCTATACCGGTATATACATTAACGTCCGCCTGATGAGAGCAAAAACACGGTCTGTGAGGATACACTTGTTTCGCCAGTCGCCAGCCAGCCGGGCGCGGAGCGCCGCATGAGCGCCCATTCTGCCGTGGAGCAGCGCTGGAAGGTCCGCCCCGAAGGGTCCAACTGGGGTGAGTTCGGGCCGGACGATCAGCACGGGCGAATGAACCTCATCACGGCCGAGCGCCGCCGCCGCGCCGCGGAAGAAGTCCGCGATGGCCTCGCCTTCTGCTTGAGCCTGCCGCTCGATCGGCCCGGCGGCAACGTGCTGAACGCCAATCGCCACCCACCCTGCTTCCATCCTGTAATGCGAGGCAGGCACGTCTATTTCAACCTGGCACTCGAATGCACCGATCCGCGGCTGACCGATGTCGGCTCGGATGAAGCCGTGGTGCTCTACGACCAGTATTCCACCCACTGGGACAGCTTTGCGCACAAGGGTTCGCTCTTCGATGCGGATGCGGACGGCACGGAGGAGCGCGTCTTCTACAACGGCTACCGGATCGTCAATCCGGAGACCGGGCAAGGCACGCAAGGGACGCTCGGCGCAACGGCCGTCTCGATCGCGGCGATGGCCGAGACCTCTGTGCAGGGCCGCGGCGTTCTGGTGGACCTCCGGCACCATCTGGGCGATGCGCGCGTCGAGGTGGGTTACGAGCAGTTGCGCCGGATCATGGAGAGCGACGGGGTGGAGGTGAAGGAAGGCGACATTCTTCTTCTTCACACCGGGCTCGGCCAGTTGATTGTGGATGCGAACGGGGCGCCCGGGCCTGAGCTCCGCACCGCCTGTGCGGTGCTGGATGGGCGGGACACGCGTCTGCTGCAATGGATCACCGAGAGTGGGCTCGCGGCGATCGCGGCAGACAATCTCGCCGTTGAACGTTCTTCCGGCCTCGGTGTCGATCCCGCACTCCATCGCGGCGCCGGCCTGCCGTTGCACGAACACTGCCTCTTCAAGCTCGGCATCCATCTCGGCGAGCTCTGGTACCTGACGGAATTTGCCGCCTGGATGCGCGCGCACGGCCGCAGCCGTTGCCTGCTCACCGCCCCGCCGCTGCGCCTGCCCGGCGCGGCCGGCGCTCCTGCGACACCCGTCGCCACCGTCTGAGGAGGGGCAGATGTCCACCGCCGATCTCGAGAGCTCGCGTGTGCTGCGTCAGGCCGAGACCGTGCCTCTGATGCAGGTCATTTCCGCAACCGGAGTCTGCGGCTCGGGATTTTCCGAAAGCTCGCTGGCCGTCGGCGTGGCACGCGGCGCGGATTTCATCGGCTGCGACGCCGGTTCGACCGATCCCGGGCCGGCACCGCTCGGCAGCGGCACCACCGCATTCCCGCGCCGCGCCGTCAAGCGCGACCTTCGCCTGATGCTGCTTGCCGCGCGGCAAGCAAAGATCCCGCTCCTGATCGGCTCGGCCGGAACTGCTGGAGGAGAGCCACATCTCGCGATCTTCCGCGATATCGTGATCGAGATCGCGCGCGAGGAGGGACTTTCGTTCCGGCTCGGGTTGATCCACGCCGAGCAAGACAAGGCAACCCTCAAGCGGCGCCTCGCCGAGGGCCGGATCACGCCGCTCCGGCCCGCGCCGCATTTCGACGATGCGGTGATCGACCGCGCGGAGCGCATCGTCGGCATGATGGGCGCCGAGCCCTATCTCAAGGCGCTCGACGAGGGCGCCGAGGTGGTTCTCGCCGGCCGCTCGAGCGATTGCGCAATCTTCGCAGGCCTGCCGATCCGTGCCGGCATCGATCCCGGCCTCGCTTGGCATGCCGCCAAGCTCCTCGAATGCGGCGCGGCGGTTGCGGTTGCGCGGAGTGCACCCGACTCGGTGCTGGTCGGGTTCGGACCGGACTATTTCGAAGTCGAGCCACTCAATCCGGCCATGCGTTGCAGCCCGCAGAGCGTGGCGGCGCACGCGCTCTATGAGAACGCGGATCCCTACCGTCTGGTCGAGAATAGCGGCACGCTCGATCTTTCCCAGTCCCGTTACGACACCCTCGACGAACGGCGGGTGCGCGTTCGTGGCAGTCGCTTCGAGCCCGCCGCGCGCTACACCGTCAAGCTCGAAGGTGCCGAATGCGTCGGCTACCAGAGTGTCGTCATCGGCTCGATCCGCGATCCCTACATCATTCGCCAGCTCGACGAGTGGTTGGCGCGACTCCGCCAGCATATCGACCGGCGGCTTGCCGACGTGTTCGGCGCCGGCAGCCAGGACAGCATCCATATCCGCGTCTATGGCAAGAATGGCACCATGGGGCAGCTGGAGCCGGTGCAGACGATCGCGGGCCACGAGGTCTGCCTCGTGATCGAGGCCACCGCCGCCACACAGGAGGATGCGAGTGCAATCGCGGCGATCGCGCGACACCAGGCGCTGCATTTGCCGATTCCGGAGTGGAGCGGCCTGATCACTGCGCTCGCCTGCCCGTACAGCCCGGCACATCTCGAGCGTGGGCCGATCTATCGGTTCTGCGTCAACCACGTGCTGGCGCCCGATGACCCGTACGAGATGTTCCCGATCGAACACCTGACGGTCGGGGGAGGCAGGCGGCAATGACGACGCTCGGCGAGCTGGCGCGGCTGATCCGCAGCAAGAACGCGGGGCCGTTCGAGCTGACCTTCGACATCATGTTCGATGACCCGGCGAAGTTCGAGCGCGTGCGCAGGAGCGGCGTGCTTTCCTCGGCGCTGATCGCCCGGCTGTTCCGGTTGCCCGAAGCGGAGGTGCGGTTCTTCGTCGTGCCGGAGGCGCTGGCCTTCAAGGCGTCGATTCCGAGGCCAGCGTTCCAGGGCGATCTGCAGGACGCCGACAATCACGGCGGCCAGCAATACCCGCCCCTGATCGACATCGCGATCCCCTGACCACCGAGGCTGCTCCGCAAGGAAACGGAGCCACCACAAGAGACCGGAGGAAATGATGATGCTTCGCCGATTGCTGCTGCCGACGCTGCTGACGCTTGCCGTGTTCATCGGCCCTGCCGCCCACGCCGCCCAGAAGTGGCAGTGCTACACGTACGACGCGGCGACGACCGACCCCGTCTATCAGACCCTTGCCGGGCTCGCCGCGGCGATCACCAAGGCCTCCGACGGCCAGCTCGAGGTCGCGTGCCATCCTGGCGGCTCGCTGCCGATCAAGGCCAGCACGATCGCGCAATCGATCAGCGAAGGGGTCCTGCAGTTCGGGCTGGTGGATTCGCTTTCCTACAACAGCCTGCTGCCGGCCGCTGGCGTGCTCTCGCTCCCAGGCCTCTACGCCAACGAGGCCGAGCTGAACAAGGCGATCAAGGCGCTGCTGCCGACGCTCAATGCCGGCTTCGCGAAGCGCAATATCCGGGTCCTCGGGATCTCCAACTATCCCCTGCAGGTGATCTGGAGCACGCGAAAGATCACCTCGCTCGCCGATCTCAAGGGCATGAAGCTTCGCGTCACATCACCCGAACAGGCCGCGTTCGCGGTCCGTTTCGGCGCGACGCCGATCACGCTTGGCATGCCCGATGTTGCGACCTCCCTGCAACGCGGGATCATCCAGGGCGTGCTGACGGCGAGCGTGGGCGGCGGCCTCGTCTGGCAGGGTCTGCTGCACTACAACCTGCGCACCGGCCCCAACTACGTCTCCGTCATGCTGCTGGTGAACAAGGCGCGGTTAAGCGCCCTGCCCGCCCCGCTCCAGGAGAAGATTTCGGCGCTTTCGGCGAAGGCCGCCACGAAGATCAGCACCCTCCTGCAAACCCGGGAGGACGGCCTGACCGCGGAGTTCGCGAAGAAGGGGATGGTGGTTATTCCGGGCACACCGGCCGATGCGCAGTTGATTGCCGAGAAGATGCGTTCCTATTGGCCGAAATGGGCGAAGGAGAACGGACCGGCGGCGGCCAAGGCGCTGGCCGTGGTCGAGCATGCGCTGAAGAAGTAGGCGGGGCCAGGATAGGCGACATGTATGCGCCGCCCGCCGAACTGCCGACCCGCGTCTTCGCCCGGATTCCCGAAGCGCTCGAAATCCGGGACCGTTCCTCGGCCTGGGTGGAGGGGCGGAGCCACGGCACCCTCACGTCCTTCCTGGAGGGCCCCGCCTTCGATCGCGGCGGGCGGCTCTACTGCACGGATATTCCGTACGGTCGTATCCTCCGGATCGACCCGGACGCGAGCTTCACCGTTGTTGCCGAGTATGACGGCGAGCCGAACGGGCTTGCGATCCATCGTGACGGGCGGCTTTTCATTGCCGACCAGAAGCAGGGGATCCTGGTGCTCGATCCGGCCGGGGGCACGCCGGAGCCGTTCCTGATCCGGGCCGATCTCGAGCGGCTCAAGGGCCCGAACGATCTCCTGTTCGCCAGCAACGGCGATCTCTACTTCACGGACCAGGCACAGACCGGGCTTCAGGATCCGAGCGGACGGCTGATCCGGGTGCGCGCGAACGGCGAGGTGGAGGTCCTGCTCGACAATGTTCCGAGCCCGAACGGACTCGTGCTGAGCCCGGATGAGCGGACCCTTTTCCTTGCGGTGACGCGCGCCAATGCCATTTGGCGCGTGCCGCTGCCCACGAGCGGCAGGATGCGCAAGGTCGGAATGTTCATTCAGCTTTCCGGCGGCGGCGGCCCGGACGGCATGGCGATCGACGAGAAGGGTAACCTCGCGATCGCCCATGCCGGTCTCGGCTCGGTGTGGGTCTTCAGCGCGCTCGGTGAACCGCTCTATCGAATCCGCGCCTGCACGGGCGGGCGGATGACCACGAACCTTGCCTATGGCGGGCTTGACCGGCGCACGCTCTTCATCACCGAGTCCAGCACCGGCAGCATTCTCGCCGCGGACATCGAGGTTCCGGGGCTCATGCTTTTCTCACACCGATAGGGAGCGCGCACGATGGAGACCTTTTCCATTGTTTCGGCAACCGGCATGCTGGGCTCCGGGTTCCAGCCGGCCTCTCTCGACAAGGCGATCGCACTCGGCGCGCAGATGATCGGCTGCGACGCCGGCTCGACAGATGCCGGACCGAGCTTCCTCGCCCGCGGGCGGCCCTACTTCGCGACCGCGGCGGTGAAGCGTGACACCGAGGAGATCCTCACGCGCGCGGTCGGGGCGGGCTTGCCGGCGGTGATCGGCTCAGCCGGAATGGCGGGGTCGGACGCCACGCTGGCCTGGCTTGTTGATCTCGCGCGCGAGATCGCCCGGGAGAAGGATCTGCATTTCCGGATGGCGGTCATCCACTCCGAGGTCGAGAGAGAGGTGGTGCTGGAGCATCTGCGAGAGGGGCGCACGCGTCCGCTTCCGCCCGCCTCCGATCTCACGCCCGAAATGGTCGAGCAGTCGCTCCATATCGTTGCGATGATGGGCGTGGAGCCGATCCAGGAGGCGCTCAAAGCCGGTGCGCAGGTGGTGATCACCGGGCGAAGCAGCGACACCTCGATCTTCGCCGCGCTTCCGTTGCTGAAGGGGTTCGATCCCGGCGTCGTCTGGCACATGGCTAAGATTCTCGAATGCGGCGCGGCCTCGGTCACCCATCGCACCGCGCCCGACAGCATGATGGCCGTGCTCCATCGCGACAGCTTCGAGGTCTTCCCGCTGCGTGAGGATTACCGCTGCTCGGCACAGAGCATCGCTTCGCACACGCTCTACGAGAACGCGGATCCGTTCGAGCTGGTCGAGCCCTCGGGCACGCTCTTCACGCGTGATGCGCGCTACGAGGAGATTTCCGGGCGCAGCGTGCGGGTGTCCGGCTCGCGCTTCGTGCCCGCGAGCAACGGCTACACGGTGAAGCTGGAAGGAGCGCGCCAGGCCGGCTATTCGACGATCGTGCTCGGCGCGGTGCGGGACCCCTACATCCTGGCGGAGATGGATCCCTGGCTCCGCCAACTGGACCAGAACATCCGAGCGCGCCTGCAGAGCACGATCGGGAATCGATCCTACGAGATACTGACGCGCGTTTATGGCCGCGACGGGGTGATGGGTGATCTCGAGCCGGCGCCGCGAATTGACGGCCACGAGGCCTGTATTCTCTGGGACGTCATCAGCGAATCGCAGGAGCTTTCCCGAACCATCGCGACCAGCCTCTCGCACATGGCGGTTCACAATCCGATTGCGAAATGGAGCGGCCTCATCTCGGGGGTCGCATTCCCCTACTCGCCGGCGGAGATCGATCGCGGACCGGTTTACGAGTTCCATCTCAACCACGTACTCGTGCCGAGCGATCCCTTGGCGCTGTTCCGCACCGAATTCGAGGAGGTCTGACCCCATGGGCTCGACCGTCGGCTTGCTGGCCGCGCTCGTCCGTTCCAAGAACGCGGGGCCGTTCTGGCTCACCCTCGACGTGATGTTCGACAACGACGCCGCCTATCGCCGCGTGCGGGACTGCGGCGTCATCAACCGGCCCGCAGTTGCCAAGATGTTCCGCAGAGACCCGGCGCAGGTGATCGTCGTCAACCACGATGCGGCCCGGGCCATCAAGGTGAGTTTTCCGCGCCCGGAATCGTCCGGCTCCAAGCGAGACAGCGATATCTATGGCGGGCAGCAATACGCGCCTCTGCTCGACCTCCCGGTTCCGGACTGACGGGCGAAGATCGCAGCCATGGCTGCGCGGGAGGAAGAGCAGGAGCGAGTCGCGAGGAGGAGAGATCCGGGAGGGGTTTCGGTTGCGGAAATGTCCTATGGCGAGCTGCCGGTCGGGAACGCGCCGGCGGCGCATTCGCTCCGCCCTCCACTCGCCGAGGGCGTCGTTGAATGGGCGTGCCGAATGCTCTGCCGACTGGCCCTGATCGCCACCATCGTGATCATCAATCTGGAGCTAATTACCCGCAATCTCTTCAATTTTTCTCTCTATCTTTCTGACGAATACAGCGGTTACCTGCTGGTTGCGCTGACGTTCCTGAGCCTGCCGCTCTGCGTTTCGCACGGCTCGTTCCATCGGGTCACATTCCTGCTCGGCCGCCTGCCGCCGCGCCTGCGCGATGTCGTCTTGCTGGCCTTCGATGTTCTGGCGCTGACCTTCTGTGCGGTGGTGTTTTGGGAGGCGCTGCTGCTCGTGCTCAATTCGCGAGCGCTGCACGCGACCGCACCCACGATTTTGATGACGCCGCTCTGGCTGCCGCAGCTTGCCATGCCGATCGGGCTTTTTGCGGTGCTGGTGACGCTCGGACGGTCGGTCGCATTGCGCGTCTGCCGGCTTCGCCAGAGCTAGCGGCGGCAGCCCCCGAGTGCCGATCCCCCGCCTCGTCCGCGTGCCAGCGGCGCCCGCATGAGCCCGGCCATGCAGATGGGGGTCTCGTTCGTGCTGTTCCTCGGCCTGCTCGCCTCCGGCTTCGAGGTGCCGTTCGCGATTGCGCTGCCCGGGGCTGTGTATCTCGTGCTGCAGGGAGGCTTCGCCGCGCTCGCCGGCCTTGGCATGGCGACCTGGGGCAGTATGGACAGCTTCACGCTGGTGGCCATTCCTCTCTTCATTTTCCTGGCCGAAGTCATGCAGGGCAGCGGGGTCAGCCGGCGGATCTATCGCGGGCTCGCCAAGGCGGTTTCGGCGTTACCCGGCGGCCTCTTGCAGACGAACATCATCGGCTGCGCCCTGTTCGCGGCGATGACGGGCTCGAGCGTGGCAACTGCCGCGTCAATCGGCGGGGTTGCGCTGCCGCAGCTTATCGAGCGCGGATACGAGCGGCGTATGGCCGCCGGATCGCTCGCCGCCGGCGGCACGCTCGGCATTCTGTTCCCGCCGAGCGTGGCGATGATCATCTATTCGGCGTTCACCGAGCTCTCGGTCGCCAAGCTCTTCATGGCGGGAGTCGTGCCGGGATTGCTCCTTTCGGCGATGTTCATGCTCTTCATCGGCGTGCGCAGTTCGTTCGGGCGACGGATCGCGCCAGCGGAGCACGGCGCGCGATCGGTAGCGGAGCTGCTCGGCGGGATCGGTGATCTGTTGCCCTTCCTGGTGCTGATCAGCGGCACCATGGGCTCGATCTATCTTGGCATCGCAACGCCGGTCGAGGCCGCCGCGGTCGGCAGCGTGGTCGCGATCTTCATTGCTGGGATCTGGGGCGAACTCTCCTGGTCGAGCCTGCTTTCGATCATC
This sequence comes from Pseudomonadota bacterium, assembly GCA_021816925.1. Lineage (GTDB taxonomy): Bacteria > Pseudomonadota > Alphaproteobacteria > Acetobacterales > Acetobacteraceae > JAKAWQ01. The sequence goes on from JAKAWQ010000058.1 coordinate 13,330, forward strand.
GATCGCAGCATCCGAATCTCCGGCAACATCCTTTTCATCATCTATGCCGCCTATCTCTATGCGTATGCGATTGGGCTCTCGGGCATCGGCGGGAGCGTGACGGCTTGGCTGGTCTCACTGCATCTCGGGCAGATCGGATTCTTCTTCGCCCTCTTCTGTCTCTACAGCGTGCTCGGCTGCTTCATCGAAAGCATCGGCATGATAGTGATCACGGTGCCGGTGCTGTTTCCGGCCCTTGCCGCCTACCATATCGACCCGATCTGGTTTGGCGTGATCCTGGTGATGTTCGTTGAGCTCGGGCAGATTTCGCCGCCGATCGGCATCAACCTCTTCGTGATCCAGAGCGTCTGGGACGGCCGGCTCGTGGACGTCGTGCGTGGAACCATTCCCTTCCACGTCATCATGTTCGTTCTGCTGACGATGCTGGTCCTGTTCCCCGACCTCGCCCTCTGGCTTCCCGCGCACGCGGGTCGGCTCTGAGACGCCCCATCCGGAGGCGATCGTCCGGCGCTGGATTCTCGCCCGCTGCCGCGCTATCGCGGTGCCGGAGCAAGCGATGCAAGCGAACCACGTGAGGGACGGGCGGACCGCGCCGGCCGGGCGCTGAGCGCGACCGGCTTCATCAGCCCGGCGCTCCCGCCCGGGGCCGATCTCCGCGTCGTCGGCGACGTGCACGGCGATGCACGCGCCTTTGCAGCGGCCCTCGCCACCGAGCGTTTCGTCGTGCAGCTCGGCGATCTGACGGAGCACGGGCCGGACAGCGCGGGCGCGCTCAACCTGATGCTGGAGCGGCTCACGGCGGGGCGCGGGCTTTTTCTGCTCGGCAACCACGATCTGAAGCTCGCCCGGGCACTCGCAGGGCGCCAGGTGCGCCGGGACCCGACGCTGATCGAAACGCTCGCGGCCCTCGATCCGGCCTTGCGCGAGCGGGCCTTGGCAGCCATCGCCTCCGCCCCCGCTTGGCTCAGCGTGGGCCGCCGCTTCTTCGTTCATGGCGGGTTCCACACCGGAATGCTCGCGAGCAAGGCGCCGCCTGCACCGATCGAGGGTCCGGTTTCGGGGCTCCTCGCGCGCGCCCTTTACGGCGAGACGACCGGGCGCATGCAGCCCGACGGCTATCCCGATGTGGGGTGACAAACAAAACAGGAGAATGGGATGGGGTGGGACGAAACGGGATGAATGGGGACAGGAAGTTGATCCGAAAGGGGAAAAGAGGTTGGGGACGTGCGTGAGGCAAACGTTGCGAAAGCGAGCGCAACGGCGCTTTTGCCATTCAAAGGTGGACATCGGCGCGGCTGAGAGGCGCCTCTCTCAGGAGGCTCTAAAACCGCTCTTAAGGTGAGGCCGGAGGGTGTTCGAACCGGCGCAGATCGGGCTCCCAGGAAGCGCGCGGAGGATTGAGCGGCGCGGTCTCGATGCGCTGGAGGAGAGCCTCCGCGTGGCGCCGGGAGCGAGCGAATTCGACCGGCGGCAGCAAACCGCAGTCACGTTCGGCCGCCCTCTTAAAAGCCTGTTCCCAGGACGGCACTTTTTCGAAGAGGAGCGCGACCAGGCGCCACGTGCAGGCAGCACCTTGATGGCGTGGCATCCCGACATCGTCGGGCGTGCGAGGAGAAAGGGTCGAGAAGGCGGAGGCCGTCAGACGCATCGCATCGCGGCTGCCTGAGAGAGCCATAATATACTGAAAAACAAAGTTCATCTGGTTGAGGACGCACACGTCCTGGGCGCTGAGGTCGGGCGTCAACATGTCGGCAGGCGGCAGCCGGCACGGGATCAGCCAGCGCTCGGCCTCGTGCTCGGCGCCGCGGTAGGGAGACGCAGGCGCGGGGACGGCGAAGGAGAGGACGAAGAGACCGACGAGGAGGGTGCGGATCATGGCTCGCCTCGGGGTGGTGGCGAGACGAGCACCGCGTATGCCCGCGCGATGTGGCGCGCGCGCTCGAGAGCGTCCGGATGCGCGGCCGAGGACGAGAGAAAGCCATCCACGATTTCAATGGCTTTGACGAGAATTTCCGGATCGATGACGGGCGCCTGCGGAGGCGCTTTCGGGGCGCCAAGATGATGGCCAGGGAGGGGCATCGCCGGGCCGACGGCGACACCGCAACCTTCCGGCAGCGGTCCTTGCGGGAGCTGGCCCAAGAGAAGCGGATCGTAGTGTTCGGCGTGCTCGGGACCGGTGCCGGCGGCGAGCCATTCGATATTGACGGCGGTGGCGCGGGCGAGCGCGACGAGCGCCGGGGCCTTCATGTCGCGGCCGTTCAGGTAGCGCTGCAGGGTGCTGTAAGGCATCGCGATGCGCCGCGCGACGGTCGCCGCGCCCCCGGCGCGTTCCACGGCGTGGCGCAGCCGGGCAACGCGCTCGGCAGTTCCGGGATCCGGCCGGGGATCTGGGAACTGCGGTTCAGGGTTTTGTTCTTCGTGATGTCCAATCATAACAACAGTCTAGGTGGGAGGGATAAACGCGTAACCCTGAACGGTCTTCCTGCTATTCCTGGTTGCGTGCCGCCCGGATGGTGTGATACGTTCGTCGCTCTCTGGCTATCGAGGTCTCTTCGATGGGCTCTCCGGACTGGCATCCAGAGGATATCAAGGCGGCGATCCGCAAGACCGGCACGAACCTGGTCAAACTGGCGCTCGCCAACCAATACAGCGAGGTCGCTGTCCGGATGACCCTCCGGAGACAGTGGCCGGCGGTCGAAGCGATCATCGGCGCCAAGCTCGGGATTGCTCCTCACATGATCTGGCCGTCCCGCTACCGTCCTGATGGCACTCCGAAACGTAAACGCATCGCACCTGCGGAGCGGCTTAAGGCGCTTGCCGAGGAAGCGCAACGTCAAAACGGCGGCACGCCGTGACGATCGGCGCGCTCGAAATTGATCTCGACGAGATCGAGATCGAAGAGCGGCTGCGGCCGGTCGATCCCGAGCAGGTCGCCAAAATCGCCATCAGCTTTGCCGAACAGGGCCAGATCACGCCGATCGAGCTGCAGGCCCGGGAAGGCGGAGGATGGCGGGTCGTCAGCGGGGCGCACCGGATCGCGTCGGCGCGGGAAGCCGGGCTCAAGGCCATCCGCGCGGTGATCTTCGATGGCACGCCCGACCAGGCGCGGCTCCGGGAGATCGACGAGAACCTCTACCGGCACGAGCTCTCTCCTTACGACGAGGCGAACTTCCTGGCCGAGCGGCGACTGATCTGGCAGCGGCTGAACGGGAAGATAAAGGCCGGACGGCCGGCGGCGCGAAATAGGGGCAAGCTTGCGCCAATTTCGGCGCGGCCGAAATTCTACGACGAGACGACCGCCAAGTTCGGGCTGAGGCGGGACGTGATCAAGCGGGCGCTCCGGCGGCGCGCGAAGATCGACCCCGAGGTCTGGGCGCGGCTGCGGGGAAGCAAGATCGGCAAGAGCGGGCAGGAGCTCGATCTCCTCGCGCGGCAGCGGCCGGCGCTGCAAGCCGAGCTGCAACGGGAGGCCTTCGAGCGCCGGTCGAGCGTGGCCGAGGCGCTGCGCCGACGGCTGCCTCCGAAGCTGCCGGAAGAGCGCGCGCTCGCGGTGGTGATGGCCTTCGAGAAGCTGGGAACGCCGGAGCGGGCGGAATTCTGGCGCCTGATGAAGGCGCGCAAGCTCATGGAGAAGGGCAAATGAGGGAAGAAACGCCGGAGCGCCTGCGGCGGGCGGCGCGGGCGATGCTCTATGCCGTGAACCGCGGAACCTTCGAGGGATCGGCGGCGTTCCCGGAGGACGACGCGCTCAGGCTCGTGATCGATCTCCAGGAGCTGGCGGACGAGCTTGGCGAGAGGAGGGCCGAGCGGTGGGTGCGCGCCGGAAGGCAAGCGCCCGCGCGCGGCCCCTCGTTCTTCTTGCGCGTGCTCAGGCTCCCCTGAGCGATGGCGGCGCGCGAGCCGGATCTGCTCGGCTGGCGCGAGGCCAGCGTGGCCCGCGAGGCCAGCGTGGCCCGCGAGCCGGAGCCGCTCCGTTCGTTCAGCGAACGGGAGGTTGCGGGGGCGAACCTGGCGAGGAGGGTGAGCCGGGCGGTTGCCGTGGCGCTCAAGGAGAGCCGGGCGAGCCGCGAAGAGATCGGCGAGCGGATGAGCCACTTCCTCGGCTGCCGCGTCTCCAAGCACATGCTGGATGCCTATGCCTCGGCGGCGCGCGAAGAGCAGGGGATCAGCGTGGTGCGATTCGCGGCGCTGATCGAGGCGACGGGAGACCGGCGGCTGCTCGAGCTGGTGGCGCAGCTCTTCGGGTGAGCGGTGATCGAGCGGCGGTTCCTGAAGCTGATCGAGCTCGCGCAAGTGAGAGAGAGAGCAGACGAGCTCGTACGGCGCGCGCAGGCGATCCGGCGCGAAGCAAGGAAGGACGGTCTCCTTTGACGATGAAGAAGGAATGGTTCTCGGCGGCGGAGATCGCGGCGGAGAAGCTCGGCGGCATGCCCGAGAGCGAGCGCGGGGTCGGCCTCGTGGCGCTCAGGGAGGGGTGGGGGACGACGGAGCGCTCCCGGAGGCGCGAGGGCAGAAAGGGAGGTGGGTTCGAATACCACTACACGGTGCTCGGCGAGCCGGCGCGGACGGAGCTGGTGGCGCGCTACGCGGTGCCGCTGATCGGCGTTGCCGAGGCGCCCGCACCGGCGCCCTCGAAGCGGTTCGCGGCGCTCCCGGAGCACCGGCAGAAGCGGGCGCTCGAACGGGCGCGGGCGGTGGCGCGGGTCGAGGCGATCCAACAGGCGCTCGGCTGGCGCAAGCGGACCGAGGCGATCATGGCCGTCTGCCGGGAGATGAAGATCTCGCGGACGACGCTCTATAGCTGGATCGAGGCGTGCTACGGCGTTGCCCTGGAGGAGCGCGCCGAAGTGCTGGCCGGGATGGGTTCCGGCGGGGCGCGGTGGTGGGCGCCGATCGACGAGGAGGCGTGGGACTTCATCCGCGGCGATTATCTGCGCCCGGCGCGTCCCTCCTTCGAGAGCTGCTGGCGGCGGCTCAAGGAGACGGCGGCGGAAAAGCGCTGGCAGGTGCCGGCGCCGCGCACGGTGCGGCGGAAGATCGAGGCGATTCCGCTGCCGCTCAGGGTGCTGGCGCGGGAGGGGGCGGACGCGGCGCGGCGGTTCTTCCCGGCGCAGGAGCGCGACCGGCGCAGCTTCCACGCGCTCGAGGCGGTGAACGCGGACGGGCACCGGTGGGACGTTTTCGTGCGCTGGGAGGACCGGACGGTCAGCCGGCCGGTGATGGTCACGTTCCAGGACCTCTATTCGGACTGCGTGCTGGCGTGGCGGATCAACAGGACGGAGAGCCGGGAGCTTGTCCGGCTCGCGTTCGGGGACGTGCTTGAATACGGGATTCCGGAGCACTGCTTCCTCGACAACGGCCACGCGTTCGCCTCGAAGTGGCTGACGGGCGGGATGCCGAACCGCTACCGCTTCAAGGTGCGGCCGGAAGAGCCGCTCGGGCTGATGACGGCGCTCGGCGTGCAGGTGCACTGGACGACGCCCTATGCCGGGCAGTCGAAGCCGATCGAGCGCGCGTTCGGGGATTTCGCGCGCGACATCGCCAGGCATCCGGCGTTCGAAGGCGCCTGGTGCGGCAACGATCCGCTCGCCAAGCCCGAGAACTACGGCAGCCGGGCGATCCCGATCGAGACGTTCCGCCGCGTGGTGGGCGAAGAGATCCAGCGGCACAACGCGCGGGAGGGACGCCGGACGGCGGTCTGCGAAGGGCGGAAATCGTTCCTCCAGGCGTTCGAGGAGAGCTACCGGACGGCGCCCGTCCGCAAGGCGGCGGCGGAATACCGGCGGCTCTGCCTGCTGGCGGCCGAGCAAGTGACGGCGCGGAAGGTGGACGGCTCGATTCACCTGATGGGCAACCGCTATTGGCACGAGCAGCTCATCGGGCAGCGCGGGAAGAAGGTGACGGTCCGGTTCGACCCGATGAACCTACTGCGGGAGCTGGTGGTTTACCGGCCGAATGGCGCCTTTCTCTGCGTCGCCGAGCTTCTGGAAGCGGCGGGGTTCGCGGATGTCGAGGCGGCGAGGAAGCACGCGGCGGCGAGGAATGCCTGGATGAACGCGACGCGCGCGCAGCTTGCGGCCGAGCGGAAGATGAGCGCGGCCGAAGTGGCGGCAATGTTGCCCAGGATCGAGGCGCCGGAGAAGCCGGAAGCGAAGGTGATCCGGCCGATCTTCGCGCAGGCGGTGCCGAAGGCGGCGGAAATTCCCGACTTCGACGAGAAGCTCCGGCGCGGGCGCCGGATCCTGAAGGAGATGGAATCCGGCGAGTAGCGGGCCGGTGAAACCGGTGGAAAGGGAGAAAAAGAGTGACGGACATCGAAATCATCGACGGGACCGAAGGCGCAGGCCTCGCGGAGCGGGTGCGGGGAGCGGTTGCAGCCGAGAAGCTGACGGTCGGCGAGGCGGCGAAGCTCGCCGGGCTCGGCGAGAGCACGCTCGCGGCGTGGCTTTCCGGGACCTATGCGGGGAACAACGAGCGGGTGGCGCAGAAGCTCGAGATCTGGCTCGGGACGCAGGCGGGCCGGATGAAAGTGAAACGCGAGATGCCGGCGATCCCGTATGCGGCGACGCCGACGGCGGAGATGATCGAAGGCGCGCTCGAGCACGCGCAGATGGTGCCCGACGTGGTGGTGATCACCGGGGGCGCCGGGGTGGGCAAGACGGTGGCCTGCCGGCACTACGCGGGAAGCCACCCGAACGTCTGGCTGCTGACGGCCGAGCCGAGCCTTTCCTCGGCCTACGCGGTGCTCGACTATCTCGGCGAAGTGACGGGGGTTGCGGAGAGCGCGGCGCAGAAGCGGTCCCGCGCGATCGCGGGCAGGCTTGCCGGCACCGCGGGCCTCTTGATCGTCGATGAGGCGCAGCACCTCTCGACGGGCGCGATCGACCAGCTTCGGGCGATCCATGACCGGGCGGACGTGGGGCTGGCGCTCGCCGGCAACGAACAGGTGTGGTCGCGGCTCGACGGAGGGGGCCGCAAGGCCGAGTTCGCGCAGCTCTTCTCGCGCGTCGGGATGCGGGTTGCCGCGCTGCGGCCGACGGCGAAGGATGTGGCGGCGATCCTCAACACGGCCGGGGTGACGGGCACCAAGGAGCGCGGCCTCCTGAACGCGATCGCGCGGAAGCCGGGCGCGCTCAGGGGCATGGCGAAGGTGCTGCGGGTGGCGAGGATGGTGGCGGCCGGCGCGGGCGAGGAGATGGGCGAGGCGCATCTCGAGGCGGCATGGGCGCGGATCGCCGGCCACGCTGGCGGCGTGGGGGGGGCGCCTGGAGGGCCAGCGTGGCCGGCGGGGCCAACGTGGCCCGAGGAGCGGGCGGCATGAGCGCGGAGGTGCTGCGCATCGAGGATGCGCGGCGGCTGAAGAGGGACCGCGAGGCCAGCGCGGCCGGCGAGGCCAGCGTGGCCCGCGAGCGGGCCGCGGACGGGACGGCAGAGGGGATGGAGGCGCTCAGGGCGGCGGCGGAGATGATGGCGATGCCGGCGACGATCGCCGGGCTGATGCTCTCTATCTGGGCGGCGGCGGTCAGGAGGACGGTGCGATGAACGGCTTCGTGATCGAGGTCAGGCTTTCGGCCGACGAGCGGCTGCTGAGGGCGCTGGAAGCGCTCGGGCGCCGTTCGTCGGCGCAGGGGCTGGTCGATCCTCGGCCGGCGGCGCTTCCGCAGGCGGCCGAAGCGGGCACCGCGCCGGAGGCTGCGGGCCGACCGGCGGCTGATCGGGAGACGATCAGGCGCGAGGCGATCGAGGAGGCGCGGAAGAAGGGCGCCCATTTCGGGACGGCGGCGCTGTTCGCGGAGCTAAAGGGGGAGAAGGTGAGTGCGGGGGCGCTCAAACTGTTCGCGGTGAGGAACGGCATTCCGACGCTTCGCACCTTTTCTCCGGAAAAACTTGCGCAGCTGCGCGCGGCGGCAGAGCGCATGAGGGAGAAGAGATGGGGCCGCGCGGGGAGGGCGTCCGGCACGCGTGCGCCCGGCGTTGAGGCCGAGCGGCCCTCAGCGCCGGCGCCGGTCGAGGCGGATTACGAGACCGCGCTCCGCTGGGGCGCGAGCCACGGACTGGGAGGCGAGCGGCTCGACCTCGATCAGGTGAACGCGAAGCGGGAAAGCCTCGGGCTGGCGCCCTTTTCGCTTCAGGCGCGGCGATGAATTTCTGCCCCGAGTGCGGCTGCACGGGCACGATCAGCCGCGCGGGGAAGCTCGACGCGTGCGGGCGGTGCACGGAGCTCGCGGAGATCGCGTGGCTGGCGTGGAAGAAGGAGCAAGGCGATGGAAGGCGTGCCGGCGGGGTTCATGGCGAACCGATACGGCCATCTCGTGCCGGAGCGGCTGGTCAGGCCAGAGATCAAGCTCGAGGACCAGGTGGTGCGGGAAGTGGTTCTGGGCGCCGAGCGGCTCCGCGAACGCGTGGCGCAGTTCAAGAAGCAGTGCTTCGATGAGGTGCGCGCCTTCCTGGCGCTGATCGACGAGAAATATGGCGTGAAGCGGGCGGCCGGGAGCCGAGGCGGCACGCAGCTCGAGAGCTTCGACGGGACGCTCAGGGTGACGATCTCGGTTGCCGACATCGTGGCGCTCGGCCCCGAGATCTCGAGCGCCAAGGCGCTGATCGACGAGTGCATCACGAGATGGTCGGAAGGCGCCAACGGGAACCTGAAGGCGGTGGTGGACGATGCGTTCGCGCTCGGCGAGGGGGGAAAGCTTGCGATCGACCGTGTGCTCGGGCTCAGGCGCATCGCGATCGAGGATCCGGCATGGGAGCGGGCGATGGAGGCGATCGCGGACGCGGTCAGGGTGATGCGCTCGCGCGAATATCTGAGGATCTACCGCCGCGAGAGCCCGGAGCTGCCGTTCCAGCAGCTCGTGCTCGATTTCGCGAGATTGTGAGGAGGGACGGGATGAGGGCGTTCATCGACTGGGGCTTTGCCGCGAGCGTGGGACTTTTCGGCGCGGTGATGGCCTATGGATCGGCGCAGGTGCTGTTGCCGATGGAGAACGGCTACCGGCAGCTCAACCCGGTGGCCGCGCTGTTCATGGGGTGGGGCGCGATGATGGCGCTCTGGGCGGCGCGCAAGGCGTGGCGGAAGCTCCGGAAATGACGGCGCGGCAGGCGATGCTCGCCAAGGTGCATATCGCGGCGAAGCGGCTGGCGCTCGAGGAAGAGAGCTACCGGGCGCTCCTGAAGCGGGTCACGGGCAAAGAGAGCGCGGGGGCGTGCGACGAGGGCGAGCTCGAGCGGCTGATCGGCGAGTTCCGCCGGCTCGGCTTCACGGATGCGCCGCGGCGCAGGAGCGAGAAGCCTTACGTGCGGATGATCCATGGGCTCTGGGGCGATCTCAAGCCGCATCTCAGGAACCCCACGGCAGAAGGGCTGAGAGCATTCGTGCGGCGCCAGACCGGCGTCGCGGCGCCGGAGTTCCTGGGACCCGAGCAGGCGAACAAGGTGATCGAGGGCCTGAAGGCGTGGCTCGAGCGGGTATGGCGGGACGCGTGAGAAGAAGGCGGATGGACGCGCGGGCCGAAGAGGCGATCAGGGCGGTCGGTGCGGCGCTGGCGGCGAAGGGCTTCCGGCAATCCGGGATGCCGGAGGACCGGATCGCGGCGGACCTGGCGGCGATCATCGCCGCGAGGACGCTCGAGCCGGCAGGATGGGCGGACGAGCCTCGGGTCAAGGTGCGGGTGGTCTGGCGCGACCGGGGGCACCCCCAGAGCTTCGTGATCAGCCTGGTGGAGGGGCGCCGGTGAGCGAGCTTGGGTCGCTTGTCGAGCTGCTGGGAGAAGATGCCGCGCTCAAGCTGATCGAGCTTTACGGCGGCACGCGGCTCACAGTGCCGAAGAGGATCGGCCCGGAGGACGCGCTCGGGCGAGAGGTCGGAGAGGCCGCGGTGCTGCTGGCGCGGTATTTCGGGGGATCGGAAGTGAAGGTGCCGATGGCGCGGCCGTGGCGGGCGCTGATCTACCAGCGGATGGGCCTGACGCGGCGGCAGATGGCGAGAAGGCTCGGCTGCACGGAGACGGCGGTCTACGGCTATCTGGCGCGGCCGAGGGCGCTCCCCGAACCGGTGGCGGCGGAAGAGAGCGCGCAGGGCACTTTGCCGGTCTGAGACAAGAAAGGCATTGAGCGTGCGCCGGAGGGCCGCGCGCCCGATTGTCGGAGGTGCCATGAGCACACCGGCATTCGACGCGGCGGTCGCCTGGGTCATCGCCTGGGAGGGCGGCTGGCAGGACGATCCGGGAGATCCGGGCAACTGGACCGGCGGCGCGGTCGGGGCCGGCAAGCTCAACGGGACGAAGTACGGAATCTCGGCGGCCGCGTATCCGACGATGGATATCGCGAACCTGACAGAGGCCGAGGCGCGGCTGATCTACGCGCGCGATTACTGGACGCCGATCGAGGGCGATCAGCTTCCGCCGGCGCTGGCGATGATCGTGTTCGACGGGGCGGTGAACAGCGGCGTCGCGCAGTCGGCGGTGTGGTTGCAGGTGGTGGTCGGCGCGGCGACGGACGGGGTGATCGGGCCGGAGACGCTGGCGGCGGTCAAGGCGTGGCAGAGGACGCCGACTGATCTCTGCGCCGAGGTGCTGGCAGAGCGGGTGGCAGCGAACGGGATGGATCCGGATTTCAACGTGTTTGGCCTGGGGTGGAGCAGGCGCACCGCCGCGCTCGCGTTCCAGGCGGCGAGGATGATTTCTGCGAGGGGACAATCATGAACAAGCTTCTGGCGTTTGTCAGGCAGCCACTCAACCAGGCGGCGCTCGCCGGCATGGCGGGGACGGCGCTCGCGGTGTTGCAGGGCTCGATGATGTGGCAGCACGCGGTGCCGGTGGCGGTGGGCGCGGTGGTGGCGCTCGTCATTCCCGACAACTCGGTTGCCAAAGAGGACATCGAGCAGCTTGTGGCCGATGCGATCAAGGCGGCGGCTGACGTGCAGGCGAAGCCGAAGTGAGGTAATAGCGGCAAAACCCCGGGCAGGTGGTGGTATCAGGCGGGCTGGCCGCGGCAGCGGACGAGGTCCGGGAGGGGCGGAATGACGCGCGGGCCTGTTATCTGGAGGCGG
>JAKAWQ010000147.1 GCA_021816925.1 Pseudomonadota bacterium
ACCGCGGCAACGCCACGCTTGCGCAATTCGGTCAGGGTCTTGCGGTCAAGAGAGCGACCGTCCCGCTTCATGCCGAACGCGTTATCACATACGACCGAGCATTGCAACTATTTTGGGAATGTTAATATACGCGCGAGGACGTGCAGAACCTCTTCAAGCAGGGGCGCGTCGGCATGATGATCACCGCGCCCTTCCTGATCAACCAGATCGCCAAAGAGGCGCCCAACCTCGAATACGGCATCTGCCCGGTGCCGCGCGGCACCACGTCGGTCACCTACGCAGTGACGGATTCGATCGTGATGTTCAAGAACTCGCATGCCAAGGCGGCGGCGTGGAAATTTCTCGAGTTCCTGTTCACCAAGGGCCCACGCGTGCAGTTCAACAAGAACGAAGGCTTCCTGCCCACCACCAAGGCGGCAGCAGCGGATCCTTATTTCGCCGACAACAAGCAGCTGCAGATCTTCGTGAAGCTGCTGCCTCACGCACGCTTCGCCCCCACCATCCCGGGCTGGGAAGGCGTCGCGAAGGCGGTGATCGACGCAGTACAATCCGTCTATCTCGGCAAGGCCGAACCGGCGGCGGCGCTCAAGCGCGCACAGGCCGAGGCAGACCGGGCGCTCCGCGCCACCTGACGCGCGAGCGCCGCCCGCCATCGCCACGCCCGCTCCGATCGGCGGCAAAGAAAGGGCGGTGTCCGCGCCAAGGCTCCCCGCCGCCCGTGACAGGGCCCGAGGGAAGGCGCGGTCGAGGCGCCCGTCGCTTCCGGCGGCGGCAGTGCCTTGGCTGCTGATCGGCCCGAGCCTCGCCCTCGCAATTCTGGTGATCGGCTATCCGTTCCTCGAGATCCTCTGGCTTTCCTTGCACCACGTCTCGCCGTTCGGCGTGGTGCGCGGCTTCGCCGGCATCTCCAACTACATGCGCACGCTCGAGGACCCGGTGTTCCTGGAGGCGACGCTGCGCACCTTCGAGTGGACGGCAACCGTGGTCGGCGGAACGGTCGTGATCTCGCTCCCCGTGGCGCTCGTCCTCGCCATCGATTTCTACGGCCGCGGACTCGCGCGCGTTCTCGTCATGCTGCCGTGGTCGATCTCGCTCGCGATGGCCGCGATCGTCTGGCTCTGGGCCTTCAACGGCGAATTCGGCATGGTGAACGCTATTCTGCAAAGGATTGGCCTGATCGCACACCCGGTGCCCTGGATGGCGCGCGCCGCGACCGCCTTTCCCGTGGAGATCGGTGTCGGCATCCTCGTCTCCATCCCCTTCACCGTGACGATCTTCCTGGGCGGTCTCGCCTCGATCCCCGGCGAGATTTACGAGGCTGCGCGGATCGACGGCGCAGGTCCACTCGCCCAGTTCCGCTGGATGACGCTGCCGCTGCTCCGGCCCTTCATCACCATCGCAGTCGTACTCAACATGATCTACGTGTTCAACTCCTTCCCGATCATCTGGGTGATGACCCAGGGCGGACCCGACAATTCCACCCACATCCTCGTCACCTATCTCTATATGCTTGCCTTCCGTCTGGGTGAACCGGGCCTCGCCGCTGCCGTCTCGGTGCTGATGCTCGCCATGATTCTCGCCGTCACGATGGTCTATCTCCACCTCGAGGAGCGGAGCCCTGCCTGATGGGACGGCGCTCGATCCGCGGGAGCGTACTCTGCTGGCTCGTCCTCCTGCCGCTGATCGTGCTCGTGCTCTTCCCCTTCGCGCTGATGCTCTCGACGGCGCTCAAATCCGCGCCGGAGGTGCTGCAATATCCACCGCGCTGGCTGCCCGCACACATCGACTGGAGCACCTTCGCCGCAATGTGGAAGGCGGCCGGTTTCGGTACGGCCGTTCTGAACAGCTTCGCGATCAGCACACTTGCGACCGCGCTCGCTCTCGCAGTCTCGGTGCCCGCAGCCTACGCGCTCGCCCGCCTGCCCTTCGCGGCCGAGCGGGGATACCGGCGCTTCCTTCTGGTCACCCAGATGCTCTCGCCCGTGCTGCTCGTGCTCGGCCTCTTCCGCATGGCCGCTTCGGTGCCGTTCGGGTCAGGCACGCTCGTCAATACGCGCCTCGTCGTCATCGTGATCTACGCCACGTTCAACATCGCCTTCTCGGTCTGGATGCTCGCCGCCTATTTCGCCGCGATCCCCCGCGATCTCGAGGAGGCGGCCTGGATCGACGGCTGCACGAAGCTCCGCGGCGTGATCGCGGTCTTCCTGCCTCTTGCCGTGCCGGCAATCGCGGTGACCGCGATCGTGACCTTCGTCAATGAATGGAACGAGTTCACGGTGGCGCTCACGATGTTGCGCTCGCCCGAAAAGCAGACCATCACGCTTCGGGTAGTCAACCTCGTTGCCGGCCGCTACTCGGTCGAATGGAACCAGGTAATGGCCGCAACCCTGGTCGCAACCGGCCCTGTCGCGCTTCTGTTCGCCTGGCTGCAGCGCTACCTCGTCGGTGGCCTGACGCTCGGGGCGGTGAAATAGTCCCGGTCGGGGGTGCGCAGGTCGGCGAAAGGGTCCATAGAGCGCAGGAGCCATGACGAACTACCCCGAGGCCGGATTTTTCCGCACGGACCCGCGCCCCACCGGATCGCGCGGTCGTTCCCGCCAAGCCGCATGACCTCGCTTCCCTTCCTGCGCTGCATGCTCGCGGCGGCGCATCTCTACGCCCTGCCGCCGAGCGCGCTGCCGGCGATCCAGGCCGTGGAAGGTGGCGCGCCGGGGGTCGTGCGCCATGATCGGAACGGTTCGGAAGATCTCGGCCCGATGCAGGTGAACACGCTCTGGGTGTTGCCTATTGCCCGCGCGAGCGGGCTTTCGCCACTGGCCGTCTGGTCGCGCCTGGTCGGCGATCCCTGCTTCAACATCACTGCCGCAGGCGCGATCCTCCGCGTCTATCTCGACGAGACGCACAACCTGATGCTCGCAATCGGCGACTATCATTCGCGTACGCCAGTGCTCAACCGCCTCTACCAGCTCAAGGTGCTGGCCGCGGCGCGGCGGCTGTTCGCGACCGCCGAGCGGTGAGGCTTGGCGGGACGGAGCGGACTCCGCAACAGATCAGTCTTCGCCCTTCGTCTCCGGCGAGGGGTTGCAGCACAGCGTTTTGATATACGTGATAATCTCCTCGGCCTGCTGCGTGGTAAGCTGACCCTTCCAGTGCGGCATCGGCGCGTCGAGCGGCTGACCCTCTTCGTCCTTGCCTTCAAGGATCGCGCGGAGGATCAGCGCATCGCTGTGGTGATATGTGATTTCCAGTCCAGGCGACCGGAGATCGGCTGAAACCGTGCTCCCGAGATGGACCCCACCCGCGCCGCTGTCCTTATGGCAAATGGCGCAGTGCGAGAGGTAAAGCGACTTTCCGGCGCCCACACCCTGCGCTATCGCGGGGAGGCTGCCCGCAATCATCAATCCTGCAAAAGCCAGAGCAGCAAACGTCCTTGTCATCGGGTTTCCACCCCCTTCGAAACCAAGAGGTTACGCATGGTTGCCGTACCTGGGGCAAAAGTCCAGGCGGGTGGTGCGACACCGGCTCGGACCGCGACACCGGCTGGTGCTAGGGGGGTTGTCTGCGGCAGCGGATGAGATCGGGCAGGCGGGGAACGTTGAGGTGTCCGGGCACCGCGAGGCGATCGCCGAGGTAGTCGTAGGAGGTGATGCCGAGCTTGGTGCAGGTCTGCATGAGGCCGAGGAAGGCGTTGCGGCAGTTGCGGCCGGGGTCGCTGTGGGTGCCGCCGCTGATCTTTCGTTTGGTCACGTGGGCGCGGAGGTCGCGCTCGGAGCGATTGGAATGCAGCGGGATGTCGGGGCGGTCGAGCGTCATCAGCGGCTCGGGCTTGTTCGCGTGCAGCCGGGCGAGCAGCCGATCGAGCGAGGCGAAGCCTGTGTGCCGGCGGAAGATGCGGTCGAAGCGCGCGCGTAGTTCGTTCTGCCGCCGCGATGTCGGGGCGCACTGGTAGGCCTTGAGATCGGCGTGGAACCACCAGATCAGGCTGCGCATGCGCTGCTGAGCCGCGCGATGCAGGTCGGTGAAGGTGTCGAGTTTGTGCACCAAACGCTCGGCATGCACCCGGCAGAGCGCGTGTCGGCCGACGGCGAACTGGCCGGCATCGTCGCTGACGATGACGGCCTCGTGCAGGAAGCCGTGATCGCAGATGCTGCCCCAGAGGGCGCCTTCGGTGGCGATCAGCACCGGATCGGGGTTAACCTGCAGCGCGATAAGGCCGAGGCGCTCGAGATGCATCTCCCAGGTGGCGACGTCGGGGAACCGCGTCCGCGACGAGGCGGATCAGGTGGCCGCCGAGCGCGCG
>JAKAWQ010000148.1 GCA_021816925.1 Pseudomonadota bacterium
GCTCGCCTATCACCCGCTGATCGCCATCGAGAAAACCCTGCTCGACCAAGCGATCCACACCTCCTGGGCCACCGTGCGCGACGCGCTCAAGACCCATCAGGTTTGCACCATCGTCCTGCCGACCGCCGACGGCTCATGCCTGCGCATCCGCAAGGCCGCCACCGCCGAACCGGACGTCCAGAATCTCTACCGCCGCCTCGCCATCCCCCCGCAGATCATCAAGCCCCAGCACTCCTGGACCACCGCCCCGGCATAGTGACTACAAAAATGCCTACCCCCTTGATCCAAACCAACTTTGCCATGAGAAATCTGGAAGTTGGGCTAGGCGTGTCCTACCGATGCAGCAGGCCGGTGCCGGGCAAGCTCCAGCCGACCGATCTGGTGACGGTGCACCTCGTCCGGCCCGTCGAGGATGCGCAGGCTGCGTGCGATGCGCCACATCTCGGCGAGGCCGAAATCGTCACTGACGCCGGCCCCGCCATGCATCTGGATGGCCCAGTCGATCACCTGACAGGCCATGGCTGGCGCCGCCACCTTGATCATGGCGATTTCGCGACGCGCCGCCTTGGTTCCCGCGCTGTCCATCACCCAGGCCGCCCGCAGCACCAGGAGCCGCGCCTGCTCGATCAGGAGTCGCGCCTGGCCGATGCGCTCGATGCTCACACCCTGCTCGGCGAGGGGGCGGCCGAAGGCGTGGCGGACGTGCGCGCGGCGGCACATCAGGGCGAGCGCGCGTTCGGCGAGTCCGATCACGCGCATACAGTGATGGATTCGCCCCGGTCCGAGTCGCGCCTGCGCGATCTCGAAGCCCTGGCCCTCGGCACCCAGCAGGTTCTCGGCCGGAACGCGCACGCCGGTAAAGCTGATCTCGGCGTGGCCGTGCGGCGCATCGTCGGCGCCGAGCACGGGCAGCATCCGCCGGACCGTGATCCCGGGAGCCTCGCGGGGGATCAGGACCATCGATTGTTGGCGGTACTTGTCCGGATTGTCGGGGGCCGTCTTGCCCATGAGAACGATCAGCCTGCAGCGCGGATCGCCCGCTCCGGAGATCCACCATTTGTCTGCGTCGATCACGTAGGAGCTGCCGGCACGGACGATTCGTGCGGCGATGTTGGCGGCATCGGAGGAGGCGACGGCAGGCTCGGTCATGGCGAAGCAGGAGCGGATCTCGCCGGCGAGCAGCGGCTGCAGCCATTGGCACTTCTGCGCTACCGTTCCGAAGCGGTGCAGGATTTCCATGTTTCCGGTATCGGGAGCGGAGCAGTTGAACACCTCGGCGGCCCAGGGCACGGTGCCCATGATCTCGGCGAGCGGGGCATAGTCGAGGTTGGAGAGACCGGCTCCGTGTGCCGGGTCGGAGAGGAAGAGGTTCCAGAGCCCGGCCGCGCGCGCCCGTTCCTTGAGCCGCTCGACGACCGGTACCGGCTGCCAGCGGTCAGGCTGAGCCGCCTGTTCGGCGGCATAAGTTGCCTCGTTGGGATGGACCTCCGCGTCCATGAAACCCGAGAGCCGCCGGCAAAACGCCGCGGCCCGCTCCGAGCGGGCAAACTCCATGGTTCTCCTCCCCGGCGCGTTCCCGGTCACGTTCCCTGGCCCAGGAGCGCAGGCCGCGATCCTCGCGGATCGCGCGCAGTTCGGCCAGGGAGGGGGCCCTCGGCCCTGGGGTGCCGGCGAAGAGGCAACGGGGCGGAACAAATTCTTACGATTTCTTCGGTTGCCACAACGCGCAACCCGGTGTCTCTATTGGGCGTCTGCTGCCGTTCTCGAAAGCGGACGCGCAGCATCGGAGGTCGGTGGATCGTCCCCGGGGGCCTTGCACCGGGACCCGGATCTCGGATTCAAGGAGGCCGCAGGTTGCTCGCATGATGGACGCCGCACTGCATGAGGGCGATCGCCCGAGACCATTCTGGTGGCTTCGGATGGGCCGGTCGCGCCCGGTCTCGACCTTCGAGTTCTGGCCATCGTGGCTCTTCTACGCGCCGGTGGCAATGCAGTGGCTGGCGCTCGGCCTGCGCTACGGCTCGCCGCTGCTCTTGACCGCGGCCAATCCGCGGATCGTCACGGGTGGCCTCTGTGGCGAATCGAAGGTCTCGATACTCGACCAGGTCGAAGGCGATGCGCGGCGCTGGATCGCCCCCTACACGCGGCTGGTGACGGACGCGGACCCGCGGCGCGATATCGCTGCGGCGGAGGCGGCCCTGGCGGCGGCAGAGCTCGACTATCCGCTGGTCGGCAAGCCCGATGTCGGCTGCAACGGTACCGGCGTGAGGGTGCTACACGACCGGCAAGATCTTGTGCGATTCCTGGCCGATTACCCGCGGGGCGTCGGCGTGATTCTGCAGGAGTTCGTCCCCTTCGAGGGGGAGGCTGGCCTCTTTTACGTCCGCCATCCTGATGAGGCGGTTGGCAAACTCACCTCGCTTACCCTCAAATCGGCGCCGGTGGTGATCGGCGACGGACGCTCGACCCTTGAGGAGTTGATCCGCAGTGACCCGCGTGCGGGCCTTGTGCCGCACCTCTATCTGCCGCGGCTAGCCGGGCGGCTCAAGGAGGTGCCACCGACGGGAACGCCGGTCCGGCTGGTCTTCGTCGGCAACCACTGCAAGGGCTCGACTTTCCAGAACGGAGCAAGCGAGATCACCGCGGCCTTGACGGCCACCATCGAGGCCATAGTGCGTGCGATTCCTGAATTCCATTTCGGCCGCATCGACGTGCGCTTTGCCTCGCTTGTGGAACTGAGGCGCGGGCGCGGGTTCCGCATCATCGAGATCAACGGCTCAGGCTCGGAGGCGACGCATATCTGGGATCCGAAAATGAGGCTCGCGGACGCGTATGCAGCTCAATTCTACCACTATCATGCGGCCTTCACGATCGGGCAGGCCAATCGTGCGCGCGGCTACCGGCCGAGCGGCATCTTCGAGACGTTTCGCCTCTGGCGGCTGCAAAAGCGCCTGATGACCTCCTACCCGATGAACGACTGATACCGGCAGCCTCAATTCTTGACTCTTCGAACGAGGGTAAGGCTGCCGGTATCTCATTGATTTTGCGCGTGGCCGCCCCGCCAGCCGCAGGGTCCCATCGCGCGTGCGCGATGGGGGCCCGACCACGCGCGATACCGATCGGCCCTTTGCGGCACCGGCATGAGACCGATCTCTTCTCAGAGCGCGGGGGTGACCGTCGGCGCGGGGACGAGGACGCTCTTCTTCTCACGTGCGTGCAGCATGCGCGGATCGCCTCGGCCTCGCGGGCGAGTGCGGTGAGCAGCACGTCGTCCTCCGGGAGGGCGCCCGCCAGCATGATTGCACCGTCCGCACGGAGCGAAAGCCGCCGCCACCCGCCTTGTTCGATCCGCTCGATCACCTTGCGGGGCGAAAGCAGAGCCGCACTCCGGTCGCGTTCGGCGAGGCGAATGGCACGGCGCTCCGCCGATACGACTTCGCGCTGCGCAGCCTCAGCCGCGGGGCGATTCGGATCTGCCATTCTCGGAAAGTGCGTCGGCATGCGGGCTCATCGCCGGCGAGACGCGCGGTGACGAATCGCCGCTCGATTTCGGTGCGCCGCGGTCCAGGGCGGAGGCCGCGCGCCATCGCCATGCCGATCGCTTGGTCGAACTCGTGTGAGAGATCCATCATCGGCGCTGCCTTCATTCCGTCCGGAGCGCCGTGGTTGCAGGCGCCGGTCGATTCTACGGGCGAGCCAGGAGCCGTTGCGAGCCGGGACGGGAGCGTCTCAATGGCGCGCCCGGGACAGGGGCGATTTGGTTGTCCTGTCCCGGCCCGGCGGCGGCGCTTCAGGTGCTGGGCAATCGTACCCAGGGCCCGCTGCTCGTTGAGGGCTAGCAGGAGCGCGGCGCGGATGACCCGCACCGCCGGACCATCGTTCGAGGGTTCGAACCGCCGGCCGGGGTTGGCTTCTGCTATAGCCGCGCGGAACACCTGGCGCAGCCACTCCGCCTCGACGTGCCAAGCCGGTCCTTCGCCCGAACGGGGAGCGAGAACTGCGGCGAGGCGGGCGAGCGCCTCGCAGGCAGCGCCAAGATCGGCGGCAATTCTGGCCTGCTCGCGGAACACCTGCTTCGAGGAAGGGCAGGGCGGGCACCTTGGCAACGTCGCGAGGAAACCGCGCCTAGCCTGGATTTCCACGGCGTGGAATTGGGCTAACACGCGAGGCATGTCCGGCCTATTGGATGATGCGGAGGGGGCGACCGTGCCACCATCGGACCGGGACGGGTTTATCGATGAGTCCGGAG
>JAKAWQ010000059.1 GCA_021816925.1 Pseudomonadota bacterium
AAAGCTCCACCCCGAACCGCCATCTCGTTCCCCATCAATACAAAAATCATGGAGAATCAGACGCGCGCCATCAGCGCAAGCAAAATGTGTGAATGCCGTAGGGGGGTAGGGGAGGGGGTTCTTGAATATCGGATCGATTGGGGGCCTGGTTACCGGGTGTATTTCGGGCGGGATGGCGACGTGCTGGTGATCCTCCTCACGGGCGGCACCAAGAAACGTCAGCAGCGCGACATCGAGACGGCAAAAGGCATGTGGGAGGATTACCGGCGGCGGCGGCCGAAGGCGCGATGAACGGAGGTGACAGATGGCAGTGACGAAGAGCTTCAAGGAACTGGTGCAGCGACGGGTCGCAAAGGACCCGGAATTCGCGACGGCGCTCCTGCGCGAAGGCATCGACACGATGCTGACCGGCGACGTGGATACCGGCAAGGCGATCTTGCGCGACTACATCAAGGCAACCGTTGGCTTCGGGAAACTTGGCGAGGCAACCGATACGCCGCCCAAGAGCCTGATCCGTATGTTCGGCCCGCGCGGCAATCCGCAGGCACGCAACCTCTTCGGCATCATCGGCTACCTGCAACAGCAAGCCGGCATCGAACTGCATGTTGCGGCGGCGCCACGCTAAACCGTCACGACGGGGCACCATGCTCATTTGTGGGCTCGGTCACCCGAGGGGAATACGGGCTCCCGCCCACCGATAGCCTTACCGGCTTCGTCTCGGCCGGCAACGGGAAGATACAAGGGGATGAGAGAGGCTTATCCTCAAAGACACTTGCGCACTATGGCCATATTGGCCAACACTTGCCTCGTGAGGGGAGGCAGATGCGCACAATTTCCGCCAAGGACGCCAAGTACAACTTCGGCCGGCTTATCGATCTGGCACGCGCAGCCCCCATAGCGATTACCAAGTACGACCGGCCGGTTGTCGTCGTGATGGCCGTTGAGGAATACGATCGCCTTGCTGGCAGCTCCGAAGGCGTTCCTAGTCTGGCGCCCTCAACCCCAACCATCCAGAAACCGAACCGCAAGCCACGGCCATGAAGCTTGTCACGAACAGCGGGGCCCAAAGGCTCATCGATCTTGTCAAGCTTTGGCTCGAACCTGGCAAGCGAGCAGACCTCGTATCGTCCTGCCTCTCGCTATTCGCCTATTCCGAGGTCATGGCCGAGGTGAGCAAGCTCGACCGTGTCCAGATGCTCCTGCCTCCTACATCCAGCGACCTCGGCCTTCTGGGAACCAGCGCCGACCGCAGTGCGAGGGGCACCTTGCAGATGCGTTGGCTAGCAGCCCGATGCGCACAGTGGCTGGAAGAAAAGGTTGAACTGCGCCGAGCGGCTGGCGCGGTGCCCCAAGGGGCGCTGATCGTTCGAGATTTACTCGGGCAACCGCAGCACGCAGTCTTGGGGTCCTTCTCCTTCAGTACGGACGGCCTCGGGATCACGCCTGGCAATCCCTTGAGCCTGATTCAGGCCTCGGAAACCCCCGCCGACAGCATGTTTCTTAGTCAGTGGTTCGACACCCAATGGCGTGCCCTTCCTCCTAGCCAGACCGAAAAAGGAATTTTGCTGCAGACTTTGAGGAAGCTGGCCGCACCTCATTCGCCGGTCGAAATATACGCCCTCATCCTTCTGCATCTTTTTCGCGAGCGTGCAGAAGAGATGGACGAAGAGCGGGTGATCAAATCAGCTACTGGAATTCGGAATACCGTTGTCTGGCAAAAGCTATTCCGCTTCCAGCGCGACGGCGTGGTCGGCGCTATCGATAAACTCGAGCGATTCGGTGGCTGCATCATCGCTGACAGCGTTGGTCTGGGTAAGACCTTCGAGGCTTTGGCTGTAATAAAATATCATGAGCTGCGCAACGACAGGGTGCTCGTCTTGTGTCCTAAGCGCCTTCGGGACAACTGGACACTCTATAAGGCGAACGATCGCCGCAACTTCCTCGCACCCGATCGCTTTAATTACGACGTATTGAACCACACGGACCTATCACGCGAAGGCGGACACTCTGGCGACATCGACCTGTCCCACGTCAATTGGGGCAACTATGACTTGGTGGTAATCGATGAATCTCATAATTTTCGCAACAAGCGGACGCCCAGGCAAGGTGGAGAAACCCGTTATGACCGGCTCATGCGAAAGATCATTCGGGAAGGTGTGAAGACGCGGGTGCTGATGCTCTCGGCGACACCCGTGAACAATCGGATGGCGGACCTGCGCAACCAGATCGCGTTTGCGACCGAGGGCGACGACACGGCGCTGCTGGATCACGGCATTCCGAGCATCGATAGCACCACAAGGCTTGCGCAAAAGCAGTTCAACCGATGGCTCGATTTTGCCGACCCCGAACGTACCCCGACACGGCTGATCGAGATGCTCGGCTTCGACTATTTCTCTCTGCTTGATCTGCTCACAATCGCACGGTCTCGCAAGCACGTAGAAAAATACTACGGCACGACGGAGACAGGCCGCTTCCCTGACCGACTCAAACCCATCAACATCAAGGCGGATGTCGATCGCGCCGGCGAGTTTCGGCCGATTCGGAGCATCAACCTCGAAATCCGCCGCCTCAAGCTCGCGGCATATGCCCCGCTTCGCTACGTCCTGCCCCACAAGCAGGCGGCTTACGACGCGAAATACAGCACGGAAATCCGTGGTGGCGAGGGCTTCTTCCGCCAAGCGGATCGCGAGGAGAGCCTCCTCCATCTGCTTCGGGTCAACGTGCTCAAGCGGATGGAAAGCGCAGTGTCCTCGTTTGCGCTCACGGTCCAGCGGCAACTTCGCGACGTTGAGGCTACCCTGGCCAGAATCAAAGACCACGCCGAGGAACTTGAGGAGATTGACATCGCGGATGTCGACCTCGAAGACCCTGCTTTCGAAAGCCTTCTGGTCGGCCGTAAGGTCAAGGTGCTTCTTAAGGACGTGGATCTGATTCGCTGGCGGCAAGATCTTATCGAGGATTGCAATCGGCTCGCCAGGCTACTTGCGGCAGCCCGCTTGGTGGATCCCGGGCGCGATGCCAAGCTTGCGGCGCTCCGTGAGATGATTGAAACCAAATGCACGACTCCGATCAATCCGGGTAATCGCAAGATCATCGTCTTCACCGCCTTCGCGGATACCGCCGAATATCTCTATACCCAGTTGGCGCCCTGGGCAAAGGAAACCATTGGGTTGGAGACGGCGCTGGTCACCGGCGCCGGGCGTAACCGAACCACGCTACCGAAGCTCCGCAGGGACCTCGCCTCGATCCTCACCACCTTTGCCCCGCGGGCGAAAGAGCGGCCAGAAGACCTCGCATCGGAAGGGGAGCTTGACCTCCTCATCGCGACCGACTGCATCTCGGAGGGCCAGAACCTCCAGGATTGTGACTGGCTCATCAACTACGACATCCATTGGAACCCCGTGCGCATCATCCAGCGCTTCGGTCGCATAGATCGCATCGGCTCTCCAAACGAACGCATTCAGCTTGTCAATTTCTGGCCGAACATGGAGCTCGAGGAATACATCAACCTGGAGCAGCGCGTGAGCGGACGCATGGTGCTGCTCGATATCTCGGCAACCGGCGAAGAAAATCTGATCGAGCAGCAATCCGGCGATCAGATGAACGACCTGGAATATCGCCGGAAGCAGCTGCTGAAACTCCAGGACGCGGTCATTGATCTTGAGGATCTGTCCACGGGCGTGTCGATCGCCGACCTGACTTTGACCGATCTCCGTATCGATCTCGCCCAATACCTCAAGGCTCACCCGGGCGAGCTGGAGGACCTTCCGCTCGGCGCAAGTGCAGTGATCACCAGCCCTGAGGCGGAGGTTCCACCCGGCATCGTCTTCTGCCTCCGCGCTGAGGAGGAGGCTGCCGAGCGCGCCGCCGAGGGCGGTTATCCTCTGGCACCCCATTATCTCGTGCATGTCGGGGAGGACGGATCGGTTCTGCTGCCCTACGTCCAGGCGAAGCAGATTCTCGATCGGCTCAAACGGGCTTGTCTTGGGCGTGACCTGCCAGACGATAGCGCATGCGCCCGCTTTGATAAGATGACAAAGCAAGGCGAGGACATGCGACACGCGCAGCAGCTACTTGCCGCGGCAATCGCTTCCATCGTGGGCAAGACCCAGGAACGGGCAGTCGCGAGCCTGTTCTCGCCCGGTGGAACCCATGCGCTCAAGGGCGAGTTTGCCGGCGCCAGCGATTTCGAGGTGCTGGCCTACTTGGTCATCCTGCCGGCCGAGGCGGCATGACGGGAGCCGATATCATAACCGCGCTGGAGCTACCCGCGGGCGCCCGCGTTGACCAGCGCGTGCCAAAGAAGCTCCTGCTGGAAAACGGGGCACCGACCGCCGGCGACAAGCGGTCCATCAACGACGGCATCGAAGCTCTACTTTGGATCGCTGCTCTGAAGCCGACGACCATCGGTGTACCCGCCTATCGCGACGACGCACGAGAATATCTTGAAATTGCCGTGCTGCATCTCGCGCTGCGTCCTGAAGCCAAGGCGCCGCGGTTGACCGAGCTGGTCCATCGGGCCATCCCCTATCCAGTCCTGCTGATCGGCGAGCAGGGCGCCGGCATCACCATCAGCGCCGCCCACAAGCGCTGGTCACAGAACGAGGCGGACAAGACGGTGCTGGCCGACGAGGTCGTCAATGCCGATATCGGCTCCGCCGATACGTCGGCCTGCTGGCCAGACTTCCGCGCCTCGCTTTCACTGGCGCGGCAACCAAGCAGCGACCTTCACGCACTCTACCAGGGCTGGATTGACACCTTGCTGGCCTGGCAGGCGGCGCGCCGGACGGGCCGGTTCAGCGTGCCGCAGACCCCGGCGAGCGCCCTGGCACGTCGCGAGGCTCTCGTGGCCTGCGCCCACCTGGAGACGGAGATCAGCCGGTTGCGCGCCGCCGCCGCGAAGGAGAAGCAGATGAACCGAAGGGTGGATGTTAATCTCCAACTGCATCGCCTGCGATCCGAGCTTTTGATCGCCCAAGCCAGGCTCTGACGGGTAACATCATGATGAAGAATCTCGACCTCGCTGATCCCGCAACCCGCTCCGCCGATCTCGTGGCGGAGAACATCGCAAAGCTGCGGGCGCTGTTCCCTGAGATCGTCACCGAAGGCGCCAATGGCGCCGCGATCAACGTCGATGTGCTGAAGGCGCTGGTCGGGGATACCACGGTCACCGATGCCGAGGAGAGATACGGCCTGAACTGGTTCGGCAAGCGCCGGGCGCGCCAACTGGCATTGACGCCGTCCACCGGCACCCTGCGTCCGTGCCCGGAAGACAGCGTCGATTGGGACACGACCCAGAACCTGATGATCGAGGGCGACAACCTCGAAGTGCTTAAGCTGCTTAAGAAGAGCTACGCCGGCAAGGTGAAGTTAATTTATATCGATCCGCCCTATAACACAGGCAAAGATTTCGTTTACCCCGATGATTTTAGAGACAATATCAAGAACTATCTTGAGATCACAGGCCAGGTCGAAAGCGGGCGCAAGATTGTTTCGAATACGGAAGCGTCTGGACGTTTTCACACCGACTGGTTGAGCATGATGTTGCCGCGGCTCAAGTTAGCTCATGCGATGCTACGGTCAGATGGAGTGCTCTTTGTCTCAATAGACGATAGCGAGGTCGCCAATTTAAAATCGATCCTGAATGAAATATTCGGCGAGGAAAATTTCATCGACACCATTGCCGTCGAGATGTCGACTACGTCGGGCCCTAAAACCGTCAATGCACAGCAGGGCACTATCGTCAAGAACGTCGAGTTTGTGCATATCTATCGAAAGTCAGCTTCCTTTGATGAAGTCAATCATACTCCACTTCTGGATGGAATTGATGCCTACGACACCCACTATTCAATTTGGTTGAACGAGGATGGCACTCTCGGATCGTTGGCCGATAAAATGGTCAGCGACACGCATGTTGGCCCAGAAATTGAGAAGTTAAGCATTGGCGGGAGGAGTGGCTTTAACGTCAAGAACTTGGATAAATTGCTGTCGGTTTCGGACGCAGCAAAGAGGTTCATTGACCAAAATCTCAAGTCAATCGCTCGTGTTGATAGGCCACCGGTTGCGGCAGCGGGACAGATGACAGCCGTTGGTCACTGGATAACATTTGAAGCTGAACACCGCACCTATCTTCTAACCACGCTGGCAAACGGAACGCTACAAGCTCTGATGCCGTTATCTCTAAACTATCGCATGTCCGATGACTACAAGCCTAGATTTGGCAGGACAGTCATTAGGGGCGATCTTTGGAAAGGCTTCCATCAAGACATGGGGAATGTCGCCAAAGAGGGAGAGATTCAGTTTCCAAGTGGGAAGAAACCTGTGCGCCTCATCAAACAGCTGTTGAAGTGGGCTGATGGGGTATCGCGTGACGGGCTTGTTCTCGATTTTTTTGCAGGTAGCGGCACAACGGGCCATTCGGTGACGGATTTGAACGCCGAAGACGGGGGCAAACGGAGATTCATTTTAGTGCAACTTCCGGAGCAAATCGACGATGGGAACGAAGATCAAAAGGCCGCGGCTGCGCTTTGTGATAAGTTGGGCAAACCGAGAAAGATCTCTGAGTTGACGAAGGAAAGACTGCGTCGCGCTGCGGCCGAAATGCGGAACGAAAACCCAATGTTCGCGGGCGACCTCGGATTCCGGGTATTCAAGCTTGACTCGACCAACATCCGCGCCTGGGATCCAGACCGGGACAATATCGCCAAATCCCTCGAAGAGTCCGTGGAGCACCTCAAGGCGGACCGCACCGAGCAGGACATCCTCTACGAGCTGCTGCTCAAGCTCGGCCTCGACCTCTGCGTGCCGATCGAGACCAGGACGATCGCCGGCGCGGCGGTGCACAGCATCGGCGGTGGCGTCCTGATCGCCTGTCTCGCGGCCAAGATCGCGGGCAACGACGCGGAAGCGCTCGGCCAGAGCATCGTCTCGTGGCGCAAAGAACTGGCCACGGCCGGCGAAACCACCTGCGTGTTCCGCGACAGCGCCTTCGCCGATGACGTGGCCAAGACCAACCTCGCCGCCATCCTGGAGCAGAACGGCATCGCCACGGTCCGGAGCCTGTAGTTGTGCCGGTCACGAACACGACTGCGGCGCAGGCAGCCCTGGTAAAGCTCATCCATCGCTATCTCGGCGGGTTGCTCGACCCGTCCGTCACTCTGCTGGAGGTCCAGAAGCTCATGTATTTCATGCAGGAGGCAGGCGAGCCCCTACGGTTGCGCTATACGCAGGCGCCTTACGGGCCGTACGCCGAGAACCTGCGGCATGTGCTGCATGCGATAGAAGGGCACCTGGTCTCCGGCTATGCCGACGGGGGTGATGCGCCGGACAAGCTGCTGACGTTGGTCCCCGGTGCAATTGACGAAGCCGAGCGGTTCCTTGAGCAGCACGCCGAAACCCGTGCCCGGTTCGGCAGGGTTGCCGCACTGGTGGAGGGCTTCGAATCCCCCTTCGGCCTCGAGCTTCTCTCCACGGTCCATTGGGTGATGGAGCGTGAGGGCGCAAGTATCCTGGACGACGTGGTCGCGCGCACCTACGCGTGGAACCCGCGGAAGCGCCAGTTCACGCGGCGCCAGTTCGAGATCGCCGTGAAGGTCTTGCGGGAGAAGGGTTGGGTGGCCGCCGAGGGCGCGGACGCGCGCCAATGAAACTCCACTTCGAGCCGAACCTGGACTACCAGCGCGCTGCGATCGACGCGGTGTGCGACCTGTTCCGTGGGCAGGAGATCTGCCGCACGGAATTCACCGTGACGCACGACGGGTCAGACCCCCAATACCGGATGGGGTTCGCCGAAAACGACCTCGGTATCGGCAACCGCCTGATGCTGCTGGGTGAGGAGTTGCTGAAGAATCTCAACGATATCCAGATACGCAATGGTCTTCGGCCCTCCGAAACCCTCGCCTCCGGCGACTTCACGGTGGAGATGGAGACCGGCACCGGCAAGACCTACGTCTATCTCCGCACCATCTTCGAGCTGAACAAGCAGTTCGGCTTCACCAAATTCGTCATCGTCGTGCCCTCCGTCGCGATCAAGGAGGGGGTGTACAAGACGCTCCAGATCACCGAGGAGCACTTCAAGGGCCTCTACGCCGGCGCGCCGTTCGACTATTTCATCTACGATTCCAGCAAACTCGGCCAGGTGCGCAATTTCGCCACCAGCCCGGCGATCCAGATCATGGTGGCGACCGTCGGCGCCATCAACAAGAAGGACGTGAACAACCTCTACAAGCCCAGCGAGAAGGTGAACGACGAAAGGCCGATCGACCTGATCAAGGCGACGCACCCGATCGTCATCGTGGACGAGCCGCAGAGCGTCGATGGCGGCCTGGAAGGGCGCGGCCGCGAAGCGCTCACGGCCATGAACCCGCTCTGCACGCTGCGCTACTCGGCGACCCACGCGGACCAGCACCACATGGTCTTCCGCCTCGATGCGGTGGACGCCTATGAGCGCAAGCTGGTCAAGCAGATCGAGGTCGCCTCGGCGACCGTCGAGAACGCCCACAACAAGCCGTATGTGAAGCTGCTTTCGGTTGCCAACAAGCGCGGGACGATCAGCGCCAAGGTGGAGCTGGACATGGCGACGGCCTCCGGCGTGCAGCGCCGGGAAGTCATCGTTCAGGATGGCGATAATCTGGAGCAGGCCACCAAGCGCGCGATCTATGCCGATTGCCGAATCGGCGAAATCCGGGTTGCCAAGGGCGACGAATATCTGGAGCTTCGCGTCCCGGGTCGCGAGCACTTTCTGCGGCCCGGCGAGGCTTGGGGCGACGTTGACCCGCTTGCCGTGCAGCGGGAGATGATCCGCCGCACGATCCGCGAGCACCTGGACAAGGAAAAGCGCCTGCGTCCGCAGGGGATCAAGGTGCTGTCCCTGTTCTTCATCGACAAGGTGGACCGCTACCGGAGCTACGACGCCGCCGGCAACCAGGTGAAGGGCGACTATGCCCGCATCTTCGAAGAAGAATACCAGCGCGCCGCCAAGCTCCCCGACTACCGTACCCTGTTCGGCGAGGTGGACCTGAGCCAGGCAGCCGCGGAAGTGCACGACGGCTACTTCTCGATCGACAAGAAGGGCAGTTGGACCGACACCGAGGAGAACAATCAGTCCAACCGTGACAATGCCGAGCGTGCCTACAACCTGATCATGAAGGAGAAGGAGAAGCTGCTCGGCTTCGAGACCAAGCTCAAATTCATCTTCTCCCACTCAGCGTTGCGGGAAGGCTGGGACAACCCGAACGTCTTCCAGATCTGCTCCCTGCGCGACATCCAGACCGAGCGGGAGCGGCGCCAGACCATCGGCCGCGGCCTGCGCCTCTGCGTCAACCAGAACGGCGAGCGGCTGCGCGGGTTCGAGATCAACACCCTCACGGTCATCGCCACCGAGAGCTACGAGCAATTCGCCGAGAGGCTGCAAAAGGAGATCGAGGACGAGACTGGCATCCGCTTCGGCATATTGGAGGACCACCAGTTTGCCGGTGTGTTGGTCCCGGCCAAAAACGGCCAGGCCAAGCCGCTGGGCTTCGCCGAATCCCAGGCGCTGTGGGGCCATCTGAAAGAAGCCGGGCTGATCGACGCAAAGGGACGGGTGCAGGACAGCCTTAAGAAGGCGCTGAAGGAGGGCTCGCTCACGTTGCCCGAGAAATTCGCGCCGCTTCAGCCGCAAATCACCGAAATCCTGCGCAAGGCGGCCGGGCGGCTGGAAATCAAGAACGCCGATGAGCGCCGTGCCGTGCCGCTACGCAAGGAGGTCTATCTGAGCCCGGAGTTCAAGGAGCTTTGGGACCGGATCAAGCACAAGACGACCTACCGCGTGCAGTTCGATAACGAGAAGCTGATCGCGACCTGCATCGACGCCATACGGAGGGCGCCGCCGGTCGCGAAGACGAAGCTGCAATGGCGGAAGGCCGATATCGCCATCGGCAAAGCCGGCGTGGAGGCGACCGAGCACGAGGGTGCTGCGACGGTGACACTGGAAGAGGGCGATATCGAGCTGCCAGACCTGTTGACCGATCTGCAAGACCGCACCCAGCTTACCCGCCGGACCATCCACCGCGTTTTGCGGGATTGCGACCGGCTCGATGACTTCAAACGCAACCCGCAGCAATTCATCGAGACCGCTGCCTCAGCGATCAACCACGCGAAGCGCCTCGCCGTCGTGGATGGTATCAAATACCAGCGCGTCGGCGACGAGCATTACTATGCCCAGGAGCTGTTCCAGACGGAGGAGCTGAAAGGGTATCTGAAAAACATGCTGACCACGGCGCAAAAGTCCATCTACGAGCAGGTGGTTTATGATTCGGATGTCGAGCGGAGCTTTGCCGAGCAGCTCGAAAATAACAGCGCCGTCAAACTGTACGCAAAGCTCCCCAGCTGGTTCAAGGTGCCGACGCCGCTTGGCACTTACAACCCGGATTGGGCGGTGTTGATCCAGGAGGACGGACAGGAACGCCTCTACTTTGTCGTCGAGACGAAGGGCACGCTGTTCGCCGACGCTCTGCGCAGCAACGAGGCCGCCAAGATCGAATGTGGTGAGGCCCATTTCAAAGCCCTCGCCGTCGGCACGCATCCCGCCCGCTTCGTGAAGGCGAGCAAACTAGAGGATGTCTTGGCGACGGCCGAGGCGGGGAGGTGATGGGTGGTCGATCCACCTGTCACGGCCTTGGGTTGGTTCGGCATGGGACTGGTTGGAGGGACGCGGTCTGGTGCGATCTTTGACCGCGGAATGTTAACTAAATCTCCGATCTTCATCGCTATCTTGTCTATCGTCGTCTCAATCTCGCGCTCGACCTTCTTCCAATCGACGCCGAACGGCGGGTTGGACAGGCAATAGTCAAAACTTTTGCCAGCGTGCCCGTCCTCGGTGAAGGAATTGCCGAAGGCGATGCCGCCTGGGTCCTGGCCCTTGATCAGCAGGTCGGATTTGCAGATGGCGTAGCTTTCCGGGTTCAGCTCCTGGCCGAACGCCACCAGCTTCGCCGCCGGGTTCAGCTCGCGCAGATAGTCTTCAGCCACCGAGAGCATGCCCCCCGTTCCGCAGGCGGGGTCGTAGAGCGTGCGGATCGCGCCGCGTTGGGCCAACGCCTCGGTGTCCTCGCTCAGCAGCAGGTTGACCATCAGGCGGATTACTTCACGCGGCGTGAAATGCTCGCCCGCGGTCTCGTTCGAGGCTTCCGAGAAGCGGCGGATCAATTCCTCGAAGATCGTGCCCATGGCAAGGTTGGAGACGCGCGCGGGGTGCAGATCGATCTCGGCGAATTTCTGCACGATGAGATAGAGCAGGTTGGACCGCTCCAGCCGTGCGATCTGGTTCGGCAGGTCGAAATGGCTGGTAAAAATGTCCTGGATGTTGGCGGAGAAGCCGTTGAGATAGGCGCGCAGATTGGCCTCGATCCCGGCGGGGTCGGCGCGCAGCAGCGCGAAGGTGAAACGGGCGGCGTTATGAAAACCCTGGCCGGCGGCGCGGTTGAGCAGGGCCTCGCGCATGGCCGGATCGGCTGCCTCAGGCAGCGTCTTGGCCGCCTTCAACACGGCATCCTTGGTCGGCTCCAGTAGGCAATCGAGCCGGCGCAGCACGGTGAAGGGCAGGATCACTTTGCCATAGTCGGCCGCCTTGTAGTCGCCGCGCAGCAGTTCCGCGACCGACCAGATGAAGGAGACGATATCCGAATGCCCGTTCAAACCCGCTTCCCCTCGTTTTTCATCCCCATGGCGCCGTGCCGTCACCGGGCCATGGCCGCCGCCAGCTTCCTATCGAGCGTGACCAGCTCGCCGCCCAGAGTGCGGGCGAGCCACAGATAGCTCGCGTCATAGGCGGTCAAACCCGTCACCTCGGCGAGGTCAAGCGCGGCGCCGTGATCGACCGCAATCATCTCCACCGCCAGACGGTCGGCGAGGCGGAACGCGGCGCGCAACGCCTCCCGCTGCGCTGGATGGCTCCGCATCTTGGTGAGGCAGACATTGGCGAGTTCGAAGCCGAGCAGGGCGGGGGCAGCCAGACGGGCTCCCTCCAGGCTTGCGGCCACTGCCTCGGCCTCCTTCTCGCCGAATAGCAGGGCGGCGAACGCCGAGGCGTCCACGACCTTAATGCCGGTCACGGTCGGCCCGGATGATGGCGGCCGAGTCGGCCGGCGTGCGGAGGCCGAGGCGGCGAACCTCCGCCAGCAGCTCGGCCGGGCTCAACGCATGATCGGGACGCACCGCCTCCTCGATGATGGCGAGCAGCTCGCCTTGCAGGGACCGGTGATGCCGCTCCGCCCGCAGCCGCAGGCGCTGCACCACCTCATCCGGGGCGTTCTTGATCGAGAGATTAATGGGCATGGGTTCCGAACCTGCTCCAATTCAGAACCCGCATAGCACAGCGTCGAGCCCAGTGCATCCGCCGTGACCGTGTTCCCGCAAGGCGGCGCGGGCGCCGGCCTGCTACCGGCGCTGCCTGGGCTTCCGCGCTTCGGCCCAAATCTCGGCCTGCTTTGGCATCGGTGCCGCGCGCGCGGCCACTTTCCGCCAGTATTGCAACTCGGTCTGGTGCGGCGGCGTTTTCCGGCGCGCGCGGGCGGCGAGGCGTTCAACGAAAGCGGCGCCCGCGCGGGCGAACCGGGCGATGCTGTCCGCGTGCTGGCGCAAGCGCTCGGCGAGGCCGGGCAAGCGGCTTTCCAGGGCGCGCGCAAGCCGCCGCTGAGCAAGGCGCTCGGGCAAGGAGGAGGGCTTCTGCTGGGCGGCTTTGCGCGCCTCCAGGGGCTGGAGCGAGGCCTGCACGGCGCGGATGGTGCCGCGGCGCAGCGCGGCGGCCCGCGCGATCATCTCGAGGGCGGACGCCTTCTCGGGCTGGCGCGCGAGGTTCCGGATAACATTGTCCAGAATGTCGCCCGGCGTCACCGCGCGCCGATCGCCAAGCGGCCGCCGGCCGATGATCTCGGATCGCTCGGCGCCTTCCGACGTGACGATGAAGCTTTGCGCGCGATGCCGGCTTCCCGATGTATAGGCGCCGAACGCGGACACCAGCCGGCTGCCGCTCGGCGTGGCGTGGATGTGCTCGGTGACGGTCGAGCCCTGCGCGGTGTGGGTCGTGAGCGCGTCGCCATAGGCAAGCCGCACGCGCCCGTTCTCGTCGCGCAGCCGCGACCACGGCACAAAGCCTTCCTTGCCGGCGGCGGTTCGCAGCATCAGCCCATCGTCGCGGATCGCGGTGATCTCGAGCACGGTGCCGTTCCGCCCGATATTGCCGTGCGTCCCCGGCGCGGCGAAGGTGGCATTCGTGCGCCGGAACAGCCGCACCCGGTCGCCCTCGGCGAGCGCCAAGTTATAGTGCCGCTCGCCCTGGCCATCGCTCGCCGGCACGACGACCTGGTCAGCCCCGATCTCGCCCCCCGCCCGCCGGCGCTCGCGGATCGCCAGGCTGATATCATGCGCCTCGGCATGGGTCGGGGCGCTGACGGTGATGGAGAAATCCGCCCGCTCGCGATGGGCCGCGCGGCGCTGCGACCAGAGGTCGGCGACCTCGGCGATCGCCTCCTGATAGCCACCGGGCGCGATGCGCAGGGTGCCATTGGCGGCTTTCCGCGCGATCGCCTCCCCGGTCTGGCCGTTGCGGAACATCAAAACCGTCTCGCGCTCCCCGGCATCCGTCTGACGGACCGAACCGCCCAGCTCGGGCACCGCCTCGGTGCCGAGCGCGCGGCGGAGCAAGGCGATGACGGGGCCGGCCGCAACCGCCTGCATCTGTTTCGGGTCGCCGATCATCACGAGCTGAAAGCCGGCCTTTTCCCGCGCGGCGAGGATATCGTTGAGCTGCCGCGTGCCGAGCAGGCCGATCTCATCGACCACCACCACGGAGTGCCGGTCGAGGGGAATACGGCCGCGCGCAACGCCCTTGAGGAACGAGGCGACGGCGCGGGTCCGCCCCATGATGCCGGCCTCGGCCAGGTCATCGGATTGCCGCCAGGCGAGGGCGATGCCGTGAACAACGCGGCCATCGTCATGCCAGGCCCGGACCAGCGGTTTCAGCAGGGTGCTCTTGCCGGAGCCGGCCACACCGATCGCCAGCGAAACGCGCCCGCCCGTCCCGAGCGTGTCGATGACCGCCCGTTGCGCCCGGCCATGCGCGGTCGTGAAATCAAGCGCCGGGAAGGCGCCGATCGCCGCCGCGATTTTTTCTGGCGCAAGCGCGGCGCTCTTGTCCTCGCCCCCGGCGCGCGCCGCCGCGATCAGGGCGCTTTCCTCGCGCTCGTCGAGCGTCGTGGTGATCGCGGTCTTCTCGCGCCCCCGCGCGCCGGCGATGCTGCCCCAGACCAGCGCGGCAGGCTCGCCGCGCCGCTGAATGCCGCGTTCGCGGAAGGCGCGGGTCAGCATGCCGACCTCCTCGGCCTGGTCTATCCCCGCGACGATCAGCCCCTTTGCCGCCGCCACGCGGGCGTCCGCCCCGGCGATGACCGCCCGCCGGTCGAATTGCTCTTCGAGGAGCGGCAGGGCCGCCTGGTAGGCGATCTCCAGCCGTTCCTCCCGGCTCAGGCGCGGCATGATCTCGTCCGGCCGCAGCACGCTCCGGTGCCGATAGCCGATCCGCTCGGCCAGCTTCCGCCAGGCCGCGAGGTCGCTCACGTCATCGGATTTCGCGGCGCGGGGATCTTGCACGCCGGATTTCAGCAGGCCGATCTTGCGCGCCGGATCCAGGCTGTCCCAATCGAGGCCGAGAGAGCGGGCGTAGGCGCGCGCGGCCTCGGTGCCCCCCGTCGTCCGCTTGCTGAAATGCGCCACGACGCTCTCGGGGACGGCCGCGAGGCGGGCCATTCCGTTGCGGCGATCGAGGGCGATCTCGACGCCATGGGGACGGAGATGATCCGCAAGGTAGGCCTGGTAGAGCGCGCCCCATTCGTGAATGCGCCCCTCAAGCTGGGCGAGGTCCAGGCCCCCCACCCGCCCGCTCGCGGTCTCCACCACGTTGAACACCGCGACATGGGTATGTACCTGCATGTCGCCCGGCACCCGCCCGCCGGTGCCGGCGAGGGGGTGCAGTTCGGTCGTCGGCCGCCCCGCGGCATCCTCGGTGATGACCGCCACGGTCGGCCGGGCGGCGTAGTGATCGAACGAGACCCAGCCGATCGCGCCCGGCGCGAAGCCGTCCTTGCCGCCCCGGCCCTGCCGCGCCCGGCCGATCTCCTGTTCGATGGTCCGCATGACGCTCGCGATCGCGTCGCTGTGCGCCTGGTGCAGCATGGCGCGCTCGGCATGGGTCGGAGCGAAGGCCCAGGCGATCGAGAGGGATTTCGGCGCCGAGAATGTCAGGTCGATATAGCCGATCCGGGCTTTCGCGGTCTCGAGCGCCGCCCGATAGGCCCGCTCGCCCAGCGCGCGGCCATCCGCCAACCGGCCGGCGAGAATGTTCTCGCGCTGCTCGGGCGTCATCGTCTCGGATCGCACGCCCAGCGCCGCCTGAAGGCGCCGCACCGCCGCACCGGCGGCCTTGCCCGGCAAGGCCGCGCCGGCCACCGTCTGCCCGGCCAGCATGCGCTCCAATTGCGCGCGCGTGGGCGTCCGCCCGTTCTCCATCCCGAAAATCTGCGTGAGCGGCAAAGTGGCCGCCTGGATTTGCTTGCCCGCGATCTCCCGCCCAGCGGCGGTCTGCCCGTTCAACAGGAACGCTACTTCGCCCGGTGTCAGGCCGCGATGGGGGTCGATCCCGAGCCGTCGGGCGAGGGCGGGGTTCATGTCGCGCCGCGGCGTCGCCGCCGCACTGCTGTCATCGCGGGCCGTGGTGGCGCTCTCGATCGCCGCCGCCAGCCGCTCGGGCGCGGCACCCCCTCCGAGGCGG
The DNA here is from genome assembly GCA_021816925.1 of Pseudomonadota bacterium. Classification (GTDB taxonomy): domain Bacteria; phylum Pseudomonadota; class Alphaproteobacteria; order Acetobacterales; family Acetobacteraceae; genus JAKAWQ01. Next base: position 15,806 of record JAKAWQ010000059.1, read on the forward strand.
GCGAGGCTCGCCATGGCCTCGGCGCGGTCGAGCAAGCCAGCGCCGGCAAAAGCCGCCAAGGCGCGCAGCCGCAGCTCGCCGGCGTCCAGCGCCGACCCATCCGCGGCCAGCGCGCTCTCGCCAAGCCGGGCCGCCTCGGCCCCCACCAGCGCGTCCAAAACCGCGCCGCCGGGCAATTTCCCGCGCTCGGCGAGACGGCCATAGCGGCTCATGGCGGCCTCGGCCGGCGTCGGCGGCGTGACGCCCTGTTCGTAATACGCCGCCATCACGGCCATTGCCGGCGGCAGGGTCTGCTGCAGCAAATGCTCCGCCATGTTCCGCGTGTCACTTGCCGCCCCCGCCGCCCCGGTGCGGTAGGTCAGCATCAGACGGCGCCAGCCAGCGCGCCGGCGTTTTGTGGCATCGCCTCGCCCTCCAGGGCCGCGCCGATGGCCTCGGGCAGGGCGTCGAGCTTGCGGCCGAGCGTCTCGATCCCGGCGCCCATCTGGACGACCGCGCCGGTCAGCTCGTCGAGGCTCCGCATGACCGGCGAGGGGCCGGGATCCTCCTGGGCCGCCGCGGCGAGTTCCCGCAGCAGGTTGGTCTGCTGGTGCAGCGTATCGAGCATCAGGCCGAGGGCGCCGATGATCGCCGTCTGACCCGCCTCGAGCGCGGCGAAGCGGGTTGTGGTAGGATCAGCAGGCGCGTCCTCGGCCATCGGCTTCTCCGGGGCCGGACGGTGTCCGCGCGCCCTCTTGCGTCACCTAGCGGAGCGCGCGAAGCACCGCAACCAAGCCCCCGCTAGGGTGCCTTGGTCTGTTGGAAAAACTCCCACTTTACCACCATGAAAAATCCCGCCAATGAGGGGTCTACTGAGCAGCTTGTTGAGGGTTCTCGTCAGGGGTCTATTGAGGGCGTAAGTAAGGGGTCGATGGTTGCTAGAAAACAGCCCCCAAAGCCACCATGTCACACAAGCGCACACCCTCCGACGCTGAACTTGAAATGCTGGCAAACCAGTTTCGCCCGACCTGGCGAGACGGCGACGAGGTGCGGGCGTGGTGTCGGAAGCACCACGACAGGGGGCTCGACATGGTCCATGGCGATTGGTCCTGGGCCGCCATGGCCGCCGCCCTGACGCGCGCCGGGATCACCTATCGCACCGGACGCCCCCATCCTGGCCGATATCGACCCGAGCCATGCGACCTTTCCCACCTGCTTCAATGATGCCGCACGACCAGAAACCAATCATCCGGCCGGCGTGGCGCGCTGATGGCGGATAGTGACCCGGTGCAAGCCCTGGCCGCGTGCCAAAAGGCGGTCGCGACGGATGCCCACGGGCGGCGCTATTGCGCGATGCCGGTCTGGCTCGATCCGCCGCCCGCGCCCGGTCCATGAACTGTGCCTATCCGGCGAACGCAGAGGGTTGGTTGGCGGATGCAATGCGGCTTGGCGATCGCGACCGCGCTGCTTGGGATGGTGTTGGCCGGGGCGGCAGGGGCACAAGGCTCGCTGCCTGATCCGGCGCGCACGCCGGGGGCAACCAACCCACTGGTGACGGCACGGACGATCGGGGCGACGATCTGCGTGCGCGACTGGACACGCACGGTGCGCCCGCCGCTGTCATATACCGAGGAGATGAAGCGGTGGCAGATCCGCGCCTATGGCTACCGGGATCGGCGGCTCAGTCACTACGAGGAGGACCATCTGATCCCGTTGGAGCTGGGCGGCGCCCCGTCCGACCCGCGCAATCTGTGGCCAGAGCCGAAAATGCCGGCGGATGGCTGGAGTGCCGACCGGAAGGATGAACTGGAGTGGCGGCTTAACCAGTTGGTCTGCGCGGGACGCCTTTCGCTGGCCGCGGCCCGACATGCCATCGCGACCAACTGGATCGCGGCCTATCGGCGGTTCGTGCAGCGAGGCGAGTAACCCGCACCTGGCGAAAGGGGCCGACCCGTGTGGGCCGGCCCCTGTCGTGGCCCTCAATAGGGCAAATCGGCTTCGGTGAGTTCAGGCGGATCCCAGTGGATAAAACTCTGGTTGTCGTGATCGTGCCAGGTTTCGATATGCCGGATCGAGTAGCCGCGTTGGGTGAGGACAGCATTGTCGGCGGCGGCGTCGAGGTCGGTGACGATGGTGCCGTTGTCGAGTTCGGTCATGGAAAAATTCCCTTTCCGCATCAGCCCGATTGCTGATGGGCAGCGGGAATGCCGGGCCTCGGGGCGGCTCAACCCCCGCGCCGGGAGGACCGCAGCCACGCGCAGCCGCGCGCGGCGAGCATGGCGAGAACCGGAGCGAAGCGGCCGCGCTCGGGGCGGCGCCGCGGGCGGGGTCTGATCCGTCCCGACCTTGCCCGGCATCAGGCTGGAAGCCCAGCAGGCGCGCGCTTTCTGGAAAGGGTGCCGCCGCACTTTGCCGCGGTTCAGGCCTCGGGAGGGAACCGCGCGGCCCGGCCTTTCCGGCGGTAGGTCTTGCGGTTGCGGACGATGCGCTGGCGAAAGGCCGGGGTTCGCAGCGCCCGGGCGACCGGGTTGCGGCGGCGGGGGCGGGATTTGCGCTTCTTCATCTTGCCTCTGTCCTTTCACGCGCGGGAGGGAATGCGGCGGGGGCCGGTGCGACCCCCGCCTGCTCCCTTCAGCCCAGCGCCTCCATCTCGGCGGCGGCCGATTTGCGGCTCACCGAGGCGGCGGCGGATGGCTGACCCTCGTAGGGCTTCCAGGTCTCGCCGGTGATCTCCGCGTAGGCGTGAACGGCGCCCTCGGCGGCGGCCATCAGGGCGTGGGCGGTGAGCCCGGCCTGGGCGGCGAACTGGCGGGCGCGGGCGGCTTTGGTCTCAAATCCCCAGATGCCCTCCCGATCCTCGTCGCGATCCTCGTTGGCGAGCTTGGCGGTGAGGTCGCGGGCCTGGGTGACTTTGCCCTGGTAGAAGCCGGTGGCGCCGTGGGCGGAGCTGACGAAGGCGCCGACGATCCGTTGCAGGTGGATCCGCATGGCGGTTTCGTTGACCGTGGGCTGGAGCGCCTGGGCGGCGCGGCCGATCTGCTCCTCGGTGGTCTCGCGGATGCCGTGATAGTCCACCGGGTCGAGCGCGAACGTGGTGGCCATCGCCTCGGCCTGATTGTGCGAGGGCGCGAGGGCGGTGACCCGTTCCAGGGTGATCGCCTGGCGGACGGACGCGCCGCGGCGCGGGGCGGCTGGAGCGGACTTGGAGGAATGTTTGACGGCCATGACCCGATCTCTTTCTTGCACTGTCCGAGAGGTCCGCGGCCCCATGCCTGCGTCTTGCCCCCTCGGTGCGGCTTCGTCAGGCCGGGCCATGGCCGGCCGGCGTGAAAGGCGGCCTGCAAGGCCGGGACCGCAGCCACGCGCAGCCGCGCGCAGGACGCTGGCGGCCGAGCCCGGCGAGCATGGCGAGAACCCACCCTTTCCTCGCCGGCCGGCGCCCGGCCTAGAACCGCGCCTTTTCCGAGGGGGGACGCGGGCTTGGGGTTGCGGACCGCGGTGCCAGAAAATCCCGGTCGGTCCTGGCCAGCGAAATTTTCCCCGGCCCCGCAAGATCGCGCCTGCCGCGGCAAGCCCGCTCCGCGAGGTTCCCCCGACCAAGGAGCCGACCGCAAGCCCCGGCACGGACCGAGGCTGTTCCACGCCTGGCGTTCGACCGTCCCGGCCGTCTCCATCCGCGCGGCCGCCGGGAAGCATTGCCGCCGCCGCACGCGGCCCCGGTCGGGAAACAGCCAGGACCACCAGCGGCGGGGCCGTCGCGTCCGGCTCTGCCTGCGATGCCAGCGGTCCGCCGCGATGGAACGCCGCCCCCCCTCGCCTCTCGCCGCCAACGGCGACGCTCGGAGCGGAAACCGCATCAGGGAGTGTCGAGACCGGCGCGCGCAACGCCGGCGGGGCCGGCTCTCGCCGTGCCGGAATATGCCGCCGCCGCGGCTTTTCTCCTGCCGCGCGGGGCACGCCACGGGCGCGGAAGCGTTCAGGGTCGCGCGCCGCTGGCAAGCCGGAGCATGGCGACCGCGGCGAAGAGAATCGCGCCGGGGCCAGACCAGGCGGGGGTCGCCCGGTCCGCCGCTGGCAAGCCCGCCATTGCGCCCCGCTTACGGCAGACCGCGGCGCGCCTAGTGATCGACGCACGGGATAAACTATGAGTGATATCAGAGTATTAACGTGCTGTTCCAGCAACCGGATGTAAATGTCCAGAATTCCCAGAATTTTTCGGAGACACCCGCCTTTGAAAGCTCTTGCGTTGTGATATGTGTTATGAGACACATATCGTGATGATCAAGAGCTTTGCCGACAAACGGACAGCGGCAGTGTTCGCCAACCGGACGCCAAAAGGCTTCCCCACAGATATCCTGGCAGCGGCGCGGCGAAAACTTCTGATCCTCGATGCGGCGGCAACGCTGGAGGATGCCAATTCGCCACCGGGCAACCGGCTGGAAGCCTTGAAGGGTGATCGGGCAGGTCAGCACGCCATCCGCATCAATGGCCAATGGCGGGTCTGTTTCGTCTGGCAAGACGATGGTCCACATGATGTCGAGGTTACAGACTACCACTAAGGAAAGTGAGCCATGGCGATCCTGCGAGAAGCCCTAAAGGGAATGAATTTTGACGATGTGGCGGTAGCCGGACAGCTCCCGCCGGTAAGGCCCGGCGATATTTTGCGGGAAGAATTTTTGGCCCCGCTCAACATGTCGGCTCGCGCGCTGGCCCGCGATATTGGCGTGCCACCGAACAGAATAACCGATATCCTCAACGGTGATCGCGGCATCACCGCACACACCGCCCTGAAACTGGCCGCGCGTTTTGCTACCTCCGCCCTATTCTGGATGAACCTGCAGGTCGCTTATGACTTGGCCGTGGCAGAGCGGGAAATGACGCGCGCGGCTTAAGCCAAAAACGCGGTCTTATGTAGCAGCCGCCACGGGCGTTCCAGGGGTTGTACGTTGCGGTTTCATCTGGCAGGAAGGGAGCTTCGAAGTTCCCGTGCCGGAGAAGACAATGGCGCAACATTTTCTGCTGTCCGCGGCGGCGCGTTCGCTCAGCCCCGCCAAGGTGATGCGCATGTCCGACACGGGCGTGGAGAACGTGTTCCTGCGGCTGCGCTGGCCTGAGAGCGATGGCAAGCCGGTCTGTCCGCACTGCGGCTGCGCGATCTGCTATGCATGCCGCCGGTCGAACGGCCATCCGCGCTGGCGTTGTAAGGCGTGCCACCACGACTTTTCGGTCACGTCGGGCACCCTGTTCGCCTGGCACAAGCTGCCGCTCAGAACCTACCTGCTCGCCATTGCCGGCTTCTGCAACGAGGTCAAGGGCAAGAGCATGCTCGCCCTCGGCCGGGAACTCGATGTGCAATACAAGACCGCCTTCGTGCTGGCGCACAAGCTGCGCGAGGCGATGGCGTCCAGCGTGAAGGCGCTGCGCATCGGCGGCGAAGGCCGGACGGCCGAGATCGATGGCGCCTGGTTCGGCGGCCATGTCCGGCCGCAGAACCTGGCCGCCGACCGCCTCGACCGGCGGCTGGCCGCAAACCACTCGGGCAAGCGCCGGGTCGTCGTGACCATGCGCGAACGCGGTGGCCGCACGCTGGCGCAGGTGTTTCCGGCCGAGGCCGACGCGGTGGCGGCGATCCGCCAGCGGATCGCCAAAGGCACCACAGTTCATGCCGATGAGAGCCCGGCCTGGAACAAGCTGCACGCCAGCTTCGCCATGCAGCGGATCAACCACCAGGAGGGTTACAGCATCGATGGCGCCTGCACCAACGGCGCCGAATCCTATTTCTCCCGTCTGCGCCGCGGCGAACTGGGCCATCACCACCACATCGCCGGACCTTATCTGGTTCGCTATGCCCAGGAGGCGGCGTGGCGGGAAGACCTCCGCCGCATCAGCAACGGCGCGCAGGTGCATGGCGTCGCCGGGCTGGCGATGCGATGCCCGCCCTCGGTGGATTTCTGCGGCTACTGGCAGCGCGCTCACGCTGCCTGACCGACCCGCCAGCTGACCACGCCCGCTGCCTCGATGCGCTCGATCGTCTGCTTCGCCCGCGTGAGCGAGGCTAGAACGGTCTTGTGGATCAGCTGGCGCGCGCGCGTGTCGGCCTCTGCGATACCCTTTGCCACCATGATCCGCCCGGAAAGATCGCGCGTCGTCACCGGCTGCGCCGCGTCGCGCAGCACGTCGTAGATCAGTCGCAGGCATTCCCCCGGCCGGAACCAGTCGTTGTGTGCCCGAAGCTGCCGCGGACGGATCTCTTCGGGCCGGAGGTCAGGATCGAACAGCCGCATCGTCGCATCAAGATGCATCAGACTGGCACGGTGCTGAACTAGCTGCTGCTCCAGGCGGTTCACCATGCCCGCAAGTTCCGTGCGCTTGTCGCGCAATCCACAAATGACGTGCGGTTCAGCCATCGCCGCTCTCCCTTCGAAACACCAATGGCCGGATGGTAAAGCCCAAGCTCAGCTCAGCAAACAACCATGTAGTGGCGGTTGCTACATAAGAGCGCAAAAACGGTAACATGCCGATCGTGATAGCCTGGCAACTTGCTATCGTTCCCCGATGAGGTGCGGGTCACAAAACCAAGCGGCCGGGGCGATGGCACCGCCCCGGCCGCCGGTTCTCACTCAGTTCCCCCTGGATCAGAAGGGGATTTCATCATCGGGATCGGCGCCAGGGCCTGCCGCCGCCGGCTCGCCTCGGCTGCCCCCGGATGCCCGCTCCGCGGTGTCGTCCTTCCTGCTGTCGAGGAAGGTCAGCGTGCCGTTATAGGGGCTGAGCACGATTTCGGTGCTGTAGCGCTCGGCGCCCGACGGATCCTGCCATTTGCGCGTGCGCAGTTGGCCTTCGAGGAAAACCCTGGCGCCCTTGACCAGGTATTTCTCGGCGATCTTGCCCAGCGCCTCGTTGAAGATGACGACGCGGTGCCATTCGGTGCGCTCATGGCGTTCGCCGCTATCGTCCTTCCAGGACTCGGTGGTGGCGAGGCTGAGCGAGACGATGCGGGCGCCGCTGCTGGTATGGCGCAGTTCGGGGTCGCGACCCAAATTGCCGATCAGCGAGGCGCGGTTCAAAAAACCTGACATGTTCTTGATCCTTCATTCATGCCCTTTTCGGGAAGGTCGCCGGCTCCGTGCCGGCGCTTGTTCCCGCGGGTGCGGTCGTGACCAACCGGCCTCGGGGCCGCCCGCCCCCGAGCGCCGCCGTCTCGGCGCGGGAGCAAAGCGACACGGCGGCGGCGCGAGCCGGAGGCGCTTCGCACGGCGAAGCGGGGATGCGGAAGCGGCCTCGAGGCCGGTTTAGACCGCCAGGAAACCCGCGGGAGAGGCGCCGGCGCGGAGGACCGCGTGCCTTCCTGCACGTCCCCCATTCGCCCCATTCAATGCGCGGAGGCGTTTCGGATTTCGTCAGATGATTGCGCTCGTGAGCGGCCACGGGGCGGCGGCTGGAGTTGAAAATGTCCTCGCGCGATCGCCAGGTTCGACGCAGTCCATAACGAAACGACTGAGAGTTTGAAAAAGGATGCCCTCTTGCCCGGGAATCGACAGAAAAATCCAATGTTTCCAGAGGGCATTCTTGTTCAAGTTCGATTGATTTTCAGGCTCTGAGGACACTTCGAGGTGTTCGAGCGTATGGAGGCCCTGGATCACGTGCGCCGCAACGGTTCCGTGCCCTCGTTCAGCAGGGCAAGATAGCGGTCGTAGACGAAAGCCCTGCCTCGTTGGCGGCCGGTTATCTCGCGGACGATGCCCGCGTCATGGAGGTGGCTGAGCGAGCTTGCGACGGTGGGCCTGGACAGGCCGAGCATCTGTGCCGCCAACGGGATGGTGATGAGTGGCCTCGCCTGAAGAACCTGATGGACGCGCAGGGCAGACGCCGCGGGACGCCCGAGAGCTTCGATGGCCCGGCGATCCGCGTCGAACAATGCCAGGATCAGCCGGGCCGCGGCGGCGGCCTGCGTGGATGTTTCCATCACGCCGGTCAGGAAAAAGTCGAGCCACCGTTCCCAGTCGCCGGTCTCGCGCACGGCTT
>JAKAWQ010000149.1 GCA_021816925.1 Pseudomonadota bacterium
AGCGACAGCACGTCGGCCTTCGGCAGGAAGATCATGTCCTCGGCCATGCAATAGACGCAGCGAAGGTCGCACCGGTCCGTCACCGATACGCGGAGGTAGGTGATGCTCCGGCCGAAAGGATCGATCACGGGGCCTCGTCAGGGAGAGGCACGGCAAGAGTCGCCGCCGGGGCGGTGAAGCCCACGCGCTTGTGCGTGCCGTCGCAGAACGGCTTTCGGCCTGACTGCCCGCACCGGCAAAGCGCGAGCTTTGCACGCTCCAGCGTTTGTTTTTCACCGTCGAGCACGAAGGTGGTGCCGGCGGGAAGGTCGATGACGATCGAGCCGTTCTCACGAAACCGAATGCAAAGCTCCGCCATCGCCCTTTCCGCCGGCACGCATGAGCCGATATGTCCTGCTGCGCAGTCTAGCTGAATTTGTTGGTCGGCAGGAAGCTCGTCGTGCGCATGACGCTCGGCAGGGCACCGGAGAGCTTCAGAATACCGACGCGCGTTCCCTTGTACCAGGGGTTGGTGCTCATGGGGTCGGTGTAAGGGGACGTCAGGCTGTTGGAAGTCCCAAGCCAGTGGTACATGAGGGCGAACACCGTCCCGTCCGGAACCGCGTCTGTTTCATAGACGGCGAAGGTCTCGTTGCCCTGGTCGTTGTACACCATCACGATGTCACCACTCGTGACCCCGAGTTTCTTCGCATCGTTCGGACTTATCTCGACATAAGGCAAGGGAACAGTGGCCGTCTTCTCCGGCAGGAGCCGCTGATGATAGGCGGTCTGCCAGACGATCTGGGCGCGCCCCATGCTGAACCAGAACGGAAATCGCTCGCGATCATCCTTGAGATACCGGGCGACCACCTTCGCTTCCGCATGATCGTCCCAGGGCCGAGTACCGTACCAGTGAAACTTGCCGTCCGCCGTCATGAAGTTCCAGGTCGGATAGAGCCGCTCGGTGCCCACAAGTTCGCCGGTCTTCGGATCCATCCGCACCGGCGTCTGGATGCCCTTCTGGCCAACCTTGCGGAGATAGCCGTAATCGACACCTTTGAAGCTCTCGGGGTCGAGCGTGTTCGCCTCGGAGGCCGGCACACGCGTGTTCATCCCGGCGTAGAGATCGTTCTGGATGGCCTTGACGACATCCGCCCCGCTCTTCCAGTTCATGCCGGAAAAGCGCTTCGCCATCTCGGCCTTGCCCTCGGCCGTATAGAGAGCCTCCAGCTTCTGCCCTACCAGCCCGTGGATTTCCCAATCGGGCTTCGCATCGCCCGGCGGATCCATGAACCGCTCGTCGAGCCTGAGGAGGCGGCTATTGCAGTTGAGCGAGATGTTGTCCGCCTCTCCCCATTGCGCGGCCGGCAGGATCAGGTGGGCGTCCCGCGCGGTCTCCACCATGTAGATGTTCTGGACGGTGACGAAGAGGCCCTCCGTCTTGTCGAGCCCTTCCAGGATCGCGTTCGCCCGCGCATCGATCGAGGCCGGCTCGCCGGCCTCTGTCAGCGAGCGGGAGAGGAAATCCGTCAACGCCTGCGCGCGCTCGCCGATCCGTTTGCGGAAGTAGGCGTTGTTCTGCGCCGAAAGATACGGATTGCAGCCGATGATCCAGAAGGTCTTCGCCTGGCCGGACTGAACATACTTGTCCACATCGGGCGGCGGTTTCGGTCCGGGATAGCCTGGGCGCGCGTAGCCTTCCTGATGCCCGCCCTGGCGGCCGGTGCCGCTGCCCGGCCGCCCGATATTGAAGGTGAGCGCCCCGAGCTGCGCGATCGCAGCGACGGCGTCGTACTGGCGGTAGTTCCAGATCACGCCCTTCTCGTAGAGGATAAGTGTACGGCGCCAGAAATTCCCTGGCTTCGGCTGGGCGATCCAGACCGCCGCCTGTTCGATCTCCGCCGGTGTCACCCCGGTGATCCGCTCTGCCCGCGCCATGAACGCCTGATACGGCATCGCCAGTTCAAGGGACTTTGCCTTGTAATCCTCGAACGTTCGCACATCCGTATGCTGCCGGAGGAACGCCTTGTTGTAGTAAGCCTTTTCCCACACCGTGCGGGCGACCGCGTTCATGAGCATGTAGTCGGTGCCGAGCTTGGGTCTGAGATGCAGCACCTCCGCACCCTGGGCGCGCGCCACATTGACCGTTGCGCTCACTCGCGGATCCACCACCACCAGCCTCGCCGGCGCCATCGGCTCACCCTTGGCATAGTAGCTCTTCTTCTCGCCAGCCGTCGCGCCCAGGAAGTTCGGCACCATATGCGCCTCGAAGAAGACGGTCGCGGTTTCGTAGCTGTTGGCGCCCCAGAGCACGATCGTATCGGCAAGCCTTGCATCCTGCGCGGTGTAGTTGAGCTCGTGCAGGCCTCGGTCGCGCGTCCCGTAGGTCTCGGCGCTGTACCCCGGCCGGTTATGGATGCCTGTGTACACCATCTTGAGGCCGGTGAAGAGCAGCCGGCCGGTGCCGTAGGTATTCTCCATCCCACCCCCACCGCCGCCATGGTCGTAGATCTTCGCCGCGAGTTGCTCCGGCCCGTACCTATCAAGGATCCCCTTGATGACGCGCGCCTGCAGCTCGATCGCCGCGTCCCACGGGATCGGATTGAAGGCATCGCCGACGCGGAGCAGCGGATAATGCAACCGCGCCCGGGTTGGCCGGCCATCCGACCAGGTGGTGAGCGCGTTCGATCCGCCGCGGCTCGAATGATTGCCGAGCAGGTTGATCGGCGAATCCTTGGCCGGCACGATTGCCACGTGATAATCGCGGCCGTCGTTGCGGCGGATGGTCGCGTGCATGGATTCCGTGTAGGCAATCCCGGAAATCGACGCCTGCGGCTTGGTGAAGTCGGCCGCGAAGGCGTTCTCGTTTGGCTTCGGTCCGCCTGCCGTGCCGTTCGGCCAGACATAAACGTGATAGCCGCAGCCGACGTTGCAATACTGGCAGACCGTGTTGTAGCGCTCGGCCTCCGGCGGCGGCAGCGGTACCGACTCCGTACGCGGATAGATCGACATCGTCCTCCTCCCCTCAGCCGGTGCTCTTCGGCATCATGTCGCTCGCGCGACCCCAGATGAGGCCGCTCATTGCCACGGCGTGGATATCGCCGGCGGAATCGACCCGGAGCGTTACCTGCGGCAGGTAATCTGAAGCGAGGCCCTGATAGATCTGCCCGTTCCTGGCAGGATCGAACATCGATTTGTGGCAGGGGCAGACGAACCGTTCGCCGCGAAACTCAACCGGGCAGCCCATGTGGGTGCAAATGCCCGAGAAGGCAACGATGTCCTTCCCCGCTCCCGCGCCGTCATAGCCGGGCGCGGTGAGCTTCAAGAGCCAAGCGGGAGACTGATCATCGGGATAATGGAACGCGACAGGCTTGCCCGGCTCGAGCTTGGCAACCTTGCCGATCTTCACCGAGGGCCAGGGCTTGCCATCCGGCATCAAGAGTGCCGCCCGTCCGATCACCGGGTCGGCCAGCGCACCGGCAACGACACTCGTTTGGACCAACGCGCGACGCGTAAGCGCCATGAGCTTCCTCCCTTATTCCTATAATGATTCGATATTTCCCATACGATAAGGCGGTGAATTCAAGGGGTCAAATGACAGTTGGATGACAGTCAGATGACAATCTGACAGCCGGATGAGCGCCGGACGGCCGCGGCAGCCCGCGGAAATTCGTTCCGCTCGCAGTGTACCGAAACTCTGACCGAAAGTGGCAGCGCGGCATGCAGATAAGGCCCTCTTCGTGCCTTCCTCCCGCCCAGGCAATCCGGGTGGCGTCGCAGCCCCTGCTACCGCCGAGAAGATCTGCCTGCGAGCGTACGTTCCCGATGGCGAGCGGGAAGCTCCCGACCGGCCCAGCCGAACTCCATGCCCGCCTGATCACCATCGGCGCGCCCGACGCCATGCGTGTGATCGACGCAGCCCGGAGCCCAGGGTCGAGCATGGCAGGCGCGGATTGCTCGGCACGGGTCCCACCAAGTCTGAGGATATCGCTCCGCCACAGCCGAGGTGATCAGCTGTCGGTCACGGGGAGTTTCGCCATGCGCTGCGGCGCCCAAGGAGTGGCGCCCCGCCTTTTCCGGGGCTCGCCCGCGGGCGATCCTTCCTCGGCGAGCCCAAGATCAAGAGACGACACCTCCCTGACGTTCCTCGCGCCGCGCTCTGGGCTA
>JAKAWQ010000060.1 GCA_021816925.1 Pseudomonadota bacterium
ACATACCAGATCTGGTGTCAAGCTCCAAACCGCATCCCAATGGCTTGGATCGCGGAGAACCCTTATGGTACCGGCGCTTTGCCCATGATCGGACGGAACAATGCCGTGCGGCGGGACGGCCGCGAACCGGCAAGTGAGAGCGCGCAACCTGTCTATCAGCGCACTATTCTCGATAACAGATGGCAGCGAAATCCTGAGTCGCATGAATCCCTTGGTCGGGACCAATGTTAGCGGAATCGCTCGCCGTGGAAATCCAGGCTAGGGCTCAGGGCAGAGTTCGCGCCAGGGCTCGCGCCTGGCTCCACTTCTCGTTACTCGACCGTTACTGATTTGGCGAGATTGCGAGGCTGATCGACGTCCGTCCCCTTCAGCACGGCCACGTGGTAGGCCAAAAGCTGCACCGCGATCGCATGCAGGATCGGCGCCACGAACGGATCGACGGTCGGCAGAACGACCGTCTCCGTAGCGATGCGCGAAAGCCGCGCGGCGCCTTCGGCGTCGGTGAAGAGGATCACTCGCCCGCCGCGCGCCGCCGCCTCCTGGAGGTTCGAAGCGGTCTTTTCGAAGAGCGGTCCCGAAGGAATCGCGGCGATCACCGGCACGCGCGGGTCGATCAGCGCGATTGGGCCGTGCTTCATCTCGCCAGCGGCATAGCCTTCGGCGTGGATGTAGCTGATCTCCTTGAGCTTGAGTGCGCCTTCGAGCGCGATCGGATAGCAGGCGCCGCGACCGAGGAAGAGGACGTCCCGTGCCTCGGCGATGCGCACCGCCAGCCGCCGGATCGACGCTTCCTCCTCGAGCACAGCGGCGGCGCGGGAAGGCACTTCGACCAGAGCTGCGGTAAGGAAAGCCTCGGCCTCGTGCGGAAGGACGCCGCGCGCGCAAGCCGCGGCGATGGCAAGGCAGGCCAGCACGGCAAGCTGGGCGGTGAAGGCCTTGGTGCTGGCGACGCCGATCTCGGGACCTGCCACCGTTTCCAGCACCGCGTCCGACTCGCGCGCCATCGTGCTTTCCGGCACGTTCAAAACGCTGAGGACGTGCTGGCCGGCACCGCGCAGGAAGCGAAGCGCGGCAATGGTGTCTGCCGTTTCGCCTGACTGACTGACCAGGAGCGCAAGCCCGCCCCTGGGGAGCGGAGGCGCACGGTAGCGGAATTCGCTCGCCACGTCCGCGTCCGCCGGAAGGCGGGCGAGGCTTTCGAGCCAGAAGCGCCCGACGAGGCCGGCATAAAAGGCTGAGCCGCAGGCACTGATCGAGACGCGCGGCACGCGCGCCAGATCGAACGGCAGGTCGGGCAGCGTAACGCGGCGTGCCAAGGGGTCGACCATCCGCCTCAGCACATCGCCAAGCACCGCGGGATGCTCGTGCAGCTCCTTTTCCATGAAGTGCCGGTAGCCGCCCTTGCCGACCAGCGCGCCCGTGAGCGCCGTCTCTTTGATCTCGCGCTCGACGGGAGCGCCGTCGGGGCCGAAGAAGCGGGCGCCGGTACGCGTGACGACCGTCCAGTCCCCGTCCTTGAGGAAGGAGACACGGCGGGTGAGCGGCGCAAGGGCAAGCGAGTCCGAACCGAGATACATCGCGTTCCTGCCGTAGCCGACCGCAAGCGGCGCGCCGTGCTGGGCGCCGATCATCAGCTCGGAATTGCCGGCGAAGATCATGGCCAGGGCGTAAGCGCCTTCGAGGCGGCCGAGTGCTGAACCGGCGGCGGCGAGGGGGTCCATGCCGCGGCTGAGATTGAGGTCGACGAGCTGGGCCACCGTTTCGGTGTCGGTTTCTGTTTGGAATTCCTGGCCTTCAGCCTCGAGTTCGGCACGGAGCGCGGCGTGATTCTCGATGATCCCGTTATGCACGACGGAGACGCGGGCGGTGCCGTGCGGGTGCGCATTGCTCTCGGTCGGCGCACCGTGCGTGGCCCAGCGCGTGTGGCCGATGCCGGTGGTCCCGGGAGGCGCATCGCGCTTGAGGATCGCAGCCAAGTTGCAGAGCTTGCCGGCAGCGCGCCGGCGCTCGATATGGCCGTTCGCCAGCGTGGCGACGCCGGCGCTGTCATAGCCGCGATAGGCGAGCCGCTCGAGGGCATCAAGGAGCAGGGGTGCTGCCGGCTCGCTGCCGATCACGCCTACGATCCCGCACATGGCTTGGCCTTTCTCTTTCGCTCTCGGAACTTCCTCGCGCCTTCGGCCCTCTCGGCCTGTGCCGCGCGGCCGAAGGCCATGGCGTCGGGTGCGACGTCGCGCGTGATCACGCTGCCAGCGGCCACGAATGCGCCGGCGCCGACCGACACCGGGGCAACCAGCACGGCGTCCGAACCGATGAAGGCGTGCGCGCCGATCTCGGTGCGATACTTGGCAAAGCCGTCGTAGTTGCAGGTGATGGTGCCGGCGCCGATGTTGGCCGCAGCACCGATTGCGGCGTCGCCGAGATAGGCGAGATGATTGGCCTTGGCGCCGGCGCCGAGGCGGGCGGCCTTGAGCTCGACGAAATTGCCGACACGCGCGCCCTCGCCAAGCTCCGTGCCCGGGCGCAAGCGCGCAAACGGGCCGACGATCGCGCCGGTGCCGACGCGGCAGCCTTCGAGGTGGCTGAAGGGACGGATCTCTGCGCCCTCCTCGATTGTGACGCCGGGCCCGAAGACGACGTAGGGACCGATCGTCACGTCGGAGGCGAGGCGCGTGTCGGCGGCGAGGAACACGGTTTCAGGCGCAACAAGGCTCGCGCCCGCCTCAAGCGCCGCTTCACGCAGCCGCGTTTGCAGGCTTGCCTCGGCCGCAGCGAGTTCAGCCAGCGTGTTGATGCCGCGAAGCTCGGCGAAAGGGCCCTCGACGGCAGTGATACTCGCGCCTTCAGCCGCGGCAAGCGCGACGATATCGGTGAGGTAAAATTCGCGCTTGGCGTTATTGTTGCCGACGCGGCCGAGCCATTGGAGCAGGGCGGGCCCGGCGGCGGAAAGGCCGCCGGCATTGCAGAGGCCTTCCGCACGTTCGGCGGGCGTGGCGTCCACCCACTCGATGATGCGAGCCCCCGGGATGCCGGCTCCTGGGCGGGTTCCTCCGCGCGCGTCCGGTCTGAGCACGACCTGGCCGTAGCCGGTGGGATCGGGCGGACGCATCGCGAGGAGGGCAAGCGCGGGGCTCGCATCCTCGAGCCGCGCGAGTAGGGCGCGGAGCGTTTCGGGCCGGATCAGGGGATTGTCGGCGTAGAGGATCGCAACCGGTCCATCGCCGAAATGGGGCGCGGCGGCGAGGGCGGCGTGCGCGGTGCCCAGGCGCTCTTCCTGCACCACCACGGGATGCAGGGCGGCGAGCGCGGCAAGCTCCGGCATGTCCGGCCCGGTGACGACGACGATGCGCTCGAACACCTCAGCGCAACTCTGCAGGAGATGCCAGAGCAACGGCTTTCCTCCGAGCCGCAGCAGCGCCTTCGGCGATGAGGAGCGCATGCGCGTGCCGAGGCCGGCCGCCAGGATGATCGCAGTGCCCTGCATTGATCATCCCGTTAGCGGTGTGGGGCTGGCCGTGTCAAAGCCGGCGCGTTCACATCCGGTTGCGGAGTACGACGGCATGGGGCGGACGATCCTTTTCGATCTCGACGGCACGCTCGTGGATACGGTTCCGGACCTCGCGGCCAGCCTGAACCGGAGCCTTGGCGCGGCGGGGTTGGCCCCATTTGCACCGGAGGAGGTGGCGGGGATGGTGGGTGCCGGCATGGCGACACTGCTCGCCCGGGCTCTGGCGGCCCGGGGGCGCGCGCCCGATTCCGCCCTGCTCGCCCGGTTCCACGCGGACTATCTGGCCGCCGTCGCCGGGGCCTCGCGCCCCTTCCCCGATGTGGCGGAGACGCTTGTCGCGCTCGAGGAGGTCGGCTGGCGCATGGCGATTTGCACGAACAAGGCGGAGTTGGCCGCGCGCAAGCTCCTGCAAGCTCTTGGTCTTGAGAATTTCTTTGTCGCCCTGGGCGGGGGCGATAGCTTCGCGGTGAAGAAGCCAGATCCTGGCCACCTGCTGGCGAGTCTGGCGGCGGCGGGCGGGGAACCGGCACGTGCGGTGATGATCGGCGATCACGCCAACGACGTTGCGGCGGCGCGCGCCGCCGGGGTGGTGTCGGTGTTCGTTCTTTTGGGCTACGGCCGCGCGGAGATGGCGCATGGCACAGAAACTATTATGAATATCAAAGAGTTACAGAATCTTCTTGAGAGCCTTGTTCCGGCACAGCCGGCCGAGCGCGGGAATGCGCCGTGAGGGCCGCCCGCGTTTTCCGCAGGCATCGTCAGGCCTAACAGTTCGCTGGAAAAGGTTTTCGAGCGCCGGCGCACGCAAGATCGGTTCGCGTACCTGGGTAGGAGCGCACGAAAGATTCAAGGTGGGTTCCATCCTGGTTCTTTCCGGTCATTCGTTCCGCTGGCGTTGGGCTTTTTCAGCAGATTGCTATAGCAGCCGGCCGTGGCAGTGCTTGTATTTCTTCCCCGAACCGCACGGGCAGGGCGCATTGCGCGGGGTGCTGCGCCAAGTCGAGGGGTCCGCGGGGTCGAGGGTCGCCGTGCGCACCGGCTGCGGCAGCGCGCGCGCGACCACCGGTGCCGGCTCGGCCCCGACCAGCTCGAGCTCGGCGCCGGCCATCGCCGGCTCGGGATGGCTCTCGATCATCGTCTGCGGCCGCGGCTGGAAATCCACTGCCGGCGGCGCCTCGGCCGATATCTCGACCCGTGCCAGCAGCATCGTCACCCGCTCTTTCAGTTCGTCCAGCATGGCGTTGAACAGCGCGAACGCCTCGCTTTTGTATTCATTGAGCGGATCGCGCTGGCCGTAGGCCCTGAGGCCGATCCCCTGGCGCAAATGATCGAGCGCCAGCAGGTGCTCCTTCCACACCTGGTCGAGCGTCTGGATCAGGAGCGACTTCTCGATGAAGCGCATCAACTCGGGGCCGTAATTGGCCGCCTTCGCCGCCATGAGCTGGTCCGCGGCCCGCTCGAGGCGCGTGCGGATTTCCGCCTCCGCGATGCCCTCTTCCGCCCCCCATTCCACAACCGGAAGATCGAGGTTGAAAATGCGCTGCACGTCCTCCGCCAGCTCCCGCGTCTCCCATTGCTCGGCGAAGGCGCGCTCGGGGATGCGCCGCGCCACCAATCCGCCGATCACCTCCGCCCGCATCGCCGCGGTCGTCTCCGACACGTCCTCGCTCTTCATGAACTCGCGGCGCTGCGCATAGACCTCCTTGCGCTGGTCGTTCATGACGTCGTCGTATTTCAGTACGTTCTTGCGGGTGTCGAAGTTGCGCGCCTCCACCTTCTTCTGCGCCCGCTCGAGCGCCTTGTTGATCCAGGGATGGACGATCGCCTCGCCTTCCTTGAGGCCGAGCTTCTGCAGCATCCCGCCCATCTTGTCCGAGCCGAAGATGCGCATGAGGTCGTCCTCGAGGGAGAGGAAGAAGCGCGAGCGCCCCGGATCGCCCTGCCGGCCCGAGCGGCCGCGCAACTGATTGTCGATGCGCCGGCTCTCGTGCCGCTCGGTGCCGATCACGAAGAGTCCGCCCGCGTTCTTCACCACCCCGTTGGCGGCCGCCACCTGGGCGCGGATCTCCGCCGCGTGCGCCTCCCGCGCCGCCTCGTCCTCAATGCCCGCAAGCTCGTGCTTGAGTCGCGCGGCGAGATTGCCGCCGAGCTGGATGTCAGTGCCGCGCCCGGCCATGTTGGTTGCGATCGTCACCTTTCCCGGCGCGCCCGCCTCGGCGATGATCGCCGCCTCCTGCTCGTGGAAGCGTGCGTTCAGGACGTTGTGCGGCACCCGCCGCTTCTTCAGAAGCCCGCTCAGGTGCTCGCTCTTCTCGATGCTGACGGTGCCCACCAGCACCGGCTGGCCCGCTTTCCGCGATTCCTCGATCAGCGTCACCACCGCCTCGTTCTTCTCATCGGCGGTGCGGTACACCTCGTCGTCTTCGTCATTGCGGATCACCGGCACGTTGGTCGGGATCTCCACCACGTCGAGTTTGTAGATCTCGCCGAATTCGTCCGCCTCCGTCATCGCCGTTCCGGTCATGCCGGCGAGTTTCGGATAAAGCCGGAAATAGTTCTGGAACGTGATCGACGCGAGCGTCTGGTTCTCCGCCTGCACCGTCACGAACTCCTTGGCCTCGAGCGCTTGGTGCAAGCCTTCCGAATAGCGCCTTCCCTCCATCATCCGCCCGGTGAACTCGTCAATGATCACGACCTTGTCCTGACGCACGATGTAGTCGGTGTCGCGCGCAAACAGCGTATGCGCGCGCAACGATTGCTGCACGTGGTGCAGCACCGAGATGTTGAAGATGTCGTAGAGATTGCCCTCCTCGATCAACCCTGCTTCCTTCAGCATGTCCTCCACGCGCTCCGAGCCAGGCTCGGTCAGAGTCGCGGTGCGGAATTTTTCGTCTTTTTCGTACGTCTCGGGATCCTTGACGAGCTCGGCCACCACCGCATTCACGCGCCGGTAGAGATCGGAGGAATCCTCGGCCGGCCCGGAGATGATGAGCGGCGTGCGCGCCTCGTCGATCAGGATGCTGTCCACTTCGTCCACGATCGCGTAGTCGAACTCCCGCTGCACCATGTCTTCGAGACGAAACTTCATGTTGTCGCGGAGATAGTCGAACCCGAACTCGTTGTTGGTGCCGTAGGTGACATCCGCCGCATATTCGGCGCGCCTTTGGTTGTCCTCGAGCCCGTGCACGATCACGCCGACGCTCATTCCGAGGAATCGGTAGATCTCGCCCATCCACTCGGCGTCGCGCCGTGCGAGATAGTCGTTGACCGTCACCACGTGCACGCCCTTGCCGCCGAGCGCGTTCAGATAGACCGGCAGCGCCGCGACCAGCGTCTTGCCCTCGCCGGTCTTCATCTCGGCGATCTTGCCCTCGTGCAGCACCATCCCACCGATCAACTGCACGTCGAACGGCCGCATCCCGAGCGTCCGCTTCGCCGCCTCGCGCACCACCGCGAACGCCTCGGGCAGCAGCGCGTCGATCTCCGCGCCCTCCGCGAGCTTCGCACGGAACTCGCCCGTCTTGGCCGCAAGTTGCTCATCCGAAAGGGCTGCGATCGCCGGCTCGAGTGCGTTGATCTCCGGCACGCGCCGGCGATAGGCGCGGAGCGCGCGCTCGTTGGCGGTGCCGAAGACTTTGCGGGCAAGGGAAGAAAGCATCGAGACCCTTCGCGGCTGGCGATCAGGCCGGGCGGAGGGCCTCCCGGTCGTGCACGAGATAGGACTCGCTCTCGGCCCGGTCAACGCACGCGCGCCCGCGCGGGCCCGCGCTGCGGCCCGTCCTTGCGAGGAGCAGGGCGACGAAGCAACCTCCTTTCCACGAAGACAAGCTTCGAAGACGACCAATCCCCCGACCCCTTTCCGAAGAGCACGCCATGCCCCCCTCCATCTCCCCGCTCGCCGTGCCCTTGCCGGAACTGCCGCCCGTGCCCGGCGTCCGCCTCGCTGCGGGCGCAGCGGGCATCCGCTACCAGGGCCGCCCCGACCTGATGCTGGCCGAATTCGCCCCCGGCACCACGGTCGCTGGCGTCTTCACTCGCAACCGCTGCCCCGGCGCCCCCGTGGACTGGTGCCGCGCCGCGCTGCGCTCGGGCCGCGCCCGTGTGCTCGTCGCCAACGCCGGCAACGCCAACGTCTTCACCGGCCGCGCCGGACGCGAGGCCGTCGAGGCCACGGCCGTCGCCGCGGCCGGCCTCATCGGCTGCCCGCCCCGCCAGGTGTTCCTCGCCTCGACCGGCGTCATCGGAGAGGTGTTGGCGCACGAACGCCTTACCGCCGCCCTGCCCGCGCTGCACGCCGGGCTCTCGGAGGTCGGCTGGGAAGCCGCCGCGCGGGCCATCATGACCACCGACACCTTTCCCAAGGCTGCCACGCGCACCGCCAGAATCGGCGGCACCGAGGTGCGTATCAGCGGCATCGCCAAAGGGAGCGGCATGATCGCCCCCGACATGGCGACCCTGCTTGCCTTCATCGCGACCGACGCGAAGCTCCCCATGCCGCTCCTCCAGCGGCTGCTGACGGCAGGCGCGGCGCAAAGTTTCAACACTATCACCGTCGATTCCGATACCTCCACCTCCGACACGCTCCTCCTCTTCGCAACCGGCCAGGCGCACCATCCGCGCGCGCGGCCCGCCGGCGGTCCGGCTCTGCGCGATTTCCGGAGCGCCCTCAACGGCGTCCTCTCCGATCTCGCGCTCGCCGTCGTGCGCGACGGCGAAGGCGCGGAGAAGCTCATCGCGATCGACGTGGCGGGCGCAATCTCCGCACGGTCCGCCCGCCGCATAGCACTTGCGATCGCCAACTCGCCGCTCGTCAAGACAGCGATCGCGGGGGCGGACGCGAACTGGGGCCGCATCGTCATGGCGGTCGGCAAGGCGGGCGAACCGGCCGACCGCGACCGGCTCTCGGTTGCCGTCGGCGGCGTTTGGATGGCGCGCAACGGCGCGGTTGTCGCGGGCTACGATGAGGCGCCCGTGGTCCGCCATATGCAGGGCCGCGAGATTTCCATCGCTGTTGATCTCGGCCTCGGCGCCGGCAAGGCTCGCGTCTACACATGCGATCTCACGCACGGCTACATCGATATCAACGGCAGCTACCGGAGCTGAGCGATGGGAGGCGCCACCGCTTCCATGCCTTGCTAGGCGGTCAAGACACGCGCATTAACGCGAACCCCAAGTGCAGAGAGGCGCAGTTGCCATTTGCCAACGCATTGGCCCGGGCTGGCGCCGAAGCGGTCAAACGCTACCGCACGGTGGCCGGAATCGCCGAGGACAGCGACATGCCGGAGATATTTCTGGGCGGATTCATCGCGTGCCGGCTGCACGACGAACTCGGAGTCCACAGCCGTATCGAGCAATCGTACGTGAAGAGAGCGCACGACTCTGGAGCGGCCGGGCGCCGCTGCGCCAGACCGCTACGGCCGATCCGTCGCGCTCAGCGGTTCCTTGCGTGCTCTGCGACCCTTCATGACACACCCCCACGGCAAACTTCGCCTGCTTACGAGGCGTCTCGTTCAACCGATGTGCGGGGGAGGTGAACAGTATGCCGTTACCAGCAAACTGGTTGGAGGAATTGGTCATCGAGTGGCTGAACCTTGGTGGGTTTGCAAGCGCCACGAGTGTCATCGTCCCTGCTGGCCCGGGAGGCCGATAGGCACCCGACGTGGTAGGGGCAAAGGTCGACACCGAAGGGAGACTTTTAATTCGGCACCTTGAAGCCGCGATGTATCTGATAGAAGGTCCCGAGCAGATGGGCAAAAAATTCAAGGACAAGTTTTCCGAGAAGGTTCAAAAATATGTCCGAGATCACTTTGCCTCCATCTTCGGGGCGAATGCGGCGCAGAAGGCCAAGTATGAAAAGTGGGTAATTACTTGCCAAGTTAGCCAGCTTGTACGTGTCGTTGTATGATTCGAGATAGGAGGGGACGAGCACAACGTAGCCGTGTCGCGCGAGGCGGCGGGCGAAATCGAGGTCTGCCGCCTGCAGGCCTCCGCTCGTTGATAAGAGCAGGACGCCGGGGTAGGGGTCGCGTCCGTCGGGAATGATCAGGCGCGCCTGCATGGTCCGGTGTACGCCCACCATTACGGTGCGCTCGCCGGCGAGCGCCGACGCCCTCGCCAGGGCAAACACGAGCGCGAGTATGGCGGCGGGCAGCGCGTGTTTCATCAGGCATTCTCGCCGCCGGTGCTGCCGCTCTCGATCGTTCGTCGGATGACCGAACGGGCCTCTGCGAGGTACCTGAACGAAGCCGTTCCAGGCCGTCAATGCAGAACGGCAGCGCGGCACTGGGGAATCAAGAACCTATGCCGCCTCAGCGCGGAGTACGATCCGTCCGGTCACCTTGCCGTCGCGAAGCCGCATCAGTGCGGCGTTCGCCTCGCGTTGCGGCACCATCGTCACCGGCAAGGGCGAGAGCTTTCTCTCCTTGGCCAGGCGCACGAGCTCGCGCAGCTCTTTGGGATTGCCGACATAGCTTCCCTGCACGGTGAGGGCGCGGATTGCCATCAAAGGCAGCGGCAGCATCAGCTCGCCGCCGAACAAGCCGACCTGCACAAGCTTTCCCCCTTTGCGGAGCGCATCGAAGGAAAAGCGCGCGGAGGCGGTGCCGTTGACGAGGTCGATGATCGCGCCGACGGGGCCGCCACATGCCGCCATGATCTCGCGGGCCACCGCCTCGCCCGTGCCGTCCACGGCCGTCGTCGCGCCGGCGGTGAGTGCCGCCGCGCGCTTCTCCGCACTCACGTCTACCACCACGATGTTGGCGTGACCGAGCGCCTTCAGCACCGCGATCGCGTTCATGCCGAGCCCGCCCGCGCCGACCACCACCACCGGTTCATCGGGCGGAAGCGGCATCACTTTCCGGATCGCCGAAGAGACGGTGATTCCCGAGCAGGCGTAGGTGGCCGCGACCGCCGGATCGAGCGCACCAGGATCGACGAGGTGCCTGGGATGCGGCGCCAGCACGTGCGTCGCGTAGCCGCCATGCTGGTAAACCCCGATGCTGCGCGGCGTGAGACACATATTGTCTTCCTCCGCCAGGCATTTTGCGCAGGTGCCACAGCCCACCCAGGGGAAGACGATGCGACGATCGCCGATGGCCACCCCCTTGGCGTCGGGGCCAAGCTTCGCTACCCGGCCGACGATCTCGTGGCCCATGGCGAGCGGCAGCACCACACCGCGATCCTTGAGCGAGATTTTCCGCCCGCCGCCGATGTCGTACGAGCCCTCCCAGATGTGGATATCCGAGTGGCAGACGCCGCAATGTGTGACCTCGATCAGGACCTCGGTTCCCTTGGGTTCGGGCGTCGGCAGCTCGATCTCCTGCAACGGCGCCCCGTTCTCGACCACTGCCCATGCGCGCATCGTGTTTTCCCTCTTTCAGGCCGGCTGACGATTGAGCGCGGACTCGTTCATCATCCGGACCGGCTTGCCGTCCAGGAACCCGAGGATGTTCTCTACGCACTCGCGATAGAACTGCCGATACACTTCCTTCGTGCCGTAGCCGAGGTGCGGCGTGAACACGGTGTTCGGACAATCGAGCAGCGGGTGTCCGGCCGGCAGCGGCTCCTCGGGGAAAACGTCGAGCGCAGCAACGATCTTGCCGGCGCGGAGCGCGGCCATGAGCGCGACCTCGTCCACCAACGGAAAGCGCGAGGTGTTGACGAGCACCGCGCCCTGCTTCATCCGCGCGAGATCGCCTGCGCCGAGAAGCCCGCGCGTCCGTTCGGAGAGCACGATGTGCAGGCTCACCGCTTCCGACTGCTCGAGCAGGCCTTCCTTGGTCGCCAGCTCCGCGCCGGCCGCCGCCGCGCGCTCGGCCGTGAGATTGGGGCTCCAGCCGAGTATCCTCATGCCGAGTGCCTGGCCGTAGCGCGCCATTCTGGTGCCGATGCGGCCGAGGCCAACCACCCCGAGCGTCTTTCCTTCGAGGACGGTGCCGGGCCCGATCTTGCTCTGGAACATTCCGGCGCGCACGGCCGCATCGGCTGCCGGCAACTGCCGCATGGCTCCGAGCAGGAGGGCGAGGGCGACCTCGGCGGTTGCCGCCAAGGAAAGCTCGCTCCCGGTGTTGCAGACGAGGATGCCGCGCCGCGTGCATGCTTCGATGTCAAGCAAGGGCGAGCGCCGGCCGGTGAGCGAGATCATCCGGAGTTTCCGCAGCTTCGCGATCAGGCTTTCGGGGAATGCCATCCGTTCGCGCATGGCAACGAGAATCTCGTACTCGGCAAGGGCAGCAGCGGCCTTCTCTTCCACGCCGAGCGGCCCCGCAAAGAACGAGACCTCGACCCCGCGCCCGGTGAGCGCCGACCAGTCGGTGCTTTTGCGCGCCACGCGCTGCCAATCGTCGAGCACTGCAACCCGCATGGCTCTCTCCTCGTTCGTTGGTCCTGGGTGAGACCCTGGCGCGGTCGGCCGGCGCATGCAAGCCCGACGGCGAAACCCGGCTGCCTGCCTTACAAGCGCCTCGGATCGAGCGCGTCCCGGAGCCCGTCGCCGACCAGGTTGAAGCCGAGTACGGTGAGGAAGATCGCCATGCCGGGGAAGATCGCAAGCCATGGCGCCTGCGTGAGAAACTGCTGGGCCGCGTTCAGCATTGAGCCCCAGGCGGGGGTGGGCGGCTGCTCGCCGAGCCCGAGGAAGGAAAGGCTCGCCTCGGCAATGATTGAGGTTGCGATCGAAAGGGTGGATTGCACCAGGAGCGGGGGAAAGATGTTCGGCAGCACATGCTGCACTGCAACACGCCATGGCCGGTTGCCGACCGCGCGCGCCGCTTCGATGTAATCGTTCGTCATCACGTCCATGGTGGCGCCGCGCGCCACCCGCATGAAGATCGGCGCTGTCGTCACGCCGATCGCGATCATCGCATTCCTGAGGTTGGGCCCGAGGAAGGCGGCGAGCGCGATCGCGAGGATCAGGAACGGGATCGCCAGCATCGCATCGACGATGCGGCTCAGGATCGCGTCGACCGGGCCGCGCGCGAAGCCAGCTGCCATGCCGGCCGGCACTCCGATCGCCGCGGCGATCAGCACCGAAACGACGCCGGCAAGCAGGCTTGCGCGGGCGCCGAAGATCACCCGCGAAAGCTCGTCGCGCCCGATTTCGTCGGTGCCCATCCAATGCGCCCAGGAGGGCGCTTCTCGGATCGCCGACCAGCTCGTGGCGATTGGGCTTTCGGGCGCGATGAGCGGCGCCGCCGCCGCTACCAGAACGAAGATCACCGTCACCGCCAGGCCGAACATCGCCGAGCGGTGGCAGAGGAACCGGCCGAGTGCGAGCCTGGCTGGGCTTTCCGGTGCCGGGAGGGCGGGGGAGAGCGAGGCGGCGGTGCTCATGCCGTGCGCAGACGCGGGTTGATGAAGAGAT
This sequence comes from Pseudomonadota bacterium, assembly GCA_021816925.1. GTDB lineage: Bacteria > Pseudomonadota > Alphaproteobacteria > Acetobacterales > Acetobacteraceae > JAKAWQ01. Next base: position 12,870 of record JAKAWQ010000060.1, read on the forward strand.
AGAGGAGGTCGGTTGCGAGATTGAGCACCACGTAGAGGAGTGCGGTAACCAGCACGACGCCCTGGATGACCGGATAGTCGCGGTTGAAGACGGCGTCCACCACGAGTTTGCCGAAGCCGGGGACGGAAAAGACCTGCTCGGTGAGCACCGCGCCGGAAAGGAGCGCACCCAACTGCAAGCCGCCGAGCGTCACCACCGGAATGAGCGCGTTGCGGAGCGCATGGCGCAGGATCACGACGGTTTCCCTGAGGCCCTTCGCCCGTGCCGTGCGCACATAGTCCTGCGAGAGGGCCACCAGCATGGCGCTTCGCGTGTGGCGCATCAGGATCGCGGCGATCGCGTTGCCGAGCACGAAGGCCGGCATCACCGTGGTGGCGAGCGAGCGCACCCAGTTCTCCGTGAGCGGCACGTAGCCCGAGGGCGGCAGCCAGCCGAGCCGCACCGAGACCACCAGGATCATGACGATGCCGAGCCAGAAGGTGGGGATGGAGAGCCCGAATAGCCCGACCGCGTTGGCGAGCCAATCCCAAGCCGTGTTGCGCTTCACCGCGGAGAGGATGCCCATCGGCACGCCGATGACGATGGCGAAAATGAACGCCATCACCGAGAGCTGTGCCGTAACCGGCAGTTTCTGTGCGATCAGCGCCGCGACGGGCTCCTGGAGGCGCCAGCTATAGCCGAGATTGCCGTGCAGCACGTTGTCGAGCCAATGCAGGTACTGTACCGGGATCGGCCGGTTCAGCATCAGCTCGCGGCGGATCTGTGCGACCAGCGCCGGATCGCCGGCGCTTTCGCCTGCGATCACCAGCGCGGGGTCCCCGGGCATGAGGCTCTGGAGCCCGAAGACGATGATGCTGACCAGGAAGAGCGTCGGCAGGATCTGCGCGAGCCGGGAGCCCAGATAGCCGCGCATCGGGCGCGCTTTTACTTGCTTACTTGGCGAGATACATGCCCTGGACGCGGATGATGCCGTCCGGCACTTGCCGGAAGCCCATCACGTTTTTCTGCATGCCGACGATGTTCTTGAGCGCCCAGAGATAGATCAGCGGCGTGTCCTTGCGCACCTGGATCCACATCTTCTTGTAGATCGCGTTGCGGGTTGCAATGTTCGTGTGCAGCCGCGCCTGGTCGAGGAGCTTGTCCACGATCGGGTTGGAGTAGCCGCCGAAGTTGAAGCCGTAGCCGGTGTGCAGGAACGAATAGAGGTTGCCGTCCGCGTCCGCCCGGCCCGACCAGCCGATGAAATAGGCCTGGAAGTCCCCGGCGTGGCCGGCGGCGAGCGAGGAGGCGAACTCCATCGCCTGGATCTTGAGGTTGAATCCAGCCGGCTTGACCATCGCCTGGATCACCTGCGCCGCCTGCAAGAGATCAGGGCTGTTCGGGGTCATGAGCGTCACGTCGATCGGCGGCTTGAAGCCGGAGGCCGCAACGAGCTTCCGCGCCTCGGGAATGTTCCGCTTGGGCGGCTGGATCGAGGGAATGTAGAAGGGTGAGCCGGGCGGATTGGCCTGCGCGATCGGCGTGTAAAGTCCGTTGTAGACGACCTTGATCAGCGCCGTGCGGTCGATCGCAAGCTCGAAGGCGCGCCTCAGGTCGGCGCTTTCGCCGATCGGGCTCTTCGCTTTCGGCCCCTTGCCGGTGTTGAAGGTGATGCCCTCGTAACCAGGCGACCAGCTCATCGCGAGCTTGAGCTTCGGGTCCTTCTGCACCGCCGGCACGTCGGTCGGCAAGATGTATTCCACCATATTGACGGAGCCGGCCTGGAGATTGGCGAGCCTGACCGCGGAATTGACGATGGGCACATACACCAGCCGATCGAAATGGATTGCCTTGGCATTCCAGTAGCCCGGGAAGCGGTGCAGCACGATCTCCTGCTGGGGAACGCGGCGGACGAAGGTGAAGGGGCCGGCGCAGACCGGATGCAACCCGAATTTCCTGCCCTCTTTTTCCGCCACTTTGGGAGCGACCATGATCCCCGGCCGGCCGGCAAGCTGGGCGAGGAGGGGTGAGTCCGGCTGCTTGAGCACGAGCTCCAGCGTGAGCGGGTCGATGATGTTGATGGACTGGATCGAATTGATCTGGCCTTTGCGCAGGCTTCCCTTCATCGTGAGATCCCGCATCAGCGTGTATTTCACCGCGGCAGCGTCGAATTTCTCGCCGTCCTGGAAGATGACGCCCGGCCGAAGGTGCAGGATGAGGTGTGTCGGGTCCTTGTATTCGTAGCCGGTGGCAAGCTGCGGCACGATCTGCAACTTGACGTTGTAGTCGAAGAGCTTGTCGCACATGCCGGCGAACACGATGCGCCCGACATAGCTGCCCCCGAGTGTCGGATCGAGGATGTCCGCATCCTCGCGAAGCGCGATCTTGAGGGTTTGCGCCGCGGCCGGCCGCGGTGCGGCGGACACGGCGAGCATCATGGCCGTTAGGCCGGCTGCGAACAGGCTCTTGCGCATTGGGAAAGCCTCCCTTCTTCTCGTTGCCCCTCGTTTCCCCGTTCTCTCTTGCCCCGGTTCTCCTGGCAAGAGAAAAGGGAAGAAAATTACGCAGAAGGAACACCTTCGCGGACGATCGCTGCCTCGATCACTACCCGGTCGAAGACGCCGCACGCATTGTCCCGCCCAGGCAGGAAGCGGCGGAAGACGGCGAAGCGCTCCCGGCTCACCCGCCAGAGCCGCGCTAATTCGGCGAGCGGATCGGGATGATCGTCCACACGGAGATCGAGATCGGGGTACGGGTCGTGGCTGGCGATCTTGAGCGCCGCCGACTGCTTCCCGCGCTTGTCTCCGCCGGCGGCCTCACCCGCTTTGAGCGCAGCAATGAGCCGCTCGGCCATCGTTCCCTCTGCCGACTGCCAGGCAGCGAGCGTTCGCTCCAGAACGGCCGGCCCGGCCAGCATGTTGCCCGCGAGCGAGACGTCCGCCCCGCCGATGGCGCCGCACCAACTGGCGCACGCTGCGCCGGAGTGGCGCGCGGCGCGGCCCGCCGCGTCCAGGATATGCAACTGCCGGTGCTCGCGCCCGGCGTCGGCGGCGATGAGCGCCGCGACCACCGCCTCCGGCGCCTCGCCGGCGCGCAGGCGCGGCATGCCCAACACCGCATACATCGGGTTGACGAGCGCCTGAGTGGCGAGCGCCGCCACGCCCCCCTCCACGTGGATGCAGAGCCCGCCGACCGCGAAGAATCGCGTTGCTACCGCCGCGCCGAGAACGCCGCTCGCCGGGTCGCGCACCAGGATCGACCAGATCATGGCGCATCCTTGCCGCGGCGCCGTCCGGCTGCAAGCCCGCCCTTGCGGCGCCGGTCGCTCTGGGGCGGTGCGGGAGCAGAAGGGGTGCGGGAGCAGAAGGAATGAGGTTGCACGGGCCCGAATCTCGCTCTAAATCGGCCCGACCAGATATCGGCTCGGGGCTGCAAGGGCGCTGGTACGTGCAGAGACGCAGCCTTCTCGCGACTGGATCGACCGCCCTGGCCCTGCTTGCCGGGCGAGGCGTTGCCGCGCGCGCCAAGGAAATGCCCTCGGCGGCCGGGCTCGTCCGCCCGGGCGATTCTGTTTATGGCAATCCGCGCGGCGCGGTGACGATCGTCGATTTTTACGATCTCCGCTGTCCGCCTTGCCGGGCGATGGACGTGCGGATCGGGCGGCTGCTCGCCGCGGACCCGGCAGTGCGTTACGTGCCGATTGATTATCCCATACTCGGGGCGGCGAGCCTGCTCGGCGCCGAGGCGCTGCTGGCGGCGCGGCTGCAAGGCAAGTACAAGCCGCTCAGGGCCCGGCTGATGGCAGAGAAGGAGCCGCCGACCATGCGTACGCTGAGGGCGGCGGCGAAGGCGGTCGGGCTCGACTGGATACGCCTCGAGTTCGACATGAACGGGGATCGCGTGGCGGCGATGCTCGGTGCGAACATGCGACTCGGGCGCGCGGCGGGCGTGCGCGGCACGCCCACGCTTTTCATCGACCGGACACGGGTCAACGGCGCGCTCAGCTACGCCGACCTTCTTTCGGAAGTCGAGAGAGCGGAAAGGCCCGCGCGGTTACCTTTCGCGGCGGGCCAGGTTCGCGGTTGACATATCTCTCGGATGGAATATAAGAACACCCTGCCGCATGCCCGCCGATGCGGGCTTGCGAAAAGTGCGGCGTAAAACAAAGAACGTTGCGGGAGGATGGTGAAACCGGATCCCATTGGTGTTGCGTGTACCCAAGGTTCGCTGGACCGTCCGGCGAACGGAGTGGGCTGTGCCGTGGTGCCTGATCGCGCCGCAGTGACGGGCCGCCGCTCAGCCGTTGCGATGAGCCTCGCCGTACTCGCGGCGTCCGTCCCCGCGGCTTCGCGTGCCGGAGGCTTCGCCGCGCCCGCGCTCGACAAGTCGGTGGTGCGGCTGCCCCTCGAGAAGGGGATCTCGCCCAGCCTTGCCATCCAATGCATGAACTTGCGCGCCAACCTGCACAACATGAGTAACGTGGGTACGCTGCCGCTCTCCGCCCAGGTCGAGGCGATGCTGGGAAAGAAGCAGCCGCTGACGGAAGTGTTCCTGTTCTGCAATCCGATCACAGCCATGGAGATGGTGGCGGCGAACCTCGACTTCGCGGCCTATCTACCGTGCCGCATCACGCTCACCGAAGACGACAAGGGACGGTACTGGCTCGTCATGCTCGATCTCGCACCGCTGATCGCCACGATCCCGGCGCACTCGTCCCTTCGCCCGAAGGCTGAGAAGGTGAAGGCCATTCTGGACAGCATCATGCACGCCGGCGCGGCGGGCGAGCTTTGAGGGCAGCAGGAGGGGAGCAGTGAAAGCGCGCGCGGTGATAGCCGGGCTTTTTCTGCTGGCGCCGCCGCTTGCACTCGGAGCGACGCCTCAGGACATCGCAGCGGGGAAGAAGATCGCCGAGACGACGGCGCTCGGCAATTGCGACGCGTGCCACGTGTTCCGCGGCGCCGTGCAGGCGGGCAATGTCGGGCCGGAACTCAAGAACATGAAGGTTCTGATGCCGAGCCGGAAGCAATTCTTTGCGATCGTCTATGACGAAGAGGCACGCAATCCGAGTACGCTCATGCCGCCGTTCGGGAAGAACCGGATTCTGACTCCGAAGCAGATCAACGAAGTCATCGACTTCCTCTATACGAAATAGGCGAATCCCATGGCCGAGCGAAACGCGTCCTCTCCGTCCGGCCCACGCCGACGCCAGCTTCTGGCCGCTGCGGGGCCCGGGGCTGCGGCGTTGCTCGCGCCCGGAGCGGCACGCGCCGGCGCGGCCGTGGGTGCCAACGCGTCGAACTATCCGAGCAAGGTTTTCCGCCAGAAGACGGAAGCGGCGGCGCTCAAGCTGATGTTCGGCAAGATGCCGGAGGCCTCTGCGGCGGCCAAGCTGACGGCGCCGCGCATCGCCGAGAACGGCGCCGTGGTGCCGGTAATCGTCGATGCAACCCTTCCGGGCGTGACGACGGTTGCGATCATTGCCAAGGAAAATCCCTTTGCAATGGCCTGCGCCTACCGGCTTCCTCCGGGCACGAGCCCAGCCATTTCGAGCCAAGTCAAGCTCGCCAAGACGACCGACGTCGTGGCCGTGTTCGAGTCCGGCGGCAAGCTCTTCAGCGCGACGAAGAACGTCAAGGTCACGCTCGGCGGATGCGGCTGAGGAAAGAGCGCCATGGCCCATCAGATCCTGATCCGCGCCAAGGTTGCCGCCGGCAGCACGACCGTCGAGGCGCTCGTCCAGCACCCGATGGATTCGGGGTTCATCAAGGACAAGAGCGGCAAGCTCATTCCGCCGCACTACATCGAGGTGATCGAGTTCACTCATAACGGCAGGATCGTGCTGACTGGATTCTGGGGCCCGGCAGTCTCGAAGAACCCCTTTATCAAGTTCTCGTTCAAAGGCGGCAAATCCGGTGATGCGATCGGCGTTTCCTGGGTGGACAACCACGGCGAAACGGCGAGCGCGACCGCCCGGATTGCCTGACGGGGAGGACGCGAATGCGGCGCCTTGTGCAGGCTGCGGCCGGCGGGTTAATCCTACTCGGCGCGGCGCTTTCCGGCGCCGCCCGCGCCAATCCGTCGATGCTTCGGACCTTCAACCTCAATCATCCGGAATTCATCAGCTCGCATCCCTTCGCAACGACTCACGTCGTCATCCAGGTGAGCGAGGCGAGTCCTGCGGTCTGGACGCTGGCTCTCAACAATGTGGAGAATCTGCTCGGTTCGCTTGGGCAGAACAGAATCCAGATTGTCGTCGTCGCCTTCGGACCAGGCCTCAGGATCCTGCTTGCCGGGAGCCCGGATGCGGCGCGAATCCAGGCGATGTCGGTCGAGGGCGTCGAGTTCGACGCCTGCCACAACACGATGGAGAGGATGGCGAAAAAGCTCGGCCATCTTCCCGTGCTGCTGCCGCAGGCGGTGATCGTGCCGTCCGGCGTGCTGCGCATTATCCAACTTGAAACGCACGGCTTTACCTACATCAGGCCATGAGCGCGGGCGGGGCGGGCCGGGGGATGGCGGAGGGGGTGCGGAACGCGCGGCTGCCCGGCGCTTTTTCGGCGGTCGCAGGGAGGATGCGGGGATGAGGATAGGTCTCGTCGTGCTGGCGCTGCTCGCCGCCTTCTCGGCCGTGCCGGTTGCGCTCGCCGGTGCAGGGCCCGACCCGGCGGCAGACATCAAGGCGTTCCAGGGACATTTCCGCACCGAGCTCCCGGCCATTCCGCTCGCCGCTTACGTGAATGGGCCCTACAACTTTCCGGGTTCGGGGCGCGCACAGTGGAAGCAGATTACCGAGTTTCCGCCTTACAGCTTTGCCATCGATAGCGGCAAGGTGCTGTTCGAAACGAAGTTCCCGAACGGCAAAACCTATACCTCGTGCTTTTCTGAGGGCGGTATCGGGATTGCCGGGAACTACCCGATGTTCGATCCCAAAACCGGCCGCGTGGTGACGCTCGGCGTCGCGATCAATCGTTGCCGCGTTGCCAACGGATTGAAGAAATGGCCGCTCACGAAGGGAAAGATGGCCGACCTCGTTGCCTACATGACGGTCACCTCGCGTGGCCGGCCGATCGATGTCGTGGTGCCGAACGACCCGCGGGCGCTCGCAGCCTATGAGGCGGGCAAGGAATATTTCTATTCGCGGCGCGGACAGTTGAATTTCTCCTGCGCGAGCTGCCACGTGCAGGCGGCGGGCAAGCGTCTGCGCGGCAACGTGCTTGCGCCCGCGCTTGGCATCACCGCATCGTTCCCGCTCTACCGCTCGAAATGGGGCAGCATCGGCACGCTCGTCCGCCGCTTCATCGGCTGCAACAAGAAGGTGGGATCCGTGCCCGACAAGCCGGACAGCGCGGCCTATCGGGATCTCGCGTATTTCCTGACCGCGATGTCGAACGGCCTGCCGATTGCCGGCCCGGGGTCGCGGCCGTGAAGCCGCTGCCGCTCGTCCTGATCGCAGGTCTCGCCTTGCTGCCAGCGGCGGCGCTTGCGGGCGATGCGACGAGCGCCGGCGCTCAGCAGGCGATTGCCGCCGCAGAGGCGAAGATCAGCGCTGCCGCGGCGATGCAGAACCAGTGGTTCGCTACCATGGCTGCCTTCCGTGCCGCCAAGGCGGCAGAGCGGAAGGGTGATTATGCGGCCGCCGAGGCCGCGGCGGCGGAGGCCGGAAAGCTCGCCGATCTTTCGATCGCGCAGGCGCGACGACAGAAGGCGCTCTGGCAGAGCGAGGCGGTGCGCTGACCCGCGGGCCAACGCCCGCGGGGAGGGAACAGCGGATGACGCTCACGCGGCGCGCGCTCACGATCGCAGCGGGCGGCGCGGCGCTCTTGCCGCGCGCGTCCTTCTCCGCAGCCGACCCTTACGATCTGCCGATGCAGGGCGACGTCCGGATCATCCACCAGACCGACACGCACGCCAATGCGCGGCCGGTGCAGTTCCGCGAACCCTCGCAGAATATCGGCCTCGGCGCTGCCGCGGGCCAGCCGCCGCACCTCGTCGGCACGCACTTCCTCGACTATTACCAGATGGCGCCGGGCACGCGCGCGGCGCACGCCTTCACCTTCCTCGAATTCGAGAAGCTCGCGCAACGCTTCGGCCCGCTCGGCGGCTTCGCCCATCTGAAGACGGTGATCGAAACGCTCAGGGCCGGGGCCGGGCCGGGGCGTTCGCTCGTGCTCGACGGGGGCGATCTCTGCCAGGGAACGGGCACCGCCAATCGCACCCGGGGGCTCGCGATGATTGCGCTCGGCAACATGCTCGGGATCGACGCGATGACTGGGCATTGGGAGTTCACGTATGGCGAGGACGGCATTGCCGCCATCGTCAAGGCGTTCAAGGGCCGGTTCATCGCGCAGAACGTATTTCTTTCGGAGGAGGCGGGGATGCTCGGCAAACCTGCCTTCGATCCGAAAACGGGTTCGGTGTTCGAACCCTATATCATCCGCGCGGTCGGGGGTTATCGTCTGGGCATCATCGGCCAGGCCTTCCCCTACGTGCCGATTGCGCACCCGAGACGCTTCGTGCCCGACTGGCGGTTCGGTATCCGCGTCGGCAACATGCAGAAGATCGTCGATCAGTTGCGCGAGACGCAGAAGGTCGATGTGGTGCTGTTGCTTTCGCACAACGGCATGGCGGTGGATCTCAAGCTGGCAACCGAGGTGCGCGGAATCGACATCATCCTCGGCGGACACACGCACGATGCCGTGCCGCAGCCGGTGATTGTGAAGAATGCGGGCGGGCGGACACTCGTCACCAACGCGGGCAGCGCGGGCAAGTTCGTCGCTGTGCTCGACCTCAGGCTCGGCAAGAGGAGGCTCAGGGATTTCAGCTACCGGCTGCTCGCGGTCTATTCAGATCTTGTGCGACCGGATGCGGCTGTGGAGGCGGAGATCGCGAAATGGGAGGCGCCCGATCGCGAGGCGGAGGGCGAGAAGCTGGCCGAGGTCGAGACGCTGCTCTATCGGCGCAACAATTTCTATGGTTCGGTCGATCAGGTGATCATGGATGCGCTGCGCGAGGAGATGGACGCCGAGATCGCATTCTCGCCGGGCTTCCGGTGGGGCAATTCGTTCCTGACCGGCAGCGCCTTCACCATGCGCGACCTCCTCACCGAGACCGCGATCACGTATCCTGTCGCCTTCGTGCAGACGATGACGGGAGCAGCGATCAAGGCGATGATGGAGGATGTCTGCGACAACCTCTTCAACCCGAACCCCTATTATCAGCAGGGTGGGGACATGGTGCGCGTGGGTGGCATGAACTATGCCTGCGCGCCCGCGAGGCCCATGGGGCAGCGCATCTCCGACATGGTGCTCGAAGACGGCCGGCCAGTCGAGGCCGCCAGGAACTACAAGACAATCAGCTGGGCATCAGTTGATCCGCCGCAGGACGAGCGGCCGGTCGCCGCGGTGGTGGCGGCGAATCTCCGCCGGCGCAAGACGATCCGCATCGTGAGGCCGAGCCAAGTACGGCTGATCGGTGTGGACGGGAACCCGGGATGGGCCGCCTGACTGAGCGGCGAAGGGCGATTCCCGGGCTCCTGGTTGCCGGTGCCTCGCTTGCCGCGGCCGCGGCGCGGGCCGAGACGAATCCGTTCGCCACGCACAAGCTCGTCCTGCAGCTTTCCGACGGATCGGCGGAGAAGGCGAGCCTTGTCATCAGCGTCGCGAATTCGGTGCTGGATGATTATCCGAACAGGGTGGCGATCGTGGTGGTCGCCTTCGGGCCCGGCGTTCCGCTCCTTTATGCCGGGAGCCCCGAGCGCGTGGCGGTAGAAAGCCTCGTGGTGCAGGGCGTGGAGTTCGACATCTGCATGAACACCATCAAGACGATCGTGCGCGAGACGGGGCACCTGCCGGATCTGAACCAGCATGCTGTGCCCGTTCCCTTTGGCGTGCCGCGGATCATGGAGCTGGTGGGGAAGGGCTACGTGCTCGTGCGGCCTTGAGGGGCGCGCCGCCTAAGGCACGTCTCGGGCCGGCGTGCAAAATCCCGTAGTATCCACGTGATGCAGCCCGGCACTCCAATCGCGATCGATCTCTTGCCGCTTGGCGGCGGGCATGCGCATGTCGAGGTGCTGCGGCGGCTCGCGCGAAATCCCGCTCTGGGACTGCGCACGACGATCGTCGCGCGAGGCGCTGACGCCCTATTCCGGCATGCTGCCCGCCGTTAATTCGAAGTTACCCTGCCGTTTCGGCGAAGCCCGGCGGAAATCCTGGGATTTGCCCCGGATAGCCGCCTGAACGTTGGCATGGAAGCGGTGAAAGATAGCCTGACAGGTCAGGGATGGGTTTGATTCTAC
>JAKAWQ010000150.1 GCA_021816925.1 Pseudomonadota bacterium
ATCCCCCCGCAGATCATCAAGCCCCAGCACTCCTGAACCACCGCCCCGGCATAGTGACTACAAAAATGCCTACCCCCTTGATCCAAACCAACTTTGCCATGAGAAATCTGGAAGTTGGGCTAGCGCGCTGGCGGTAGCCACAGCGCCCGCATCCTTCTGCTCTCTCTTTCCATGCGAATCGCGCCCTTGGTCGGTCTCGCCTGCGGTGGGCGGGCGGGCACAGAGCGTTTTGTGGCCGAGATCGGGGTTGTTTTCGAGGCAGGTGATGCGTCATCCACGGGACCGCGTCGTGGAGGCAAGTTGCGTCGTGCGGCGCTGGCGTCAATGGGAGACCGCGTAACAGTGCGGGGCGGTGCCCTCGCGCCGCCCGCGTGTCCTTACCCGTCCTCCGGCCCTGCCGGAGGGTATTTCCTCGGCGGCCTGGGCGGGCCTGCTCACGCCTCCTCCTCGGGGGCCGGTTCGTCGGGGCCGAGATCGAGGAGGGTGGCGGCCTGCTCAGCCTCTGGGCCTCGACCGCGCGGAGCTTCGACCGCACGACGCGGGTGCGGCGGCGCGCCGCCTCGATGGTGCTCGACATCCGGCCGGTCTGGCCGGCAAGGCGCTCCAGCACCTCGTTCATCTTGACCATCTCGACCTTGGTCGCGCCGAGGAGGCGGCGGACCTCGTCCGCCTTCTGCTCGAGCGCGAGGGTCACGAAGCCGAGCTGGATGGTGCGGAGAAGTGCGGGAAAGAGGCTCGGGCCGAGGATCAGCACCTTATGGACGCGGCCGAGCTCCTCGATCAGGCCGGGAATGCGCGCAACCTCGGTGTAAAGCCCGTCGGTTGCGAGATAGAGAACGGCGAATTCCACCGTGAGCGGCGGGTGGATGTACTTTTCCGCGATCTTGCGCGCCTCGTCGCGCACACGCCGCTCGATACCGCGACGGGCGGCGCGCTCCGCCTCGGCGTCGCCCGCTTCGGCGGCGAGCAGCATCCGTTCGTAGTCTTCGAGCGGGAATTTCGCGTCCACCGGCAATAGCGGCTTGTCGGCGCCGCGGGCGGGCATGCGGATGGCGAATTCCACCGCCTCGTCGCTTTCCTCGCGCAAGCGGCAGTTGGCCTCATAGGAGCCGGCGGGCAAGAGATCGTCGAGCATGGCACGGAGCTGGGTTTCGCCCCAGCCGCCGCGCGTCTTGACGTTGGCGAAGATGCGCTTGATGTCGCCGATTTCGGCGGTGACGGCCTGCACCTCGCCCATCGCCTTCTGAACGGCGGCGAACTGCTCGATGACGCGGGCGAAGCTTTCGTCCATGCGCTTTTGCACGTTCGCCTGGAGATCCTCGTTCACGGTCTTCCGGATCTCGGAGAGTTTGGCTTCGTTGCCGAGGCGGAGCTCGGCGAGTTTTTCCTCCGTCATTGCGCGCAGCCGCTCGAAGCGCTCGCCCTGTTCGCGGTCGCTGCGCTCGGCGGTTTCGGCGAGTGCGAGGCGAAGTTTTCCCTGCTCCTCGGCGAGCGCGGTGCGGAACTCGCCGAGGCTCTCGGCGAGCTGGACGCGGAGGCCCTCCTGGCGTTCGACAACGAGGGCGGTGAGCGCCCGCTCGGTTTCGGCGAGGCCGCCACGGCTGCCTTCGACGGCGGCACGGGTTTCCTCGGCGAGGGCCTTCAGGCGGGCGAGCGTCCGGGCCTGGACGAGAAGGGCAGCGAGAGAGGCAAGCAGGACGAGTGCCAGGAGGGTTGCGAGAAGGAGGGGCGGCATCGGCGGTCTCCGAGGGCGGATCCGGACATTATCCTCCGGCGGTCCCGGCCCGGGGAGCCGGCGGGGCGTTGCTGTTGGCGGGCCGGCCGGACGGGTGCAGCATCGAGGTTCGGTTGCGGGGATCGGAGGGGTGGTCATGGACCAAGCCGGATTTCGCGTGGAACGCGACAGTTTGGGCGAGGTTTCCGTGCCCGTCGGCGCCTATTGGGGCGCGCAGACGGCACGCGCGGTGCAGAATTTTCCGATCTCCGGGGTTTCGCTCTCACACTATCCGAACCTGGTGCGGGCGCTGGCGATGGTGAAGCAGGCGGCGGCGCTGGCCAATGCAGCGCTCGGCAAGCTCGCGGCGGAGAAGGCGCGCGTCATCATTGCGGCGGCGCAGGAGGTGATCGGGGGAAAGCTCACCGATCAGTTCCCGATCGATGTCATTCAGGGCGGTGCCGGTACCTCGACCAACATGAACATCAACGAGGTGCTGGCCAATCGCGGGCTCGAGCTCTTGGGCCGGCCCCGAGGGGACTATGCGGCGCTGCATCCGAACGACGATGTCAATATGTCGCAATCGACGAACGATGCCTATCCGAGTGCGGTCCGGGTGGCGATCCTGCTTTCGACGGGCGGGCTCCGGGCGGCGCTGGAGCGGCTCGCCACGGAGTTCGAGCGCAAGGCGGCGGCGTTCGCGCACGTGCTCAAGCTCGGGCGGACGCAGATGCAGGATGCCGTGCCGATGACGCTCGGGGAGGAGCTCGGCGCGTTCGCGGTGACAATCCGCGAGGACATGCAGCGGCTTTCGGAGGTTGCGCGGCTGCTGCACGAGATCAATCTCGGCGGCACGGCGATCGGGACACGAATCAACGCCGACCCCGCCTACGCGCCCCGCGCCATCGCCGAGCTTGCCTCGCTCAGCGGGTTTGCGCTCGTGCAGTCCGCGAATCTTGTCGAGGCGAGCTGGGACATGGGTGCGTTCGTGCTGTTCTCGGGCGTGCTGAAGCGCGTGGCGACGAAGCTATCGAAGATCGGCAACGATCTTCGGCTGCTCTCCTCGGGGCCGCGCGGCGGGTTCGGCGAGATCCAGCTTCCGGCGGTGCAGCCCGGCTCCTCGATCATGCCGGGGAAGGTCAATCCGGTGATGCCCGAGGTGCTGACGCAGGTCTGTTTCCAGGTGATCGGCAACGATCTCGCGGTGACGATGGCGGCCGAGGCCGGACAACTACAGCTCAACGCGTTCGAGCCGCTGATCGCCCACAATATCCAGGAATCGCTGATGCTGCTGACGAATGCTGTCAACAGCTTCACGGAGCGCTGCGCGAGCGGCATCGAGGCGCGCGAGGAGAACTGCGCGCGGCATGTGGAGGCGAGTGTGGGCATCGTCACGGCGCTGGTGCCGGCGATCGGCTATGAGCGGGCGGCCGCGCTGGCGAAGGAGGCGCTCAGGTCGGGGCGCACGGTGCGGGAGCTGGCAAGGGCCGAGGGGCTCTTACCGGAGGCCGAACTCGACCGGCTGCTCGATGCACGGCGCTTGGCCGAGGCGGGGCGCCTTGCCCAGGCGCGGCGATGACAGGGGCGCCGTTTAACTACGAGGATTTTGCCGTAGGGCAGCGCTTCGCTTCTCCTTCGGGGCGGATGGACGCGGCGGCAATCAAGGAATTCGCCGCCGAATTCGACCCGCAGCCGCAACATACGAACGAGCCCGCGGCGGCGGCCGGCCGGTTCGGCGGGCTGATCGCGAGCGGCTGGCACACGGCGGCGGTGACGATGCGGCTTCTGATGACCGGCGGGCTGCCGCCGGTGGCCGGGGGCACGGTGGGGGCGGGCGTGGAGAGCCTCAACTGGCCGCGACCGGTGCGTCCGGGTGATGTTCTTTCGGTGAAGACGGAGATTCTCGAGACGCGGCCGTCGCGGTCGCGGCCGGCGTACGGGCTTGTGCGGTTCCGCGCCGAGACGCGGAACGAGCGGGGGGAAACGGTGCAGGAGATGACGAGCACGCTGATCGTGCCGCGACGGGCGGCGGGGTAGTGTCGCGGTTTGTGTTGAAATTGCCTTGGCGGCATCCCCAGTTTGGGCACGATGCTGATTTCAGGCGACGAGATCAAGGGGCATTGAGGCGGGTGGTGCGCCGAGGTCTTGCCAGCCGTCGATCTTGCGCATGGTGATCTGTCGGGAAGCGAGCAGTGACCAGTGTCGACGGCGGTCAGGAACCGCGTGATTCCGGCGCCGTGGGTTGATTGGGACCATCGAGCGCGCGTGATGCGCTGCCCGATGGGCTGACGGGGGAGGGGCGGAGCCCCGACCGGA
>JAKAWQ010000151.1 GCA_021816925.1 Pseudomonadota bacterium
CATGGTCTGCGGCGACATCATGACCATGCCGGGACTGCCGCGGGTGCCCGCGGCGCACCACATCGACGTCACCGACGACGGGCGTGTGACGGGACTGTTCTGAGGGACGGGGTGCGGCGGCGGCTCGCGCGACGCGGCGGGGCCATTGGCGAGGACAGGCCCCGCATGCGCTTCTCTCGCCGCGGCCAGCGATCCGGGTGGCGAGTCCCGCTTACTTACCTGTCGGTGGCCGGGCGTGCACCGGCTTGGAGGCTCGCTGCGATGCGCTCGAGCAATTCGTCCGCCTGTCGCAGGGCCTCGCGCGCGCGCTTGGCCGCGCTTGCCAGCCCGTCCTGATACGCGGACGTCTCCGGCGCCAGCAAGCGGACATTCGAGTCCGCGCACATGAGGAAAGTGCGCAAGGCGCCGCTGAGCAGCGAGGTGACGGAGCCCAGATCGGCGAGCAATGCCGGCGGGGTCAGGCAGAAGGCCGCGCCACTTAGCCGCAGGCCCTCGGCCGCCTCCCGCGCCGCTGCCAGCGGCAGCTCGATCGCATGGGCGACGGCCGACTCCAGGGCCTGACGGCGCTGGCTGCGCTCCCGGTCCGTCGTGCGTGGCAAGCGCGCGGCGGCCAGGTAGGCCTCGAATGCGGCCACGTCGTCCTGCCCTAGTTGCAGCATGTGCGTCGATGCTGCCTGCGCCGCGCCGGTGAGCGTCTCGAGAGTCCCCGGCTCGACAGGGCAGCTCTTGCGGGAGCCGCTCACCGCGAGCACCTTGACGAGCAGTCCGAGTGCAAAGCCGGCGCAGACCGCGGCGACCGCAACGCCGGCGGGTACCGGCTGGCGGCCGGCCGCCTGGGCACGAAATTGCTCGAGGGTGAGATCCGATAGTGTCGCCGGCATCGATGTGCATTCTACGGCAGGCGCCGCAAATGCCGGTAGCGGGTCGGGCAGCCCGTGCAGGCACAGGCCCGCGAGGAGCACCCGGCGACCCCGTGGCGGGGCCGTTGCCGCATCAGCCGTTGCCCGGTCAACTCGACCCGTTGTGCCCCGGGGATGCCGAGCGCGGTATAGCAAGAATCAATTGCTGCGGCTGCATTTTCTGTTTCCGACCGGCGCTCGAATCGCCTTAAATGCCCCTCGGGATCGGGTCGGCCGATGCAGCAGGTCATCCGGGCAGAGCGCCCGCACAACACGCACGCCAGCAGATCTATGACGGACATGAGCGAAACTCGCGGGATGAAGCTGCTCGCCGGCAATTCCAATCGCGAGCTGGCCGATAAAATCGCCGAGTACGTGCAGTTGCCCCTGATCAAGGCGCAGGTGCGTCGCTTTGCCGACATGGAGGTGTCCGTGGAGATTCAGGAGAACGTGCGCGGCGAGGACATCTTCGTGATCCAGTCGACCTCCTTCCCCGCCAACGACAATGCAATGGAGCTGCTGCTCATGATCGACGCCCTGAAGCGCGCGAGCGCCCGGCGCATCACGGCGGTGATCCCCTATTTCGGCTATGCGCGCCAGGACCGCAAGGCCGGCCCGCGCACGCCCATCTCTGCCAAGCTGCTTGCCAATCTGATCACCGAAGCGGGCGCCAGCCGTGTGCTTACCGTCGATCTGCACGCCGGACAGATTCAGGGCTTCTTCGATATCCCAACCGACAATCTTTTCGCCGCTCCGGTGATCGTGAAGGACATTCTCGAGCACATGGGCCCCGATAATCTGATGATCATCTCCCCGGATGTGGGGGGCGTAGTGCGCGCCCGCGCCCTGGCGAAGCGCCTGGGCGCCGATCTAGCCATCGTGGACAAGCGGCGCGAGCGCGCCGGCGAGTCGGAGGTCATGAACATCATCGGTGACGTCTCGGGGCGCTCCTGCATCCTGGTGGACGACATCGTCGATTCGGGCGGTACCATCTGCCACGCCGCCGACGCACTGATCGAAAAGGGCGCCAAGACGGTATGCGCGTATGCCACCCATGGTGTGTTTTCCGGCGGCGCGATGGCGCGCATCGCGCGATCCGGGCTCAACAGCATGGTCGTGACCGACTCCATTGCAGCCCGGGATGAGATGGACCACTGCCCGAACATCCGGCGCATCTCGATCGCCGCCCTGATCGGGGAGGCGATGCGCCGCATCAACAACGAAGAGAGCGTTTCCAGCCTGTTTGATTGAGCAGCGGCCGCGGCGGTGGCTGAGCGTGCTTCGCAGGCATCGGCGTGAGTGGTGCTGCAAGCGCCGTGAGTGCGCGCGGGTGCCGGGCGGCCGGCGCAGCAGGCCGAGCACGAATGACCCGTGTCAAGGAGGCACGGCCGGATCAACCGGCGGCCAGCGCTCGTTGCACTTCTTCAGCTCGTCGATGAAGACGCCCTGCAATCGCGTGGCAACGAATCCACGCCGAGTGGTGAGTCCGATCATATGCCTGGAGCCCGGGATGGGCTCGCCGAGAATTCTCAGGCGGTCGCGGATGAGGTCCGAGCGCGCTTGACTCGTCGGGATAACGGCCGCGAAGTCGGTGCTGATCAGAAGTGACCAGATCATTGCGAGCGAATTGCAGGCAAGTACGCAATGTGCAGCCGGCAGGCCCTTCGCTCGCACAAAGGCGTCGAAGCACTGGCGGGGCGGCGTGCCCGTCGGCGGCAGCAGCCAGCTGAGGGAGGTGAGCTGGCGCGGGCGCAGCTGCCGGAGGCGGGTGCCCGCGCGGCGCGCCAGCAGGTGGCCTCGGCGCACGACGATCGACAGGGAGTCCTCGAAGATCGGCATTTGCTCGAGATCGCGCGTCGCCGTCGGGGGGCGCAAGGCACCGACGATCATGTCGATGCGGCCGGCGCGCAGGGCGAGGAGTTGCTCCTCGTAGGGACCGTCCATGGCGAAGACACGGCTGCCGGGATGACGCTTCAGCGTATGGGTGAGCGCGCCGGGCAGCCAGCCGGGCCGGGCCGTCGGTAAAGCGCCGATCAGAAGCTCGCCGCTGACCACTCGGTCGGCTTCCCGGGCCGCTTCCAGTCCGAGGCGCACTTCCGATTCGCACCGGCCGATTCCCTCGGCGAGGATCAGCGCCTCCGGCGTGGGATCGACACCGCGGCTGTTGCGGCTCCAGAGGCGGCAGCGCGTCAACTGGCCGAGGCCGCTGAGGGCCCTGTGCAGGCTCGGTTCGCTGCAATCGAGCTCGCGCGCCGCGAGCAGGAAGCTCCTGTGGTGGGCGAGGGCGCTCAAACCGCGAAGCTGCAGATCGGTGGCGCGCTCCCAAAGCCGCGGAGCTTCATGGCCGAGGGAGGCGAAATTCACCTCGGCATTGCGCAGATGCGCCACGGCGGCGCCGATGTGCCCCGCCAGGGCCGTCGCCGCCCGATTCGGCGTCATGCCGCGCGTGCTCCGCTCGAACAGTTTGAGCTTGTAGGTCGCCTCGATGGAACCGATCGCCGAGGAAACCGACGGTTGGGTGCGATGCACGAGCGCGGCCGCCTTCGCGGTGCTCTGACTGTCGTAAACCGCAAGAAAGATTCGCAGTTGATTGAATTTCACACCCGACTCGTGTGCAACGCCGCCGAGATCGGATCAAAGACCGAGCCCAATATAGCATAAATCAATTGCTAAGGCCGCCTTTTCAGTTTCCTTGCCCGCCGCGGAATCGCTTTAATTCCGCTGGGTGTTGGGGTGAACGTGCGGGGGAATCGCGGCGAAGGTCACGCCGGGCAGTTCGGGCGGATCGGCAGTGTCTGAATGATCGAGGGGGTACGGGGATGGCACTCATTGCGATGACGGCACCGGTGCGTCGCGGGGCATGATCCCATGGCGCACGACACACTCAAACTGCATACCCATAGCCGGCTCGCCTTCGGTCTGATCGACATGAACGGGGAGATCGGTCGCGTCGAAGGGGGGCTGGGACTCGCGCTGCAGAGGCCGTGTCTCGCGCTGCGAGCCCGACGGGCCGATACTTTGCGAATCGACGGCCCTGCACCGGTTGCGGACGGCACGCGCCGCAAATTCGAAGCCATGACCCAGGTGTTCCGCGAGCGGTACGACAGCGGTGGGATCGAGGTCT
>JAKAWQ010000061.1 GCA_021816925.1 Pseudomonadota bacterium
CTTGGTGGAGGTGATCCGCTCCTGGAGCGCCCCCATGTCGGTGGCGAGCGTCGGCTGGTAGCCCACAGCGGAGGGAATGCGGCCCAAGAGCGCCGAAACTTCTGCCCCGGCCTGGGTGAAGCGGAAAATGTTGTCCACGAAGAAGAGCACGTCCTGGCCTTCCTCGTCGCGGAAATACTCGGCGAGCGAAAGCCCGGAGAGGCCGACGCGGGCGCGGGCGCCCGGCGGCTCGTTCATCTGGCCATAGACGAGGGCAACCTTGGAGCCCGGGCCGTCGAGCTTGATCACCCCGGCCTCGATCATCTCGTGATAGAGGTCGTTGCCCTCGCGCGTGCGTTCGCCCACCCCGGCGAACACCGATACCCCGCCATGCGCCTTGGCGATATTGTTGATCAGCTCCTGGATGATCACCGTCTTGCCGACGCCGGCGCCACCGAAAAGCCCGGTCTTGCCGCCCTTGAGGTAGGGGGCGAGGAGGTCCACCACCTTGATCCCCGTGACCAGGATCTCGGCCGAGGTGGACTGGTCCTCGAAGGGCGGGGCGTCGCGATGGATCGGATAGCGCTTGGCGGTTACGACTGGGCCGCGCTCATCAACCGGTTCGCCGATCACGTTCAGGATGCGCCCGAGCGTTTCCGGCCCCACGGGAACCGTGATCGGTCCGCCGGTATCGACGACTTCCTGGCTGCGGACCATGCCGTCGGTGCTGTCCATGGCGACGCAGCGCACGGTCCTTTCCCCGAGTTCCTGCGCCACTTCGAGCACGAGCAGACGATCGCCGATCTTCGTGTGCAGCGCGTTCTGGATGAACGGCAGGTCGCCCTCGAACTGGACGTCCACCACCGCTCCCAGGACCTGCGTCACCCGCCCGACGATATTCTTCGCCATATCCGAATCCTTCACGTCGATGTCGCGAGATCTCTCACAGCGCCTCGGCGCCGGAGATGATCTCGATGAGTTCCTTTGTGATATTGGCCTGCCGCGTGCGGTTGTAGTTGAGCGTCAGGCGGTTGATCATGTCGCCGGCGTTGCGCGTTGCGCTGTCCATCGCAGTCATGCGTGCGCCCTGCTCGCCGGCGGCGCTTTCGAGGAGCGCCCGGTAGATCTGGATGGCAAGGTTGCGGGGCAAGAGCCGGGCGAGGATCTCCTCTTCGTCCGGCTCGAATTCGTAGGTGGCCGCCGGGCCGTTCTCGGCCGGCGGCGCATCGGCAAGCGGCGCCGGGATCAGCCTGGTCTCGGTTGTGACCTGCGAGATCACGGAGCGGAACCGGTTATAGACGACGGTGCAGATGTCGAACTCGCCCCGGTGCAACATGGCGTTGATCCGCTCGGCGATCGGCTCGGCGTCGGCGAAGTCGATCCGCCGGCGGCCGGCCAGGCTCACCTCACCCACCATGCGGTCGGCGAACTCGCGGCGGAGGAAGTCACGCCCCTTGCGGCCGACGGCGAAGATCTTGACCCTTTTGCCCTCGGATTCGAGCCTGCGGGCGAGCGTGCGCACCGTGCGGCCGACATTCGTGTTGAAGGCCCCGCAGAGGCCGCGGTCGCCGGTGATCGCGACGATGAGCTGCGTCTCGTCCTTGCCGGTGCCGATCAGCAGCGGTGGCGCGGCCTTGTTGCCGGCGACCGAGAGGGCAAGCTCGGCCAGCATCCGCTGCATCCGCTCGGCGTAAGGCCGCGCGGCCTCGGCCTGCGCCTGCGCGCGGCGGAGCTTGGATGCCGCAACCATCTTCATCGCGCTCGTGATCTTCTGCGTCGAGCGGACGCTGTTGATGCGGATTCTGAGGGCTTTCAGACTGGGCATGGGACGGGAACAGGGCCGGCCGCTTCAGACGAAGGTTTTCGCGAAGGAGTCGAGGAAGGCGGTGAGATTCGTCTCGGTTTCGGGCTTGATTTCGCGGTCGGCGCGGATCGCGCCAAGAATCCCGGGTGCGCGGGCCTTGAGCTCGGAGACGAACTGGGTCTCGAAGGCACCGATTCGGCCGACCTCGATGGAATCGAGATAGCCGCGCACGCCGGAGAAGATCGCCGCCACCTGCTCCTCGACCGGAATCGGCCGGTACTGGGGCTGCTTGAGCAGCTCTGTGAGGCGGGCGCCGCGCGCGAGCAGCTTCTGCGTCGAGGCATCGAGATCGGAGGAGAACTGGGCAAAGGCGGCCATCTCGCGATACTGGGCGAGTTCGAGCTTGACGCGGCCGGCCACCTGCTTCATCGCCTTGACCTGGGCGGCAGAGCCGACGCGTGAGACGCTGATCCCGACGTTCACCGCCGGACGGATGCCTTTGAAGAAGAGTTCGGTCTCGAGAAAGATCTGCCCGTCGGTGATGGAGATGACGTTCGTCGGGATGTAGGCCGAGACGTCGCCCGCCTGCGTCTCGATCACCGGGAGCGCGGTGAGGCTGCCCCCGCCATGCGCGTCGTTCATCTTCGCGGCGCGTTCGAGCAGGCGCGAATGCAGATAGAAGACATCCCCCGGATAAGCCTCGCGCCCCGGCGGGCGGCGCAGGAGGAGCGACATCTGCCGGTAGGAAACCGCCTGCTTGGAAAGGTCGTCGTAAAAGATCACCGCATGCATCCCATTGTCGCGGAAATACTCGCCCATGGTGCAGCCCGCGTAGGGGGCGAGGAACTGCATCGGCGCCGGGTCCGATGCCGTTGCGGCAACGACGATCGAATAATCGAGGGCGCCATTCTCCTCGAGCGTCTTGACGAGCTGGGCGACGGTGGAGCGCTTCTGGCCGACCGCAACGTAGATGCAATAGAGCTTGATCTTCTCATCATCCGAGGCGTTGTTCGCCTTCTGATTGATGATGGTGTCGATGATCACGGCGGTCTTGCCGGTCTGGCGGTCGCCGATGATGAGTTCGCGCTGGCCGCGCCCGATCGGGATCAGGGCATCGATCGCCTTGAGCCCGGTCTGCATCGGCTCGTTTACGGAACGGCGGGGGATGATGCCCGGAGCCTTCACTTCGACGCGGCGCGTCGCAGCACCCACGATCGGCCCCTTGTCGTCGATCGGGTTGCCAAGCGCATCGACGACGCGGCCGAGCAGGGCCTTGCCGACCGGCACGTCAACGATTTCGCCGGTCCGGCTGACCGTGTCGCCCTCGCGGATCTGCCGGTCGTCACCGAAAATGACGATGCCGACATTGTCGGTCTCGAGATTGAGCGCCATGCCCTTGACGCCGGCGCCCGGAAACTCCACCAGCTCGCCCGACATGACGTTGGTTAGCCCGAATACGCGGGCGATGCCGTCTCCGACGCTCAGCACCTGGCCGGTTTCCGCGACGTTCGCCTCGGAATCGAAGTTCGCGATCTGCTTCTTCAGGATCTCCGAGATCTCGGCGGGGCGGATCTCCATCAGGCGGCTCCCTTCATGGCGTGCTGCAGGCGCTGCAGCCGTGATTTCAGGCTGGAATCGTAGAGGCGAGCGCCGATCTTGAGCACCAGCCCGCCGAGCAGGCCGGGATCGACCTCCTTGATGATCTCGACGCTGCCGTAGCCGGCTTCGATCAGGCGGGCGCGAAGCTGGGTCAACTGGACGTTGTCGAGCGGGTGGGCGGAGATCACTCGGGCGGTGACGACGCCGCGCCGCGCTGCAACGAGCGCGGCAAAGGCCGCGACCATCGTACGCAGATCGCGTAGCCGGCGGTTGGCGGCAACGACGCCCACGAAATTCTGCACGATCTTGCCGAAGCCTTCAGCGGTGAGGACCGCGAGAGCCGCCTTGCTCGCGATGTTCACGTCGAACGTCGGGCTTTCGAGGAGGCGCCGGAAATCGGCGCTGGCGTCGATCAGGCGGCCGAGCGCGGCCATCTCGGGCACGACCCGGTCGAGCGCGCGTACCTCCTCGGCGTGCGCATAGAGTGCGCTCGCGTAACGGCCCGCGAGGCCGCCGGCCGGCGTGAACAGCGTCGCGTCAGATGCCAAGACGGTGAACCCATGGTTGGGCCGCGCATGGCGGCCGGGAGCGCTCCGGCCCGGCATCGGGCCGGCGGCGGCGTCTAGCATGCGCCTGTGCGGCGGCGCAATATGCGCCTTCTGCACGGTTTGCTCCGCTAAAGGAACGAAGTCGGGTCGATATCAACGCGGACGCGCGCCTGGCGCGGCACCTTCGCGCGGGCGAGCCAGGCGCGGATCAGGGGCTGCGGTGCAATCGGCCGCTCGGTCTTCAGAAGCAAACGTCGGCGGTGGCGCCCGCGCAGAAGCGCAAGCGGCGCCGCCGCCGGGCCGAGGACCGTGATTCCGTCGCCCGACGGTGCGGTGCGGCCGAGAGCGGCAGCGGCGGCGTCGGCCGTTTCGACGGAAGCGGCACTGATGATCAGGGCGGCGAGCCGCCCGAACGGCGGCCAGTGGCCGGGGCGGCGCTCGGCGGCCTCTGCCCGCATGAAGGGGTCGAGATCGCCCGCGGCGAGCGCCCGCATCACCGGGTGCTCCGGGCAATAGGTCTGGATCAGGACCAGGCCAGGAGCTTCGGCCCGGCCGGCGCGGCCGGCGACTTGGTGGAGAAGCTGGAACGTTCGCTCGCCGGCGCGCAGGTCCCCGCCGGCAAGGCCGAGATCGGCATCGACCACGCCGACCAAAGTGAGGTGCGGGAAATGCCAGCCCTTGGCGACGATCTGCGTGCCGATCACGAGATCGACTGCACGCTCCGTGATCGCCCGCCCGGCGGCCGCGGCGGCCTTCGGCCCGGGCAGCGTGTCGCTCGCCATGATCAGGCGCCGAGCGGCGGGCAGGAGGGCGGCCACCTCCTCGGTGATTCGCTCGACGCCCGGGCCGATCGGAGTGAGGCTCGCCTGCGCGCCGCACGCCGGGCATACCGGCGGCAGGGGGAGAGTATGGCCGCAATGGTGGCATTGGAGAAGCCGGGCGGCGCGGTGCTCGACCAGCCAAGCCGAGCAGTTCGGGCATTCCAGCCGATGGCCGCAGCGGCGGCAGAGCGTAAGCGGCGCGTAGCCGCGGCGATTGAGATAAAGAAGTGCCTGCTCCCCGGCACTGAATGTCTTCGAGAGCGCCGCGAGGAGGGGTGCGGAGAGGAAGTGGCCGCGCTCGGGCGGCGTGCGGCGAAGATCGACGGTCTCGACCTCCGGCAGGCGCGCCCCGCCATGGCGGAACGGGAGCGTCACACGCCGATAGCGGCCGGTTTCGGAATTGACGAGCGTCTCGAGGCTCGGCGTGGCGGATACGAGGATCGCCGGCGCATCCGCAAGCCGCGCACGCACCACCGCCATGTCGCGCGCGTGGTAGATCACGCCTTCCTCCTGCTTGAAGGCGGCCTCGTGCTCCTCATCCACGACGATCAGGCCGAGGGCCGGCAACGGCAGAAAGAGCGCCGAGCGCGCGCCGACCACGACGGCCGCCTGCCCGGCCGCCACTGCCTGCCAGGTCACCCGGCGGGTGCGCGGCGAGAGATCAGAGTGCCAGAGCGCGGGTGCGACGCCGAAGCGGCGCTCGAACCGCTCAAGCCACTGCGCGGAGAGCGCGATCTCCGGCAAGAGAACGAGCGCTTGCCAGCCGCGTCTGAGCGCGGCGGCGATCGCCTCCAGATAGACCTCAGTCTTGCCCGCACCGGTGACGCCGTCGAGCAGCGTGACCGAGAAGCCGCCCGACACGGCCTCCGTCAGGCGGGCCGCGGCCGCTTGCTGAGCCGGCGAGAGGACCGGCCCCGGATGAGCAGGATCGGGGCTTCCGAAGAAATCTTCGGGCTTTTGTCTCAAGGCCTGAGGACGGTACCCGCGCATCGTCATGGCGAGCACTGCGCCGGTCGGGGAAAGGGTGTAGGCAGCAACCCAGTCGATGAAGCGGCGTAGCGGCGGCTGTAGCGGCGGCACCGGCAGGGACGAGAGGAGCGAGCGCATCTGCGTCTCGGCTACCCCGGCTTCTGGCGTGCCGTCCCAGACCACGCCGAACACGTCACGGCGGCCGAGGGGCACCTGCACCACATCGCCGGGTTTCGGATCGAGCCCCTCCGGCACCGCATAATCAAGCGCGGTGGCAAACGGATAGGGCAGCAGGACGGGCACCCTTCGCACGCGCTTCCGCTTGCCTCCGGCCCTCTGTATGGTCGGTTTTCGGGTTGATTGGCGAGAGCACCGTCTGGTCGGCCAAAGGGGCTAGAGAGGGAGATGAAGTTCTTCGTCGATACCGCCGACACGGCCGAGATCAAGGCGCTTGCTGCGACTGGCCTCCTCGACGGTGTCACCACCAATCCTTCCCTGGTCGCGAAGTCGGGCCGGGGGATGGCAGACGTAATCGCGGAAATCTGCCGGCTCGTTCCCGGTCCCGTAAGTGCCGAGGTTGCCGCCACCGACACCGAGGGCATGCTGCGGGAGGCGAGGCTTCTTGCCGCGATTGCCCCCAACGTCACGGTCAAGGTGCCGATGACCGAGGCCGGGTTGGCCGCCTGCCGTGCCCTTTCGCTGCAGGGAGTGATGACCAACGTCACGCTTTGCTTCTCCGCCGGGCAGGCCTTGCTTGCAGCCAAGGCGGGGGCGAGCTTCGTCAGCCCCTTCGTCGGTCGGCTCGACGATATCGGCGCCGACGGCATGGGCCTGATCGCCGAGATCCTGGAGATTTACCGCAACTACCCGGCGCTGAAGACCGAGGTGCTGGTGGCGAGCGTGCGCCATCCGGGGCACGTGATCACGGCGGCGCGGCTCGGGGCGCACGTCGCCACCGTACCGCCCGGCGTGCTGCGCCAGCTTTTCGTTCATCCGTTGACCGAGAAGGGATTGGCCGTCTTCCTCGCCGATTGGGCGAAGGGCGGACAGTCGATCGGATGAGCGCGACCCCACGTCGCCTCGACCTTCCGCAGCCCGAGGCGGTGGTTGCGTTTCTGCGGGCCCACCCGGGATGGCTTGCCGAGAATCCGGAACTCTACCGCACTCTCGCCCCGCCGGTGCGCGTGCACGGGGAGCCGCTTGCCGACCATATGGCGGCGATGCTGGAGGTGGCGCGGGCGCAGACGAACACCCTCCTTGCAGTCGGACGCGCCGCGAGGAGCCTGGCCGGCCGGGTGGAAGAGGCCGTGCTGGCGCTGGTGCGGGCCGCTGACCCTGTGGCCTCGCTTTCGGCCGAGCTGCCGGCGCTGCTCGGCGTGGACGCGGTCACGCTCTGCATCGAGGCCGAGATCGCGGGTGCGCGGGCCCTGCCGGCGGGAATGATCGGGCGGTTGCTCGGAGAGGAGGAGGTGCGCATTCGGTTCACGGAGCCGCGCCTGGCGAACCCGACCGAGAGCGTTTTTCTGCATGGCGAGGCGGCGGCGCTCGCCTGCCACGAGGCGCTCGTACGTTTGCCCGGCACCGCCGTTCCTGCGCTGCTTGCTCTTGCCTGCCGGGACCCGTTCGCGACGCCGGCGCGTGCCGCGCGCGCGCCGCTGCTTCTGCTCGCGCGCGCCGCGGCGGCGGCGCTGGAGAGGGCGTGACTGCCGAGGAGGCGCGGCGCGGGTTCCTCGATTGGCTCGCCGCCGAGCGGCGGGCCTCGCCGCGCACGGTCGCGGCCTACGGGGCGGACCTCGGGCAGTTCCTGGGCTTCCTCACGGGCCATCTCGGCGAGGAGCCGGGCCTCGCTGCGCTGGCGCGGCTCGCGGCGAGGGATTTCCGGGCTTGGCTCGCCGCACTCGCGGCGGCGGGAAACGGGGCGGCGAGCCGGGCACGGCACCTGGCGGCGGTACGCGGGTTCTTCCGCTATCTTGCGCGAAGGCGCGGGATTGAGAATGCGGCCCTTGAACTCCTGCGCACGCCGCGCAAGGCGCGCCGGCTGCCCCGTGCGCTCTCGATCGAGGCCGCCGGCAAGCTGGTCGCCGAGATCGGCGAGGAGGCGGAAACCCCGGCCGAGGCGGCGCGTGACACCGCGCTCTTCGCGCTGCTCTACGGCAGCGGGCTCAGGATCGGCGAGGCGCTTGGGCTTTCGGTCGGCGATGCTCCATTACCGGATCGGAACGACTTGCTGTGCGTGCGCGGCAAGGGGGCGAAGGAGCGGCTGGTGCCCGTGCTGCCGGCGGTACGCCGTGCGATCGCCGAATGGCTGGCGCACCATCCCGATCGGCATTCGGCGGCGCCGCTCTTTGTCGGCGTGCGCGGCAAGAGGCTCGCTGCCGGCGTCGCCGAACGGCGCCTGCGCGCGTTCCGCCGCCTGCACGGCCTTCCCGAGCACACGACGCCGCACGCGCTCCGGCATTCCTTCGCCACGCACCTTTTGGCCGCCGGGGGTGATCTGCGCTCGATCCAGGAGCTGCTCGGCCACGCGAGCCTTTCGACGACGCAGCTCTATACGGCCGTGGACGAGGCGAAGCTGCTCGCGGTCTGGAAGACCTCGCATCCGCGCGCCGGGTGAGGGGGCATGGCGGGACGGCAGCACGAGCACGGTCCTAAGGGCGACGCGGGCTACGCCGATCATCACCCTCCCGGCCATGCCCATACGGCCGCCGATTTCGGCCGCGCCTTCGCGATCGGCACGGCGCTCAACCTGGCCTTCGTACTGATCGAGGTCGCCGGCGCGATTCTTGCGAATTCGACGGCCTTGTTGGCGGATGCCGGGCATAACCTCGGCGATGTCCTCGGCTTGGTCGGCGCCTGGGTCGCGGCGACTCTTGCGAAGCGATTGCCGTCCGCACGTTACACGTACGGGCTGCGCAGCGGAACGATCCTTGCCAGCCTCGCCAATGCGGCGACCCTCCTCGTGAGCATCGGCGCGATCCTGGTCGAGGCGTTGCGTCGGCTTGTCGCCCCCGCGCCGGTCGCGGCGGCGTGGGTCGTCGCGGTTGCGCTGATCGGCATCGCGGTGAACGGCGCAACGGCGCTGCTCTTCGCGGCCGGGCGCCGCGGCGAGATCAATGTGCGGAGCGTTTTTCTGCACATGGCCGGGGATGCCGTGATCTCGGCGGGCGTCGTCGTGGCGGCGCTCGGCGTTGCGGCCACCGGGTGGAACCGCATCGATCCGGTGGCGAGTATCATGATCGTCGCGGCGATCGGGTGGAGCACCTGGGGGTTGTTCCGCGAGTCGCTCGCGATGATGCTGGACGCAGTGCCGCCCGGCATCCATCCCGAGGAGGTGCGGGCCTACCTTTTGGCGTTGCCGGGGGTGGTTGCGATCCATGATCTGCACATCTGGCCGATGAGCACGACCGAAACGGCGCTGACCTGCCATCTGGTGATGCCGGGCGCGGCGCCCGGACCGGAATTCCTCGCCGAGACCGGGCGGACGTTGGCGCGGCGGTTCGCGATCGGCCATCCGACTTTGCAGGTGGAGCGCACGATCGAAGTGACGTGCGTGCTCGCGCCCGATCACGTGGTCTGAACGAGCGCTTTCCTCGCTGCCGCGGCTTCAGACCGCGGTCGCGCCGCCGTCGATCGCCAGAATCTGGCCCGTGATGTGCCCGCCCGCGTCGGAGGCGAAGAGCAGCGCCGCCCCCTTGAGGTCGTGCGGCCCGCCGAGCTTGCCGAGCGGTGTCGCCGCGATGATTTCCGGGCCGTATCGTTCGAGCGTGCTCGCGGTCATCTTGGAGGTAAAGAATCCGGGCGCGATGGCATTCACCGTGATGCCGTGCGGCGCCCACTCGGCGGCGAGCGAGCGGGTGAAACTGATGACGCCGCCTTTGCTCGTGGCGTAGGCGAGCGTTCCCGGCATGCCTGCGCGCCTGCCGCGGAGCCCTTCGATCGAGGCGATGTTGAGGATGCGGCCCTTGCGCGCAGGAAGCATGGCCGCGCGCCCGACCGCCTGGGTAAGCAGGAACGTGCCGGTGAGATTGAGGTCGATCACCTTGCGCCAGCCTTCGAGCAGGTGCGATTCGGCCGGCGCGCCCCAGGCTGTGCCGGCATTGTTGACGAGGATGTCGATCCGGCCGCAGGCGGCGAGAACCTGCTCGACGATGGCTGCGGCGGCGGCGGGCTGAGAAAGATCGGCGACGATCGGGATCGCGGTGACGCCCTGGTCCGCCAGATGCCGCACGGCGGCGGCAAGTTCCGTCTCCTTGCGGGCGGTGAGCGCAAGCCGTGCGCCGAATTCGCCGAGCGCCTCGGCGATCTGCAAGCCGAGCCCGCGCGAGCCGCCCGAAACGAGGGCAACACGGCCGGAGAGATCGAACAGCTCCTTCAGCATGGGCGGATCATGGCATCGGCGGGAAGCGGTGCGAAGCCGTGTTTACGCGCGCTTCATTCGGCTTCGTTACGATGGTCCCGGTGCATGCCGCCGCGCGTGCCGACCGGCACGTTCCGGGGGCTCGAACGGCGTCGAGACTCCGGGTACGATCCTCGCCTGAACGGCGCGGCAGCCTCCGCCCAGTCACCTCGGGGACGCGTGCTCTACCAGTGCTACGAGATGCCGCGCCTTGCGCTCGTGCCCGCGCGGGCTTTGGCCAGCGGCGCGCTCCGTTTCCTGGAAATAGTTCCGGCACGTCTGCGTGGTTTGACCGGCCGGAACCTCGCCGCAGCCGTGTTGGCAAGCCTCGAGCACCTTTTGCGCGAATTCGGTCGTCCGGCTTTCGGCCTCGCAGAGGCAATGATCGGAGGCGAGCCTGTGGCGGTCGAGGAAGAAGTCACTTGGCAGGGGCCTTGGTGCGAGCTGCGCCATTTCCGCCGACTGGCCCGCCGGCCGAACGATCCGCGCCTCCTTCTCGTCGCGCCGCTTTCCGGACGCCACGCGACGTTGCTGCGCGAGACGATGGCGGCCTTCCTTCCGGACCACGACATTTTCGTCAGCGACTGGCGCAATGCGCGCGACCTGCCGGTGGCGGCTCCGGAGTTCGGGCTCGAGGATTACATCGCGCACGTGATCGAGTTCGTGCGGCTGCTTGGCCCCGAAACGCACGTGGTCGCGGTCTGCTAGTCCACCGTGCCGGCGCTCGCGGCCATCGCGCTGATGAGCGAGGATGGTGATCCGCCGCCCAGCATGACGCTCCTCGGCGGCCCGATCGACACCCGCGCCGGGCCGAACGCGGTGAGCCGTTTCGCCGAGGCGCACTCGCTCGAATGGTTCCGGTGCCTCGTCTATCCCGGCTTTCTGCAGCTCTCGGGTTTCCTGGCCATGCATCCGGACCAGCATTTCGAGGCGCACTGGCGGATGTTCCTGCACCGGCTCACCGACGAGGCGGAGTCGCTCGCGGCCAGTCGGCGCATCTACGATGAGTATTTTGCGGTCATGAACCTGCCGGCGGAATACTACCTCGCGACGATCGCCGCGGTGTTCCAGCAGCACCTGCTGGCGCGGCGGCCGCTGCGCTGGCGGGGTTGCCTGGTCGATCCTGGTGCGATCGAGCGCACCGCTCTCTTCACGATAGAAGGCGAACGCGACGATATTTCCGGGATCGGCCAGACGCGCGCCACTCACGCGCTCTGCACACGCCTGCCTGCGGCGCTGCGACGCCATCGCGAACAGCAGGGCGCGGGACATTTCGACCTCTTCAGCGGGCACCGCTTCCGCGAGGAGGTCGCCCCTGCAATCAAGGGTTTCATCCGCGCGAACGCCTGAGCCGGGGCGTTACGGCCGGCGCACGCCCCCTACGTGCCGATGCCGCCGACCGCGAGGTACTTGATCTCCACGAATTCCTCGATCCCGTACTTGGAGCCCTCGCGGCCGAGCCCCGAGGATTTCACGCCGCCGAACGGGGCCACTTCCGTCGAGATGATGCCCTCGTTGATGCCAACGATGCCGTATTCCAGCGCCTCGGCCACCCGGAACACGCGCCCGACATCGCGCGTGTAAAAATAGGCGGCAAGGCCGAACTCGGTATCGTTGGCAAGCCGGATCGCTTCCTCTTCGGTCTTGAAGCGGAAAAGCGGCGCCACCGGGCCGAACGTCTCTTCGCGGAACATCAT
Organism: Pseudomonadota bacterium; assembly: GCA_021816925.1. Classification (GTDB taxonomy): domain Bacteria; phylum Pseudomonadota; class Alphaproteobacteria; order Acetobacterales; family Acetobacteraceae; genus JAKAWQ01. Next base: position 11,814 of record JAKAWQ010000061.1, read on the forward strand.
CGCCGCCGGTGGCACATCGGTGAGTATGGTGGGCTGGAAGAAGTTGCCTCCGAGCACGTGGCGCTTGCCGCCCGTGATCACCTTGGCGCCGCGGCCGACGGCATCGGCGATGTGCTCCTCCACCTTGGCGACCGCCGCCGGATTGATCAGCGGTCCCTGCACCACACCCGGCTCCATGCCATTGCCGACCAACATTTTCTCCACCTGGGCCTTTAGCTTCGAGGAAAAGGCATCGAACACGCCGTCCTGCACGAGGATGCGATTGGCGCAGACGCAGGTCTGCCCCGTGTTGCGGTACTTGCTGGCCATGGCGCCGGATACGGCAGCATCGAGATCGGCGTCGTCGAACACGATGAAGGGGGCGTTGCCGCCGAGTTCCATGCTGGTCTTCTTGATCGTGGGCGCGCACTGCGCAAGCAGCTTCGCGCCGACCTCCGTCGAGCCGGTGAAAGAGAGCTTGCGCACCAGCGGGTTGGATGTGAGTTCCGCGCCCGTCTCGCCCGAGGGGCCGGTGATGATGTTGCACACACCGGGCGGCATACCCGCACGTTCGGCAAGCACGCCGAGGGCAAGGGCGGAGAACGGCGTCTGGCTGGCCGGACGGAGCACGCCGGTGCAGCCGGCGGCCCAGCCGGGGCCGGCCTTGCGGGTGATCATGGCGGCGGGGAAGTTCCACGGCGTGATCGCGGCAAAGACGCCGATCGGCTCCTTCTGCACGACGATGCGCCGGCCCTTGGCGTTCTGCGGGATCGTGTCGCCGTAAATGCGCTTGGCCTCTTCCGCGAACCATTCGATGAAGCTCGCGGCGTAGGCGATCTCCCCGCGGCTCTCGGCGAGCGGCTTGCCTTGCTCGGCGGTCATGATGAGCGCAAGGTCCTCGGTATTGGCGATCATCAGATCGAAGAGCCGGCGCAGGATGGCAGTGCGCTCCTTGGCCAGCATTGCCCGCCAAGCGGGGAAGGCGCGCGCGGCGGCGTCGATGGCGCGGCGCGTCTCCACCGCACCCATTGCCGGCACCTCGCCCACCGCTTCGGCGGTCGCCGGATTCTTGACCACGAGGGTGCGGCCCGAGGCCGCTTCCACCCATTTGCCGTCGATCAGGTTGGCTTGGCGGAACAGGCTGGGATCCTTGAGTGGCAGGGGCGAGACTGGGTTCAGCATGGCGGTCCTCCTCCGACCGGTGTTTCGCGAAAGATAGGTGCATTGGGGCCGGATGTCAGGGGCGGCGCCTTGCGGTTCGTCTTCAGTAATCAAGCGCGGCGATGTTCGGGAGCGGGAACCCGCCGGAATCGGTCCAGTTTTCTCCGATCTGGGACGGGATCGTGAGGAGCACGAGTGCGGGCAGCGCGGTGAACGGCACCAGCGCCGGGCCGCCGCCAATTGCGACGACACTCGGGGTTCCCCAAGGCACCTGACCGCCGATCGGCGCGCAGACGGTGGTTTCGATCACACAACTATTGAACAGGTAATTTGCGTTGATCGCGGGAGAGATGCGTCCCACGGCGGCGGCGGCCGGGCCGGTAACGCCGGCAAGGGAACCGAACAGGTTTGCGCTGCCCCCGGTGCCGGTGACGAGCAGGCTGCCGACTGTCATCGTACCGGAGGTCGAGCCCGGTCCGAGCGCGAGAACGAGGTTGGCGCCGCCGGCCAGGAGGTTGGAGAAACTCGCCGATCCGCCGGCGGAGGGGAGCTGGATCCGAAGGGTCGCGGCGCCGGTGCCGAGCGGGGCGATGACGCTCGTGCCGAGCTCCACGCTGCTTCCGGTGCCGGCGGCACCGGGCAGCACCTCGAGTACGCTTCCAGGCAGCGAAGGTACGGCGCCCTCCTGCTGGGCGAGCGGCAGGCCCGTTGTCGTTATCGTGCCGGAGAGCGTGAGCGTGCCCGGTGCGGCGATGTCGAAATAGGCAGCACTCAGCGGTCCGGTGATTGTCAGTGGGGCAAGGCTCGCGAGGGAGAATTCGCCGCTCGAGCCAGAGACGGTGAAAGAGCCGAGTGTCGCGACGTCGGCCGTGCCGAAGGCGGCGAGGCTGCTCGCCGAGCCGGTGAGCGTGCCGGCGGTCAGGCTGGCGTCCGGCAGGGTGATGCTGCCGTCCGGCACGCCGAGGTTCATCGTGCCGCCGGTGGTGAGGACGCTCGGCTGGCCGCTTACCCCGAGCAAGAGGGCGCCGGGCGCGACGGCGAGCGTAATGCCGGTCGGATCGGCGAGGGTGCCTAGCACAGTGAGGCTTTCCGCGTCGGCGAGGGCGAAGCCGGCAGAGGAGGAAAAATCGTCGAGGATCGGAATGAGGTTCGTTCCGTCGAGCGCCACCGACGCGGCGCTGCCCGTCAGCACGCCGACGTCGAGCGACGCGGCGGAGGACTCGGTGAACGCACCGCCGGCACTAACCGAGAGCGTACCAATGCCGCTCGCCTGGCCGGTGTGCGGATCGGTGAGGCCGCCGAGCGGATTGGCCCCGGAAACCGTGATCGGCTCGGCGTCGAACGAGGCCAGCGCGAGCGTGTTCGCCGAGATCACCTCGAGGAGACCGTCGTTGAGCGAGAGCGTTCCCGCGGGTTGGGGGCCCGCGCCGACCAGCGCCACCGGCACCGTGGGGGTATAGGGCTCGATCAGCACCTCGCCGGCCGGAGCGGAGAGTGCGCCCCACACAATGACGAAGCTGCCGGGACTGCGGAAACCCTCGGTCAGGCTGTCGGTCTCGATCGTAATGGTGTCGCCCGCGGGCACCCCGACCGGACCGGTGAGCACGAGCGGCGTGCTGTCCACCAGCGTGAAATTACCGCCGGCGGTGAAATCCTCGAGATCGGCGATTGCGTTGTTGCCGGTGAAGAGCGCCGTCCCGGCGCTCGAGCCGGTCAGCACGTCGGCAAGGATCGCCCCGCCTCCTTCGGTGATTGCGCCGCCGCTGGTGAGCGTGACCGAGCCCGTGCTCGGATTGGTGGACACCGGCCCGTCCACGAACATTCCGAAGCTCCCGGCGCCCAGGCTGATATTTCCGCCGGCCGTGATAACGCCGTTCATGATCAGCGCGCCATTCGGATTGAAACCCGGAATGTTAGAGGACGCAGCGTCCATCTCGAGATTGCCACTGGCCGAGATGGTGACACCGGGATCGACGATGAGGCTGTTCCCCGCTTGCAGGATCAAAGACTGCGTCGTCAATGTCGGGTTGGTACTCAGATTGACCGACACTTCGAGATTGTTGATCGCCTGCACCGTCACGGTCCCGGCGAATAACGCCCCGAGTGCAATTGCCGAAACCGTATCGGTCGAGCCGGGTGTGATATTGCCGGCGCCATAAGCCACGCCGCTCCCGCTGACATCGCCGTTGCTGGTACCCAGCGCCACGATTTGCAGGTTATAGGGATCGAGCAGGATCGATCCCATGGTACCGAGCGGGGCGCTGGTATCGACCGAGCCGTCGAGCGTGAGATCGTGGCCCGAAACCTCGGCGAAGCCGCCGTTGCCGCCCGCCGCACCTCCGCGCGCGCTGATCGCACCATGATCCGACGTGGTCGCGGTTGAGAGCACCGTGATGCGCCCGCCGGGGCCGCTTGCCGTGGCGTCGGCATCGATCGTCGCCCCTTGCGCGATTCTCACGTTCGTGGCGGTGAGCCCTGCGGGCGTACCCGGCCCGCCACGTGCCCGCGCAAGCGTGGTGCCGACCGCGACAAGTCCGCCGCTCGCGGGCCCGGAAACATCGAGGCGGGCAGTCTTCGCGACCGCGACCGAACCCGTGGCATCGAGGCCGATCGCGCCGCCGGTGCCGCCCGACCCGTCGCCGCTCGCGGAAAGCGTGCCGGCGATGCGAATGGAGCCGCCGATGCCCTGCACGAGAATGGTCCCGGCCGGAGCGCCCGGGGTGCCGTCCGCGGAGATCGTGCCGCGTGCATCGACGAGATTGCGGATGAGGCCGTCCACGGCCACCGCCGTCAGCATCACGGTGCCGCCTTGGGCGATGAGGGTGCCGGTGTTTGTCACGAGGGCGGTCGCGGCCTTGCCGCCCGAACCCGTCGGAACAGAGCGCACCGCACCGGTCACGTCGATCGAGACGAGGCCGTCTCCGTAGAGATCGAGCGTCGCCGTTCGCGCGCCGGCCAGCACGACGCTGCCGAGTTTCGCGGCGATCACCCCGGAATTCGCGACCTCGGGTGCCACAAGCGCGGCAAGTCCTTCCCCGGCGATCGTGATGGAGCCCCGATTGCTGATCCGTGCGTTGGGGTTCCCGGGCTGGTTGAACACCATCCGGCCGGCCATGAAGTTGCGATTCGTGATGCCGGCCGCGGAAACCACAAGCCCGGCCGTGTTCACCTCCGATCCGTGCGCGAACATCACGCCGTCGGGATTGACGAGAACAATGCTTCCGTTCGCCGTGATCCGGCCGGCGATCGTCGAGGGATCCGGGGCGAGCACGCGGTTGAGTGTGACCGCCTGCGCGGAAGGTTGGTTGAAAGTCACCGTCGCCCGGCTGCCCACGTCGAAGCCCTGCCAGTTGATGGCCGCGCGCGGCGTTGCCTGGGTAATGGTGGTCTGGCCGGGCGCCTGGCCGATGCGGGCCGCTCCGGCGACAACGGTGCCGCCGGTTGGCGTGGCGAGCGGGGACTGCGCGCACGCGGGGGCGATTCCCGCGAACGCCGAGAGCGCCGTGCTGGCGGCGAGCAACAGACGAAAGCGACTCCGTGCGGCTGCCCGCGTGGTGGCACAGACCTGGCGCGCCTCGGTCATGACGGTTTCCCCCGGCCCTCCGTGAACAGAGCCTCTGTTGCCGTTGCGGAATTCTAACAAGGACCGGGGCCCGGGGGAACGCCGGGTACGCGCCCCGCGCCCGGCGGCGGATCGGGAATGGGTCAGGCCCGGCTTCGCCGCCGGCCGCGCGCCACCCCCCGGCCACTGGCCTTTCAGCTAACCCATGATCCGCCGCTGCCTTCCTCTCGACTTCTTATAGAGCGTTCCTGCGGCTGCGATGTGGGCGTTGCACATGGGAGTTGGACGCGGGTCTCAAGCGCCGCACGGCCCGAACGCGGCCGATCCCTTTCGTTCGAGCCTCCCGCTGCACCCGGACGCCCACACGACGAGCGGCCTCAATAGCTGACATCCCGGCCAGCCGTAGGCCGATCCAACAGGTCGCGCTCTCGCCATACACGCGTCGCGCACACCACCACCAATCCCACTCCGGCAAGCGGAGCCAACGGGAGGCGCAGCACCATCCCCGCCTGCAATGCGAACAGCGGCAGAATATAGACGGCGGCAAGAGTCTCTTCTTCCCAGGGCGCGAATCCGGTGGTGCGTCCGGCACGGACGAGCCAGGCACCGGCAATCCCCGCAAACATGACGTCGTAAAGCAACGCATAGGGAACAGCGATGAGGGTCCCGGCAGCCAGAGCAGCGGATCTGAGGGGGAGGCTGGCGTTGGTTCCCCAGACCCATGCGACGAAGAGCATGCTGAAGGAGGTCGCCGCCATCTGCACAAGCCGTGCGTGAGAGTACGAGAGACCCAACGCCAGCGCTGCCGCGAAGGGGCTGACGGAGCCGAATACATTGGTCGTATTGCCCTCGAATTGGGAAAGGAGACCCGAGGTGAGCACGTATTGCAGAAAATGGTGCCATGTCTCCCGGCCGAAGAGCGCAACGGATAGCGCGGTCAGCACGCCCACCGTGATCGTGGCTGCGGCTATGGCGCCCCAGCGTCTGCCAGCCAGCAACGCAACCGGAACCAGCAACCCGAGATGCGGCTTGAAGCACAACATACCGAAGAAGCTGCCAGCCAGCGCCGGACGGCGATCGACGAGGAGGGTGCCAGCACCCAAAAGCGCGGCTGTGAGAAAGGAATTCTGGCCAAAGCCGATCGTCCAGAATGTGGCCGGGAATGCCAACGTCGGAAGCAACCAGGACCAACCGTTCTCGGCAAGTATTCTTCTTACCACGATGAGATAGAGCGCCAGCGTCGTCGCCTCGAAGAGGCCAAAGGCCACGCGTATCGGCAGGCGTGCAAGCGGCGCGCACAGCAGGAGATAGATCGGTGGGTACGGAAATGGATCGAAATGGACACCGGCGTGCGTGAGCGTCGCCTCGGCGTCGTCAAGACTCGCCGCATCGTACACGAGCGGTGCGTTACCTTCATTGGCGAGCTGGCCCGCCGCGTAAAAAGCCTTGAAGGAAACCGTTTCCGGCCCGTAGCGCTTGACTACCCCGTACGTTCCTGCGACGAGGAATCCGAGTACAAATAATTGCAGAACGGTCAGCACGCCGCCCACGGCGACGATTCGCCTGCGAGAGAACCAGTTGCCGTTGCGGCTGCGTTTGGAGCGCGAAGCAAGATCGGTGGGTGTGTCCGCCGGCATCCTATCCTCCCACCGCAATCAGCCCTGCCTTGATCAGCGCTGCGGAAATGAAACGGGAAGGAGATAGACCGCCGGCATCGGCTCCGGACGAGGGATTGGTTGCCAACGAGGACGAAGGCAGCGGGGGGCGAAAGGTGACGACCGGTCGAAACCGATCCGACGGCTCCGGCTCGGCTTCGTACGTCCCGAGCCCGATCGCCAGCGGGCGACCGGATCCCCAACAGCGGGGCGCGGCCGCCGGAACCGACGTCGCCCGGGCGGGCGGAATTCGGCACATCGGCCTCGATGCGCTGGCAGGCGGCGTGACGGAGGTCCCCGCGGCGGCGTCTTCGTGCGCGATACCGGCGTCCATGTCCTCATCCTGCCTGGCGATGGCGAGCAGCTTCGGAAATACCATGCACTGATGCTCACGGCGCCGAGGCTGTTGCTCCCGCCAGCGCGGCTGACGTTCGGGTCCTTCCGCCCGCGCCGAAGCGGCGTCGCTGATGCTCTTGCCTCTGCACCTGGCGCGAACGCCCGAGTATTCCGAAACCCCCATTGCTCGGCAAGAGGCATACGTTCGAGTGGGCTCCCTCAATTTTCGCGTTCGCCCGCATCGATTGTCCGCGCCTGCGCAGGCTGGCGCAGTTTTGCGGATGCGCAAGGCGGACCACAGCCACGCCATTCGCTCCCCGCCTTCCGCGGGGAAGCAGGCCAGGGCGTTTCCGCCACCGATGGTGGCGGCAGCCTGGCTGCGTGTTACGCGGACCCTGCCGTCATGCGGCGCCGACGCCTTTGCCGTAGCCCCCGACGGCATGTGGTTGGCCGAGGGCGCTCACAGCCGTCCGCCGCCGCTGGGGCAAATCCCCCAAGCACCGCGCGATCTCGTGTATATGAGGCCTCGTCCACATCGCGGTTCCGGCACATCATGGCAGGCAAGGAATGAGTACAACTGGCGAGAATCCCGGCACCTCCCGGTCGTTGGAGGCGCTGTTCGCAGAGGCGCTTGCGCGCCATCAGCAAGGAGATATGCTCAATGCGGAGCGGCAGTACCGGGCGATCCTGGCGAGCGATGGCGGGCATTACGACACGCTCGTCCATCTCGGCATGGTCCGTCTGCAGGAACGCGACCTCGACGAGGCGACCAGACTGTTCCGCGAGGCAGTCAGCCGTAAGCCCGAGTCCGCCGAGCCGCACGCTTATCTTGCAAACGCCTTGCTCGCCCAGAGCCGCTTCGATGAAGCCGCGGAGGAATACGATCGCGCACTTGCAATCGATTCCAAATACGCCGAGGCACATTTCGGTCTGGCCTCCACGTTGCGGGCGCTCAAGTGCTACGACGAGGCGCTCCCATTCTTTGAAAGGGCGCTTCAGATCGACCCCGACTACGCCGAGGCCGCCTGCGGTCTTGCGGTCGCATTGCAGAAGCTCGATCGCCACGACGAGGCGGTTCCACTATTCGAACGGGCGCTTGAGATCGATCCCGACTATCTACAGGCGCGCTATGGCCTTGCGACCGCATTGCAGTCCATCAACAAGCACGCCGAAGCCATAAGCCAGTACGACCAGGCTCTCGTCGTCGCTCCTCACGCGGCGATCGCGCATTACAACCGCGGTGCGGCCCTGATGGAGATCGGGCGTTTTGGCGAGGCGCGGCTTGCCTTCGAGCGCGCGATCGACCTGGAGCCGACACGGGCAATGTTCTACGGCGCCCTCTTCGAGCTCCAGAAGGCCAGTTCCACGGACCGGCACTTCGTGGCCCTGAAGGCACTGGCGGAGGACATGACGCCGCTTTCGGTCGATGATCGGATCGATCTTCATTTCGCTCTGGGCCACGCCTATTCGCAGATTGCCGCCTACCCCGAAGCTTTCCGCCATAGCCTCGAAGGCAACGCGCTAAAACGAAGCCAGATCGCTTACGACGAGGCGGACGCCATGCGCATGGTCGACAGCATCCGCGCCGTGTTTACGGACGATCTGATGCGCGCGAAAGCCGGCTGCGGCAACCCGTCGGCCCTGCCGATCTTTATCGTCGGCATGCCGCGCTCGGGATCGACATTGATCGAGCAGATTCTGGCGAGCCATCCGCTCGTGTTCGCTGCCGGCGAACGACTTGAGTTTGCAAGGGCGTTGAACGGCTTCACCACGACGAGAGGGATCGGCTTGCCGTTTTTTGAGCGGTTTCGGTTCGCAAGTGGTAAAGAGTTGCGTCGGCTCGGTACGGATTATCTCGGCCGCCTGACGAAGGCCACCGATTTCCCCCTCGGAGCGCATTGGCGACGCATCACGGACAAGCTCCCGGCCAATTTCCGCGTGCTCGGCCCGATCCATCTGGCGTTGCCCAATGCACGCATCATCCACTCTCGTCGCAATCCGGTGGACACCTGCCTGTCCTGCTTTTCGACATTGTTTGCCGCGGACCAGCCCTTTGCCTACGATCTCGGAGAGCTCGGCAGATATTATCGCTCCTACGCGGGGCTCATGGCGCATTGGAACCGGGTACTGCCAGCGGGCTTGGTACTGGAGGTCGATTACGAGGAACTGGTGGCAGATTTCGAACCCCAGGCCCGCCGAATTCTCGAGCATTGCGGCCTGGAATGGGACGATGCCTGCCTGGCCTTCGACAAAGCCGTGCGGCCGGTCAGGACTGCGAGTATGGTCCAGGTGCGCCAGCCCGTTTACAAGACCTCGGTCAATCGCCCGCTGCCTGCACCCGAGCTGTTGCGCCCGTTGTACGATGGCCTCGGACCGGAACTCCTCGGGGCGGTTCCGCGGGTCTGACCAGGATGCCCGCGGAGGGGCAAGAGTCACACCTGTATAGCTAAGCGGACGGCGGCGGCGTGGTATAGGCGCGCCGGAAGGACGGCCAGTTGCGAACCGCCGATCAATCAGGAAAAAGGACGGGCGGCGTTTCCGCCGCCCGTGGTGGCATGGATTCGGTCGGAGGTTATGTGGGGCCGGCCGTCTTGCGGCGCCGACGCACCAGGGCGAAGCCGGCGAGGGCTGTGCCGAGGAGGAGCATCGATGCCGGCTCGGGGACGGCAACCTTGAAGCTCGCCGAAGTCAAGGGCTCTTCGAGCGAGAAGTAAGTGCTGGCGCCGCTGCCGAGCCCGCCGATGAAGTTGGCGGTGCCGGCTGTCAGAGCCCCATTGATGTTGGTGAAGTAGGTCAGCGGGCCGCCATACCCCGTGGTATCTATCGCGTTGCTGGCGCCGGTGTAGGTGTCGATCCCGTCGCCGTCGAAAGCGAAGATTGAGGTGGTGGCCGTCAGAGAGATTGCGCCGACAGAATGGCCCGAGCTGTTGACCACCCCGATCATGGTATCCTCGATCCCGTCATAGGGCCCTTGGCCCGTTGCGGTGATCGACCCCGTGCCGTTGGGGTTCAGGGTGATGATGAGCCCGCACGTGGTGTCAGCCCCGGCGGCAGGGCAGGGGGACGCTATGGCGGGGGTTGTTCCGGCGAGCAGGAGCGCTGCGGCGCCGCCGAGGACAGTGCCGCAGAGAAGGCGTTGTCTCAAGTTGTTCATTGGGCGTTCCTTCTTCAAGTGGACCCGCCAGTGTAGCATGCAAGAGTTAGGCCAATTGATAGATATTGAATAAAATCAATGTGATAGTTTGCCAGCGTGGCCAGCCAACAAACGCGAACTGTAAACTCTCGTTTACATGCTGGTTGCTTCGCCAAGCCGCCGGCATGCCCGCCGTTGCCCGCGAAGGGTCGCGACCGCAACAATTGGTTAACAGTATTAACACGTCTAAACAATGAGTTACTGGAATCGTCGGTCGACACGTATTCTACCCCACCGTGTGCTTTCGTATCGCTTCGAACCTGTCAAATTTTCCGACAGCTCTTTCTGGGACGCAAGTAACGCGCCACCCGGCTGGAGTGCCGCCGCGGTGCGAGAGAGAGGATGGGGTTGCGCATCTTCGGGTTTCGAGAGTTTGCGAAGACGTTGCCCGGCGCTGCAAGCGCCTGGGTTTGGCGGCGTCCGGAAGCAAGCCTATTTGCAGAAAACCACGCTGTTTGCTGGGATCCGTCTGCAGAGAGACAGGGCCAGGGCGGTAGCCCGGGGTCAAGGAATTGCCGAGGGCCACCCGCAGGCGCCGGCGTTCCGAGGGTCACCCCATGCGCCCTTGCGATTTGTAAACTCTGCCGACAGGGACGCGGGGGGCGTATCGACCCCCTCCGTCAGCCGGGTCGAAAGCCACGACGCGGTCAGCAGCGAGGCCTCGTGCCGTATGGTCCGCACCGCCCCCCTCGACCCTTGGGTTCGCCGCGGCCATGCCGGCCGATCGGAGCACCGAAGACGGCCCGCATCGCGTGTTGGACGCGACGATGCAGGAGGATCGCCGGCTCGGTGAAGAACCGGCAGGCTTTTATTATCTCATATGGTGCACTTATAGGCACATACGCACGGTGTCACA
>JAKAWQ010000152.1 GCA_021816925.1 Pseudomonadota bacterium
GCGCTGCGGCGCCCAAGGAGTGGCGCCCCGCCTTTTCCGGGGCTCGCCCGCGGGCGATCCTTCCTCGGCGAGCCCAAGATCAAGAGACGACACCTCCCTGACGTTCCTCGCGCCGCGCTCTGGGCTAAAAGCCCCGACCCCCATGACCCCGACTTTTTCCCTCACCCTCACCGCAACCCACCAAGCTGCGCGCGCCGGGGTGCTCGAAACCGCTCATGGGTCCATTCGCACGCCCGCCTTCATGCCGGTCGGCACCCAGGCAACCGTCAAGGGCATGACCGCAGATGCGCTCCATGCCGCGGGTACCGAGATCCTACTCGCCAACGCCTATCACCTCATGCTCCGCCCCGGTGCCGAACGCATTGCCGGATTGGGCGGCCTGCACCGCTTCATGGATTGGCCGGGCCCGATCCTTACCGACTCGGGCGGCTTCCAGGTGCTCTCCCTCGGTGCACTTCGAAGAGTTTCCGAAGAGGGTGTCGTATTCCGTTCCCACATCGACGGCGCCCGCCACCAGCTCACGCCTGAGCGTGCCGTCCACGTTCAGCGCCTGCTCGACGCCACCATCACGATGGTGCTCGACGAGTGTACAGAATTCCCGGTAGCTCACGCCGCTGCCCGCCGCTCGATGGAGCTCTCCATGCGCTGGGCCGCGCGTTCGAAGGCCGCCCACGCACCCCACACCGGATACGGCCTCTTCGGCATCGTCCAAGGCAGCGTCTATCCCGATCTCCGCCGCGATTCCGCCGCCGCCCTCACTCAGCTCGGCTTCGACGGCTACGCTATCGGCGGCCTTGCTGTCGGCGAAGGTCAAGCCCGCATGCTGGAAATCCTCGATGCGACCCTTCCCATGCTCCCGCTCGACCGCCCGCGCTATCTCATGGGCGTCGGCACGCCGCACGATCTTCTCGAAGCAGTCTCGCGCGGCGTCGATCTCTTCGATTGCGTCATCCCGACCCGCGCCGGCCGCACCGCTCGCGCCTTCACCTCGGAGGGGGTCTTCAACCTCCGCAATGCCCGCTTCGCCGCCGACCCGTGGCCGCTCGATCCGGCCTGCGCCTGCCCGGCCTGCCGCGGCCATCCACGCGCCTATCTGCACCATCTCTTCAAGTCGGGTGAAATGCTCGGCGCCATTCTCCTCACTTGGCACAACCTGCACTATTATCACTCGCTGATGCAGGGCGTTCGGGCTGCAGTCATCGCCGGCAACCTTCCCGCCCACGCCGCGGCGTTGCGCGCCGCCTGGGACGCCGGAGAGCCCGGCGCGGGGCGAAGCCGTTAGCGCGAGCCAACGTACGGGAGAGCCATGAATCACCTTACCCTCCTCGGCCGCCAGGTCCCGCTGCCTCCGAACCCGGATGCAGCCTCACTCGAGCGCGTGCCCAATCCCGATCCTGCCGATTATGTCGTCCGCTTTACCTGCCCCGAGTTCACCGCCCTTTGCCCGATCACCGGCCAGCCGGATTTCGCCCACATCGTCATCGACTACGTGCCCGGCGAGTGGTTACTTGAAAGCAAATCGCTGAAGCTTTTCCTCGCGAGCTTCCGCAACCACGGCGTCTTCCACGAGGCATGCACCATGCTGATTGGTCGCCGCGTCGTCGCCGCCATTGCCCCGCGGTGGTTGCGCATCGGCGGCTACTGGTTCCCCCGCGGGGGCATTCCGATCGATGTCTTCTGGCAGACCGGCGAGCCGCTACCCGGCCTCTTTCTTCCGCCTCAAGCGGTCGCTCCCCACCGTGGCCTTGGCTAAGGAGGAGATCACAGCGCGTGCCCGCGCGCTGGGTTTCGAGGCCATCGGCTTCGCCCCTGCTGCCCTCGCGCCGCACCATCGCGCCGCACTTCTAAGCTTCCTTGCTTCCGGCAGCCATGGCGAGATGGGATGGCTCGCGCACCACGCCGATCGTCGCGCCGATCCCCGGGCGCTCTGGCCCGAGGCCCGGAGCATCATCGCCGTCGGCCTCTCCTATGCCCCTACTGAAGACCCGCTCGAGGCCCTCGGCCGCCGCGACCGGGGCAGCATCTCCGTCTATGCCCGTAACCGTGACTATCACGACATTCTGAAAGGGAAGCTCAAGAACCTGGCCGGCTTCATCGCCGCTCGCTTCGCCGCCGGGGTCAAGGTGTTCGTGGATACGGCTCCCGTCATGGAGAAACCGCTGGCTCAGCAGGCCGGCCTCGGCTGGCAGGGCAAGCACACCAACCTCGTCTCCCGCCGTTACGGGTCGTGGCTTCTCCTGGGCGAAATCCTCACGACTCTCCCCCTCGCCCCAGATGCGCCCCACCGCAATCACTGCGGAACCTGCTGCCGCTGCCTCGACGCCTGCCCCACTGCAGCCTTCCCCGGCCCCTACCGGCTCGACGCCCGCCGCTGCATCTCCTATCTCACAATCGAGCACCCCGGACCGATCCCCGAAGAGTTCCGTCCCTTGATCGGCAACCGCATCTACGGCTGTGACGATTGCCTTGCCGTCTGCCCCTGGAATCGCTTCGCCGCCGCCGGTCGTGAGGCAAAACTCGCCGCCCGCGCCGATCTCTCTGCCCCACCGCTCGCCACGCTCGTTGCACTTGATGAGGCAGGTTTCCGCGCCCGCTTTTCTGCCTCGCCGATCAAGCGCATCGGTCACAATCGTTTCGTCCGAAATGTCCTGATTGCGATCGGCAATTCGCGCGACCCGGACTTGGCCAAGGCGGCACGCCCCCTTCTCGCCGATCCCGATCCCGTTCTTGCCGAAGCGGCCGCCTGGGCGCTGGCCCAGCTTCGAGCGGCCGCTTGATGCTGGAAAAACGAAGCATCACCCTCTCGGGACATCGCACCAGCGTTGCCCTGGAGCCGGAATTCTGGTCGGCGCTTGCCCTCGTAGCGAAGGCCGGCGGCTGCACGCTCGCGGCTCTTGTCGCCGAGACCGACGCCGCCCGCCCGCCCGGCCGGCCACTTGCTTCGGCACTCAGGGTCCGGGCACTCCGCGAATGCCCGGACGAGGCCGCCCGGGTTTCCCCGCGCCGTTAACCTCTAGGCAATGCGAACGGCACCAAGATCGCTCCCGCTTGCCGGAAAATACCGGCGACTGCGAGGAAAAATGCTCACCTCATCGGATCCCGATCTCGCCTTCCCCGATCGCTTCAGCCCGCTCGTGCTGATGGATCGCCTGATCGCGCTCGCCGAACAGGCCGACCGCGCCGGTATGGAAACGGCTGCCGGTCACCTCCTCCGTCTCGCCTACGCGGTCTGCGACGAAGCGCCGAACTAATCCTTCCGCCTGGAACGGTCGGCTCGGCGCCCTCGTTCCAGCGCGGTTGGGCCCGGCGATGCCGGTCTCACCGGCCGAGCGTCACTGCAAGGAACGCCCCGAACAGCTCGGCAAAAAACGCCGGCAGGCCCTGCGGATCGATAAGATCCATTGCCGCGCCGCCAAGCACCGGCCCGGCCAGCAAGCCAATTCCGTAGGCCATGACGATGGCCACGTTCGCACTCACCAGCTCGCCGCCCCTCGTGCGCCAGGAGGCCGATCCACGCCTCACTCGCTGCAAAAATGCTCGCTCCCGCCATGCCGATCAGGAACCGGAGTACGAACCAGGCACCAATGTCATCGAAGAGCTTCAGGGTCAGGAACGCCGCGACATCGAGGCCGAGGCAAAGGAGCAAGAGGTTCCGCGTGCCAAGCCGGCGCACCGCGGGCGAAGCAACGAGCGGCCCCAGGATCACGCCGAGCAAGTCGGCCGCCGCATTCAACCCGGTAACCGCAGGATCCGCGCCACGCATCTGGGGCTCGAGCGCGAGCAGGGCTGGCCCTGACCGATGCCAAGCCCGAACACCCCGACGGTCAGGGAAATCGCATTTGGATTTGGCTTGACGGGTCGATCCGGAGGTTGCCCGGCTCGGGGCGAATCGATTCTACCCCTTGTGGTTGGTCACGCAGGGGGCGGCGATGGAGGGCTTCACGGCCTGCTTTGAGGGCTTGGACGACCCGCGGACGGGGAACG
>JAKAWQ010000062.1 GCA_021816925.1 Pseudomonadota bacterium
GGGCTGCAATAGGCGAAAAACTGACCGGTCTGACGATCCTTGCCGCGCATGATTGGAGCCCCCCGTGGGGTCGGGGAGAATCATGCCGGAGTCGACACATCAAGGGGTTTTTCAGCGGCCTGCTAAGTGTCTATCCGGAAACAGCTTGAGTCCTTGGAATCAGCTATGATTCGATCGTGGTGGTCCGATTCGTGGGAGCCGGCTGATGTGGACGAACGAGAATCGCGGTCGGTATGACCGCAGCAAATTGCGTTACCCCAGCGACCTGACGGATGAGGAGTGGGTGATCATCGGCCCGTTGATCCCGCCGGCCAGGCGAGGCGGCAACAAGCGGACGGTGGTGGTGCGGGAGGTCATCAACGGATTGATGTACATCCTCAGTACCGGCTGCCAGTGGGCCGCGCTACCGAAGGACTTGCCGCCGCGCAGCACGGTGAATGATTATTTCTGCCGCTGGAACTATGATGGCACGCTTGGGCGCATCCATCACGCGCTCTACGTCCGGTGCCGCGAGATGGTCGAGCGGGAGGGTGGCCCCAGCGCTGCGATCATCGACAGTCAGAGCGTCAAGAGCGCCGAAAAAGGGGGCTTTCGATCGACCCACCTGGCTTTGACGCCGGCAAAAAGATCAAGGGCAAGAAACGCCATGTCCTGGTAGATACAGAAGGGCTGCTGCTGTGCGCCATTGTCCATGCAGCCAGCATCCAGGACCGCGAGGGTGGTGTGTTGCTGATGCGCACGCTGATCGGCCTTTATCCGCTTCTGCGCAAACTCTACGCCGACAGCGGCTACCAGGGTCCGAAATTTCGGCGGGGGTTGAAGTGCGTTTGTCGCAAGATCGGCGTGCAGATCGTCAAGCGCCCCGGCGCCGGAAAGTTCGTTGTGCTGCCCAAACGCTGGATCGTCGAACGGACCATCGGTTGGCTCAACCGATGTCGCCGCTTGGCGAAAGACTGGGAATGCCTGAACCGCAACGCTCTCGCATTCCTGCGCTGGGCATCAATCCGCATCATGCTCAGAAAGCTCTGTCAGGAAACCAGATGATCCCGGATGGACTCTAAGACTGAAGTGGCTCCGCGCATTGAAATCCGCTTCCCGCCGCGATCCCAAAGCCGGGGGAGCCGCCCACTCCCCCGCGTGATCGCCTTGGCCAGACTCGCGCGCCGCTGCTAAAAGCCCCCCGCTCCTCAATTTGTTCCGGCCGGGGGCCGACGGGGGGCTTGAGGACACGATGGCGGGGCATTCCCAATTCAAGAACATCATGCACCGCAAGGGCGCGCAGGACGCGCGCCGGGCGCGGCAATTCGCTCGCCTGATCCGCGAAATCACGGTAGCGGCTCGCCAGGGCCTGCCCGAGATTGGCGCCAACCCCCGTCTGCGCGCCGCCGTCGCCGCCGCGCGCGAGGCGAACATGCCGAAAGAGACGGTGGAGCGGGCAATTCGCAAAGCGACCGGCGCCGGCGCCGGGCCGGATTTCAGCGAGGTCCGCTACGAAGGTTACGGCCCGGCCGGGGTGGCCCTCATCGTTGAGACTCTCACCGACAACCGCAACCGCACCGCCTCCGATATCCGCGCCGCCTTCGCCCGTAATGGCGGCGCACTGGGTGAGCCCAACTCCGTCGCCTTTCTCTTTCAGCGGCAGGGCGTCTTGCGCTATCCGCCCGATGCTGCATCTGCCGAGGCACTCCTGGAAGCGGCGATTGAGACCGGCGCTGAGAACGCCGAGAGCACGCCCGAGGGCCATGAGGTCACCACCGGGGTCGCAGATTTCTTTGCCGTGCGCGACGCCCTCGAGTCCCGTTTCGGGCCGCCCTTGCGGGCCGGGCTGGAATGGCGGCCGCAAACCCTCGTCACGCTCGACGTCGAGCAGGCAGCCTCCGTGCTCAAGCTCCTCGAGGCGCTGGAGGAGATCGACGACGTGCAGACCGTAAGCGCCAACTGCGAGATCCCCGAGGCCGCGATGCAGAGCATCGACGCCTGAGCGGGAACCAGCGGCACGCGGGGATCAGGGCATGTTGCGCCTTCTCGGCCTCGACCCCGGGCTTGGCGTCACCGGCTGGGGCATCATCGGTGTCGCCGGCAGCCGGCTCTCGCCGATCGCCTGCGGCGTCATCGCAACCGATGCCAGAGCCCCGGTGCCCGAACGGCTGCGCACACTGCACGAGGGGCTTGCCCGCCTCCTCGCCGAGCACACCCCGTCCGAGGCCGCGATCGAGGAGACCTTCGTCAATCGCAACGGCGCGGCGACGCTCAAGCTCGGCTACGCGCGCGGCGTGGCACTGCTCGCCCCCGCCCTTGCCGGCATTCTGGTCGCCGAATATGCCGCGCGCACCGTCAAGCAGGCGGTGGTCGGCACCGGAACGGCAACCAAGGAGCAGGTGGCGATGATGGTGCGGCGGCTCTTGCCCGGTGCGCGTTTCGAGCGGGCCGACGCGGCCGATGCGCTCGCCATCGCCATCTGCCACGCCCATCACCGCGCGAGCCGCCGGCTCTGGGAGCAGGCAGCAAAGCGGCGGCGGGCGTGATCGCGAGCCTCACCGGACGGGTTGCCGCGGCCGAGGAGCGGAGCTGCATCATCGATGTCGGCGGCGTCGGCTACCGCGTCCACGCTTCGGCACGCACGCTCGCCGCCCTGCCCGCACCGCCGGCGCTCGCGCACCTGCTCGTCGAGACCGAGCTTCGTCCGGACGCGATCCTCCTCTACGGCTTCGCCGACGCCGCCGAGCGTGCTTGGTTCCGCCTGCTCACCGCCGTGCAGGGCGTCGGCGCGAGGCTTGCGCTCGCCATCCTCTCCACGCTCCCGCCCGCCGAGCTCGCGGCGGCAATCGCCGCCGGGGACCGTGCCCGGCTCACGCGCGCGCCGGGTGTGGGCACCAAGCTCGCCCAGCGCCTGCTCGGCGAGCTGCGCGAACCCGCTGC
Organism: Pseudomonadota bacterium; assembly: GCA_021816925.1. GTDB lineage: Bacteria > Pseudomonadota > Alphaproteobacteria > Acetobacterales > Acetobacteraceae > JAKAWQ01. The sequence continues at coordinate 2,920 of JAKAWQ010000062.1, forward strand.
CATGCTGCCCGCTTCCACCTCTGCGCCGCCGCCCGCCGTCGGCGCTGCGGCCGACGCGCTCTCCGCCCTCGTCAATCTCGGCTACCGGCGCACGGAGGCCGAGGCGGCACTCACCCGGGCCGGCCTGCGGCTTGGCGAGGAGGCGGCGTTCGCGGCCCTGGTGCGTGAGGGGTTGAAGGAGCTCGCCAGATGACGAAGCGCCCGGCGGCCGCAACGCGCCCGGAGCCGGAGCGCGCCATCGGCCCGGCGGTCGGTGAGGAGGACGCGGCCGAGGCGAGCCTCCGCCCCGAATCACTCGCCGAGTTCATTGGCCAGCCGGCGCTCACGGCGAACCTCGGAATCTTCATCGCCGCGGCGCGGAGCCGCGGCGAGGCGCTCGATCACGTGCTGCTGCACGGCCCGCCCGGTCTCGGCAAGACCACGCTCGGCCAGATTGTCGCCCGCGAGCTCGGCGTCGGCTTCCGCGCGACCTCGGGCCCGGTGATCCAGCGCGCCGGCGATCTCGCCGCCGTGCTGACCAACCTCCAACCCCGCGACGTTCTTTTCATCGACGAGATTCACCGCCTCGCCCCCGCGATCGAGGAGGTGCTCTACCCGGCGATGGAGGACTACCAGCTCGACCTCATCATCGGCGAGGGACCAGCCGCGCGCAGCGTCCGCATCGATCTCGTCCCTTTCACGCTGGTTGGCGCAACCACGCGAGCGGGCCTGCTCGCCACCCCCTTGCGGGAACGCTTCGGTATCCCGCTTCGCCTCAGCTTCTACAGCCCCGCCGAGCTCGAACGCATCGTCACGCGTGGCGCCGCGCAGCTCGACCTTGCGCTCACGCCGGACGGGGCGGCGGAGATCGCCCGCCGCTCGCGCGGCACGCCGCGCATTGCCGGCCGGCTGCTCCGCCGCGTGCGCGACTTCGCCGCGGTCGCCGGGCATTCGCCGGTCGACCGACGCATCGCCGACGCCGCCCTCAACCGCCTCGAGGTCGATCGGGTCGGCCTCGACGCGATGGACCGCCGCTACCTCGCCCGCATCGCCGAACACCATGGCGGCGGGCCGGTCGGGGTCGAGACACTCGCGGCCGCGCTCTCCGAGGCGCGCGACACGATCGAGGACGTGATCGAGCCCTATCTGATCCAGGAGGGCTTCGTGCTGCGCACCAGCCGCGGCCGCGTGCTCGGCGAACCGGCTTGGCAGCACCTCGGCTTGCCGCCGCCCGCCCTACCCATCCAGCTCGATCTCCTTGGCGAGAGCGGGTGAGCGGCCACCGCTTCGCCTGCCGGGTCTATTTCGAGGACACCGATGCCGGCGGGGTCGTTTACCACGCAAACTATCTCCGCTTCGCCGAGCGCGCCCGGACCGAAGCTCTGCGTGATCTTGGGGTCCCGCATGCGGCGCTGCTGCACGAATTCGGGCTGATCTTCGTGGTGCGGCGCATCAAATTGGATTATCTGCGTCCCGCCCGACTCGACGAGTCGCTGGAGGTGAGCACCCGGGTCCTCGCCGTGGCGGCAAGCAGGGTTGAACTCGTGCAGATCGTCCGGCGGGAGGGCGAGACGCTGGTGGAGGCCGAGGTGATACTCGCCTGCGTGCGGCAAAGGGATGGCAAGCCTGCCCGGATTCCGCCCCGGTGGCGTGATGCCCTGGGTGTGCTGGCCGCCGGGCAGAGCGAAGGCAGACGCTGACCGGCTGCGGTCGGAGGCGAACAGGGAGCTGTTTTGGTGAATCAGGCTGTCAATGCCGTCAATCTTGGATCGGTCGGGATCGATCTGTCGCTCTGGGGCCTCTTTGTCCAGGCCGATATCGTGGTCAAGCTCGTCATCCTTGGCTTGCTCGGCGCGAGCATCTGGGTATGGGCGATCGTGTTCGAAAAGTGGAGCACGCTCCGCAAGGTGAACCGTGCCGCCGACGCCTTTGAGAGCCGTTTCTGGTCAGGCGGCAGCCTCGATGATTTGTACGACGAGCAAGGCCAGAACCCCACCCATCCGATGGCCGCGCTCTTCAGCGCCGCACTCGGCGAATGGCGCCGGACCGCGCGTGCGGTCGGTGCGGATATCAACCGCTCAGGGGTCAAGGAGCGGGTGGACCGAGCGATGGGCGTGGTCACCCAGCGCGAGATGGATCGGCTGGAGCGCTGGATGGCTTTCCTCGCCTCGGTTGGAGCAACCGCCCCCTTCGTCGGGTTGTTCGGCACGGTTTGGGGGATCATGCACAGCTTCTCGGCGATCGCCGCCATGCACAACACGAATCTCGCGGTGGTCGCCCCGGGGATCGCTCAGGCACTCTTCGCCACAGCGACCGGCCTGTTCGCGGCGATTCCGGCCGTGCTTGCCTATAACAAGATCAATACCGACCTTGCCCGGTTTGCCAGCCGGCTCGAGGCCTTCGCCACCGAGTTCGGAGCGATTCTTTCCCGCCAGACCGAGGAGCACGGCTGAGGATGGCCGCGCCGCTTCTCGGGCGGGCAGCCAACCGGCGTGGTCGTTACCGCCCGCTCGCCGACATCAACGTTACGCCGCTTGTGGACGTGATGCTCGTGCTTCTTATCATCTTCATGGTGACCGCCCCCTTGTTGACCTCAGGCGTGACGGTCGATCTGCCCAAGGCAAATGCTCAGCCCCTCAATCAGGATGCGACGCCCATCACCCTCTCTATCGACGCTGCCGGCCGCATCTACCTTGCCGACACGCGCATCCCGCTCGACGAGTTGGTGGCGAAGCTGCGCGCGATTGCACACAACAATCCGAACCGGCGGATCTTCGTGCGCGGTGACCGCCGCCTGCCCTACGGGCGGATCATGGAAGTGATGGCGCTGATCACCGATGGCGGCTTCACCAAGGTTGCCCTTCTTGCGGAAGCCACCGTGCCGCCAAGGGCGGTCCCTGCGGCGAAGAGTGCGGGCTCGAAGGGCTGAGGGGCGCAACGCAGGGCTCGCCTTGAGATGACCCCAGAGCTGCGTCGCGGCGCCGCGTTTTCCGCGGCGCTGCATGTGCTGGTTGTTGGCGTCCTCATTATCACCGTGGGGCCCTCGCTGCCGCCCGAGGCACCGGCGGAATTTGCCGTCAGCATGGAATTCGCCGGCCCCGCACCCAAAGCCCCGGCGCCATCGCCGACACCGGCGCCCGCTCCCGCTCCGCGGCCGATCAAGAAGCCGCCGGTGAAGAAACCGCCAAAGCCCAAGCCTCCGCAGGCCCCGCCGCCCCCTCCGCCGCCTCCGCCTCCGCCTACGCCCGCGCAGAAGGCGCCGCCGCCGAAACCTGTCCCGCCCGTGCCGCCGACGCCGGTTCCCACGCCGATCCCCACCCCGGCGCCGCCGCCCACGCCCGCCCCCCAGACGCCCGCGCCGCCTAAGCCGGCGTCGGCGCCTCCGGTGAAGCCCCTGCCGCTCCCCCCGCCGCCGGTCCCTCCGCCGCCGGCGCCGCCAAGCCCGACTCACCAGCCGCACCCGACAGCCAACACCGCGGCATCCAGCACCGCGCTCGAGGCGACGCTCGAGAAGCTGCGCACGCTCGAGCGCCAGACCCACCCGCCCCGTGCGCGCTCCAATCCCCAGCCCGGCGGGGCGCCCAATCCCGGCGGCCTGCCCCAAAGCAACGCTACGGCAGCGCTGACAGCGGCGGAACGCGGGCGGATCGGCGCCTATGTGCGCCGCTGCTGGACCTATGATCCCGGCGCCCCAGGTGTTCAGCAGTTCCAGGTTCTGCTCGACGTCACGACCGATGCGTCCGGCGTCGCTCGCATTGCCTCCGTCGCACCTGCCGATCGGACGCGTGTCGATCGGAATCCGGCACTGCGCGCGTTTGCCGGCCGGGCGGTAAACGCAGTGCTCGATCCGCGCTGTGCGAACCTGCCGCTCCCGCCGGCGCTGCTCGGCGCGCCGCGGCACCTCGAATTCCGCTTCACGCCGTGAGATACGGCACCTTGAAACGCATCGCGCGTGTTGCCGGAGTTTCATCCTCGCGGAGGGTGTTTCTCCATGTCTCCAACTTGCTTCTTTCTGTCGGCATCCTTTTGTTGGGTGCGTGGCCTCAGGGATGGGCTGATGCAAACCTGTTGGAAGGGCCAATCCGGAGGCCGGCGATGCTTGAAGGCTGACGGGGGAAGAGGTTAGAGCAACGCTTCGCGGGATCAGGAAGAAGGGGCGCGTCTCAATATGCAGGAATTGGTGTTTGGTCGCCGCGGACTCCTCGCCGGATCGGCTGCACTCCTGATGGCTCCGCAGGTGGGATTGGCCAAGCCCGCTCCCGCAGCGCCGGCAAGCGGCTCGGGCGGGCAAAGTGCGGTGATTGACGTCAATCGCGCCCAGATCGCGCCGATTCCGATTGCGATCCCCGTCTTCGCCGCCGCCGGCGGCAAGTCGGGAGAACTTGCCAAGGGCATCGTCGGCGTGATCAGCAATGATCTTTCCAGCTGCGGCCTCTTCCGCCCGCTCGATCCGGCCTCCTTTGTCCAGGCCGCCGCCAGCATCGGAGCCGTGCCGAAGTGGCAGGACTGGAAGGTCATCGGCGCGCGCGCCCTCGTCACCGGCAAGGTCGAGCAGCCGGCGGCAGGAAACGTTAGGGTTGAATTCCGACTCTGGGACGTGTTGCCCGAGAAGCAGCTTCAGGGCACTGCGTACACCACCACCACCAGTAACTGGCGCCGGGTAGGGCACATGATTGCCGACGTGATCTACGAGCGCCTGCTGGGCGAAACGGGCTATTTTGACACGCGCATCGCGTTCGTCTCCGAGGTCGGACCGCGGGCAGCGCGCATTCGCCGCCTCGCCATCATGGACCAGGATGGCTACAACCCCCGCTTCCTCACCAGCGGCAGGTGGATGGCGCTCGACCCACGGTTCCGTCCGATCAAGAACGAACTCGCCTTCATGAGCTACGCGCAGAACCAGCCGCGCGTTTATCTCTTGGATCTCGGTTCCGGTCGGGAATCTCTCCTCGGGGCATTCCAGGGGATGACCTTTGCGCCGCGTTTCAGCCCGCACGGGTCAAAGGTGATCCTCTCGGAGGCGCACGGCAGCGGCTCGGCGATCGTCGTGGTCACGCTTGCCGGCATGCGCGCAACACGCCTGACGGATTCCGAAGCGATCAATACCAGCCCCTGCTACAGCCCCGACGGCACCCACATCACGTTCAACTCCGACCGGGACGGCTCACCTCAACTTTATGTCATGGGCGCGGACGGTTCGAGTCCGAAGCGAATCAGTTATGGGCAAGGGCGCTATTTCAGCCCGGTATGGTCCCCGCGCGGCGACCTGATCGCGTTCATCCGCCAGAACGGCGGGACCTTCGGGCTCGGGGTCATGAACACGGACGGCACTGGGCAACGCATCCTCTCCGAGGCCTTCGGCGTTGACGGACCTGCCTTCTGTCCGAACGGCCGGGTGATCATCTTCTCGCGCACCACTCCGGCCGTGAACGCGGCCGGGGCGGGGCATTCCACGCATCTGGTCAGCATCGACATCACCGGGTTCAACGAACGGATGGTCCAGACGCCGACCGATGCCTCTGATCCCGCGTGGTCGCCTTTGCTCTCATGAGCCTGGCCGCCCGGTACGGAAAGACGGGCAAAAAAGCGCGGCGTTATGCGCAGAGGGGTCCTTGACCGTTGGGAACGCACGCGCTAATCGCGGGCGGGACCGGGGCGAGCCGCTCCGGACGAGCGTTTGCATCACCCCGGACACCACGCGCGGACAGGGACGAACCCCATGAAATTCAGGCTTATTGGCGCCTTCGCAGCCGTTGCGCTGCTGGCCGCCTGCGCAACCACGCCGAAGCCCACAACCACCACGTCCGGCGCAGCGGCCGCGACTTCGGGCCCGGCACCGGGCAGTGAACAGGATCTCGTCAGGAACGTCGGCGATCGCGTCTTCTTCGCGTTCGACAAGTCGAACCTTACCTCAGAGGCGCGGGCCACGCTCGATCGGCAGGCGACTTGGCTTGAGAAATACCCCCAGGTCAAGGTGCTGATGGCCGGGAATTGCGATGATCGCGGCACCGAAGAGTACAACTTGGCGCTTGGCTGGCGCCGCGCCAACGCAGCGCGCGATTATCTCGTCGCCAAGGGTGTGAGCCCTTCCCGCATCCAGACCATCAGCTACGGCAAGACGCGGCCCGTCGCGCTTGGCGACAACCCGCAGGCCTGGGCCCAAAACCGCAACGCCATTACTTCGATCCAAGGCTTCAACCCCCAGGCGAAGTAGTCTCCGCTTTTCCTGGGCTCCGTGAGCATCCCCGGCGGTGGCTGTGCCGCCGGGGAGGGCCTTGGTGGTTTTCCGATTTCCCCCCTCCGTGATTGTTCCTAATATCAGCGAGCGCTTGGATTGCATCGGCCTCCGAGCCAGATCGCATCCCGCTCCGGCTGTCCAGCGTTTCAATGCGGCCTTTTCCGCAAGACCTCACGCGGAGACCAGGAGCCGGCGTTGCGGTCGTGCCGATCGCGGTCCATTTGGGTTGCGGCATGGCCGGCGGGCGGCGGCCCGTGTCGTCTGAGAAGAGGGAAAGGTCGATGGGGATCAGGATCCTTATTGTCGTCCTGCTGCTTGCCTTCGCTGCTCAGCCCGCGGGGGCACAAATCGTAAGCCGCGAAGCGATCGCTCTCCGCAACCAGATTCTCGAAGTCAAACACGAGGTCGATCAACTGCGCCGGCAGATCGAGGCGGGCGCCGGCCACAATCAGGGTTCCGCACTCGGCGGCGCCTATGGACCGGCCGCACCGGCTTCTGCCGGGACCAGTAACGACCTCATTGCGACCCTTCTCGACCGTGTAACTTCCCTGCAGGGTCAGGTGCGCTCGCTGCGCGGCAGAGTGAGCGAACTCTCGAACAAGGTTGATCGGCAGGTCGCCGATCTCGACAAGAAGGTCGCTGATCTCGAGTTCCAGTTCCAGCTGGGGCAGGGCAAGAAAGCCGGCTCTGTTGCGTTTCCCGCCCCCGCCCCTGCCCCCGCCCACCCCGCCGCGCGGGTTGCCGCCACTCCCCCACCGCCGGAGGTCCTGTTGCAGCAAGGTGAGACTGCATTGGCGCGTGCGGACTATCCCACAGCCCTGACGGCTGCGGAGACCGTGCTCAAGGCGGATTCGCGCTCGCCGCGTGCCTACGATGCCCAATTCCTGGCCGCGCAGGCGCTGTTCGGCGAGAAGCAGTTCACCCGCGCGGCGCTGGCCTACGACGACGCCTACAGCCGTTCGCCGACCGGCCCGCACGCGCAGGATTCCCTTCTCGGACTTGCCCGCTCGCTCGTGGCGATCAATCAGAAGCCTGCGGCCTGCGGCGCGCTTTCCAAGCTGCACCAGCAGTTTCCCACGCTTCGCTCCGACGTTGCGCCGGCGGCGGCGGCACTGGCGCATCAGGCAGGCTGCTCCTGACCCCGGCGGCACTGCCGGCCGCCATGCGCGTGGGGCTGGTGGGGCGGCCACGCGCGAAATCAGAGCGAAATCAGAAAGAAACCGGAAGCCTCGCCATCGCCCGTTGGGGCGGGAGTTGATGCCGCTCACATGACCCGCGTGCGCCCCGGTCGGCCCGGCAACAGGTTTCTGTCGTCGGGATGACAACCCACTTGCGAAATGCATTTGCGGGCTGGATGGCAGCTCTCGGCCCATTTGGCGCGAGTCCTGATCTCGGCGTCGCGGTATCCGGTGGACCGGACAGCCTGGCACTCACCCTCCTCGCCATGGACTGGGCTCGCGTGGCCGGCGGAACGGTAACCGCCCTCATCGTCGATCACGGCCTCAGGCGCGAAGCAGCGGCCGAGGCGGAGGCAACGGCCGGACGAGTGGCACGCCTCGGCGTCCGGACGAGGACTCTTCGGCTCCACGGGCTTCTCCCCGGGCCCGGAACGCCAGCGCGCGCAAGGAGGGCGCGCCTTGACGTCCTCGAAGCGGCGGCCGCGGAGATCGGCCTTGCCTGGCTCCTGCTCGGGCATCATTCCGCCGACCAGGCGGAAACGGTGCTGCTGCGCGCCCTCACCGGTAGCGGCCCACCGGGGCTCGCCGGCATGGCAGCACGGCGGGAGACACTGCGCGTCGCCCTCCTGCGGCCGCTTCTCGGGGCAACTCCCGGAGAGCTTCATGCTTTCGCCGCCGCCGCCGGCCTCGCTTGGGTCACCGATCCCAGCAATGCCGATCCGGCGTTCACCCGTGCGCGCCTGCGGCATTGGCGGGCGGATAGCGAGGGCCAAGGGGTTGCGGCGAGCGCGCTCGACGAGGCGGCGCTGGCCGCCGGGCGGGCGCGCTCCTCGGGAGAGGCCGAGCGCTCGCGCTCTCTCGCCTTGCGGGTCTCTCTTTATCCTGCCGGCTTCGCCCGCCTGACCCCAGGTCCGCTCGCACCCGCTGCCCTCGCGTCGCTCATCCGCGCACTCGCCGGCTCCGGATTCGCCCCCTCCGAGGCGCGCATTGCCGCCCTTGCCGCGCGCCCGCGCCCGGCCACCCTCGGCGGGGTTCGCCTCCTTCCGGCCGGCAGGTTCGGACCGGGTTGGCTTCTGGTGCGCGAGGCTCGCGCGATGGGCCCTCCCGTGCCCGCAATCCCCGGTCTTCGCTGGGACGGCCGCTTCCGCCTCACCGCATCGGCCTGCCCGCCGCCGGGGGCGCGGCTGGGCGCGCTCGGAGGAGGAGCGGCGCGGCTGAAGCGCCATTCGTCCTTGCCGGCCGCGGTCCTCGCCACGCTTCCTGCGCTCCGCGTCGGTGAAGAATTGGTGGCCGTGCCGCATCTCGGTTATCCTGGCGCAGCGGAGTGCGCACGCGTGCCGGTCCTGTTCAGCCCGAACGAACCGGCAGGAGGGGCGCCGTTCGCTGTTATGGACTGACACGGGGATGCAGAGCCGACCGCGAGAACCTATGTGTGTTGCTCTGTTCCGGGAACGGGTGGGGAAGAAACCTCTCCGCAACCACCGCAGAGGAAGATGGGCACGCCGCCGCGAGGCACGGGTCCGCGAACAGGACAGGATGGAATGAGCAATTTCGGCCGCAACCTCGCGCTCTGGGTCATCATCGCCCTGCTGCTGGTCGTGCTCTTCAATCTGTTTCAGCCCGGCGCCAGCCACAACAGCGCAACCGAGGTCGCCTACTCGGACTTCCTGAATCAGGTGAACCGCGGCCAGGTGCGCTCGGTGATCATTCAAGGGCACACGGTCAGCGGGCAGCTCAAGGACGGCAGCAGCTTCGAAACCTACATCCCCAACGATCCCACCCTCGTCAGCAGGCTTACCGGCAAGCACGTCCAGGTGATCGCCAAGCCGCCGAGCACGGATGCCAATCCGCTGCTGCACTATCTCCTCTCATGGTTTCCCATGCTGCTCTTGATCGGCGTTTGGGTCTTCTTCATGCGCCAGATGCAGGCCGGCGGCGGGCGCGCCATGGGATTCGGCAAATCGCGCGCCCGGATGCTCACCGAGAAGCAGGGGCGTATGACCTTTGAGGATGTGGCCGGCATCGACGAGGCGAAGAGCGAGCTGCAGGAGATCGTGGAGTTCCTGAAGGACCCACAGAAGTTCCAACGCCTCGGCGGCAAGATCCCGAAGGGCGTGCTGCTCGTCGGCCCGCCCGGGACCGGCAAGACCCTCCTTGCCCGCGCCATCGCCGGCGAAGCAAACGTGCCCTTCTTCACCATTTCGGGTTCGGACTTCGTCGAGATGTTCGTGGGCGTCGGCGCAAGCCGCGTGCGCGACATGTTTGAGCAAGGCAAGAAGAACGCGCCCTGCATCATCTTCATCGACGAAATCGACGCGGTGGGCCGGCATCGCGGTGCCGGGCTCGGCGGGGGCAATGACGAGCGCGAGCAGACCCTGAACCAGATGCTGGTCGAGATGGATGGCTTCGAGTCCAACGAAGGTGTCATCCTGATCGCCGCGACCAACCGTCCGGACGTGCTTGATCCGGCCCTGTTGCGACCCGGCCGTTTCGACCGGCAGGTCGTGGTGCCGAACCCCGACGTGAACGGACGCGAAAAGATCCTTCGCGTGCATATGCGCAAGGTACCGCTGGCCTCCGACGTCGATCCCAAGGTGATTGCGCGCGGCACGCCGGGCTTCTCCGGCGCGGACCTCGCCAATCTGGTAAACGAGGCCGCACTCCTCTCCGCGCGCATCGGCAAGCGGGTCGTTGCCATGGCCGAGTTCGAGCATGCCAAGGACAAGGTGATGATGGGCGCGGAGCGCCGGAGCCTCGTGATGAGCGATGAGGAGAAGCGCATGACCGCCTATCATGAAGGCGGCCATGCGCTCTGCGCGCTCCACGAGCCCGAATGCGACCCCGTGCACAAGGCGACGATCATCCCGCGCGGACGGGCGCTCGGCCTCGTCATGAGCCTTCCCGAAGGGGACCGCTACTCGAAGAGCCGCTCCAAGCTCCTCGCGGAGCTGACCATGGCAATGGGCGGCCGGGCAGCCGAGGAGATCGTATTCGGTGCGTCGAACGTGTCCAACGGCGCTGCTGGGGACATCAAGATGGCAACCGGCCAGGCGCGCCTTATGGTCACCGAATGGGGTATGAGCGATCGGCTCGGCATGATCGCGTATGGCGACAACACCCAGGAACTCTTCCTCGGCCATTCGGTCACCCAGCACAAGAACGTCTCCGAATCGACCGCCCAGGAGATCGACAACGAGATCAAGCATCTGATCGACAGCGCCTATGCCAGGGCCCGTCAGATCCTCACCGAGAATCTCGAGGAGCTGCATCGCCTGGCGCATGGCCTGCTCGAGTACGAGACGCTTTCCGGCGACGAGATCCGCACCGTCCTGCGCGGCGAGCCGGTGATCCGCAAGGTGGTGGACGAGCCGGCACCGGAATCGCGCCGCGCCTCGGTGCCGGCCAGCGGCCGGCCTGCCATCCCTCCGGCCGGCGGCCTCGGTCCCGCGCCCCAGCCGGGCTGACGCAGCGGCGCCTCCCCTATGCGACTGATCGAGCCGCTCGGGCTTCTTGACGGGGCGAGCGCGGCGGCTGCGATTTCCGCCGGGAATGCCTTGCCACTGGCCGGCGGGCCGCTCGCTTTCAGCCTCGTCCGCCTGCTGCCGGATCTGCGCCCCGCCCCGGTGGCCGAGGTTTCTCCGGATTGGCTCGAAGCGTTGCAGCGCCTCAGCCGGCCCCCAGGCGGCGCGGCACGCGGCGGTGCCCGTGGCCCGAACGGTTGGGCATCGCAGCCGAGCGTCATGGGCGTGCTCAACGTGACACCGGACAGCTTCAGTGACGGGGGCGATCATCTCGATCCCGCCCGCGCGGTCGCCGCAGGCCTCGCCATGGCCGCGGCAGGCGCAGCCATCGTGGATGTGGGCGGAGAGAGCACACGTCCCGGGGCAGCGCCCACCCCCCCGGCGATCGAGCAGGCGCGCATCCTGCCGGTGATCCGGGAACTCGCCCGTCAGGGAGTCCGCGTCTCGGTCGATACCCGCAACGCTTCGACCATGCAGGCGGCACTCGACGCCGGCGCCACCATGGTGAACGACATCTCCGCACTGACGCATGATCCCGGCGCGGCGTCGCTGCTTGCCCGCGTCGGCGTGCCCGTGGTGCTGATGCACATGCGCGGCGATCCCGCGACGATGGCCGCGCACGCGGCGTACCAGGACGTGGCGCTCGAGGTCACGGCGGAGCTTGCCTCACGCTTGGCCGCAGCCGAGGCCGCGGGCATCGCGCGCGTGCAGATCGCGCTCGATCCCGGGATCGGTTTTGCCAAAACCGGCGAACACAATCTCGTGCTGCTCTCCCGCCTGCCGCTCCTGCTCAATCTCGGCTGCCCGCTGGTCGTCGGTGTCTCCCGCAAGCGCTTCCTCGGGCTGCTCGGCGATGAGGCCGACCCCCGCCGGCGCCTTGCCGGCTCGCTCGCCGCTGCGCTTTACGCGCTCGCCCGGGGCGCTTCGATGCTCCGCGTGCACGACGTCGCCGAGACCGTGCAGGCGCTGCGGGTCTGGCAAGCGCTCGCCGGCGCTCCTGCCTCCACGGTTTCCCTTGCCCTCGCCGCCGGTTAGCGCAAAAAGAGGCAGCATTGACGATGGTTTTTTCGAGATCCGCATGAGCGTTTTGCGACGCCTGTTCGGCACCGACGGCATCCGCGGCACCGCCAACGCCGATCCTATGACCGCGGCAACCGCGCTTCGGCTCGGCCAGGCAGCGGGCCTCCTGTTCACCCGGGGCAGCCACCGCCATCGGGTGCTCATCGGCAAGGATACGCGCCTTTCCGGCTATATGCTCGAACCGGCGCTGGTTGCCGGCTTCATCAGCGCGGGCATGGACGTCGCGATCGCCGGTCCCTTGCCGACGCCCGCGATCGCCATGCTCACCCGCTCGCTGCGCGCCGACCTCGGGGTGATGATCTCGGCCTCCCACAATCCCTTCGAGGACAACGGCATCAAGCTCTTCGGCCCGGACGGCCAGAAGCTCTCCGACGCGACCGAGGCCGAGATCGAGGCGCTGATGGAGGCCGACCTCTCCGCCCGGCTCGCCCTGCCCGAGAAGCTCGGCCGCGCAGCCCGGCTCGAGGATGCCGCTGGCCGCTATATCGAGGGCGCGAAGGCCACATTCCCCCGCAGCCTCAGGCTGGACGGCCTTCGCATCGTCGTGGATTGCGCCAACGGCGCTGCCTACAAGGTCGCCCCGGCGGTCCTCTGGGAACTCGGTGCGGACGTGATCCCACTCAGCATTGCTCCGGACGGCTTCAATATCAACCGCGGCTGCGGGTCGACCATGCCGGAATATTTCCGCGCGGTGGTGGTCGAGCAAAAAGCGGACCTCGGGATTGCGCTCGACGGCGACGCCGACCGGCTCCTGCTCGCCGACGAACACGGGGAGCTGATCGACGGAGATCAGATCCTTGCCCTCGTCGCCCACTCCTGGCAGCGGGAGGGCCGGCTTGCGGGCGGCGGCGTGGTTGCCACCGTCATGTCGAATCTCGGGCTCGAGCGATTCCTTGCCGCGCTGGGGCTCACGCTCCACCGCACGCAAGTCGGCGACCGCTATGTCGCGGCCGAGATGCGCGCACGCGGCATCAATCTCGGTGGCGAGCAATCGGGCCACATGATCCTCTCGGATTTCACCACGACCGGGGACGGGCTCGTGGCCGCGCTGCAGGTGCTGGCCGTCATCGTCGCGGAGGGGAGGGCGGCGAGCGAGGTTTGCCGCGTGTTCCGGCCGCTTCCCCAAATGCTGCAGAGCGTGCGCTTCGCCGGCATTTCGCCGCTCTCCGAACCCGCCGTGAGAGAGGGCATCGCCGAGGCCGAGGAGCGCCTGAACGGCGCCGGTCGGCTCGTCATCCGACAGAGCGGCACGGAGCCCGTCATTCGCGTCATGGCGGAAGCGGAAGATGATGCGCTCGTCAAATCCGTGGTGAGCGCGCTCTGCGAGATACTCGCCGCAGCCGGAGGACAGGCCGGAAGCCCCTGATGCAAGGTCGCGTGCTCGCCATCGCCGGATCGGACTCCGGCGGCGGCGCCGGCATCCAGGCGGACGTGAAGACCATCACTGCGCTCGGTGCCTACGCAGCGACCGCGATCACTGCGCTCACCGTACAGGACACGCGCGCGGTGTATGCGGTGCATCGGCTCCCGCCCTCGTTCATCAAGGCCGAGATCGAGCGAGCACTCGCTGATCCCGGAGCGGATGCCGTGAAAATCGGAATGCTCGGAGATGCCGAGACGGCAGCCGCCGTAGCGACTGCTCTCAGGCCCGTGGCCGGCATCCCGCTCGTGATCGATCCCGTCCTGCTGGCCTCAAGCGGCGCTAAGCTGCTGGCCGAGGACGCACTCGATATCCTGCGCGCCGAACTTTTCCCCCTCGCCACCCTCATCACTCCGAACATTCCCGAGACGGCGCGGCTGAGCGGCCTCGCGGTTTGTGATCAGGCGTCCATGGAGCGTGCTGCGCGCGCTCTCCGCTCCGGTGGGGGCATGGGCGCCGTGCTGGTCAAGGGGGGGCACCTTTCAGGCGAAACGGTCGTGGACGTGCTGGCGTGCGCGGGCGGTATCACCCGTTTCGAGGCGCCGCGCCTTCCCGGCCCGCCGCGGCACGGCACCGGCTGCACGCTCGCGGCCGCGATCGCCGCCGGGCTCGCACAGGGCCTCGCTCTCCTGGCCGCCATCCAACTGGCGCGGGCCTACGTCAGGGCAGCGATTGCAACCGCGCCCGCGATTGGCGCGGGCGCAGGCCCGCTCAACCACGCGGTCACGCTTGATCCGGGGCGGATTCCGCCGCTCGGCGAATAGCTCCGGTCATTCCTTGGAGGCGTGCACCCCGGCCTTCTCGACCGCGCTCCGGCAGAAATACGCCCCCTTCTTTGTCTTGCCGAACCAGCGCGAGCCCGGCAGGTGATAGACGTAACTGCGCAGGTTCGCCCATACCACCGCGTCCTTGCCACAGGATTTCTGTGCCTCTGCAAGGCTCGAGAAATGCTGGACCCCTCCGAGGGAAATGTATTTGCGGCTTGCCCCATCGGCGGGCGCCGCGAGCGTGAGGGCAAGCGCCACACCGACGGCAAGCAGGGCAGGCAGAAGGCGCATCCAGCGCTCCCGTATTCGGTTAAAGAGCCACGCGGAGACTACACTTGGTTGCAGAGATGCCGCAACGAGACTTGCCCGCGCTGCCGCCCTGCGGTATGGACCGTGCCGGGCTACGCCCCCCCACCGGGGCGCCTATCTTCTGGAAGGGAGAGCCGTTATGGCAATCATCGCCGCGCGGCCGGAGGTTCGTCCGGTCAACCCCCACTTTTCTTCGGGTCCCTGCGCCAAGCGTCCCGGCTTCCGCCTGGAGGCTCTCTCGGGCGCAATGCTCGGCCGCAGCCACCGCGGCCGGGAGCCGAAGGCGCGCCTTGCCGAGGTGATCACCCGCTCGCGCGCCCTGCTCGGCATGCCCGCGGAGTGGAAACTCGGCATCGTGCCGGCCTCTGATACGGGGGCCGTGGAGATGGCGCTCTGGTCGTTGCTGGGCGCGCGTGGCGTCGATGTGCTCGCCTTCGAGAGCTTCGGCGCCGGCTGGGCAACGGATATCGTGAAGCAGCTCCGCCTGGCCGACGCGCGCGTGCTCGAAGCTCCCTATGGCCGCCTTCCCGATCTTGGCGAGGTCGATTTTGCACGCGACGTCGTGCTCACCTGGAACGGCACCACCTCCGGCGTGCGGATCCCGGGCGGCGCGTGGATCACTGATCGCCGCGAGGGACTCGTCATTGCGGACGCGACCTCGGCGGCCTTTGCCATGGAGCTGCCGTGGGAAAAGCTCGATGTCGCCACGTGGTCCTGGCAGAAGGTGCTGGGCGGGGAAGCAGCGCACGGCATGCTCGCCCTCTCCCCGCGCGCCGTCTCGCGCCTTGAAGGCTACAGTTCCGCGTGGCCGCTGCCAAAGATCTTCCGGCTTACCAAGGGCGGCAAGCTCATCGAGGGCATCTTCAAGGGCGAGACCATCAACACGCCGAGCATGCTCGCCGTCGAGGATGCGCTCGATGGCCTCCGCTGGGCCGAGCACATCGGCGGCCTGCCGGCGCTGATCGCGCGGGCAGAGGCGAACCTTGCCTTGATTGCTTCCTGGGTCGAACGCACGCCCTGGGTCGATTTCCTCGCCGAACGAGCGGAATGGCGCTCTCCCACCTCGATCTGCCTCAGAATCATCGCGCCCTGGTTCCAGGCGATCCCGGCCGAGGGGCAGGCGGCGGTGGCGAAACGACTCGCCGGCCTTCTCGAATCCGAAGGCGTCGCCTACGATATTGGCGCTTACCGGGACGCCCCGCCCGGTTTGCGCATCTGGGGTGGGGCCACCGTCGAAACGACCGACATCGCCGCCCTCCTGCCCTGGCTCGACTGGGCCTACGCGGCGGTTGCTGCCGAGGCCCGAACTGCCCACGCCGCGGAGTGAGCGCGATGGCGAAGGTTCTCGTCAGCGACAAGCTTTCCCCTGCGGCCCTGGCCATCTTCCGCGAGCGCGGCATCGAGGCCGATTTTCACCCCGGCCTCAAACCGCCCGAACTTCGCGGCCTGATCGCTCCTTATGACGGTCTCGCGGTGCGCTCGGCGACCAAGGTGACGCGCGAACTTCTCGATGCGGCTCCTCATCTCAAGGTCGTCGGGCGTGCCGGCATCGGCGTGGACAACGTGGACGTGACGTCCGCGACCGCGCGCGGCGTCGTGGTGATGAACACGCCGCACGGCAACGCCATCACCGCGGCCGAGCACGCGATCGCCATGATGATGGCGCTCGCCCGCCACATCCCTGAGGCCTCCGCCTCCACCAGGGCTGGGAAATGGGAGAAGAACCGCTTCATGGGGATGGAGCTCTTCGCCAAGACGCTCGGGCTGATCGGCTGCGGCAACATCGGTTCGATCGTCGCCGAGCGGGCGATCGGCCTCAAAATGAAGGTGATCGCCTACGATCCTTATCTCACCGAGGCCAGCGCGCTGGCACTCGGGGTGGAGAAGGTGGCGCTCGCCGAGCTTCTCGCCCGGGCGGACATCGTGACGCTGCACACCCCGCTCACCGATGCGACGCGCAACATCCTCTCCGCCGAGGCGATCGCGGCGATGAGGAAAGGCGTGCGCATCATCAACTGCGCGCGTGGCGGCTTGCTCGACGAGAAGGCTTTGGCCGAGGCGATCCGCTCGGGCCACGTCGCCGGCGCCGCGCTGGATGTCTTTGCCACCGAGCCACCTGGCGAAAGCCCGCTCTTCGCACTCGAGAATGTCGTCTGCACGCCGCATCTCGGTGCGGCGACCGAGGAGGCGCAGGAGAAGGTCGGAATCCAGATCGCCGAGCAGATGAGCGACTTCCTTCTGAGCGGCGCGGTGGTGAATGCCGTCAACATGCCCTCGGTCTCGGCCGAGGAGGCACCGCGGCTTCGGCCCTACATGGAACTTTGCCGGCTGCTCGGGGGTTTCGCGGGCCAGCTCACCCAGGCGCGCGAAGGGGTGATCCGCGCCGTCGCGATCGAATACGAAGGCGCGATCGTCGGACTCAACCTCAAGCCGCTTTCGGCCGCAGCACTCGCCGGCCTGCTTGGGCCGATCCTCGAGGGCGTCAACATGGTGAACGCGCCGGCACTCGCGCACGCGCGCGGCATCGACGTGGCCGAAACCGCGCACGACCGTCCAGGCGAATACCAGGCGCTGGTCACGCTCACCATCACCACGGAACGTCAGATGCGCGCGGTCTCCGGTACCCTCTTCGCGAACGGCCGCCCGCGCATCGTCGCGGTCAAGGGAATCCCGATCGAGGCGGATTTCTCACGCCATATGATTTACGTGACGAACCAGGACAAGCCCGGCTTCATCGGTCGCTTCGGGGCAACGCTCGCCGAGGCCGGCATCAACATCGCAACCTTCCATCTCGGCCGCGCTGCACCCGGCGGGGATGCGATCTGCCTCGTGGCGGTCGACGAGCCGGTGCCGGAGCCCGTGCTTGCCCGGGTGCGATCCCTCCCCCTCGTGGTGCAGGCAACGCCGCTCACGTTTTGAGAGAAAGGCGAAGAACGGCCGCAAGCCCGCACCTGGTCAGTACTGCGAGGAGGGGCGTCACACACCTTGCAGGGCGTCCCGCACGTCGAGCCGTCGGGGTCTCACGCGCCGTCCCCAAGGAGCGGCATGCCAAGCGCGGTGCCAGCCGCGCGCAGCGCCTCGTCCAGCGTGGCGAGCGGCAGCGCGCGGCGCCGCGCGAGTTCCAGATAGGCGGCGTCGTACACGGTGAGGCCGAAACGATCGGCAAGCTGGAGCGTTCCTTCCCAGGCATAGCCGTCCGTGTGCGGGTCCGTGGCAATGTCGAGCAGCGAAAGGTCCGGGTCGTGTCCCCGGGAGTGGTGTAGGAGCTGGGGGTAAGTGGCCCGCCGGAGCGACCCAAGACGCGAACTCCGAACTCCCGAAGAAGCAACGCGCGGCATTCGATCGAGGCCGGCTCATCGGCCGCGGCTTGCCTCGGCCAGCAGCCAGTCGCGGAACGCGCGCACCTTGGGCCGCTCGATCGAGCGCGGCGGACAGACGATGTAATACGCCATCTCGGCTTTGAGCCTGAGATCGAACAGCCACACGAGTTGCCCGGCGGCGAGCTCTTCCTCGATGAGTGCCGTTCGGCCGAGTGCCACACCTTCGCCGCGAATCGCTGCCTGAGTTGCCATGGCGGAGTGGCTGAAGATCGGTCCGCGTGAGGCATCGATGCCATCGACTCCGGCCGCCATCAGCCACATTCGCCAATCGACCTCGGTCCCTTCTTCGTGAAGCAGCACATGATGCCTGAGGTCCGAGGGTTTCTTGAGCGGATGCCTTCCCTTGAGAAGCGCGGGGCTGCTCACCGGTGCATAATCATCGCCCATGAGGCGCATGGCCGCGAGGCCCGGATAATGGCCCCGGCCGTAGCGGATCGCGAGATCGACGTTCTCGCGCGCGAAGTCGCTGACCTGATCGTTCGCCTGGAGCCGCACGTCAATTTCCGGATGGAACGCGCGGAAGCGCCCGAGCCGCGGCACCAGCCATCCGCTCGTGAACGAGTACGTTGTGCTCACCGTGAGCCCGCTCGCCTCCTTGGGCGCTCGTAGCTGCCGCGTCTCTTCCGCCAGAGAATCGAGAAGCTCGCGCACGGAGCGCGCGTACGCCTGTCCCTCGTCGGTGAGCCGGAGTGCACGATTGAAGCGCCGGAACAGGGAAAGGCCGAGATAGTCCTCGAGCGATTTCACCTGCCGGCTCACGGCGCCATGGGTGACGTGCAGCTCCTCCGCCGCCTTGGTGAAGCTCAAGTGCCGGGCCGCTGCCTCGAAGTCCGGCAGCGCGTTGAGAGGGGGCAGTCTGCGGGCCATCGGCGCTCCCGTTCGCGTGACTTTCTCTCACGCATATCATGACAACAATTCGATTGCCGATAACCCGCGTAGAGCGCAATTGCAAGGCAACGGCGACACCGCTGGACGATGAGACCGACACGCCTGGTTCCGCTTTGCTGTGAGGAGAATGACGATGAACCACATCGCGATCGCGCGCCAGTCTGCACAGGCGCACCGGCCGATCAATGCAACATTTGCCGGCCTCGAGCGGTTGAAAGGGCAGTTGGCGGCGTGGTCCGCGCGGCGGCGCGCCCGCGCGGCGCTCCTTTCACTCAGCGACGCCGAGCTCAAGGACCTCGGAATCAGCCGTGCCCAGGCGCGTTTCGAGCATAGCAAGCCTATTTGGCGCGACTAAGTACTGCGACTCACAACTACGGTGACATATTTTTGGTCTGAGGCTCAAGCAGCGCGACGAGCATTGGACGCGTCGAGGTGATGCAGAAGGGTGGCGAGGTGTCGGCGTGTGAAGGTCCATTGGAAGGGAGTTGCGGAGGTCTCGTAGTGCTTTTGGAAGCGCAGCAACCGATCTTCGAGGCCGGCCAAGGAGGCGAAGTCGTTGGGTGTGAGGACCTTGCGCTGGATGATGGAGAGTGTGCCGCAGGAGCACACAGGAAGGAGGTTCGGAATGGACTGACGGACTGTGTCGAAGCTGCGTGAGAGATGGAGGAAGGCCCTCCGGAGTCGGCTTCCGAGAGCGGGCTCCAAACCACTCC
>JAKAWQ010000063.1 GCA_021816925.1 Pseudomonadota bacterium
CGACTGTCACGGCAACACGTGGCGATGATCCTGAAGGGGCGTGCCCGCCCCACCAACGCGATCATGGCCCGGCTTGCGGGGGCCGCCGTGGCGGTGAACGCCGCCGCGGCGGAGGCCGAGCAGGTGACGGAGGGAGTGCGGCTGGAGTGCCGCCGGATCGGCTTGCGAGCCTTCGCCCGGCTGGCGGGCATCGATGACGGCCTGCTCGCCCGCCTGCTCACGGGCAGCCGGCGGCCTTCCGCCACCATGCTCGCCGCGCTCCGGCGGGCCTTGCGGACCCGACTCACCCAGCGGGATGATGCCGAAGCCCGTGCGGCGAGTAGCGCCGGTCTTCAGCCCGACCGGACCCCAGCCCCCGTCAGCGCAGCGAAACCCCGGCCCGAACATCGCACTCCATTCCGTTGCTAACCCGTAATGCTGACAAAAGCGTCAAGTCCCACGGATATCGCTATACCCCCTCTGCCCCTTGACCCCGCCAAGGGCACGGCCCTTGGAACCCTCTGTCGGGCCAATTACGGACATCGGGGACCAAAGCTCCTGGCCTGCCCCGCGCGGACATTATCCACCGAAACTGGCGCATTGGCTACTCGCGGCGGTGGAGTCGCTTGCGGTGCGCAACGCAGCTCGCCGATGGTGGACGGGGCTCCGACTCTCCCTGGCCGTGGCGGCGGCGTTCTTGGCGGCTGGCGCCCGGACCGCCCGCGACCAAAGTTCGACCGGGGTGGCCGTCGGCGCTGGGCCTTTGTCCATGCCGCCAGTGAGTTCGGCAAGACGGTTCGGTTTCCGCGGAATGCGAAGCTCACCGCCTGGGGCATCGCGTTTCCCGTCTCCGACGGCAAAGCCGCCGACAAGCCGGACACCGGGCGAGATGGTCGTTCTCGGCACGCTCGAATGGAGCGAGACGTTGCCGGGCTGGATCGGCAAGTGGCACACGGCCTGGCATGGCGCCGCGCATGCGTGGGGTGTGAAGGGCGTGAATTGCGACGCCGCGTTCCGCGATATCGTGAGCGAGGCCGTTGTGCTTGCCGCCCGCCGGCGGCCCTCGGATTGAGGGGCGGTCGGACGCCACACCGCGCGTCGGCGGGTCGCGAAGGGCTTGCGGCCGTTATTCGGCGGCGTTGGAGAAGCCCACGGTTCGCGTGAGGCTGCGGAGCGTGACGAACTCCTCGGCCGCGGTCGGGTGGATGCCGATGGTGCGGTCGAAATCCGCCTTGGTTGCCCCGGCCGTCATGGCGACCGCCAGGCCCTGCAAAATCTCCGGCGCGTCCTCGCCCAACATGTGCGCGCCGAGCACGCGGCCACGGGGAGGTTCAACCACAAGCTTCATGAGCGTCCGGCGCGAGCGGCCTGTCAGGTTGTGGCGCATCGGCGTGAAGCACGCGAGGTAGATCTCGGCCGGGCCGCGGACGGCCGCCTCGCCCTCGGTCAGGCCCACGGTTGCGATCGGCGGGCTCGAGAAGACAGCGGTCGGGACATTGGAAAAATTGAAGGCGCGCGGCGCCGGTCCGAACAGCAGGTCGGCAAGCGCGTGGCCCTCGGCGGTCGCCACGGGCGTGAGGTGCGGCCCTTCGGTCACGTCGCCGATGGCGTAGATGTGCGGCTGCACCGTGCGCCGGGCGGGATCGACCGGGATCGCGCCGGAGGCGGCGGGCGCGATGCCGGCGGCGGCGAGCCCGAGGCGGGCGGTGTTCGCAACCCGTCCGGTTGCGAAAAAGACGACATCGGCGCTGAGCACGTGCCCTTCGGCGAGGTGGAGCGCGCGCGTGGAGCCGTGCGCTTCGAGCCTGAGCGGATGCAGGTTCGGGTGGAGCGCGATCCCCTGCTCGGCCAGCGCCTCGGCCAGCGCCGTTCGGAGATCCGTGTCGAAGCCGCGCAATGGGAGCGGCTGGCGATAGACGAGGTGCGTTTCGGCGCCGAGGCCGGCGAAGATGCCGGCGAACTCGACGGCGATATAACCGGAGCCCACGATCGCCACGCGCCGTGGCAACTCCGGCAGGAAGAAGGCATCGTCGGAGATGATGCCGAGCGCGGCCCCGGGAATCTCCGGCCGCACCGGATGACCGCCGGTTGCAATGACGATGCGCTCCGCCGAGACCGATGCCTCGCCGACCGCGAGCCGGTTGGGATCAAGAAAGTACGCGCGGGCCTCGAACACGGCCACGCCGGCGCTCTCGAGAAGCTGGCGGTAGATGCCGTTAAGGCGCGCGATCTCGCGGTCCTTGGCCGCGATCAGGCGCGCCCAGTCGTGTGCGGGCCGGGTGGAGTTCCAGCCGAAGCCGCGCGCATCTTCGGCGAAGGCGCCGTATTCGGCGGCCTGCACGAGGAGCTTCTTCGGCACGCAGCCGACATTGACGCAGGTGCCGCCCCAGAAGCGGGATTCGGCGATGCCGACGCGGGCGCCGTGCGTGGCGGCGATGCGCGCGCAGCGGACGCCTGCCGAGCCGCCGCCGATGACGAAGAGATCAAAATCATAGGGCATCGGCGGCTATCCAGCCGCGGCTTTGAGGGTGGGCAGCGGGATCTCCTGCCAGCCCGAGAGTTGCTCGATCGCGCGCGCGATGCGGAACAGCATCGCTTCGTCGAAGGGGCGGCCGGCGAGCTGGACGGAAAGCGGCAGCCCGGCTGCGCCGAGCCCGATCGGAACGCTGATGGCGGGATGACCGGTGAGGTTGAAGGCGCCGGTCTGCACCGGCGAGAAGGCCGCGCGGGGATCGACCGGCGCGTCGAAGCGCGGCGCCGGGGCGAGGGTACAGGCGGTGAGCAGTGCATCGCAGGGGACGAGCGCCCGGTTGACGGCGTCGGCGAGGTGCCGGCGGAGGCGGCCTGCCTGCACGAGGTCGGCGGCGGTGACGAGGGCCCCGGGCACCAGCCGCTCGGCTGTCTTGCGGCCATAGTCGGGGAGGCGATGGCGAAGGTCTTCGGCATGGACCGAGAAAGCCTCGGCGAGCAGGATCACGCGGTTGGCGGCGGCGAAGAGAGCATAATCCGGCAGCGTAATGTCGGCGACGAGCGCGCCGGCATCGCGGAGCAGGGCGACGGTGCGGTCGAAGGCTGTGGCGACCTCGTCGGTCAGGGCGGGGGCAGTGGCGAAGAAGGCACGCGGGATGCCGATGCGGAGCCCGCGGACGCCGGCCTCGAGGGCGGCGCGATAGTCGGGGACCGGGAGGTCCGCGCTGGCGGGATCGAGCGGGTCGTGCCCCGCCATCAGGGCGAGCGCGATCGCCGCATCCTCGACGGAGCGGGCGAGCGGGCCGCAATGATCGAGCGTGAAGGAAAGTGGAAACACGCCGCGCCGGCTGACGCGGCCGTAGGTGGGTTTGATGCCGATGGTTCCGCAATAGGCGGCGGGGCCGCGAATCGAGCCGCCGGTGTCCGAGCCGGTGGCCATGCGGAGAAGGCCTGCGGCAACCGCGGTGCCCGAGCCGGAGGAGGACCCGCCGGTAATGTGCTCGGGGTTCCAGGGATTGCGCGCCGGGGGGAAGGGAAGATCGAAGCTCGGGCCACCGATGGCGAACTCGTGCGTCGCGAGCTTGCCGAGCAGAACGCCGCCGGCAGCGGCAAGGCGATCGGCCACGGCGCTGTCGGCGGAGGGCACGTGGTTG
Source organism: Pseudomonadota bacterium (assembly GCA_021816925.1). Taxonomy (GTDB): domain Bacteria; phylum Pseudomonadota; class Alphaproteobacteria; order Acetobacterales; family Acetobacteraceae; genus JAKAWQ01. Next base: position 3,603 of record JAKAWQ010000063.1, read on the forward strand.
AGCCGCAGGCGGGAGTGGCAGGTCGTGGCGATGCCGGCGGTGTCGTAGATGTCCTTGAGCGCATAAGGGATGCCGTGCAGCGGGCCGCGATCGATGCCGGCGGCAAGCTCGGCGTCGGCGCGCGCGGCATCGGCGAGTGCACGCGCCTCGGCGACGAGGATGAAGGCGTGCAGGCGGTCGTTGCAGGCGGCGATGCGATCGAGAGCGTGGCGCGTGAGCGCAGCCGCCGTGAGGTGGCGGGCGCGAAGTTCCCGGCCGGCCGCGGCGATGGAAAGCTCGTGCGGCGCCGCGCTCATGCGCCGGCGTCCGAGGCGATGAGGCGATAGACAGCGGCCGGCTCGAGCGCGGGCGAAAGCGGCGCGTGCAGGCGTGCGATCTCGGCGCGCAGGTCGGCGAAGGCGGCGATCAGCTCCCTGCGCCGCTCCGCCGGGATGGTGAGACCCGCGCGAACGACGAGTGTGTCGAACTCTGCCGCCAGTTGTGCTGGTTCGGTTTCAGCGGGCATCCGTCCATTCCTTTTCGATGGGCTGGAAAAAGCGGCTTGCGTTTCCGGCAAGGGATCGGCGATCGGTGCGTACCCGCCGTGGCGGTTGGCCGGAGCGTCGTCGTGCGTTGCCGAGGTGGCGTCGAAGAGCCGGCGAACGATCATGCCTCGGCCGCCTGTTTGGCCCTGCCACCAGGCGCGGGCGTGTCGCCCTCGCCGAGATCCCAGAAAAGGCCGGCAAACGCCGCGATTCCCTCGCGGGCCGATGCGGCCAGCAAGTGCTCGTTCGGACCATGCTGGCCGCAGCCGTTGTAGCTGTGCGGCACCCACACCAGCGCGACGTGCAGGAGATCGGCGAACACGTCTCCGGGCAGGCCGCCGCCGGCGTTCGGGATCACCTGCACGCGCCGGCCGAGCGTGCGTTCGATGCTCGCCGCGGTGAACCGCACCCAAGGATCCGCCGGATCGGTACGGCTCGCGGGCATGCGGATGCGTGCGTTCTCTATTGCCACCTCGGGGAAGCCCGCTTGATCGAGGTGCTTCCGCAGCGTTGGCGCGAACGTCGCGGGATCGGTATCGACCGTATAGCGGATCTGGCAGTGCGCCCATGCATCCGGCGACACCGCGTTCACCGGATTGTCCGGCCGGCCGGAGATCATCGCCAGGACGATGAAGCTGTTCCAGCCATAAATTTTTTCCGCCGCGGTGAGACCCGGTTCGCCCCAGTCCGAATCGATCGTTGCGCTCTCGCCACTCCCGCCCACCGGGCATCCCGCCAGCGCACGCGCGATGCTCGCCGGCACGCCGCCCGCGGGCAGCCACTCGCGCACCAGGATGCGGCCGTGCCGATCCGAGATCGCCGCCAGCGCGTGCGCCAGCACGATGGCGGGATCCTTGGTCAGCCCGCCCCAATGGCCGGAGTGCACGCCGCCCGATCTCAGCCTGATCGCAAGATCGAAATGAAATGTGCCGCGCGTTCCAGTGGCGATGGTCGGCGTCTCGGGTGTGACACGCGGCCCGTCGCTGCCGATCAGCACGTCGGCGGCAAGTTCCGCCGCATGGGCGGCAACGAACGCCCGAAGTCCGACCGAACCGCGTTCCTCCGCGGTTTCCAGCACCAGCTTGAGGTTGCAGCCGAGTTTTCCTCCTCGCTCGGCGAGCACGGCCTCCAGCGCTGCCAGGTTGAGCGCGTGCTGGCCCTTGTTGTCGGCGCTGCCGCGGCCGTACCAGCGATCCCCCTCGACGACAAGGCGCCAAGGCGCAAGGGGGGAGCGCCACTGCTCGTCGAGCCCGCGCACGGTATCGCCGTGGCCGTAGGTGAGCACGGTCGGCAGGGCCGGATCCTCGATCCGCTCAGCGAGGAGGATCGGGCCGAAGCCAGGCTCGGGGTTGGCGTGAATGGTAACGGTGAACCCGAGCCGTAGCAGCCACGGGCGGATCGCCGTTTCGAGATAGCGCCCAACGTCCGCGGCGTGCCCGGGATCTTGCGAAGTGCTCGGGATCGCGACAAGTCCGGCGAGGAGATCGCGGAATCGGCCCTGATCGAAGCAGGCCCGGGCGCCACGGACCGCGCCGTCCCTCGTGCTCATCCGGCTTGCTCCCTTTATGTGTCGAGATCCGCAAAGCGCCGGCCCTGCCGCACCAGGTCGCGCAAGAGCGGCGCCGGCTCCCAGCCCGGGCCATCGCGTGCGGCGATGGCTTCCGCCCGGCGCAGAATTTCCGCGAGTCCGATCGCATCGGCCTCGAACAACGGCCCGCCTCGCCAGGCAGGGTAGCCAAAGCCATGCACCATGACGACATCGATATCCGAGGGGCGGGCCGCCACGCCCTCGGCGAGGATGCGTGCCGCCTCGTTCACCATCGCGACGTGCGATCGTTCCTGGATTGCCGAGGCGGGCACGGCACGCCGATGGATGCCGCGAAGTGCCGAGGCGCGTGCAATCAGCCCGGCCACTTCCGGGTCCGCCAGCCGCTTGCCGTCGCGATAGAGATACCAACCCGCGCCTGTCTTCTGGCCAAGCCGGCCATGCTCGCAGAGCCAGTCTGCAATCGGCGCCAGCCGTTCCCGAACCGGGTGTGCGCCGCGGCGCCGGCGTGCGTTCCACGCGTCTTCGAGTCCGATGAGGTCGGTCAGCGCAAACGGCCCCATTGCGAATCCCCACAGTTCATGCGCGGCATCCACGTCCTCCGGCAGCGCACCTTCCTCGAGAGCATATTCGCATTGCAGGCGCCAGCGCAGCAGGATGCGGTTGCCGATGAAGCCCTCGGCCATGCGCACCACCACCGCGAGCTTACGCAGCCGGCGCGCGAGCGCCAGCCCGGTGGCCAGCACCGCGCGCGCAGTGCGCGCGGCGCGCACCACCTCGATGAGCCGCACCACGTGAGCCGGGTTGAAGAAATGCAGCCCGAGAACGCGATCCGGCGCATCCACCACGTCGGCCAGGGTTTCGATGTCAAGGGCAGAGCTATTGCTTGCCAGCACCGTATCGCGCCGCACGATTGCCGAAAGCGCGCGGAACACCGCTCGCTTGATCGTCGAATCCTCGGGCACTGCTTCGATCACCAGATCCGCGTGTGCAAGAGTGGCAAGGTCAAGCGCGCTCGCCAGGCGATTCTCGCGTTCGCCGCGCGCCTCGGTGGAAAGCCGGCCGGCTTGCACCTGCCGATCGAGGATCGTGCCGATGCGATGCTCTGCGGCACTGCGCGCCGCCGCGTCGGCCTCCACCAGGATCGTTTCGAACCCGGAATCGGCCAGTGCCACCGCGATTCCCGAGCCCATGCTGCCGCCGCCCACGACGCCGACACGGACAAGCGGCCGCGGCTGGGAGCCGGCCGGCGGCCGTGCGGCCTGGCGCTCGGCGTGGAAGAGATATCGAAGCGCCCGGGATTGCATGGACTGGCGCAATGCCCGTGCGAGCGCCTGCTCACGCGCGGTCCCCTCCGGGAACGGCGTGGAGAGCGTGAGGCCGACCGCCTCGGCAGCGCGCGAGGGCGCAATGTGGCCACGCGCGCGGCGCGTCACGGCGGTCACCGCCGTCTCGAACCGCGTCCGATCGCAAGGCGGCACGGGGCGGTCTGCAACCCGGGGTCGCGCGCCGCGCGCGGCCAGCTCGCGTGCGAGCGTCATCGCGGCGGCGCGCACATCGGTTGCCACTTCGTCGACCAGTCCGAGCTTGAGGGCCTCCGCGGCGGAGACCTGCCGCCCGGTTGCGATCAGCTCGAGCGCGACGATCGGGCCGGCCAGCCGCGGCAGCCGCTGCGTGCCGCCCGCGCCGGGGATAAGACCGAGCAGGACCTCGGGCAGGCCCACGGCACCGTCCGGCGCGATCACACGTGCATGGCAGGCCAGCGCAACCTCGAATCCGCCGCCGAGCGCCGTGCCGTGCAGGGCCGCCACAACCGGCTTCTCCAGTGCATCGAATGCCTCGGTCACGCGCCCGAGCGTGGGCTCCGCGGGCGCGGCGTCGAGCTCGCGGATATCCGCCCCGGTCATGAAGGTGCGGCCTTCGCAGGCGAGCACGACCGAGGTGAGATGCGGATCGAGCGCGGCTTCCTGCAGGGCCGCAAGCAACCCCTGCCGGACCGGCTGCGATATGGCGTTGACCGGCGGGCGGTCGACCAGGATCAGCCCGACATCGCCCTCACGCTCAAGGCGCACGGGTCTTGCCGTCATCGTTTCCCCCAGGCTCAGCCGGGCAAGACTAGCACCGATGCGACCTGCCTGGGGGCTTTGGAGCAGCCGTGCCGCGCGGCGTTCCTTTCTCGCCTCAGGCGTGGCCGGCCGCCCCGGACAGCCAGCCGGGATCGATGCCGAGCTTGGCCAGTGCACGCCGCCACTTTGTATTGTGCTCTGCGTCGAATACCAGAGGCTCGTCCGCCGGAGCGGAGAGCCAGGCGTTGTGGCTCATCTCGTGATCGAGTTGGCCGGGGCCCCATCCTGCGTAACCGAGCGCGAGCAGGCCGGCGCGCGGGCCGCCGCCCCCGGCGATCGCCTTCAGGATATCGAGGCTTGCGGTCAATGCCAGCGCATCGTCGACACGGAGACTGCCCTCACCCGTCCAATCCGCCGTGTGCAGCACGAAACCGCGCGCGTTCTCTACCGGCCCTCCGGCGCAGAGCCGAATGCGGCGCGCCGGCGGCAAGGGCGCGATCTCGAGTTGCCTCAGGAGATCGTCGAAGCTCGGCTGGGCGAGTGGCCGGTTGACCACGATTCCCATCGCTCCCTCGGGCGTGTGCGCGCACATGAAAATCACGCTTTGGGTAAAGCGTGGATCGGTCATGCTGGGCATGGCGATCAGCAACTGTCCGGTGAGAAATCCCGGCTGACCGTTTCGATCCGGAGGAACGGCGTTCATCTGCCGAATCTGGGGCTACCGGCACGCCCGCGCAAGCGGCGCGGCAAGACCCGGGATGACTCGCTCGGCGACCGGGTCTAGGAATCGCGGCCAGCAACCGGCAAGGGGGACGAGACGACAGATGACAATCAAGGTCGGCGACACGATCCCGTCGATGAAACTCATGATGGCAACCGCCGAGGGGCCGAAGGAAGTCTCGACAGATGAGATATTCAAAGGCAAGAGGGTTGTGCTGTTTGCCGTTCCCGGCGCGTTCACCCCGACATGCAGCATGAAGCACCTGCCAGGCTTTGTGCAGAACGCCGCGGCGATCATGGCAAAGGGAGTGGACAGCATCGTCTGCATGGCGGTGAACGATGCCTTCGTGCTCGGCGCCTGGGCCAAGGACCAGCACGTGGACGGTTCCGTCCTGATGCTGGCGGATGGATCGGCCGCCTTCACCAAGGCGCTCGGCCTGGAGCTCGACCTCGTCGCGCGGGGGCTCGGGGTGCGTAGCCAGCGCTTCGCTTTGATCGCCGAGAACGGCAAGGTGACGCACCTTGCCGTTGAACAGCCGGGTGGCTTCGAGGTGAGCCGCGCCGAGGCAATTCTCCAGCAGCTCTGACATCGCCCGGGCTTGCCATCTTCGTCAGGCCGCGGAGGCATAGAGCGCGGGGCTCTTCGCCGCTTTCGCCGCCTCCCGGTGGAACGTTTCCTTGATGTGCGCGGCGAGCACCTCGGCGCTTGGCGCGGCCTTCCGGCGTGTTTTGAGCATGAGGATGGCGAACTCCGGCAGCGGAGGCAGCACCTCACCCGGCCTGAGCGCGACGACCCCCTCCGGCAGCCACGATGGGATGGAAACCGTCACCGCGAGGCCTGCGAGCACAGGCGCCAGAGCACCGGCCTGGCTGCCGGACATATAGGCCACGCGATAGCGGCGGCCGGCGGCCTCGAGGGCACGAATCGCCGCGCCTCCCCATGAGCAACGCGTTCCCGCAATCGCCAGCGGCAACGGTTCGCGGCGATGCGTCGCGTGCCGCTCGGAGGTGATCCAGAGGAGCGGCCCGCGCCAAAGCGGCACGGCTGGCCAGCCGGTCGGCTCGACCCCTTCGGAAACGAGGGTCAGATCGAGGTCGCCCGCCTTGAGCCGCTCCACGAGCTCCTCGGACTGCGCACAGATCACCTCGACCTGAACCGCCGGATGCGTGTCCGCGAAGCGCGCAAGCACGGGCGGCAGGTAGCGCCAGGCATAATCGTCGGGGGTGCCGAGCCGCACCGACCCCGACACCAGGGGGGTGCGAAAAGCGCTCCAGATCGCATCGTTGAGGGCGACCATCTCTGCCGCTCGCCCGAGCAGGAGCCGCCCGTGCGGTGTCAGATCGACCGGCCCGCCGCGGCTACGCTGCAGAAGCTTCTGCCCGAGCAGCGACTCCAGCCGCTGCACCTGCATGGAAACCGCGGACTGGGTGCGCCCGGTCCGTTCGGCTGCACGCGTGAAGCTGCCCTCCTCGGCAAGAAAGAGAAAGGCACGCAAGAGATCAGGATCGATGGCGATGGGGCGGCTCACAAAAATCATTATTCTTGATTTCTTTCGTAAACGCAATTCGTTTCCCTTATTCCAGGCGCACCCCCATCTTCCCCTCGTTCTGACCGTTTTCCCTCTGGAGTTCCCGTAATGAGCGCAGCCCGTCTCGAAGCCCTCCATTTCCCGCGCCAGCGGCGCTCCGCGCTCCGGGTGCGGTTCGCCACGGCGATTGCGTGCGTAGCCGCCCAATGGGCCGCATGGCGCCGGGGCGCACGCGCGCGGCGGGAGCTGCTCGCGGCCGATCCGAAGATGCTTGCCGATCTCGGTGTTTCGAGCGCGCAGGCAGTGTTCACCGCGCTCGAGAGCCCACTCGACTGAGCCGAAAGGGTGGCCGGCGTGTCTGGTGCCTTCGGGCCGCGCGGGGGCGCGGCGCTCAGCCCGCCGGCCGCTCGCTGAACAGCACCCCGCCCTTGGCCTTGTTCTCTTTCGCGGATTCGATGATCTGGACCAACACCGTGGCCGGCTCGACGCCGAAATTGCGGACGGCCGACTGCGTGATGTCCTTGATCGGGCCGCGCTTTTGATCGCGCGTGCGGCCCTCCACCATGTACACATCGACCTCCGGCATGGCCTTCCTCCGGGTTGATTCACTCGTCGACAACAGAATTGCGCAAGGTCCCGATACCGGAAACTTCCACTTCGATCGTATCTCCTGCCTTCATCCAGAGTGGCGGCTTGCGGGCGAAACCCACGCCCTCGGGTGTTCCGGTCGCAATGATATCGCCGGCATCGAGCGGAAGGAATCCCGACACATAGGAAATGATTGTCGGGATATCGAAGATCAGGTCGTCGGTCTGCGTGTGCTGTACTTCGGTGCCGTTCAGGCGGGTTCGGAGAGTGAGCGCCGCCGGGTCCGGGATCTCGTCGGCCGTTACGATGCACGGCCCGATGCTTCCGGAGTGGAAGAAATTCTTCCCGACAATGAGCGAGTGGGTGAACTGGTAATCCCGCACGCTGCCGTCATTGAGGCAGGTATAGCCGAACACGTGGCCGAGCGCCCGATCGCGTGCGATGTGCCGCCCAGGCTTGCCGACGACGACCGCGAGCTCCCCCTCATAGTCGAACTTCTCGGAGAGGCGCGGCCGCACCAGCGCGCCGCCGTGCGGAACAAAGCTCTCGATCGTGCGAAGAAATACGCTCGGCTGTTCGGGCAGCTTCATGTTGCCTTCGGCGACGTGCGCCTTGTAGTTGCGTCCGATACAGAGGATCTTCGCAGGATCTGGAATCGGCAGGTCGAACGTGACATCGGCCAGGGTGGCGTCGGGTTTGGACGCGGCAAAGGCACGGACCCCGGCAAGCGCGCCCGCCGCGATCGCGGCACGGAGCGTCGGCGGGGCGGGATCAAGCCGGTGCGCAAGATCGACGACACCATCCTCCAGCACGAGGCCGTAGGTGGAACGTCCCAAGAGGTAAAAGCTCGCTAGGCGCATGGCACACTCTTCCTGGTCAAACGACCTTCGTCCTGTTCATTCCGCTCCTTCACGCGCAGGTTCGGCGGGCCCGGTGAGTGGCGAACGAGCACCGGCGGTCGGGGCGCCGACGCGCAAGGCTCAGTAGCTGCTCAGGCGGAATTCGATCCGGCGATTCTTCGCATAGGCCTGAGGCGTGTCGGCGGGGTCGAGGGGGTGTGTGTCGCCGAAGCCGGCGGCGACCAGCCGGTCCGGCGGGATTCCCTGCTTGATCAGGAGTTGCACGACATTGATTGCGCGCTGCGACGAGAGCTCCCAGTTCGAGGCGAATTGGGCGGTATGGATCGGGGTCGCATCGGTATAGCCTTGCACTTCGAGGATCCAGTGCAGCCCGGGCGGAATCTTCTTCGCGATCTGTTGCAGCGTCAGGGCAACCTCGATGATTTTGAGACGGCCCTTCTCTGTGAGGTCGGCGCTGCCGATCGGGAACAGGACCTCGTTCTGGAGCACGAAGCGATCGCCGACGATGCGGATCCCTGGCTGGTTCGCCAGTGCCTCGCGCAGCTTGCCGAAGAATTCGCTCCGGTAGAGCTCGAGCTTCTGCACGCGGGCGGCAAGCGCTGCATTCAGGCGGCGTCCAAGATCCGCGATCTGCACTCCCTTCGCCTTGTCGGCCTTCTCGGAAACCTTGAGGGCAATGGAAAGGCTTGCCAGTTGTGTGCGCAAGGCCGCAACCTGCTCGTTCAGGAGTGCAATCCGTGCGACCGCGCTCTTCGCAAGATCCTTCTCCTTTGCGAGCAACGCGGCTGTTGCGGCGCGGCGCTCGGCCTCAGTGGTTGCGCGCACAGCCGCGGTTTCGGCCTTCTTCTCGAGCGCCGCGCGCAACGCCTTGAGGGCCTGTACCTCTTCGGAGAGCTGCGTGAGATCGGAAAGCCGTGCGGCTACGGTCGCCTGATTCACTTTCACTTCACGGTCGAGGGCAACCATCGCGGCCCGCATGTCGGCCAGACGCTTCTCGGCCGCCGCGAGTTCGGCTGCGGTCGCGGCAAGCTTGGTGTTCGCTGCCTTGCTCGCCTCTGCGGCCACGTCAGCCCGCGCGCCGGCGGCAGCGAGCTCGGACTGCAACTCGGTGAGGCGTGCGTTGCCGGACCCCACTCTCAGTTGCGCATCGGCCAGCGCGGCGGCGAGCTTCGCGCGATCGCTCAGCGCCTTGTTGCGGGCGGCGATCGCCTGCGCCTCCGTTGCCTGCAGCGCCGCGAGCTGCCGGGCAAGCGAGTCCCGCGCCGCATGCTCGGTCTGAAGTTGGCTGGTCAAATGCGAGACCGAAAGCTGCAGTGCGGCCGTGTGGCTCCTCTCGAGCGCGAGCATATCGGAGAGACTTGCCACTTCGTGGTTGAGCTGCTGAAGCGCCTTGTTTCGCCCGGACAGTGCGATCGAGAGGAACACCTGCGCCAGCACGAACACCAGCAGCACGAAGATGACGACCATGAGCAGCGTGGAAAGCGCATCCACGTAGCCCGGCCATGGATTGAGTGCGAGCCCGCCCCCGCGACGGTGTCCGGCCATCGTGCGCTACCTCTGCTGTTCTTCCGCCAGCGCCGCGACCGTCCGGGTGAGGAGGCGGAGATCGTTGCGCAGGTCCGTTGTGCTTTGCACACGCCCCTGCTCGGTCTCCGCGAGCAGGCGCTGGAGGGTTACGTCCATGCTGCGCAGATGCGAGCGCACGGCCTCGTCGAGCCCGCCTTCGGCGCGTGTGTCCGAAAACCGGTTGAGTGCCGGGCCCAAGGCTGCGTGTGCCTCGGCGATGCGCAACATCAATTGCTGATTCGTGCGCATCGTGTCGGAGAGCGCGGCCAGTTTTTCGGCGAGCGCGGCGAGCGCCTGGTTGACCTGCGACCGCCCATCCTCTCCGCGCAGCAGGATGCGCTGCAGCCCCTCCATGTTCTCTGCGGTCTGCTCGAGCAATGCCTGCACATAGACAGGAACCGAAGTTTCACCCTCGCCGCCGAGGACGCCGCTCGAAAGCCGCGTCAGGCCGGCCAGCCACTCCTCGAGTTCGTTATAGAAGCGGTTCTGCGCCTGGCCTGCCGTAAGATCGAGGAACCCGAGCACCAACGCTCCGGCAAGCCCGAACATCGACGAGGAGAAGGCCGTCCCCATGCCGTGCAGCGGCTGCACGAGCCCGGCCTTGAGTTGGCCGAACATCGCGCTGACGTTGCCCGACGCCACGGAAAGGCCGCTGATCACGTCGCTCACGGCGCCGACCGTGCGCAGCAATCCCCAGAAGGTCCCGAGCAGGCCGAGAAAGATCATCAACCCGGTCATGTAGCGTGAAAGCTCGCGGCTCTCGTCGAGTCGGCTTGCAATTCCGTCGAGCAGGCTGCGCATGGACGAGGCGGAAAGCGTGAACCGGTCGCTGCCGTCGGCATTCTTGTTGGCGCGGGCGGCGAGCATGCTTGCCATCGAGGCGAGCATGCGTGGCGCGGGCAGCGTGGCGAGGCGTGGCCGGGCGCGCTGGAATGTCTCGACCCAGGTGACCTCCGGGGCGAGTCTCAGGACCTGGCGCAAATTCCAGAGGATGCCGGTCAGCTCGACGAGGAAAATCAGGCTGTTCAGGATCGGGTTGTAGTTGAACGCGGCGCTGAGGCGAGGCACGAGAAGCACCCCGACAACGCCCACCGCCGCCAGGAACACGAGCATGCGCAACAGATAGGCGGTGGGCCGGGTCATGGTGATCCTTTCGCCGCGCTCCGCGCCGGCGCGATGGTCACGTCCACACGGTTGGCGGGCGCCGTTCCAGCGGGATCGGCGAGCAAGGCGCGGACATAAATTCGCTCGGACGGGACGCCCGCTTCGCGCAGGACCGCGCGGGCCGCCAGCGCGCGAGAGAGGGAAAGTCGCCGGGGCGTCGATGGATCCGACGGATCGCCCGCTGCGTACGCGTCCACCGAGACCGAACGCGCATCGGCCTTGGCGGCCGCCGCGGCGAGGCGCTTCAGGGCGGCCAGCGTGACCGGATTGAGCTCTGCGTCATGCGGGCCGAATGTCACGCGCAGTCCGCCGGGGATGGAGCTGGCGGCGCCCGGCGCGTTGCCGGCAACTGCGGGCGGCGGGGGGATCGGTTCGGGGTGTGGCGGGCCAACCAGAACGACGGGCGCAATCACGGGTGCGGCGGGCGGCTTGCTCGGCGGCGGCCGCGGCAATGCGCCAAGGCTGGCGCCCGCCGCGCCTGCCGTGATCGAGGCTGCCGGCGCGGCGGGCGCGGCTGGGAGGGCGGGCGCCGTGGGTGGAAAAGGCGGCAGGGGCAACGGCGCGGCCGGCATCGCGGGCCGAGCGGGCAACACATGGTTCGGCGGCGGGACCGGCGTGAGCCCTTCGAGCGCGTGCAGATTGACGCTCACCTGCGCCCGCGCTGCGGCCGCGGCGAGAACCAGTGCTACGGGCAGTGCCAAGCGGACAATCAAGCTGCGTCGCATTGCCGGGTGAGCGTAGAGCAGATCGGGCATGACGGGAATCGCGCCATGCCGTGCCGGCCGGACCGGCCAGGCCGGTCGGGGCATGGCAGAACCCGGCTCGACCTTCAAAGGGCGCTTGCCCCGGCGCGTCGGCGCACGGCCGCGATGCCCTCGACCACGGCGTCAATGAGGCGCGGATGCAGGGCGGGGTTGGTCGCGACCACGTCACCGGTTGCAACCGGATCGCCGCCCGCGGGGTCGCTCACGAATCCGCCTGCCTCGCGCACCACCAGGATTCCGGCCGCCACGTCCCACGCGTTCACGCCGAGTTCCCAGTAGCCGTCATACCGGCCGGCCGCCACCCATGCGAGATCGAGTGAAGCTGCGCCGAAGCGGCGGATCCCCGCAACCTGCGGCATCAAGAGACCGAGCGTGCGCGCGAAGGCCAGCCGCCGCTCCGCGGTTGCGGCGGCGAAGGGGATGCCGGTCGCGAACACGGCCTGCGCCATCTCGCGCCGCGCCGAGACGCGCAGCCGCCGATCGTTCAGATAGGCGCCGGCTCCTCTCTCCGCCCAGAACATCTCGTTCGCCGCCGGGTTGTAAACGAGGCCCGCCGCAAGTTCCGCAGCGCCGTCGGCAAGGCGCCGCTCAAGCGCGATGCTGATCGCCCAATGAGGAATGCCGTGCAGGAAGTTTGTCGTTCCGTCGAGCGGATCAACGATCCACCGCCATGTCCAGCGTCCGGATCCGGACACCCCGGACTCCTCCATCAGGAAGCCATAGCCTGGTCGTGCCTTCTCGAGCTCCCGACGCAGCGTTGCCTCGGCGCGCAGATCCGCCTGGCTCACAAAGTCGGAGGGGCCCTTCACGCTGACCTGAAGCTGCTCGACTTCGTTGAAATCTCGCAACAATTGCCGCGCCGCCTTCTTCGCGGCGTTCATCATCACCATGAGATGCGCAGAGGCGGGCGGCGCCATGCAACCCAGTCCCGCTCGGGCCCCTTGCCTAGGCCTTGGCCCGCTCGACGTAAGTTGCGTCCTCGATGCGCACGACGATCTTCTCGCCCGTCTCGATGAAGGGCGGTACCATCGTGCGCACGCCGTTGGAGAGTCTGGCCGGTTTATATGAGGATGCCGCGGTCTGCCCCTTCACCACCGGATCCGCTTCCACGACCTCCAGAACCGCGGTCGGCGGTAGATGCACCGCAACCGGCTCGCCTTCCACGAGATCGACCGTCACCGGCATGTTGTCCTGGAGAAAAGCCGCCGCATCGCCAAGCAGTGCGGCCGGCACAAAGGTCTGCTCGAATGTTTCATTGTCCATCAGCACCAGATTCGCTCCGTCGGTGTAGGAATAGGAAAATTCCTTTTCCTCCGTCAGCAGCCTCTCGACCGTATCAGCGGTGCGCCAGCGCTCGTTCGTCTTGTTGCCGGACTTGAGATCGCGCATCTCCACCTGGATGAACGCACCGCCCTTCCCGGGGGTGATGATCTGCTGCTTCAGGACGGTCCAGCGGCGACCCTCGTGCTCGATCACTTGGCCGGCGCGAATCTGGTTCGCCTGCTGCTTCATAGGAACAACTCTGAATTGCCTGGGGATACCGATGCGGGCTTCTAGCCGCTGGCCGGTCTCGGGGCAAGGCGACGGTTCCCGCCGGCCGGGTTGCGCACGGTATCCCTGCTGAGCGGGAAATCGGGTCGGATCGGCACCTTCCGGGCGCCGCCCGGGGCATCGAGGATGCAGGTCGGTCGTGCCAGGCCCGGGATCTGCCGGCGCAGGGGGTATGAGCAGCGCCCGATCGGGGCGTTCCTGCCGCCGGCCGGTCAGCGGCGCGAGCCCGGGCGGGATGGCGAGCGCATAGTGCCGCGCAACGCGGGCGATGCTGGGTTCGCGCCCGGGCGCGATCATCGCGGCGTTCACCAGGTCCCGCGCCGTCTTCAATGTCTTCAAATCGCCCGTTCCTTGCGGCATGGTCGGCTCGGGTAATCCGAAACAACGGATGTCACAATTCTCCCCGCCTTCACCGCCGCCGCGTTCTGCCTGGCACCCGCAACGGCTGGCCGCCCGTCTGCCGTATCTGCGCCGTCGAGCGCTGCTGGCAGCCGGAACACGCGCGTTCTTCATTGCGCGCGGCTATGCCGAGGTGGAGACGCCCTACGCCGTACCCACTCCCGGCGAGGAGGTTTTTCTCCGACCATTCCGCACGGAAGCGGTCTCCTCGACAGGCGAGCGCCGCCCGTTGTTCCTTCATACCAGCCCCGAATTCGCGATGAAGAAGCTGCTGGCAGGCGGTGCCGGTGCGATCTTCCAATTCGCTCGTGTCTGGCGAAATGGCGAGGAGGGGGACCTGCACGCGCCTGAATTCACCATGCTCGAATGGTACCGCCCGGGCGCCGATATGGAGGGGCTGATCGCCGAGACGGAGGCCTATTTCCGTGCCGTCCTTCCGCCGGTCGTGAGCTGTCGTGGGGTTACCACGGACCTCGCGCGGTTCGAGCGCCTCACGATGGCCGAAGCTTTTTCCCGATATGTCGGTGCCGATCTTCTCGGCACCGCCGGCGACGGGCCGGCGCTCGCTGCTGCCGCCGGCACCGCGCTCCGCCCTAACGAGGCCTGGCAGGACCTTTTCTTCCGGCTCCTTCTCGAGCGGATCGAGCCGCGCATCGGGCGCGCCTATCCTACCTTCCTCACGCACTGGCCCGCCGCCGAGGCAGCGCTCGCCCGCCGCGATCCCAGTGATCCACGCGTCGCCGAGCGTTTCGAGCTTTTCGTTTGCGGAATCGAACTTGCCAATGCCTTCGTCGAACTGACCGACCCGGTGGAGCAGCGGGCCCGGTTCGAAGCAGACCGTGCCCGTCGCCACGCGTACTCGGGTCCCGACTGGCCGCTGGACGAGGAGTTGCTCGCCGCCATCGCGGCCGGACTCCCCACCTGTGCCGGGCTTGCGCTCGGCTTCGACCGGCTGGCCATGATCGCGGCCGGCGCGCCGCGCCTTTCGGATGTTCTCTGGTTGCCACCGTGACAAGAGGGGCGGCGCGCACCATGTTGCGCGCGATGCGCCGAGCCGTGTTTCTCCTCCTGATCGTGCTGGGTGCCTGTACCAACCAGGCGCTCGAGGCGCGGCGCGCATATCTCACTTCGCTGATCGGAGAGAGCGAGATCGACCTGGTACGCCAGATGGGCGTGCCGACCCGCACCTTCACGTTGAACGGCGAGAAGTTCCTCGCCTATGACGATCGGCGCCTGGAATTCGTGCCGGGCTTCTATGGTGGGCCGCCTTGGTGGGGCCCGGGCTGGGGCCCGTGGGGCTGGGGCGCCAGCCCTCCGCAGGTGATCGTGCGGGGTTGCGAAACCACCTTCGAGATCAAGGCCGGCAAGGTTGCCTCCTACAGCCTTCGCGGGCCTGAGTGCGGGTGAGCGGGGCGGTCTTCCGGTTTGCCTAAGCAGCCGCTTCGGTTCGCTTCTTGCCGCCGGCGCGGCTGCCGTGCTCGGGTCTTGATCCTGCCGCGGGGGCCGGGAATCCAGACGCCCGCCTCGACCTATCGGCTCCCGGCCCTGCGATAGCGGCGTTTGACGGCAGCCCAGGCCGTGCGGTGCGCGATCTCTTCCTGCGCCACTTGGCCCTGGGCAGCAGTAGGACTGCCAGGCGGCGTTGAAAGCGGAGCAAAAGATCCCGTGACCATGAGCCGGCAATCGGCGGAAGGTAGGGAGCAAGTCCAAGATCGAGGCGTGGGGCAGGTCGATGATCCTTCCGCACGGACTGTTCGACCACCGGTCCACAGCGTTGCGATCCGGCCAATGGCCGGGGAGACGAGCCAAGGGATTTTTCGCCGCCATGACCTGCGTCAAGCCGTGCGCGATCGCGGCCTGATAACGATATCCTAGCGGCTCTTGTGAGCCGGCGCGCGGAGGGACGCCTCAATGACGATGCGCGAACCGTGAGAAGCAGGCGCAAGCCCGCGGCCCGATCTGGGCTAGACTTGGTCGTGGCGGCGGGCAGATCGGCTGCAGTGGAACGCGTCCCGGGCAGCACGCCCCGTATCATCAGCAGGCCGTGGTCGCGTTTCTTTCGCGCCCGGAAGGCCACGGTGGTATTGGCGGTGGCACCGAACGCATCGAAACGCACCGCTCGGTCGTATTCCTGATCGCAGAAAGGGCATACAAGCCGGCGTGCGCCATCGCCTTCGTCGACCTTGATCAGGTGGGGCGTCGAACGCCGCGAGAACGCATGCCGCGCGGAGCTTGCGCGCGACCGGCGGATGGCCACGGCGAGGCGAGCGCGCCCTTGGCGGTTCCCCTCGCCATCGTGCGTGGGCCCGGTACCGCCGTCGGTCGGCCATCTGCCAACTTTGGCCCGATCGAGCGCGGGGAGCGGGCGGTGAGATCCGCCGCGGCAGGCCTGAGCGGGTGCGGCGGCACAGCGTGGAGGAAGGATGCACCGCCCGGATAGCCCACTTCTCACTGACCTCTACGAGTTCGCGATGCTCGATGCCTATTGGGCCGAGGGCATGACGGACCTCGCCGTCTTCGAGTTCTTTGTCCGCAAGCTTCCGCCTCGGCGCGGCTTTCTGATGGCGGCTGGGCTCGACCAGGTGGTAGCGTTCCTCGAAGCCCTGCACTTCGAGGCGGACGACATCAATCTTCTGCGGCGCACCGGGCATTTTTCCGATCCGTTCCTTGCCGCGCTCCAGCGCCTCCGCTTCACCGGTGATGTCGATGCGATGCCGGAGGGAACCGTCTTCTTCGCCGAGGAGCCGATCCTGCGCGTGACCGCACCCCTGCCCGAGGCGCAGTTCGTCGAGAGTCGCCTGATCAACCTCGTGCAGTTGGAGACCCTCATCGCCTCCAAGGCAGCGCGCATGGTGCTGGCGGCGCCCGGCAAGCGGCTTGTCGATTTCGGATTGCGGCGTGCCCACGGCGCGGAGGCCGGTCTCCTGGCAGCGCGCGCGAGCTACCTTGCCGGTTTTGCTGGTACCGCGACAACCCTGGCTGGAGCGCTCTTCGGCATCCCCGTTTACGGTACGATGGCCCACTCTTTCATTCAGGCGCACGACGATGAAACGCTCGCCTTCGAGCACTTCGCGAGAGTCCGCCCGGACGGGCTGATCCTTTTGCTCGACACGTACGACACCGAGCGTGCGGCCAGGCACGTCGTTGAACTGGCGCCGCGTCTTGCCGCGGCGGGGATCACGATCGCGGGCGTTCGCCTGGACAGCGGCGATCTGGCTCAACATGCCCGGCACGTCCGCCAGATCCTGGATCAGGGAGGCCTGAATGGCACAACAATTTTCGCGAGCGGTGGTCTTGATGAGGATGCGTTGCTGCGGCTCTCGCGTGAACGGGCTCCGATCGATGGCTTCGGCATAGGGACAAGCCTTGCTGCGTCCGTCGATGCCCCGGCGCTGGACTGTGCCTACAAGCTGCAGGAGTACGGAGGCGTTCCCCGCCGCAAGCGCTCCGAGGGCAAAGCGACCTGGCCGGGCCGCAAGCAGGTCTGGCGTTGCCATGCCGAAGGGGGAACGATCGCGGGGGATACGATCACACTCGCAAACATGCCATGCGCGGGCACGCCGCTCCTTCGGCCGGTGATGCGGGCCGGGCGGCGCGTGACGCCGCCGATCTCGGCATCCGAGATTCGAAGCTATTCGGCTCGGCAGTTGGAAAGCCTGCCGGAATCCTTGGCGGCACTCGAAGCAGCCCCGTATCCGGTTACGATTCATCCTGCACTTCGCGAGCTCGCGGCCGTTTGCGATGCTCGCACCGAGGCAAAGCCAGCCTCCGCGCTTTCCCGAGCGGGATCAGACGCCCCCTGAACGCGCGCATCTCCTCCCGAATGCCCGATTTCAGGATGTGCCAGAGTTCCGCGAAGCACGGGGTACGGCCGCGCCCGCGAACCGGTTCAGAACGGGAGAAGGATGTTCAGGAGCTGCTGGCCCCAGCTCGGCGTCTGCACCTGGGTCAACTGACCGGTGCCGCCGTAGGAGATGCGCTCCTCGGCGATCTGGTCATCGTTGATGGTATTGGTGCTGGAGATGTCTTCGGGCCGGATCACGCCGGTCAGATGGAGCGAAACGAGTTCGCTGTTCACGCGCACCTGCTGGTTCGCCGCGATGACGAGATTGCCGTTCGGCAGCACCTGCGTGACGGTTCCGGCAAGACTCAGGGTGACGGCCTCGCTGCGCTGGATCTGCCCAGTGCCGCCGGAGGAGCCGGAGCCGTTGGTGTTGACGAGCGAAGCGGGACCCACGTTCTTGCCGATGCGCGATAGCACGTTCTCGAATCCGAAGAGATTCGTGATCCCCATTGCATTCGAGCCGTTACGACTGGCCGAGGTGGCGTTCTTGAGGGTGCCGCTGTCGCTCATGTTGACCAGCACGGTGACGATGTCGCCGACGCGCGTGGCACGCTGATCCGCGAAGAAGCCGCGCGAGCCGGACCGCCAGAGGCTCGCGGGTTCGGTCGGCGCGGGCACTGGCGAGGGCATCGGCATGGTCACCGGGCGCCAAGTGGGGGAGAGTGTGGGGTTCTGCGTCGGCGTCATTGGCGGCGGCCTGCCGATCTCCGAAAGCTGGGTGAGCGCGCCACATGCGGAAAGCGGGCCCGGCAACAGGGCCACGAGCAGAAGGAGAAAAGGGCGCCGCGTCATTGCGCCGCATACTCCGCATAGCTCGTCGGGGGCCGGGAGGCGGGATTCGAGAGCGGCAGGCTGCCGAGCGCCACGCGAACCTCGCCCGGTCCGGTGACCCGCCCTTCGAGGATTGCGCGCGAGAGTGGGTTCAGCACCCGGATCGAAGCGCCAGCCGCGCCCGCCTCGAGCGATCGGCCCTGCTCGGTGAGCGCAAGGCCGGGCGCAGTGAGGACAATGAGGACGCGCTGCCCCCGCCGCACGAGCGGCGGGGGAACGAGATCGGCGAGCGGAAGCGGAGCGCCGGCGGCGATGGCGCGGCGGAGCTCCATGCCGGTGGCCTCGCCGGGGGTCTGTGCGACCTCGGCGGAAAGCGATCCGGTCGGGGCGCTGGACGGCCGCAGATCCGCGGCCGTGACGATCGTACCCGGCATCAGGACGTGCCGGGCGACCAGGATCGCAACCATGCGCTCGGCGCGGCCGGAAACGGCGAGATCCCTCTGGTCCATGCCGGAGGCGGAGATCGAGAGCACGGCCGAGAAGGCTCCGGATGCGCGGTCGTATTCAAGCTGCCGCATCGCAACCGCGACCGCCGCGCCCGGCGGCACCTCGGGCGGGCTGAAGTCCGGCATGAGCACCCGGCTGTCCGCGGGGGCGCCGGCGGAGAGCAGTGCCTGCCTGAGGGTTGCGATGGCCTCGGAACGGCGGAGCGGCCGGCCGGGCCGCTCGAGGATGGCCTGTTCACCCGGCGAGCGTGGCCGCCAATTGACGCCGAATTCGCTCGCGATCGCGGCAAGCTGCGAGGCCGGCACCGTGATCTGCTGCCCGGGCGCCGGGCCCGGGCCGAGCACTTGACGGCCGGCCGCGCCGAGGCCCTCGAAAAGATCCGAAAGAC
>JAKAWQ010000064.1 GCA_021816925.1 Pseudomonadota bacterium
TCCGATCTACCCTCCCGCGACCGCACCCTTGCCCATTTGCGTGTTGAAGAACGGGATTTGCACGCGCTTCACGAAAGCCGACAGGGCATCCGCCAGGCGCGGACGGCTCGCGGCCGCGCCCAGCATCAGCAACGGCCGCCGGGCGTGCAAAATCAGCTCGGCTGCACGTTCCAATGCCCGGGGATTTGCCACGGGCAAATCGATCGGATGCGGCGCCACGATCGGAACCTTGGGCGCCGCCCCTCCGGCGATATCCTCCGGCAGTTCGAGATGGACCGGGCCTGGCCTCTCCTGTTGCGCAACCCGGAACGCTTCGCGCACAATCGAGGGGATCGTCGCCGGACTGACTATCTGGTGCGCCATTTTGCTCAGCGGCGTCATGGCCGAGACGACGTCCACAACCTGGAAGCGCGCCTGCTTCCGGCTCAGAATGCCCTTCTGGCCGGTGATCATGATCATCGGCATTGCGCCGAGGAGGGCGAAGGCGGCGCCGGTCGTCAGATTGAGCGCGCCGGGACCAAGCGTCGAAAGACAGACCCCGGCCCGGCCGGTCAGCCGTCCGTGCGTTGCAGCCATGAAGGCCGCCGCCTGTTCATGGCGGGTCAGCACCAGCTTGATCGTGGAACAGCGCAATGCTTCGACGACGTCGAGGTTTTCTTCCCCTGGTACGCCGAAGATGTGCTGCACACCCTCGTTCTCCAGTGCTGCTACGAGCAGGTCGGCGCCCTTCATAGGATGAACTCGTCGGGTTGGACGTGAAGCGGTAGAGGCGGGCTTCAAACGAGGGCAGGAAGTTCCGGCAGGCATAGCTCCCGCGGGAGCGAAAGCAAAGCCCTGTTCCCGAATGCGGCGTCGTTGGTTCAAGACTCTCGTCGCATTTCTCCATTGCCGGCCGTTTCGTCGCCGGCAATCGGGAGAGAAAGGCCATCCGTTCCGTCATGACCTGCTGCGCTCCTGCTTGAGCGGCGTATGATGAGGGTGTGACCGGCGGCGATCGGTGTCCGGCGCGCGCCGCGAGGGCCGGCGGGCGGCGCCGACGGCGAAAGGGCGGCTCTTCCTATGGAGCGTCGTCCCACTCACGGGCGATGTGGCCCGCGCGGCGGGTGCGGTGTCCGATCGCGGAGAAGCGTGGCGCAGCGCGTCAGGGCTTTTCGGAGGGGCCTTGGGATCGCCTTTGCACGCGCGACGAAGGAAATAAGTCTGGTATGGTGCTCCGTGATTCCCGGAGCTCACGCCTCAACCAATCGAGGCGACCGCGCGGTCTCTCGCCGGCTCGACGTGATCTTGCCTGCGACACGACACAAAATCGCGCGGACACGGCTTATATCACCTGACCGGCCGTTAAGCCGACAGGAGCCCCTCGCTGCTTCCTGGCTGCAATGACAATCGCCGGCCGCCAAGTCCCTCGAAGAGCTGCTCGCGGCAGGTGAGAATGATGAGCTGGATATTCCGTGCCGCCATGTTGAGAATGTCAAACATGCGGCTCATCCGCCGGTCATCGGAAAATACGAGCGCATCATCGAGAATGACGGTCGCCGGGTGCCCCTGCTCGACCAACATCTTCGCAAAGGCCAGCCGGACCAGCACGGCAATCTGTTCCTGCGTTCCCATGCTGAGAAGATCAAAGATTTCCTCGTAGCCTGCCTCTCTCAGGATACCCTTGATCTGCAGATTTTCATCGATAATGATTTGGGCGCCGGGAAACAGGATCTGCAAATATGGCTGGACGCGCTTGAGCACCGGCGACAAATACCGCTCTTTCGCGTCGCGCTCAGCCGCACGCAGCGTGTCCAGCAAGAGCGTGAGAACATCGACCTCGCGCTCGAGGTCCTCGGATTCCCGTTCGCAAAGCTCTAATTCACGCCCCTTTTGCTCGATTGCCTCGTCAAGGCCGGCGCCCTCAAACACCTCGACCCGCGATTTCAGCCCGGCGATCTCTTCCTTGAGTTTTGCGCGCTTTTCCCGCCTTTCGTGAATCGCCTGACCGAGGCGCCCGATCCGTGCGTCGAGCTGCGGCAGCGTTTCGTCGGTGCGCTCTGCTTCGAGGCCGGAGACTGCCCGTTCCTGTAGAGACACCGCGGAGCGGGCTGCGTCGATGTCGGCCTGAAGCCCGCTATCGGGGTGTGTTTCTTCTGCTTTTTGATACTCTTCCCGCCGCTTCTTGAGGCGCGCACCAATATCCTCATAGCGGGCGTTGACGGCGCCGAGTTCGGTCTGAAGAGGGCCAAGCGTTTCTTCGGGGCCGCTGAACTCGGCGCGTGCGATTTCAAGAGCATGCCGTGCCTCTTGGCCATGTTCTTCCGCGGCGCGCAGGGCTGCTTCCGCCTCCTGCCGTGCCGGCGGCGCCTGCAAGCAGAGCTCGTCTTTTTCGCGCGCGAGGACCTGGCGCAAGCCTTCGATATAATCGGCCAGCGACCGCGCGCCGGCTTCGCGGTCGTCCGTCGCCGGCGCATGCAGAGCGGCTTCGTGCCTGGCAAGCTCGGCCTGATCGAGAAGCGTTTGCCGTCTGCGGTATTGCTGTTCCGCGTCTTCGGCGCTGGCAGCCCCGGCTGCGTCCAGCGCGGCCTTCAGCTTTGCGTTGGCATCGCGCTGCTGTGCAAGAAGCTTGTCACGGTTCTTTATGGCCGGATCAATGATGATCCTGCCGCGATCGGGGATCGCAATACGGGTCGCCTCAATCGCGTGCAGTACCGGGCTCGCAGGGGAGGGCGGCTTTCCATCGATTTCAATGCCGGAGAGGGCCTCCGGGCTCATGTCGAATATGATCGCCGTCGCGGCGGCGCTCAGCCGCCCGGTGATGGTTTCCAGCTCCTTGGCAGCAGCGCGTATCGGGTCAATCGCCTTCTCAGTAACCAGAATGGCCGCCGCGTCCTGGCGGGCCTGATGCTGATGCTGCTCGGCGTCCTCTGCCTTTTCGTATTGGTCCTGCAACGCGCGAATGCGCGCTTCGCGCTCGACCGCCGCGAGGATGCGACGGCTGCGTAATACGGCGGCATCGGCCGTTGTGACGGCGGATTCGGCGGCGCGAACACCCGCCTGCAAGCTGTCGAGCCTGCTTCGCGCTTCCTTTTCCCGGCTCGTTACTTCGGCCAAACGGTCGTTCGCCGCCGCCAGGGCTTGTTCGTCGGATGCGATCTCTTCTTTGAGCTTTATCCGGTCTTTCCGGGCTTGTTCGGCCCGTTCCAGCGTGCGCTCTTTCAGCTTCAGCTCGCTGGCGGCCCCCTGTATGCGGGCTTCCAGTTCGGCGGCCTGGCCGCGCCGGGCGTGCGCGCCTTCAAGCTCGGCCCGATCTCTCTGGTCCTGATCGCCGGATGACAACCGCGAAAGCGTAGCTTCCGCCTCTTCGAGGCGGTCAAGCGTCTGAGAAAGCTCCTGGCGCCGCGTACGCAGGCTCGCCAGCTCATTTTTCAGAGTTTGGACATGGTCGATCCGAGCCTTGTAGTCACCGCGTGGCTTGCCGCCGCTCGTGACGAGCTCGCCGAGCTGCCTTTCGAACACCTGGGGCAGCACCCTGCCGCGCCGGCCGCCGAGCACGTCACCCACTTCGGATTCAAGGGCACTATGCAGGCTCGATCGCGCGGTCTCGGGAAGATGCGGCGCGCCGAACGACTGTCCCTGCTGAACCCAGAGGACGTTCCACATGCCGAGCGTCTCGGGCTTCGCGCCGGTCTTCCCCGGTTCATCAAAGCCGAGCAGGCGACGCAGCGCGTCTTCGGCCGCGTCGCCTTCGAGCCTCCGCCCGTCAGGGCAAGAGAGGCGGGCGTAAGGCTTCTTTATGAAGCGCTTCGTGATCCGATAGAGGCCATCGTCCAATTCGAATCCCAGTTCGACAACCGGCCCCGCCTGGCTTCGGTCATTTTGTAGAGCCGCAATCGGTTGCGCTTTCGAGCTGTGTTTCTCAAAGAGGGCCGCGCGCAGGGCATCGAGCAACGTGGATTTGCCCATTTCGTTCGGGCCCACAACGACGTTCAGGCCATCATCGATACCATCCAGACGCGTCGGGCTGGTGAATTTCTTGAGCTGGTTCAGAGCGAGCGATCGCAGTTTCATCGCTGCCCCGCCTGTAGCTTCATATGCTCTACATAAAGGCGTTGCAGGGCAAGGGCTGCGATCTCGCGCTCACGATCACTGCCCTCCTCGACCTTGCGCTTCAGCGCCTCGGCGGCGACCCGGACGAAGCCGCCGCGGTCGATCCGGTCAAGATCATCGAGTGTCGGGCGCGGAAACAGGCGCCGGTCATCGACGCCCATAAAGCAGAGCGCGGCCGCGACGCCGTCAGCGATCTGTTCCTGAAAATATTGCCGGTCTTCGAGGGACAGCGCGCCTTCTACGCTCAGTCGGACCAGAACGCGATCAAGGTTGTCGGACACGGCACGGAGCCTTTCGGCGAGAAAGTCGATATTGGCCCGGCTGTTGACGCGCTCGGAAAAAGTGAGCCAGTTGTATTGGCCGGTGGGCAGCGGCGTCACCTGCGGCGGAGTACCCTGCCCGCCTATTTCGACAAGGAGCGCCCGCCCGCCATCGATGACGTCAAAGGCGTCCGTCTCGGGCGTGCCGCTGTACCAGCACCGCTCATTGATCTTTTTCTGCCCGTGCCAGTCGCCAAGGGCGAGATAAGAGAGGCGCGCACGTTCAGGGCGGTCCGGAGCGATGTAATTGGGAACGTCCTTGTCGTCCGACCCGAAGCCGGTCACGGTCCCGTGGGCCAGCCCGACACGCACGAACCCCTCGGGAAGCTCCACATCGTCCATATAGGCGGTCGGATCGCCGAGCGCGTGGCGGCGAAAGAGCGGCGCCGGCAGCAAAGCGAAGGAATCTTCCTCGAAGACCGCAGGCTCCGGCGCAAGATGGATGTGCACGTTTGGCGGCAGGTCCCGGCGGCGGAGCCGATCCCAGAGCCCGTTAGGGCGGTGCGGGTCGTGATTGCCCGGCAGCAGGTGCCAATGAACCGTGACGAAATTCCGCATCCGCTCGATGGGCTGGTTGAGCGACCGGGGCGTCAGAGCTTCCGCGTCATAGATGTCGCCGGCGACGAGGACGCGCGCGGCACCGTGCCTGCGGGCGAGATCGCCAAGGCGAGTGATCGCTCCCAGACGCGCCTCCTGAAGGAGCCCCATCGTGGCATTATCGACAAAGCGGAAAACCTTCCCAATCTGCCAATCCGACGTATGTATCAGCTTGGTGGTCATCGCGGCAGTGTAGCCAACGGGCGCGCAATTCCAAAGGAGAGGTACCGTAAGGATGCAGGGGGCACTATACATTACTGGCGTCGGGCTGGTGCGGTTAGGGGTTCGTGGATGGCCAGACTTGCGCGGGTTGTTGTCCCAGGGGTCCCGCAGCACGTGTCGCAGCGTGGAAACCGGCGTCAGCCGGTGCTTTCTTAGCGAGGTTGACGACCGCGCGTATTTGAAGGTGATTGCCGATTAAAGCCGCTCGGCGGGGGCGACGTCCGGGCAAGGTACCTGATGCCGGACCACGTGCATCTCACATGGTGCCGCGGGAGCCCGGCGCACTGCGTCCGGCGTTGGCCGAGGCACACCGGCGCTTCTCGCGCCGGGTGGATTTCAATAAAGATGGCGCGCTATCTCCGGCGGGGCTGCTTTGCCTCCTGCCCGATGGATGAGGCCCATAACATGGCGGCGGTGCGGTACGTCGAAGTGAATCCGGTGCGGGCGGGCTGAGCAAGATCGAAAGCGCCCGCCGTCCATGTCCCCGACCGGGCCGGATTTCTCGCTCAGGGACTCGCGCAGGACGCGCTGAACGCGATCCGGCGTGGCGAGCGTACGGGCCGGCCATTGGGGGACCAGGATTGCCTTCGCCGCCTCGAGCCGAGCACGGGCCGCCGGCTCCTTCGCCGGACGTCAGGACCGAAACCAAAAGCCTCGCCGAGGGGCGTCGGGCACGCCAGTCTCGTAGAGCGTGCGGTATTCCAGTGTTCCATTATTTCCCTGTTCCCTTGTTCCTTCTTATTCCCCTCGATCGAGATCGCCGAGTTGCCCTCACCCGGCGCCCGTCCGGGCGCCACCCTCTCCCACGCGCTCCGCGCGGGGCGAGGGGCGAGGAAGGCGAGGCGCGGGCGGCGGGCGGAGGACGGGGCAGGATCGCCACGTCCCGGCTTGCGCGCGCGAGACCCGACCCTCTCCCAAGGGAGAGGGAGGCTTGCGATGAGGGCGGGGATTTGCGGCAGATCAATGTCGAGGCGAGTGGACGGGGGCAAGTCGGGCGGCATGGATGAGAAGGGGCTTGTCGCGCGTTACGCGGGGCGGCTGCCGCGCTACACGAGCTATCCGACCGCGCCCAACTTCACGGAGGCGGTCACGGGCGAGACCTATCTCGAGTGGCTCGGCGCGCTGGCGGAAGGGGCGAGCCTTTCGCTCTACCTGCACGTGCCGTTCTGCGACCGGCTTTGCCTTTACTGCGGCTGCACGACGCAGGTGGTGCGCCAGGACGCGCCGCGGCGCGCCTATGCGAAGGAGCTCGGGCGGGAGCTCTGCCTGGTGGCGGGGGCGATCGGGCGGCGGGCGGCGGTCAGCCACATCCATTGGGGCGGCGGGACGCCGAGCACGCTGCCGGCGGATTGCCTGGTGGCGATCATGGATTTGATCCGGACGCTCTTTGCGGTGGAGAGCGGGGCGGAGGTGGCGATCGAGCTTGATCCGACGGCGGTGCCGGAAGACCGGATGGCGGCGCTGCCGCGCATGGGGATCACGCGGGCGAGCCTCGGCGTGCAGGATTTCGACGCGGCGGTGCAGAAGGCGATCGGGCGCGAGCAGTCCTACGAGGAGACGGCGGCGTGCGCGGAGGGCTTACGGAAGATCGGGGTTCGCTCGCTCAATCTCGACCTGATGTACGGGCTGCCGCATCAGACGGAAGAAAGCGTGGCGCGGACGGCGCGGGAGGTGCTCGGGCTCGAGGCCGATCGGCTGGCGGTGTTCGGCTATGCGCATGTTCCGTGGATGAAGCGGCACCAGGCGCTGCTGCCGGAGGCGGCGTTGCCGGGGCCGGAGGCGCGGTTCGGGCAGCGGGGGGCGGTGGATCGGGTGCTCTGCGAGGAGGGCGGCTACCGGGCGGTCGGGCTTGATCATTATGCGCGGCCGGGCGATGCGATGGCGTTGGCGGCGGCGGACGGGCGGCTCGGGCGTGGGTTCCAGGGCTACACGACGGACCGGGCGGAGGTGCTGATCGGGATCGGCGCGAGCGCGATCGGCTCTCTGCCGCAGGGCTATGTGCAGAACGCGGCTGTGACGCCGGCGTGGCTCAAGGCGATTCGCGCGGGGCGGCCGGCGACGGTGCGGGGCGTGGCGCTGACGGAGGAGGATCGGCTGCGAAGGGACGTGATCGAGCGGATCATGTGCGAGCTTGCGGCGGATCTGCCGGCGTTGGCGGCGGCGCACGAGGCGGAGGCCGGGCCGCTCCTGGCCGCGGCGGCGCCGCTCGCCGGGTTTGCCGAGGACGGGCTCGTGCGCTGGGACGGACGGCGCCTCAAGGTGACCGAGAAGGGGCGGCCGTTCGTGCGCAACGTGGCGGCGCTGTTCGATGCGTATCTGGCGCGCGGCGAGGGGGTGCGGCACTCTCTTGCGGTGTGAGGGGCGGGCTGGGGCGGCTCAGTGGCCGGGGTTGGCCTTGGTGAAGACTGCCTTCTGCCCGGCGCTCGCCTCCTTCTGGTACTTGGCCTGCCAGTCCTTGTAGGGCATGCCGTAGATGATCTCGCGCGCCTTGGCGTCGGCGAGCGTGAGGCCGCGGGCCTCGGCCGCCTCGCGATACCAGCGGGAGAGGCAGTTGCGGCAGAAGCCGGCGAGATTCATCAGGTCGATGTTCTGCACGTCGGTGCGTTCGCGCAGGTGCTCGAGGAGGCGGCGGAAGGCGGCGGCCTCGAGCTCGGTCGGGGTGGCGGGGGCGCTGGGTGCGGCGGGCATCGCGGCTTCCTCCAAAGGGATTCTCGGGGGAACATGGCGTCGCTCTGCCGGCAACGCCATACTCCGCCGGCATCACGCCTGCCGGCGAGCGAGAGATACGAGAGGAAGACGAGATGGCCGTGCGTCAGAAGCTGCGCCGGCGGCGGCGCACCAAGATCCTGGCGACGGTCGGGCCGGCGAGTGCAACGCCCGAGATGCTGGCGCGGCTGTTTCAGATCGGCGCGGACGTGTTCCGGCTGAATTTCTCGCACGGCACGCACGCGGATCATGCGGAGCGCATCCGGGCGATTCGCGAGATCGAGGCGCGGTTCGAGCATCCGATCGGGATTCTCGCCGACGTGCAGGGGCCGAAGCTCAGGGTGGGACGGTTCCAGGCCGGGCGCGTCTATCTGCAGACCGGGCAGAAGCTCAGGCTCGATCTCGATCCGACCCCGGGCAATGCGACGCGCGTGGCGCTGCCGCATCCGGAGATCATCGAGGCGGCCGGGATCGGCACGACGCTGCTGCTCGATGACGGCAAGCTCCGGCTTCGGGTGGCGCGCAAGCGTGCGGATCATCTGGAGACCGAGGTGCTGGTGGGCGGGCCGCTTTCGGACCGCAAGGGCGTGAACGTGCCGGACGTGGTGCTGCCGATTCCCGCGCTGACCGCGAAGGACCACGAGGACCTTGCGTTCGCGCTGGAGCAGGGCGTCGATTACATCGGGCTTTCGTTCGTGCAGCGGCCGGAGGACGTTGAGGAGGCGAAACGGCTGATCGCGGGGCGGGCGTGGGTGATGACGAAGATGGAGAAGCCGCAGGCGCTCGAGCATCTGGAGGAGATCGTGCGGCTTTCGGATGCGGTGATGGTGGCGCGGGGGGATCTCGGCGTGGAGCTGCCGCCGGAGGAAGTGCCGCTGGCGCAAAAGCGGATCGTGCGGGCGGCGCGGCAAGGCGGCAAGCCGGTGGTGGTGGCGACCGAGATGCTGGAGAGCATGATCGCTGCGCCGGCGCCGACGCGGGCGGAGGCCTCCGACGTCGCGACGGCGGTGTTCGACGGGGCGGATGCGGTGATGCTTTCGGCGGAGACGGCGGCGGGGCAGTATCCGGCGGAAGCCGTGAACATGATGGACCGGATCGTGGCGCGGGTGGAGCAGGATCCGGGGTGGCGGGCGATCATGGCGGCGTCGCGGCCGGAACCGGAACATTCCTTACCCGATGCGATTGCGGCGGCGGCGCGGCAGGTTGCCGGGACGATCGGGGCGCGGGCGATCGTTGCGTTCACGGCGTCGGGTGCGACGGCGCTCAAGGTGGCGAGGGAGCGGCCGGCATGTCCGGTGCTCGGGTTGACGCCCGAGATCGGGACGGCGCGCAAGCTTGCGGTGGCGTGGGGGGTGCACGCGGTGGTGACGCCGGACGTGACGAGCATGAGCGACACGACGAGCCGCGCATCGGCGATTGCCGAGCGGGAGGGGTTCGCGGCGAAGGGCGAAGAGATCGTGGTGGTGGCAGGCGCTCCGTTCGGCAAGCCGGGCACAACGAACTCGGTGCAGGTGGTGCATGTGGGAGCGGCTTCCTGAAGCGCAGGCGTCGCGTTGCCGACTTGCGCAAGGCGGGCGGCGGTGGAGGATGCCGGCCCCCTCTTGCCTCGGCTGGGGCGGGTCGGCCAAGGTGGCGGGGGTTGAAGTTGAGGGGGTCCTCGCATGCGCCTGGCGGTGCTGAAGGAGCGGCGCGCGGGGGAGACCCGCGTGGCTGCGACGCCCGAGACGGTGAAGAAGCTTTCCGCGCTCGGGCTTGACGTTGCTGTCGAGCAGGGCGCGGGGGCGGGTTGCAGGATCGCGGATGAAGAGTACCGGGCCGCGGGGGCGGAGATTGCCGCGGATGCGGCGGCGGCGCTGGCGGGGACCGGGATCGTTTTCACGGTGATGATGCCGGAGGCGGGAGTGCGGGCGCTCCTGCCGCGGGGGGCGCTCGTCGTCGGGATCTCGGGCGTGCATGCCGAGCCGGGGCTGCCGGGGGAGCTGGCGGCGGCGGGGGTGGATGGCTGCGGGCTCGATCTTCTGCCGCGGATTACGCGGGCGCAGGCGATGGACGTGCTGTCGAGCCAGGCGAATCTCGCCGGGTATCGCGCGGTGATCGAGGCGGCGGGGGAATTCGGGCGCGCCTTTCCGATGATGATGACGGCGGCGGGGACGGTGCCGCCGGCCAGGGTGTTCGTGCTGGGTGCGGGCGTGGCCGGCTTGCAGGCGATCGCGACGGCAAGGCGGCTCGGCGCGATCGTCTCGGCGACGGACGTGCGGCCGGCAGCGAAAGAAGAGATCAAGTCGCTCGGTGCGAGCTTCGTCGGCGTGGAAGACGAAGAGACCAAGAGCGCGCAGACGAGCGGGGGTTACGCGAAGGAGATGAGCGAGGCCTATCGGCGGAAGCAGGCCGAGCTGA
The DNA here is from genome assembly GCA_021816925.1 of Pseudomonadota bacterium. Classification (GTDB taxonomy): domain Bacteria; phylum Pseudomonadota; class Alphaproteobacteria; order Acetobacterales; family Acetobacteraceae; genus JAKAWQ01. Next base: position 10,332 of record JAKAWQ010000064.1, read on the forward strand.
TGGCGGCGACGGTGGCGAAGCAGGATATCGTCGTCACGACGGCGCTGGTGATGGGACGGCAGGCGCCGACGCTGATCGATGCGCCGATGGTGGAGGCGATGCGGGCGGGGAGCGTGATCGTCGATATCGCGGCGGATGCCGGGGGGAATTGCGCGCTGACGGTGCCGGGAGAGCGGATCGTCACGCCGAATGGCGTTGCCATTCTCGGGTTTCGCAACTGGCCGGGGCGGATTGCGGTGGCTGCGAGCAGCCTCTATGCGCGCAACCTGCTCACCTTCCTCACTGCCTTCTGGGACAAGGAGGCGAAAGCGCCGAAGCTTCCGGCGGAGGATGAGATCATCAAAGGCGTGGCGCTGACGCGGGGCGGGGCGGTGGTGCATCCGCTGTTCCTGCCGGCGGCAGCGGCCTGATCGCGGAGAGAGAGGCATGAACCCACAAGACATTGCCAAGGAGGCCGCGCGCCTTGCCGGGGAGGCGGCGCGGCTTGCCCAGCACGCGCACGCGCTGGCGGCCGCGCACGCGCCGGCGGCGCCCCCGCATCCCTTCACCTTTTTGTTTGCGACGTTCGTGCTGGCGTGCTTCGTCGGCTACTACGTGGTGTGGAACGTGACGCCGGCGCTGCATTCGCCGCTGATGTCGCTCACCAATGCGATCAGCTCGGTGATCATCGTGGGGGCGATGCTGGCGGCCGGATTTTCGCTGAGCGGGCTTTCCTCGGGCTTCGGGTTCATCGCCGTGACGCTTGCCAGCGTCAACATCTTCGGCGGTTTTCTGGTGACGCAGCGGATGCTGCAGATGTTCCGGAAGAAGAAGTAGCGCGATGGGAGAGACCTTCACCGCGCTCGCCTATCTCGCGGCCGCGGTTCTTTTCATCCTGGCGCTGCGCGGGCTCTCGCATCCGGAGACGGCAAGGCGGGGCAATCAGCTCGGCATCGCCGGCATGGCGATCGCCATTCTTACGACGGCGTTGCAGCCGGGGATGGTGCTCGGCGGCTACGGGCTGATCGTGCTCGGGGTCGTGATCGGCGGATCGGTTGGTGCGTATATCGCCTCGCGGATAAGGATGACGGCGCTGCCGCAGCTTGTTGCCGCGTTCCATTCGCTGGTGGGGTTGGCGGCAGTTTTCGTGGCGGCGGCGGCGCTTTATGCGCCGGCGGCGTTCGGGATCGGGCGGCCGGGGGATCTGCATCTCGAAAGCCGGATCGAGATGTCGATCGGGCTCGCCATCGGCGCGATCACCTTCTCGGGCTCGGTGATCGCGTTTTCGAAGCTGCAGGCGCTGATGAGCGGGGCGCCGATTTCGTTTCCCGGCCAACACAAGCTCAATCTCGGCATTGCCATCCTGATCCTGCTGCTGATCCTCGGGTTCGTGATTTCGGGCGGCGGCCCGGCCTTTTTCTGGCTCGTCGCTCTTTTCGCTTTTGCGCTCGGCTTTCTCATCATCATTCCGATCGGCGGGGCGGACATGCCGGTGGTGATCTCGATGCTGAACAGCTATTCGGGCTGGGCGGCGGCGGGCATCGGGTTCACGCTCGGCGATCTCGGGCTGATCGTGCCGGGCTCTCTGGTGGGCGCCTCGGGTGCGATTCTCTCCTACATCATGTGCAAGGGGATGAACCGCAGCATCATCAACGTGCTGCTGGGCGGGTTCGGCTCGGAGGGCGGCGCGGCCGGCCCGGCGGGGGCGGCGGACCGGACGGTGAAGAGCGGCAATGCCGATGACGCCGGCTTCATTCTCAAGAACGCCGCGAAGGTGATCGTGGTGCCGGGCTACGGGATGGCGGTGGCGCAGGCACAGCATAGCTTGCGCGAGATGGCGGACACGCTCAAGGCCCAAGGCGTGGAGGTGAAGTACGCGATCCATCCGGTGGCGGGGCGGATGCCGGGGCACATGAACGTGCTGCTGGCGGAGGCCAACGTGCCGTATGACGAGGTGTTCGCGCTCGAGGAGATCAACAACGAGTTCGCGACCGCGGATGTTGCCTACGTGATCGGCGCGAACGACGTGACGAACCCGGCGGCGAAGACGGATGCGAAATCGCCGATCTACGGGATGCCGATTCTGGAGGTCGAGAAGGCGAAGACGGTGCTGTTCGTGAAGCGCTCGATGGCGCCGGGCTATGCGGGGGTGGAGAACGAGCTTTTCTTCCGGCCGAACACGATGATGCTGTTCGGGGACGCGAAGAAGATGACCGAGGAGATCGTGCGGGCTCTCAAGGCCTGAGCGGGGCGAGCGGGGGCGAACGCGGGCGGCCCGCCATGACGGTCGCGGGGGGTGGTTTGCCCTCACCCGGTGCCCGGACAGGGGCCGGGCGCCACCCTCTCCCGCACGCGGTGCGGCGGGAGAGGGGCAAGGCGGCGGGGGGTTACTGCGGGGGGCGGGGTTATTGCGGGAAGCCGACCATCTTGTCCTCTGCGAGCGCGGGCGGGGGTGGGAAATGGAGACCGCGCTGGCCTGACCAGCTTCGATCCGGGAAGGGAACGTAAGGGCCGGGATCGAAGCCGGTGAGCACGCCGCCCTGGACCCAGCCCTTTTCGTGGTCGGTGCCCCAGGCAGCCTGGACGAGCGCGGCGGAGAGGCGGGCGCGAATGGCGCGGTGCGCGGGGTCCGCGGCGAGGTCCTGAAGCTCGGTGGGATCCGCGGCGAGATCGAAGATCTGCACACGGTTGCCGGCCGGATACCAGATCAGCTTGTGGCGCCCGTCGTGCGCCATGCGGGTGGCGCCGTTGTTCTCGAGGCAGTCGCCGCAGAGGATCTCGCGGCGTTCGGTGCCCAGCATGGGCAGGCCCTCGACGGTTCCCGGCACGGGCAGATGCGCGAGATCGAGGAGGGTCGGCATGACGTCGGCGAGGTCGACAAGGCGCGCATCCACGGTGCCGGGCAGTGTGCGCGGATCGCCGAGAGGGCCCATCAGCATGCACGGGATTCCGCTCGAGCCCTCATAGAAGAGCCGTTTCGCGTAGAGACCGAAATCGCCGAGCATCTCGCCGTGGTCGGCGGTGAAGAAGATGGCGGTGTCGTCGAGCAGGCCTTCCTCGCGGAGCGTGCCGAGGACGAGACGGAACTGGTGGTCGATGTGGGTGCAGAGCGCGTAGAAGGCGCGGCGCGCCTCGCGGAGCGCAGGCGCGGGCAGCGTGCGCCAGTAGTTGCGGCACATCTTGAGCGTAAAGGGAAGCTCTTCGGGATCGCGGCTCCAGGCGGCTTCGAGCGCGGCGGGCGGCTCGAACTGGCGGTAGAACTCCATGTAGTGGGAGAGCGGTGCCAGCGGCGGGTGCGGATGGTTGTAAGAGAGGTACCAGAAGGCGGGCCGCTTCGGATCGCGGCGCTTGATGGTGCGGCACATCGCCTGGGTGAGCCAGTTGGTGGCGTGGCACGATTCGGGGAGGTGCCAGGGGCGGTGCATGTAGTTGTTGTTGTTCATTCCGCCGGCGAACTGCTGGCCGACGAAGCCCTGTTCGGCGAGGAAGATGTCGTAATCGTCCACGGCGCCAAGATGCGGCCGGCCTTCTTCGGCGAGTGCGACATCGTCGAAGCCGATGCGGTCGCGCGGCGGATAGACGTGCAGCTTGCCGACCGCGTAGGCTTGGTAGCCGGCGTCGCGGAAGCATTGCGCGAGGGTGGGAAGATGATCGGGCATCGGCGTGGTGGTGCCGAAGACGCGATCACCGTGCGTGCGCGTGGCTGTGCCGGTCATCAGCGTGCGACGGGCCGGGATGCAGATCGGGCATTCGGAGTAGGCGCGGGTGTAACGGACGGCGTTGCGGGCGAGCTGATCGAGGGTCGGCGTTTGCGCGACCGGATGGCCGGCCACGCCGAGGAGGTTGCCTGGCCACTGGTCAACCGTGACCAGCATGACGTTGATCCGCCGGTTCGCGGGTGCGGACATGCGGGTGCTATCGCGCGAGGCCGCGGAAGGCTGAGACGAAGGCGTCGATATCCTGCTCGTCGTTGTAAACGTGCGGGCTGATGCGCATGCGGCCGAGCCGGCCGGCGACGTGCACGTTTGCTGCCGCAAGGCGCGCGATGAGGCCCTCGGGCATGCCGTTCGGGAAGGCGAGACTCAGGATGTGCGGGGCGCGGAGGTGCGGCTCGGGGAAACGCACGCCGAGATTGGCGAGCCCCTCGGCCAAGCGCGCGGTCAGCATGGCGAGGCGTTCGGAGATGGCGGCGGCGCTCCATTGCGCCACCATTTCCATGCCGATCGAGGCCATTTCGAGAGAGATGAAATGGTCGCGCTCGCCCATGTCGAAGCGGCGGGCGCCGGAGACGTAGGAGGTGTCGGCGAGGTAGGTGGTCTGCTCGGCGCTGACGGCGCGACGGCCGTAGGCGGTCTGTTCGAGGGGAGTCGCGTCCTGGCGGCGTTTGGCGATGTAGAGGAAGGCGCGGCCGTACGGACCGAGCACCCATTTGTAAGTGGGGAAGACGAGAAAATCGGGATCGAGTTTTTTCACGTCGAGCGGCATGGCGCCGGCGGCGTGGGTGGCATCGACGAGGAGGGCGGCGCCTTCGGCGCGAAGGGCGGGACCGATGCGGGAGAGATCGACAAGGCCGCCGTCGGACCAGTGGATGCAAGAGATCGAAGCGAGCGAGACGGGTGGGGAGCCGGGGCGGGCGATGGCGGCGAGGAGGGCTTCCGTCCAGTCGGCGTCATCGGGGCGGCGGACGACCTCGACGGTGAAGCCGGCGTCGGCGGCGCGCGTCATCCATTCGAGCACCGGCGAAGAGTGGTCGTCTTCGAGGAGGAGAACGCGCGAGCCGGGCGATATGTTGAGCGCCTTCGCGGCGGTGGCGACACCGTAGCTCACCGAGGAGATCAGCGCGATGTCGTCGGGATCGGCGCCGATCAGGGCGGCGGCGGCCTTGCGCGCGCGCGCGAACTGCTGGGCGGGGAGATCGGCGTCGATCGTCCAGGGCTGGCCCTTGCGGGCGACGCCGATGCGGCCGGCCTCCTGGCTTTGGCGCGGCAGAGGGCTCCAGGCGGCGGCGTTCAGGTAGCAGACCTCGCGCGGCATGTCGAAGTGCGCGCGTTGCGATGGGAGCATGCTTTTCCCTTTCGTGGGGCGGGCGGGGCGAAGCATACGCCGGCGGCTCCGATGTCCAAACCGGGGGCCCGGGCAACGGCGGGGCCGCGGGCGTGCACGGCGCGGGAGGGATTTTGTGACCCCTTGACTCCGTACTATGGTACGGACCCCATATTGCGGATCGAGGTGTCAGCATGCGCGCTTTGACGATCGGAGAGACTGCCCGCCGGGCCGAGGTCGGTGTCGAGACGATCCGCTTCTATGAGCGGCGCCGGCTGATCGACCAGCCGCGGAAGCCGGAGGGCGCGGGTTATCGCGTCTATGCGCCGGAGCAGGTTGAGCGCATCCGGTTCATCCGCGAAGCCCAGCAGATCGGGTTTTCGCTCGGCGAGATCCGGGAACTGCTGTCTCTCAAGGCCGATCCGGGTGCGGATTGCTCGGCGGTGCGGGCGCAGGCGATGGCGAAACTTGAAGAGGTGGAGCGGAAGATCGGGCAACTGCGCCGGATCCGGTCGGCCCTGGCCGCCCTCGTCGCGATCTGCCCGGGAAGCGGCGGCTTGCAAGCCTGCACGATCCTCGACGCGCTCGCCGCTCCGGGCCGTGCGGCCGCCGGCGGGAAGCAGAGGAGATCGGCGTGAAATCCGTCAATCTGAAGATCGAGGGGATGCGTTGCGACGGCTGTGCCGAGACCATCAAGGCGGTGATCGGGAGAGAGCCCGGTGTGAAGTCTGTGGCCGTGACGTTCGGCGGCGGCGAAGCGCGCATCCTCTATGACCCGGCGGTGACCGGCGAGGACCGTTTGGTTGCCGCGGTGGAACGTCCGGGCTTTCGGGTCAGCCGCCGCGCGCCATGAGCGGGCTCGGTCTCGGGCTGTGGTCGATCGGCTTCGACCTCCTTTCCGGTGCGGCGGCGCCTGGGGGCCGGATGTGAGGGCGGGGCCTGGGGGGCGAGAAGGATCTCCGTGTCGGAAGGGGAATGAACCATGACGATTGCCGTCACGACCGAGGGGGCGCCGCGGATGTGGACCGAGGAGCCCTCGAGCCGCCCGGGACACAAGAAGATTCGCGCCCGCATCGGCGGCCTGCATTGCTCGCTCTGCACGGGCACGATCGAGAAGGCGCTCGGGCGATTGCCCGGCGTGGACAAGGTTGCGGTCAGCCTGACGCACGAGCAGGCGCTGGTCGAGTACGATCCCGCCAAGGCGCGCCCGGAGGCTGTGCTTCAGACCCTGAAGGACATCGGCTACACGATCTCCGACCCGCGCAAACTCCGGCCCTACGAGGAGGAGGAGCGCGATCTGGTGCGCGAGGGCCGGCGCTTCCTGACTGCCACCGCGTTCAGCCTGTTCGCCGTTGCCCTGATCGCGAACGTGGCCGGGCCGGCGGCCATCGTGTTGCAGGTTACGGTGTTCGCCAGCCTTCTCGGGCTTGTCTATCTCGTGCTCAGGGCACGCGGTCTCGGGGCGGCCATCGGCGGCACCGTCGCGCTGACCGGAGCGGCGCTGGCCCTGCTGGTCCTCAAACACGAGGGCTGGTTCAGCACGGCGACACCGTGGATCGTCGCACTGCTGGCTCTGTTGCTTGTGTTCGGTGTCGGCCGGCACATCCTGCTTATGGCCTACCAGGCGCTGCGGCGCGGCATCCTCAATCAGCATGTGCTGCTGGAGCTCGGCGCCTTCGCGGGAATCGCCGGCGGCATGATCGGGTTTGTTCTGCACCGCCCGGGTTACCCGACCGCGCCCTTTTTTGCCGTCGCCGTGATGATCGCCACCTACCACATCTTCTCGGAGTGGTTGTCGCTGATCGTGAAGACGCGCAGCTCCCAGGCAGTCAAGAAGCTGCTCGCCCTGCAGCCGGAGACGGCACGGGTGCTGCGCGGCGCAGCGGAAGTGGATATACCTGTCGAGGAGGTGACGATCGGTGACCTCGTGCGGGTTCGCCCGGGCGAGCGCGTGCCGATCGACGGCACCGTGATCAGCGGTCACTCCAGCGTCGACCAGGCACTGGTGACCGGCGAACCGATTCCGGTCGAGAAGGCCGAGGGGGCGGCAGTCATCGGCGGCTCGATCAACGGCACCGGCACCCTCCTTGTGAAGGTCGCGGCGGTCGGCGAAGAGAGCTTCCTGCACCAGGTGATTCGGCAGGTGGAGGATGCACGAGCGCTGAAGCCGGGCCTTCTCCATCTCGTGGACCGCGTTCTGCGCGTTTACACGCCCACCGTGCTGGCCATCTCGGCCCTTGCCGTCATCGCCTGGCTGCTCGGGTCCTGGCTCGGTACGGGCCATGCCGATGTCGAAAGAGCCGTGTTTGCCGGGCTCAGCGTGCTGGTCATGGGCTATCCGTGCGCGGTCGGCATCTCCGCGCCCCTCTCCATCGTGCGTGGTGCCGGGGAGGCTGCCGAGCAGGGCATCCTGATGCGCACCGGCGAGGCGTTCCAAGGCTTCCGCCTGGTCACCAGGATTCTGCTCGACAAGACCGGCACCCTCACCGAAGGGCGTCCTGGGCTCAGAGAGGTAGAGGCGGTGGAGGCGGCCGCAGGCGACGAACTTCTGGCTGTCGCCGCCGCCGCAGAGGCATCCTCGGAACATCCATTGGCGCAGGCGATGGTCAAGGCGGCCTTTGAACGCCATCTCACGCCGCCGGACGTGGCGTCGTTCGAGGCGATCCCTGGCCAGGGTGTTGTCGCGCGACTTGCGGGCGAGAAGGCAGACGAAGTCCTCGTCGGCAACCCGCGCTTTCTCTCTCTGCACGGCGTTGATCTCGCGCCTTTGAACAGACGCATCTCCGCCCTCGAGGATGCGGGGCGCACGGTCATCGCGGTGGCGCGGGGCGGCCATGCTCTAGGCCTGCTTGCCTTGGGCGACGCGGTTCGACCGGGGGCCGGCCAGGCAGTCGCGACGCTCCGCAAAGCAGGGCTGCGCCCGATCCTGGTCACCGGCGACAATGAACGGGCGGCGCGGCGGATCGCCGACGATCTCGGCATGGACGACGTTCATGCCGGCGTCCTGCCTGCACAGAAGGCCGAAATCGTCCGTCGGCTGCAGGCCGACGGGAGCCGCGTTGCCATGGTCGGTGATGGCATCAACGACGCGCCGGCGCTGATGCAGGCCGACGTCGGCATCGCCATGGGGGGCGGCACGGACATCGCCATCGAGTCCGCGGACATCATCATCCTCTCGAACAGGATGGATGCTCTTCCCGCCGCCCGCGAAATCAGCCGCACCAGCTACCGGAAAATGCTGCAGAACGTTACCCTGGCCTTCCTCTTCAACGGGATCGGCATCCCGGTTGCAGCGACCGGTCTGATCTACCCGGTATGGGCGATGGTGGCGATGGCCGTCAGCGTTACGGCGATCTTCTTCAACTCGCTCTGGGGTCGGCCGCAACTGTTCTTCGGCGCTGTCCTCAGCGTCGGCCATCCTGTTCCGAAAGGGCCGGCAACGTCGCAGGCGGTGTGAGTGATGCGGATCGCTTGGGTCACTGCGGGCTGTCGGACGCAGGCAAAGAGGAAGCAAGAATGCGAGCACCGAGTTCCAACCGCCGGTTGGTTTGGCATTGCCGTTTGCCGGAAGCTTTCTGCCTCGATTGAGCGACGGTATCATGCCGCTGGCAGCGGCGCGATAATACCGAGATTTCCGGCCGAGACACGTCGCGCTCGGCACGGCGCCGACGGTCGTGCGGACGCGACGCCTCTTGCGACCTGCTTCAGAGGAAGAGCATGAGCATGGTCGTTGACGATCGCGAGCGGCTGCTCAGAATGCTCGCGGCCGCGACTTTTCTCATATTTTTTCAAGCGTACATGGTTGCACCGATCATACCCGCGCTCTCGAGGGCGTTCGGGGCACCGGTCGAGACAGTCGGACTCATCGTTCCAGCTTATCTGATCCCCTATGGGATCGCGACGCTGGTGTACGGGCTGCTGGCGGATCGGCTGGGCATTCACCGCCTGATGCTCGCGTCATTGGCAGCGTTCGCGGGGCTCACCCTGTTGACGGCGACCGCGACATCGATCGGAGAAATTGCATTGTGGCGGATCCTGACCGGGCTCGGCGCCAGCGGTGTCGTACCGCTCGGCCTCACGCTGGTCGGTCGCCTGTACCCGTACGAGTAACGCGGGCGACCGCTCGGATGGCTGTTCGGCGCAATGGCTGGCGGCATGGCCTTCGGTTCGCCGTCAGGTGCCATCCTGGTTCCCTTCATCGGCTGGCAAGGCCTGTTCCTCGTGGTGGGAACGGCCGGGGCCGGTGCGTTCCTCTTGTTGCTGCCTCATCGCTCCAGCGTTGCTGCCGCGGTGCAGCCGATAACGGGAACGCTCGCCGATTTCGCTCGCGGCTACAAGAGCCTCCTTGCCGCCCCGAGGGGGCGGCGTACGTACGGCTATGTCTTCGTCAACTCGATGTTCCACTCCGGCGTCTTCACGTGGCTCGGCGTCTATTTCGAACGGCGGGACAACATCGGGCCGGGCGGCGTCGGCTTGGCCTTGCTTGGATACGGCGTCCCCGGCTTTCTCTTCGGACCGCTGATCGGCCGCGCCCGGCTGCTGCCCGTCGGCCTCGCACTCAGCACCCTCGCTGCCGCGGTTCTCATTCTCGGCTTTCCGATGATTCTCGCCCCGGTCGTCGCGATGATTCTCTCCCTGGGTTATGACATGACCCAGCCGCTCTTCGCGGGCATCGTCACCGCGCTGGGCGGCAAGAGACCAGGACAGGCCATGGGCCTGAACGTCTTTACACTTTTTGTCGGCTTCGGGATCGGCAGCCTGGTGTTCGGTGAGGTTCTCCGCTTTGGCTTCGCCGCCGCGCTCGCGCTGTTCGCGAGCGTTGAGTTGACGGCGGCCCTGTTGTCGCTGCGCCTGTTCCGTTCCGAGATGCCCTCCAGCGCGGCGCCGAATGCCGAGCCCGCTTGAGGCCGGCATCGCGGCTCATCTTGCGGGCAACGGCCGAGGGCCTTTGCGGGATAATAGTGGCCGCGAGTGCGGAGGAGGACCGGCGGCGGTTGTCGCGCGAGCGCGAGACGCTGCCGCGGGAGGGAATCCGGCGGACCGACCCGATCAAGGGATTGCTCGTTGGCTTTGGGCGGGGAGGCGACGGGTGCTGCAAAATGGGGACGGCGTCAGGGGTATCACGGCGTGAAATCGCCCCGAAACGGCGAGAACGCAATCCCAACCAGGAGGAGTGCCGCCGAGTTCCTGCAGGTCGGCGCCGCGCTGGCTGCCCTGGCTGCGTTGTTCGCCGGCGGCTACTGGGTCTATACTAGCGTGGTCGGGAGGGTCTTTTTTCAAGCACAAGGCGCGCCAGTTCTTTCTGTCGGGCTCGCGCTGACCCTCGCCGTGCTGGGTGGTGCTGCCTCCTTCTTCTCTCCTTGCAGTCTGGTCATCACGCCTGCGTTTCTCACGTATTTTGTCGGGGCCGGTTCTTCCGGGGCCATTGCGCCGGACGGTCGCCGGCCGTTTGCGGCAGCACTCTTGATCGCGGCAGGAATTTTTGGCTTCTACGCCGTCGCGGGGGGGCTGGTCAGCACGATCGGCGCCGTGGTGTATAACTTTTTGATCTACCTGATCCCGCTGGTCGGTGCTTTATTCGTCCTGTTGGGCGGCGTGATGCTTGTCGGGCGCGGTGCCGGTTTGGCCTGGGCCGCACCATATTTGCCGGGCCGCCGCTATTACGAGCGTTTGCTTCACGACACCGAACGAAAGAGCTGGCGCGAGCTGGTCGGATTTGGCGTCGCCTACGGCGTCGCGTCACACAGTTGCACGCTGCCGATATTTCTCGGTATCATGATGCTGCCGCTGGCGGCGGGAAATTATTGGCTCGCCAGCCTTGCCGTGTTGCTCTACGGAAGCGCGCTCGCCGGGTTGATGCTCATCATGCTGATTCTGGGACAGCCCGCGGTCCTCGCCATGCGGCGCTTGACGGGATCGTACCTGCAGTACGTGGTCGGTGGCCTCTTTCTTGTCACCGGCGGATATCTGATCCACTATTTCATGGTCAACTACGGCTTTACGGTCTCGTTCTGACCGGGCCGGGGAAAGGGAACGCGGTGTGAGCAGCCGGTGGCGAAATCGTCATGGTGGCAACCACCCAGGCGTGATCGCGGTTGCGACTGCCATTGCCGGGCTTTCCGCCTTTTTGGTCGTGGCCGGGGATCTACACGCGGATGCCGCAGCCATATCTTCGCCGGCCGACGCACCAAACCTGAACGGAAGCGTGCAGACCGACGCCGGCACCATGCCGGTCTTCAAACTCGTTGAGGGAGCAAAAGGCTCTCCGAATCCCTATACCCCGAGAGTGCTCCGTATTCCCGCCGGTCAGAAGGTGGTGGTAGAAATCACCAACCATCTCGGGGATGCGCTCTGGTAACCGTTTTCCCCGGCTTGGGAACGGACGGCGGCACGGTTCGCGTAACTGTTCCGGTGGGGCGGACACGGCGTATCATGATCCGCGCCGCCAGACCAGGCAGATACCGATACCATTGTTTCGGCGAAATGTACTATGGTGAGATCGTCGCTCGCTGAGGGGCTTCTCCGTTATCCGGCACGGACCTCAATCATCGCCGCCGCTTGTTCCGCTTGAACCGATAATTCCGGCGGCCTCAATTCCTGCCTCTTCGAACGAGGGTGAGGCCGCTGGTTTCTCGGTGATTTTGCGCGTGGCTGCCGGACCAGCCGCAGGGTCCGATCGCGCGTCAGCGATGGGGGCCCGAGCACGCGCGAGGCCCTCACCCCCTCCCTCACCCCCAGCCCCTCTCTCCCAGAGGGAGAGGGGAGGAGGCAGCCTGACCCTCTCCCAAGGGGAGAGGGAGGCTTTCGATGACCGCCGCGGGGGGGGAAGGGATGGCTCCTTGGGCGGGCGGTACAACTCTCGCCGTTCAGTTTCAGTCAATGGACGTAATAGCGGCAAAACCCCGGGCGAGGTTGCATTTTGTGCTTGCCCCGACGCGGGCGACTCGGATTCAAGCTATGTGTGAGCCCACCGGATGACCTTGATGAGCTGTCGTCTGCCCAGCTGCGGG
>JAKAWQ010000005.1 GCA_021816925.1 Pseudomonadota bacterium
GTTCAGCGCCGTGGCAAGCTGGGCGCTGTCGGTGTCGATCTTCTCCACCACGCCCTGCTTGTGCTCGAACTGGTAGATGTTGTCCTGCAACTGCTTGTCCAGCACGCGCCGGTCGGTGATCACGATGACGGAGGAAAACACCGGCTTATCGTCCGGCCCATGCAGGCCGGAGAGGTGGTGCGCGAGCCAGGCGATGGAGTTGGACTTGCCGGAGCCGGCGCTGTGCTCGATCAGGTAGGAATGGCCGGCACCGCGGTCGGGCACGTCGCTGAGCAGCCTGATCACCGCGTCGAACTGGTGAAAGCGCGGGAAGATGATCTCCTTGTCGCGCCCCTTCTCGGTCTTCTCGATATGGAGAAAGCGGGCGAGGATCTCCATCCAGGTATCCTTCGCCCAGACGCTCTCCCACAGATAGGCGGTCTTGTAGCCGCTTGGATTGTCGGGATTGCCGGCGCGCGTGCCGCGCCCGCGGTTGAACGGCAGGAAATGCGTGCTCTTGCCCGCAAGCCGCGTGGTCATGGAGACTTCGTCGGGATCGACGGCGAAATGCACGAGCGCGCGGGACTTCCAGCGCAGCAGGGGTTCGCGCGGGTCGCGATCCTCGCGATACTGCGCGCGGGCGTGGGCCGCGGTCTGGCCGGTGAGCGGGTTCTTGAGTTCGGCGGTGGCGATCGGCAGCCCGTTCAGGGCGAGCACGACATCGATGGAAAGCGCGGGATCGCGCGTGGAATAATGGACCTGGCGGGTGATGGTGAGGATGTTTTTTTCCCACGCCGCGAGCGTTGCGGGGTTGCGGCCCGAGGCCGGGCGGAAGAAGGCGAGGTGCAGCTTCACGCCGCTATCGGTGACGCCGTGGCGCAGGACATCCAGCGTGCCGCGCGCATCGAGAGCGCCGGCGATCAGGCGCGTCAGCCGCTCGGGCAAGACGGCCTCGCCGTGCATTCGGGCGAGTTTGTCCCACGCCTCGGGCTGGCTTTCGCGCAGGAACCGCAGCACGGTGGTCGGCCACAGCGCGAGCGCGGCATCGAAGCCGGCCGGGTCGCCCCTGGTGTAGCCGCCGGCGGCGAGGAGGCTATCCTCGATCGCCGCCTCGAAGCTCCGCTCGGTGTGGTCAAGCGCCATGCTGCCTCCAAGGCAGTCTGCCGATCCCGGACAAATGGACCAAATGCCCCCCATTTGGTCCATTCAATGGCGAATTCGCTATTTCGGCCGCTGCTACCGTGCCGCCGGCCTTGGGCGGGATGTGGCGATATCGGTTGCTGAGGACGCTCACCATGGCGGCCCTTCGGTCTCTCCAGGGGCGATGGGCGGCGGTGCCGAGGGGACCAACGGGAAATCCGCGGGCGTGCGCATGGCCTGCCTGCCCGTCAGGAAAATTGGCATCGGCCTGTTTGGCCGTGCCATCATCTCGTGCTGCTTTGCCTTGTCACTGATCGCCGCTGCGGCGGCTATCGTATCAGTCCAAAGCCCGCGCGGATGGACAGTACGGAAGAAATTGCCGAGCACATCCCTGTATTCAAGGACGACTTCGTAGGTGTCGCCGGCTATTGCGTGGAAGACCTGAACGGGCGTCCAGGCGGAGCCATTCCAGATCTTCATGGTATCCTGCTCGGTGATCGCGACATCAATCTTGATGGCCTCCCCAGCACCGATCAGGCCGGAGACCGCGACAGGGCGGGTCAGGCGATATGCGTATTCCTCTCCCGGTCCACGCCGCATGTTGAGGTAGACGAGGATGTCTGTCGCCGGCCCGTGGCCCTTGTTTCGTAGATCGCCCCGTACATAAAGCCGGTCATACTCGACGTGCTGCTCGACGCCGGACATGGGCACTGCAAGCCTGCGAGTTTGGGGATCAAAGTCCGCACCGAATGGGTGCTGCTCGTCGACATGGACGAACTCGATCACGCAAAACGGCCGCAAATCTTCCTGATGATGACGCTCGGCCTGCTTGATCCCCGCGACGGTGTCCTTGGCGAGATTGCGTGTATACCACGCGAGATAGACCGTGCCGCCTGCCATCAGGGCGGTGACGAAGGCCAGGACTGCGTTGATCCAATCAGCCAGGGTCATTCGGCCGCCTCGGTTATGGTCGGTCTTGAAACGTCGATCTGGCCGGTAACGGCGGCGGTGATCAGGGCGGTGCGGCGCTCGCGCAAGCGCTCGATCACTTCTGTGCTCTGGCGCGTCAGGCGGTCAAACTGTTCAAGCGACGAATCAAGGTATCGGACTATAGCCTCTTGCTCGGAGGCTGACGGCGCCGGCAGCGCTATACGGCCCAGCCAATCCGTCCTCAGCGTTTTGGTCCCATGCCCAGCTTCCTCAATGAGGCCGTCAAAGATGCCAGCACAAGCCGAGAGGAAATAGCGGAAGAACGCAGGCACGCCCGATGCCTTGAAAATCAAGGCCTTCATGTCTTGGTTAATAGTGACGGGATTGCTTGTCTCGGCGATCGGCACGCGCTTGGCAAGAATCATACCGCGAACTACGACCAGAATTGCACCTGTCGGCAACATCGACAACCGCCCATCGGACAAAGCTTGCGGACTTACAGTATCCTCCGTCGTCGAAATGACGGGAATTTTCATATCCTTCGGCGTTACCCAAGGTATGCCACCATTCCAATATGCAAGCGCGTCTTTGCTTGGCGTAGCGCCCCCTCGAACCAAAAACAGAAACTTCAAGGGCTTTATGTCCCACTCTACCGGCACCGGTCCCAGCCACTCCACCCCACTCTCCTTCATCGGCGCGTTGGGGTCGAGGCCCTTGGTGACGGCGTGGGTGATGGTGGCCTGGCGCTTTTCGTCGAGCAGCGCGATCAACCGCTCCTGCGTCGCGATCAGCGCATCGATCTTCGCCGTCTCGCGGTCGAGGAAATCGGCGATGGCGTGCTGCTCGGCCGGAGGCGGCAGCGGGACAACGAAGTCCATCATGAACTCTGTGGGAACGCGCTTTTGGCCGCCTGCCCCATACATGCTCGCCGTTCCGAATTCCCGGAATGGGGCGGACCGAACGAGATGAAGTAGAAATCGACGGTCAAGCCCGCGACGCGCGCGTAAAACGTGAAACTCTGTTGAGCCGAAGCCGATTCCATTGGTCAGGCCGACAGCCTGCGCGGCTTTTCCATTCTCGAAGCAGGGCGTGATCTTGGCGACAAGAATGTCGCCATCAACGAAGTAGGTATAACCTGCCGCTACCTCGGCTAACGTCCTGCTCCGCGATGTGTCGATGGTACCATCTACGCCGACGGCTTCCATGGGCACGAATGTCACCTCAATGCAGTCGTCAAGATAGGAAGCCTCAGACTTTATTGGATTGACTGCTGCCACGAAGCGCGTGCGGGCTTCCCTCCAGTGCTCTGGAAGGCGATCTACCCAACCGGCACGAGAGGGACGGAATCTCACCCCGCAATCTCCCGCAACAGCGAAAAAATCTCCGCCGAAAGCTGCTTCAGATCAGTGTCGATCTCGGTCAGGGGCCGCGGCGGGGTGTAGCGGTAGAAGTGCCGCGTGAAGGGAATCTCGTAGCCCTTGCGGGTCTTGGCCTCGTCCACCCACGCATCCGGGACATGCGGCAGCACCTCGCGGGCGAAATAGGCGCCGATGTCGTCAGTGAGCGGCACGTTCTCGGTATCGCGCAACTCGGGATCAGGCTCGGGTGCGCTGCCCTTCTGGCAGGGCTCGGCCGTCTCGTCCCGTTCGCCCAGGCCGGCAAGGATGGCGTTGAACAGCGGCGTGGGCAGCTTCACTCCCCTGCCTTTGGACTGGGCGCGCTTGAACAGCGCGCGCAGATGCTCGGCAAACGCCTCGCGATCCTGCCACACGCGCTCGGCCGCCGAACGCCGCAGCACGTCGAGAATCGCCGCCTTCGCAGCACTCCCCTCCGCCGCCTCAGCGGCACCGGCAGCACCCTTCTTCTTGCTGGTCCCCAGCGCCTTGAAGGCCGAAACCTCCGCCAGCGTCGCCAGCCGCTCCGGCGTGATGGCGAAATTCAGCCGCAAGGGCCGCTCCACCGTGATGCGCCAATAGCCGAAATCCTCGTTGGCGAGGATTTTCGACTGCTCGCCCTCCGCGCACTCTCCGAACAGCTTGGTGATCTCGCGGATCGCCGCTTCCGGGATCAGGTTCCGCTTGTTCCCCAGGCTGCGCCGCATCTTCTCGAACATCGACGTCGCGTCGATCAGTTGCACGCGGCCGCGGCGTTCGCGTGATTTCCGGTTGGTGATGATCCAGATGTAGGTGCTGATGCCGGTGTTGTAGAATAACTGGTCGGGCAGGCCGATGATCGCCTCCAGCCAATCGTTCTCGATGATCCAGCGGCGGATCTCGCTCTCACCCGAACCCGCCCCGCCGGTGAAGAGAGGAGAACCGTTCAGCACCACGGCGAGGCGCGACGGTCGCCCGCCCTGATGGAACTTGCTGATCATGTGCTGGACGAACAGCAGCGACCCATCCGAGACGCGCGGCAGCCCGGCGCCGAACCGGCCGGCGAAGCCGCGCTTCTCATGTTCCTCGGTGATCTCGCGCTCGACCTTCTTCCAATCGACGCCGAACGGCGGGTTGGACAGGCAGTAGTCGAAGGTCTTGCCGGCCTGCCCGTCCTCGGTGAAGGAATTGCCGAAGGCGATCCCTCCCGGTTCCTGGCCTTTGATCAGCAGGTCGGACTTGCAGATCGCGTAGCTTTCCGGGTTCAGCTCCTGCCCGAACGCAACCAGCTTCGCCGCCGGGTTCAACTCGCGCAGATACTCTTCGGCCACCGAGAGCATGCCGCCGGTGCCGCAGGCGGGGTCGTACAGGGTACGGATCACGCCGCGCTGGGCCAGCGCCTCGGTGTCCTCGGTCAGCAGCAGGTTGACCATCAGGCGGATCACCTCCCGCGGGGTGAAATGCTCGCCCGCGGTCTCGTTGGAGGCTTCTGAGAAGCGGCGGATCAGCTCCTCGAAGATGGTGCCCATCGCGAGGTTGGAGACGCGCTCGGGGTGCAGGTCGATCTCGGCGAATTTCTGCACGATGAGGTAGAGCAGGTTGGACCGCTCCAGCCGCGCGATCTGGTTCGGCAGGTCGAAATGGCTGACGAAGATGTCCTGGATGTTGGCGGAGAACCCATTCAGATAGGCGCGCAGATTGTCCTCGATCCCGGCGGGGTCGGCACGCAGCAGCGCGAAGGTGAAGCGGGCGGCGTTGTGGAAGCCCTGGCCGGCGGCGCGGTTGAGCAGGGCCTCGCGCATCGCGGGATCGGCCTTTTCGGGTAGCGTTCTGGCTGCCTTCAGCACGGCATCCTTGGTCGGCTCCAGCAGGCAATCGAGCCGGCGCAGCACGGTGAAGGGCAGGATCACCTTGCCATAATCGGCCGCCTTGTAGTCGCCGCGCAGCAGTTCCGCGACCGACCAGATGAAGGAGACGATATCCGAATGACCGTTCAAGCCCGCTTCCCCTCGTTTTTCATCCCCATGGCGCCGTGCCGTCACCGGGCCATGGCCGCCGCCAGCTTCCGGTCGAGCGTGACCAGCTCGCCGCCCAGCGCGCGGGCGAGCCACAGATAGCTCGCGTCATAGGCGGTCAAACCCGTTGCCTCGGCGAGGTCAAGCGCTGCGCCCTCGCCCGCGCGAGCAGCTGCACCGCCGCCGAACGACGGCTGAACAGAGAGCATAGAGCTCGCTCTCCCGGTCACCACCGCCGAACACTCCACCGCCGCCCTGCTCACAACCCTAACCGGCCCGCCCGCCACCACCCCACCCCTCGGCCCCCTCGTCTCGGGCAACCATCGTTTTCCACCCCGCCGCCCCGCCTTGCCTCGCCCGCCGATCCGCGCGACCCTCACCCATCGCACATCCGCCCACCTGCGCCCGAACCCCGCCCGCGCCCCGATTCTCCGGAACCCCGCCGTGACGCCCACCATCTTCGACCTCTGCGAGCCGCGCGAAGACGTCGCCGCCGGCATCGTAACGGACGCCGACTACGCGGCCGACCTCGCGCAGGTCGTCAACGGCACCGCACCCGCCTCCTACCTCGACGCCGCCCTCTTCTTTGCCAACACCTACCCGACACGCGGCCTCCGTAACCTCCTCGACAACGTCTGCCGCCGCCTCGCCGGCTCCCTCTCGGCAGCGTCCGTCTTCCGCCTCGACACCAGCTTCGGCGGCGGCAAAACCCACGCTCTGATCGCCCTCGTCCACGCCGCGCGCGGCATGCGTGGCGTCGCCAGCTCCGCCGAATTCCTCGACCCCGCTCTCCTCCCGCGCGGCCCCGTCCGCATCGCCGAATTCGACGGCGAGAACGCCGACCCCCTGAACGGCCGCCGCATGGGCGATGGCATCCTCGCCCGCACCCCCTGGGGCGAAATCGCCTACCGTCTCGCCGGCGCCGCCGGCTACGAGCGTCTCCGGGTCTCCGACGAGAAAATGGGCGCCCCCGGCGCCGAAACCCTCCGCGAGCTCTTCGGCGGCGAACCCACCCTCATCCTCCTCGACGAGCTCGCCGTCTGGCTTCGCAAGGTCCGCAACCTCCCCGGCGTGCGCGATCAGCTCTCGCCCTTCCTTCAGGGCCTGTTCAAGGCCGTGGACTCGGCCCCCAACGCCGCCGTCGTCTTCACGCTCTCCCTCGGTAAGGAGGGCCGCGCCCCCGACGCCCACGGCGACGAGGCGATCTTTGTCGCCGAACGCATGGCCGAGGCCGAAAGCGTCGCCGCACGCAAGGCAACCCTTCTCAACCCGACCGAGGACGACGAAACGCCCCTCGTCCTCCGCCGACGCCTCTTCCGCTCGATCGACGATGAGCGGGCCGCCGCCGTCATCGACGCCTACCGCGCGCTCTGGTCCGAGCGCCGCGAAGACCTGAGCCCCGAGGCCTCCGAGCCCGCCACCGCCGACGCCTTCCGCGCGAGCTTTCCCTTCCACCCCGAAGTGCTCGACGTCCTCACCGCCAAGACCGCCACGCTCGCCAACTTCCAGCGCGTTCGCGGCATGCTCCGCATCCTCGGCCGCACCATCGGCCAGCTCTGGAAGCTCCGCCCGCCCGACGCAAGCGCACTCCACCTCCACCACATCGACCCCGGCTTCGCACCCATTTACCAGGAGATCGTGACGCGCCTTGGCATGGCGATGTTCGTCCCCGCCATCCGCAACGACATCTCCGCCGAACCGGGCCACCTCGGCCTCGCCCAGGAGATCGACCGCGACCACTTCAAGGGCCTCGCCCCCTACGCTGAGTACGTCGCCCGCACCATTTTTCTCCACTCGCTCGCCGACAAGGATTCGCTCAAAGGCGTCACTCGCGAGCGCCTTCGCTACGCCATGCTCGGCCCTGCGCTCGACATCAGCTTCCTCAACAGCGCCCGCACCCGCTTCATCCAGGAATCCGCCTACCTCGACGATCGCCCGGGCGCGCCCATGCGCTTCATGGCCGAAGCGAACCTCACGCAACTGATCCGCCGCGAGGAGCGCAACGTCGATCCGGGCGAAGTCCGCGCCAATCTCAAGGATCGCATCCACGAGATTTTCGCCGGCCCCGCCCTCGAGCTCGTCCACTTCCCCGGCGGCCCCTTCGACATCGCCGACGACGTCGGCAATGGCCGGCCCCGCCTCGCCACCATGTCCTACGACGCCCTCGCCGTCAGCGGCGCCGTGGACGCCGTGCCCGACCTCATCCGCCGCTGTTACGAACGAAAAGGCACCGAGGGCACCACCTTCCGCGCGCTCCGCAACAACCTCCTCTTCATCGTCGCCGATGAGGCAAAGCTCCCGGACATGCGCGCATCCATGGTCCGCCGCCTCGCCCTCCAGGAACTGAAGAAGCCCCATCGCCTCGCCCAGCTCGCCGAGCATCAGCGCGACGATGTCCTGAAGCGCGAGCGCCAATCCGAAACCACCGCCGCGATCGCCGTGCAGCAGTGCTACCGGCATCTCTTCTACCCCGCGAAAGGCTCCTCGATCCCGCCCACCGATCTCGCGCACACTGCGATCGAGCTCGGCTCCGCCTCCGAGCGCCCCGGCTCCGGCCAGCAACAGGTCGTCCGCCAGTTGCGTGAGTTGAACAAGCTCCGCCTCGCCGAAGACCAGCCCGACAACCCGACTTACATCCGCGACCGCACGCCTCTCCGCAACGGCCAGATCAGCACGGCGGCCCTGCGCGAGGAATTCCGCCGCGACCCCGCACTCCCGATCCTCGCCGGCGACGACATTTTCAAGAAGGCGATCCGCAACGGCGTCGAGCAGGGCGAATACGTCTATCGGCGCGGCGATCTGCTCTACGGCAAGGGCGACCCCCAGGCCCTGATCGACATCACCGAAGACGCAACGATCTTCACAATGGCATTCGCGGCCGAACACGGCATCTGGCCGCGCGCCGCGGTGAAGCCGGCCAAGCCCGAACGCCCCGAGCCACGCCGCGAGCCACTCGAGGTCGGCGAGCTCCCAGTCAAGCCAATCACGGCCGCTTCTTCCGCCGCCGAGACGACCACCCGCCCGCCCGCCCTCTCGGCCGAGGGCGTGCTCAAGGAAGCCCTCACCGTCCTCTGGGAAAAAGCCCGCAAGGACCACCTCCCGGCCCTCGCCTGGCTCGAGATACGCATGTTCGAAGCCGCCGACGCCTTCCGCCTGCTCGGCGCCGTCGCCGCCGTTCCGAACGCCAGGCGCGAAGTGAAGCTCGCCGGCGACTACCAGACCCTGGGCGGCTCGACGATGGAACTGCACTTCAGCGGCACGCCGGACGACGCCAAGCCCGTCAAGGACTTCATCGAGCCCCAGCTCCGCGCCGCCGCCGAGCGCCACGTCACAGCCTCTTTCCGCCTGACCTTCGAGAATGGCCTCTCCCTCGCCGGCGACGCCCCGGAAAGGCTTGCCGAACGTCTCACGCGCTTCGCCTCCGGCGCCGCTTACGTCTCCGCCTCCGCCGGCGCCGCGCCATGAACGTCCCCGCTCTCGCGGAAACCGCGCTCCCCATCTACGAGGTTCGCCTCCTTCGCGCCCCCGGCAGCACGCCCGAAATCTCCATCTGGCAGATGCCCGCGCGCGCGACCCCGCACATCCGCGAGCCGCTGCGCCTGGGCGGCCTCGCCGGCCGCAACCTCGAGCTCGTCGAGCATCGCGTGCTCCGCCGCCTCGCCGCCACCGGCCTCCGCGCCGACTATGCCCCGGCCGCCACGCGCACAGCGCGCGGCCATGCGCTCGACGAGCAGACCGCTCTCCGCCTCGCGCTTCTCTTCCGCGCCCTCGCCCCGATGCGCGATCGCACCCGCATGCGCGCCGTCGCCGAAGGGATCGAGGCCATGGGCCGCGAAGAGGCCGCCTATTGGCTCGGCATGACGCTCCACCGCCCCAACCCGCGCCGCGTCCTCACCGCGCTCCGTTACCTCCTCACCGATCCCGCGCCGCCGCACCAGGCCCCAGGGCCATTCCCGGGGCCCGCCCCGGCGCAATGAGCCTCGTCGAGATCCGCTGCCCCATCTACGGCTTCGTCACGCTCAATGAATGGGAAGCCGAGATCGTCGCCCAGCCGGAATTCCAGCGCCTCCGCCGCATCCGCCAGCTCGGCTGGACCGACGCCGTCTATCCCGGCGCCATGCACACCCGCTTCGAGCACTCGCTCGGCGTCATGCACATGGCAACGCAGCTCTTCGACGGCATCGTTTCCCGCAATCAGGAACTGCTGAAATCGGAACTCGCCTACACCACCGACGGGCTGCACCGCCACCGCCAGCTCGTCCGCCTCGCCGCCCTCCTGCACGATATCGGCCACGGCCCATTTTCCCACGCCGCCGAAGAGCTGTTCCAAACGGCGAGCGGGACCCCCGCCGCCCGCCGCCACCAGCACGAGGAGTACTCACTCGCCATCATCCGCAGCTCATTTCGCGACCTGATCGAGAACCACCCCGCAAACCGAAACTGCGGTTTCACCGCCGACGACGTGGCCGGCCTCATCGAGGGCAAGGCAAAGGCCGGCCCCGCCTCCCTCTGGCAGGACCTCATCTCCGGCCAGATCGACGCCGACCGGATGGATTATCTGTTGCGCGATTCCTGGCACGCCGGCGTCGAGTACGGAAAATACGATTGGCGCCGCGTGGTCATTTGCGTCGAGCTGGTGCCGGACCCAGAAACCGGCAGCCTCCGCTTCGGCATCTCCGACGGCGGACGTCACGTGGCCGAAGCCCTCATCATCGCCCGCTACATGATGTTCAGCCAAGTCTACTTCCACAAAACCCGGGTCATCCTCGACCACCATCTCGAACAGGCGATGCGATCGCTCATCACGGAAGGCCAGTTCCCTCCGCCAGTCCCCGAACGCCTCCACGCCTACCTCGACTGGGATGATTGGCGCGTCCTCGGCCGCTTCGCCGCGGGCGAAGGCGGCGACCACGCCCGCCGCTTGCGCGAACGAAGGCCGTTCAAGCTCGTCTGGGAAACCTCCGAGTTCCCGGATGAGTCCGAGATGGAACAACTCGCCGCGGCCGAGGCCGCTCTGGCGCCGCTCCTCCCCGTCCGCCGCGCCGCCGCGAATTCCTGGTACCGACTCGCCCCGGCCGAAGACCCGCTCGTCAAGGCATCAAATCCCGGCGGGACGACAAGACCCCTCTCGCAGGAGTCGGCCATCGTCCGGAATATGCACCCGTCGCGCCGGGTCAGGCTCTACGTCCGCCCCGAGGATCGACAGGCCGCATCAAACCGCCTACAAGGACTCTGAGGAGGAGATCAAAACGTGAACACGTTCGCCAGTGCTAGTGTCCGGCTCGCCGCGATTGTGCACTTGGCCAAGCAGATGTCGGCAAGAGGAGGTGTCGGCCACACCGGTATCATGAAAATGATCTACCTCCTGCAGGAAACGAAAGGCTTTCCGCTCGGCTATGACTTCCGTCTCTACACTTACGGCCCTTACGACGCCCAGGTCCTCGAGGATCTCAAGGTCGCCCAGCTCAGGCACGCGGTAGCCTCGAAAGCGGTCGATTACCAGTTCGGTCGCGGCTACCAGATCGCTGCCGGCGAAGCCGCGGAGGAAGTCATAACGAAAGGCGAACTGCCCTCGGACCTCCGGCGCGCCATCGACCAAATCGTCGCCGATTTCGGCGCCCGCTCGGCTGCCGATCTCGAAATCATCGGCACGATCATCTTCGCCGACCGCGCCGCCGCCCGCGGCAAGGAAAAGACAACCCCGGAAGACCTTGCCGGCCGCGTCCACGACATCAAGCCCTACATCGCCGACCAACGCATCCTATCCGAGGCCCAAGCCCTGAAATCCAAGGGCCTGCTCGAGTCCGTCCCGTAACGGGCTGCCAATCGACCCGCCCGCGGTCGCGCACACCCGCCACGAACCATCCCGAAAGGAAGCCGGCCGAGGCGGGAATCCAATTGCCCGCCGCGCCCGCCGCCCGGTTCACCCCGCCTCCTCGCTGGTCAACACCTCGAAATGACGGGGGCTCTGCAGCCGATACCCGCGCCCCTCCCTGACGAGCTCACCCGTGCAGCGAACCGTCCGACGGGACTCATGAGCCCGCGTGGCCTGACGATAGGTCTCCGGACCGAGGCGAAGCACGACCCGGCGCATCTGCCCCTCCACATCTCCGGTGATCGTCACGTCGCCTTCCGTCGCCGCCGGTCCACGGTCCAGTCGCGTCACGACGCCCTGAACCTCGAAATCGTCCAAACCCGCCGTTTCACGAAATAGCCGCGCCGCCTCCTCGATAATCGGAATGCTGTCGCTTCCAAGCCGGACCCGCGCCGGAGCCATTCGCCCCGGTGCCTTACCATCGACCGGCCGGGCCCGCGACCAGCTCACCTGAACCTCCAGCCCCTCCCGCGCACCCGCCGCCGACAACCCCGCCACCGCCTCGCAGAAATTGGCCGACACGCCCCGACCGACCGCAGCCTGAAATGCCTTCATGTCCAGGTCCGACACCGCCCGGCGGGTCGCCTCATCGAGCGCACCCAGCGCCTCCATAAGCGTCCGCGTAACCTGCCGCTCGTAGGGCTCGTCGGCCTCGATCCGCCCATCGTCCTCGATCTGCAACAACTCCGGTTGCAACGGCCGCAATTCAGGAGCGACCGGCGAGAGAATCCTCAGCACAAAACTCCCCCGCTCGGTCTGGCCGATCCGAACATGGCTGAGGTAATCCATGGCCCGTTGCGCCTTGTTCCTCCCAAAGAACGGCCGCTTCTCGATCGCCGCACACGCCGCCGCCAGTACCATGTCCCGGCTGCGCTCGACGAACGCGACACCCTGGTCCAGCGGCAAGGTGCCGCCCTCCGCATCACGCCCCAGCGCCCGCACTCGAATGAGATCCGCAGCCGCGGTCTGCACGTCCTCCAAGACCTCGAGCTCGGAACGCCCCTCCCGCTCCGCGAGCGCGCGCAGCACCTCCGACATCCGCAACGCATAATCTCCAAGCTCCCGCCGCGCCGGCAGCGTGACATCGAGCTCGCCACCTCCCCCCCGCGGCAGAAGCCAAAGGCTGCCCCTTCCCTCGTGAAGCTCCGTCTCCCATCGCCACCCCGTCGCCCGCAGATATGCGGCAACCTCCAGCGGCCTCAGCGACCGCAGCGTGGCTTGATCCCGGACCGCAACCTTCATAGCGCACCCGTCTCGTTCACGCGCGCCATCATCTCTTGCAGCGCCTCCACCGTCAGCAAGTTTCTCTGTGGAACCGAAACCGTCACCGTCGCCTCGTTCTCGCTCCTCGGCAGCCCCGCAAGAGATACCCAGTACCCGCAGCGCCGCAGCACAACCTCCTCCTCCGAGAGAACCAGCCACTCCTCGACGTTCGCCGGCAGCAAAACCAGAACCAGCACGCGCGGGGCGCACAGATCCGTCAAGATCAGGTCGTCATAATTCTTGCGCCTGAGCGGATACCGGATCACCTCGCCCCCGCCCACATCGCCCGTCCAGGTCTTCATCTGCACGTCGAGCTTCGGCCTTCGCGACAATCGGCAGGAAAGCGTCCAGTCGATGCTGTCGTCATCCGGCCGCCGGAGCGACACGGCGCACCCCGCCGCTCCGGCCACCGCCAGAAGAAACGCGTCGCCGAAGCACTCCTGCATGGCAGCACGTTCCATCCCAAGGTTGGTCATGAGCGCCAAACCCGAGATCTCGCCGCAATATGGCACCAAGCCGAGCCGCTCCCGCCCCGCCCGAGAACGTGCGGTCCCCCGCCGCCGACCAGGTTCACGCCCGGCCTCGCCCGACCACCGCAACCGCAAGCGGCTTCGCCCCGGGCAGCCGGTGACGCCGTCCTCTCCATTCCCGCCGCCCGTCCATCACGATCCCATCACCCCGATCGGTTGCCCGCGCCGGCCGCCCACCAAAGCCGACAACGGCCTAAAAAGCCCTTCCTTTTTGGGTCCATCCAACTTAAGATCAATTCCCTGATACAAACCCTCCACCCCATGCTCACCATCTCCGACGACGACATTGCCGCCCGCCTCCGGGCGGACAACCCCTGGTGGCAGGCGCCGCCAGATCTCTCCCGTCCGCCCTACGGGCTGCCCCGCCGCGACTATTTTTCCCCCTTCGCCCGCCTCGTCCAATCGCCCGTGCAGCGGGCCGTCATTCTCCTCGGCGCCCGTCGCGTCGGCAAAACAACCATGCTCCACCAGCTTATCGGTGAACTCATCCACGGTCGCGCCTTCTCCGCCATCCTCTTCGCATCGATCGATACGCCCACATACTCGGATCTCTCGCTTGACCATCTCCTCGCCCTGTTCCTGAAAGCGCATCCGCACGACCCGGGCGCCCACCGCCTCGTCGTCCTCGACGAAATCCAGTACCTTCGGGACTGGGAGCGCCACCTGAAGGTTCTCGTGGACAACTGGCCCGAAACGCGCTTCGTCGCCAGCGGCTCCGCCGGCGCCACGCTACGCCACCGCAGCACCGAATCGGGCGCCGGCCGCTTCACCGATTTCGAACTGCCGCCTCTCACCTTCGCCGAGTTTCTTTCCTTCCGCGGCCTCGAACCATTGATCGAATCGGCATCCGGCACCGGTCCCGCCGACGCCTTCCGAGCCCACGACATCGCGGCTCTCAACAACGCCTTCGTCGATTACGTCAACTTCGGCGGATACCCCGAGGCCGTCGCGGGGCCGCCCGAAGTCCAGGCCGATTTTCAGCGTTTCGTCGGCCGTGACATCGTTGACAAGGTTCTTCTCCGCGATCTCCCAAGTCTCTACGGCATCCAGGATATCCAGGAGCTGAACCGCCTCTTTCAGGTGCTCGCCTACAACACCGGCCAGGAGGTCAGTCTCGAAGCCCTGTCGCAAAACTCCGGTGTCGCCAAGAACACCATCCAGCGCTACCTCCGCTACTTCGAGACGGCCTTCCTCATCCACCGCGTGCTCCGCGTGGACGACACCGCCAGGCGCTTCCAGCGTCAGCGCGCCTTCAAGGTTTATCTCACGAACCCATCGATGCGCGCGGCCCTCTTCGGCCCGATGAACGAGGACTCCGCCCGTTTCGGCGCCCTCGCTGAAACCGCCGTGTTCGCGCAATATCAGTCGAGCGGGGCCGCCCGCTCTCTTTATTACGCCCATTGGCCGGAAGGGGAAGTCGATGTCGTGCTCCTCGAGCCGACTTCTCTACGCCCAATCTGGGCGTACGACGTGAAATGGTCCGACCACCACGCAACTCGCCCCGAGGAACTCAGGCCGCTCATCGACTTTGCTGCACGCACGGGTCTGCGCGCCGTCGGTGCGACCACGAAGACCGTCTCCCGGAAAGTCGAGACGACCGGCCTCTTCGGCCCAACCGGCCCGGAGATCCACCTTTTCCCGACTGCCGTTCACTGTCACGCGCTCGGCTACCGCAACGCCCGCGCGCCCGAATCCCTCGAACGCTTCACGGATCCCGAGGAATCTCCCGATGAGCCCTTCTGAAGCGATCCCGGCCTCCGAAGCCACCACCGCCCCGGCCGCCGACCGCCGCCTGATCGAGGAATGGCTGCCGATCGCCGCGCTCGGCGAAGAAAGCGTCCGCGAGCGACGCTCGATGACAGCGCTCCCCCCGACCTACTACCTGCACGTCTGGTGGGCCCGCCGCCCGCTCGTCGCCTCGCGCGCCGCCATCCTCGCCTCCATCCTCCCCGCCGACGCCGACCACGACAAATTCACCCACATGCTCGGCATCCACGGCGACCCGGTCGCAAGCCGCCGTCGCATCGACCGCGCAAAGCGAACGGGCGTACGATTCGAAGGCAAAGCCTACGAATACGACCGCGCCTTCGGATACCTGCCGTCCGACAACGAGAAGGCCTGGCTTCACGGCTTAACCGGCCGCCGCACGATCCGCATTCTCGACCCCACCGCCGGCGGCGGAAGCATCCCCTTCGAGGCCGTGCGCCTCGGGCTCCCAACGTCGGCCAACGACCTGAACCCCGTCGCTGCGCTCCTGCTCAAGGCAACCGTCGCGTTCCCGAGCCAGATCGGAACCCCGCTCATCCCCGAATTCCATCGGATTGCCGGGCGCTTCGTCGAGGAGCGCGATCGCAGACTGAGCGAGTTTTTCCCCGCCGAGGCGAAGGACAACACGATCGCGACGAACTTCCTCTGGTCCCGCACCATCCGCTGCCCGTACTGTGACGGCCTCATCCCCCTCTCGCCCAACTGGCGCCTCGCGCCCGACGGCACCGGCGTCCGGCTCCATCCCGACATCGCAGCCGGCCCCAACAGCCCCGGCCGCAGCTGCACCTTCGAAATCGTCAAGTACGCAAGCGACCAATCCCCCGGCACAGTCGCCGACGGCGACGCCACCTGCCCGTTCCCCGATTGCGGCCGCATCGTGGACGGCGACGAAGTGAAGCGCCAGGCGCAGGCCGGCACAATGGGCGAGCAGCTCTTCGCCGTCGTCACCAAAACCCGCATCGAAACCAAAACCAAAACCGGAAAGCGCGGCCGCGACAAATGGGAGCGCGGCTACCGCGCCCCTCGGCCGGAGGACGACAACAGCGAAGCCATCTCCCGTGCCCTCGCCAAGAAGCTCCCCGAATGGGAAGCGCTTGGCATCGTCCCGGCCGAGCCATTCCCGCCGGACGCCAACGACGACCGCCCGATCCAATACGGCATGCCGCTCTGGCGCGACCTCTTCTCCCCCCGCCAGCTTCTCGGCCACGGCACCGCCGTTGAAGTGTTCCACGAACTCTGGGCCGAAGAAGACGCCAAGGGCAGGCCGAACGAAGTGGCCAAAGCAGCGTTCGTCTACCTTGCGCTGAGCCTCGACAAGATGCTCAACTATGGTAACCGAGCGTGTCGTTGGGATATCGTGACCCAACGCGTCCGTTCAATTTTTGACCGGCATGACTTCGCGTTCTGTTGGTCATACGCTGAAATGGCACCACTGATCGCGGGCCTGGGGTACGATTGGTGCGTCGAAAAGACCGCCAAGTGCATCAAAGAACTGGTGGAACTCGCCCGCCCTGACGCCGCCTCCGGCGCGCTGATCAGCGGCATGGCGGACGCCTACGTGCCGCCGCCCATCACCATCACCTGCAAATCCGCCGATGCGCTCGACCATCTCGAAGACGGATCGATCGAGGTCATCGTCATCGACCCGCCGTACGGCGCCAACGTCATGTACGCCGAGCTCTCGGACTTCTTCTACGTCTGGCTCAAGCGCACCGCCGGCCTCGTTCTCCCCGAACTCTTCACCCGGGCGCTGACCGACAAGGAGAACGAAGCCGTCGCCAACCTCGCCAGGTTCAAAGGCGAAAAAGGCGCGAAAATCCTGGCCGAACGCGACTACCAGGAACACATGGCGCTCATCTTCGCCGAATGCCGCCGCGTCCTGAAGCCGAGCGGCATCATGACGGTCATGTTCACCCACAAGGACACCGGCGCCTGGGACGCCCTCACCAAAGGCCTGATGCAGGCCGGCTTCGCCATCACCGCAAGCTGGCCCGTCAACACCGAGGCCGAGGGCAGCCTGCACATCAAGGAAAAATCCGCCGCCGAGAGCACTATTTTTCTCGTCTGCCGCCCGCGCCCCACCCCGGCAACGGACGCGGCCATAACCTGGTGGGAGGACATCGAACCCCTCGTCTCCCGCGCCGTCCGCACCCGCGTCGCCGAATTCCAGCAGGCCGGCATCACCGGCGTCGATCTCTACCTCGCGAGCTTCGGCCCCGCACTTCAGGAATTTTCTTCCCATTGGCCGCTCCGGCGCGGCACGCCGCGCCCCGTCCCGCAAGCGCAAAAGCGCCGCCGCCAGGCCGAACTCTTCGCCGAGGAATTCGACGCTTACGCCGTCACTCCGGAGGACGCGCTCGACGCCGCGCGCCGCGAAGTGAAGAACTGGCGGCTCGAGCAGCTCACCCAGACGAAAACCCGCACCGATCTCGACGGCCCCACCGCCTGGTTCGTCCTCGCCTGGGACGCTTTCAAGGCCCCCGAATTTCCCTATGACGAAGCGCTTCGCCTTGCCCGCGCCGTCGGCGTCGATCTCGAGCAGGAAATCGTCGGCAGGCTCGCCGAAAAGAAAGGCTCCGACCTCGTTCTCTGGGATAGCGGGCGCCGCGCCGCCAAGGGCGGCCTGGGCCCGCCCGACGGCTCTCGCGCCGTGATCGACGCGCTCCACCACGCCGCCCACCTCGGCCGCACCCGCACGCTCGATGCCGCCAAGGACTTGCTTGATCGGAACGGCCTCGCGACCGACCCCACTTTCCTCGCCGCCCTCGCCGCGACGCTGGAAGTCCTACCCCCGTCCCAGAGCTACACCGGCATCGCTCTCGAAGGCGCCGTCTCCGCCGCCGGCAGTGACTTCGAAGCGCTCGACAAGCTCCGCCGGCTCGCCTTCGCCGAGCGCCTCCGCGAGCCGCACCAGCTCGACCTCTGGAAAGACGCCGCCGCATGACCCTGCTGCGCGACCGCGAGTGGAAGGTCAAATACACCCCCGAAGACGGCAATCTGATCGAGCGTCTCTACATCCCCGCGCTTTCCGCCGCCGTCCGTTACGACCGCCTCACCGGCTACTTCTCCGCAACCGCCCTCACCCTCGCCGCCCGCGGCATCGAAGGCCTCGTCCAAAATGGCGGCCATATGCGCCTCGTCGTCGGCTGCACGCTCGAGCCGCCCGAGATCGAAGCCATTGCCCGCGGGGAGGCCCTCCGCGCCGTCGTCGAACAACATTTCGCAAACGCGCCGCTCACGCCCCTCGATCCCAAAGCCGCCGACGCCCTCGAGCTCCTCGCCTGGATGGTCGCCAACGCCATCCTCGACGTGAAGCTCGCCATCCCTTGCGATGAGCAACGCCGCCCCGTCACCTCATCCGGCATCTTCCACGAGAAGGCCGGCATCATCGAGGATGCGGAAAAAAACATCCTCGCCTTCAACGGCAGCCTCAACGAAACCGCCGCCGGCTGGGAGGAGAACTGGGAGTCGCTCAACCTCTTCACCTCCTGGAACGATCCCGCCCGCGTTTCCGAAGAGGAACGAAATTTCGCCCGCCTCTGGGCCGACAAGGCACGCTTTGCCACCACCCTCGACCTGCCCGCCGCCATCCAGGCCGACCTCCTCCGTTTTCTCCCGACCTCCGACAAGCCCGCCCGCCTCGTCAAAACCCCGCCGCCGCAACCGCCCGCGCCGTCACCCGCCCCGCCGGCGGCACCACCCCTCGACCTCCGCCGCCTCGTTTGGGCGTTCATCCAAAGAGCCCCGACGCTGCCCGGAGCCGGCGAGCGCGTCGGCGAAGCCACCGCCGCCGTCGATCCCTGGCCCCATCAGGTTCGCGCCTTCGCCCGTCTCTACGCCGCCTGGCCCCCGCGCCTTCTGATCGCCGACGAGGTCGGATTGGGCAAAACGATCGAGGCCGGAATGCTCATCCGCCAGGCGTGGCTCGCCGGCCGCACCAAACGCATCCTCATCCTCGCCCCGAGCGCCATCCGCACCCAGTGGCAGATCGAACTTCGCGAAAAATTCAACCTGAGCGTCCCGATCTACGACGGCCAGAAGCTGATTTTTCCCGACTCACCCGCAACCCGCGGAGCATCGGAGCGCTCCGTCTCGCGCGATGCCTGGCACCGCGAACCGATCCTCATCGTTTCGAGCCACCTCGTCCGCCGCCGCGAGCGCCAACCCGAGCTCCTCGAAGCTGCCGAACCCTGGGACCTCGTCGTCCTCGACGAGGCCCACCACGCCCGCCGCCACGCCCCCCGGCACAAGCAACGAAGGCAGCCCCAACACCCTCCTCCGCCTCATGCGTGGCCTCCGCACCCGCACCCAAGCCCTGCTCCTCCTCACCGCCACGCCCATGCAGGTCCATCCCGTCGAGATCTGGGACCTCCTCGATCTCCTCGGCCTCCCGCCTGCCTGGACATCCGATGCCTTCACCCGCTTCTTCGAAGACGCCGCCCTGGAGAACCCGTCCTCCGAAGCGATGGAGCGCATGGCCGGGCTCTTCCGCGCCGCCGAGTCCGCCTTCGGCGCAATCACCCCCGACAATATTCTCCGCTTCGCGCCCGACCTTCCGCGCCTTCGCATTCGCCGCATCCTCGAGGCTCTCCGCGATTCCGCAACGATCCCCCGTCGCCAGCTCTCCGCCGAAGATCGCGCGATCGCCTGCCGCATCATGCGCACCAGCACGCCCGTCGCCCGTCTCGTCTCCCGCAACACGCGCGCCCTGCTACGCGCCTATTACAAGTCGGGGCAAATCTCCACCCGCATCGCCGACCGCCAGGTGGACGATCGCTTCGTCCCTCTCACCCCGGCCGAACGCGCCCTCTACGACGCAATGGAGGACTACATCTCGAAAACCTACCAGCGCGCCGAGGAAAAAAAGAAGACCGCCGTGGGCTTTCTCCTCACCATCTACCGCCGCCGCCTCGCTTCTTCCTTCTACGCCCTTCGCTGCACCCTCGAAGACCGCCTTGAATTCCTCCGGAATCCCGGCCGCGCCCCTCTCGTCAAAGAGGAAGATCTCCCCGACGACGACACCGCCGCCGAGCCGCCCGACGCCGCCGAGCTTGCGCATCTCACGGCCGAAACGTCATTTACCGACGAACCGGCCGCGATCCGCTCCCTCCTCGATCGCATCCGCCGCCTCCCGCCCGACAGCAAGCTCGGCACTTTGCGCGAAACGCTCGCCGCCCTCCGTGCACGCAACTTCCCTCAGGCCATGGTCTTCACCCAGTTCACCGACACCATGGACTTCCTCCGCGAGCATCTCTCCCGCGCCGAGCCAACCCTCGGCATCATGTGCTTTTCCGGCCGCGGCGGCGAAGTTCGCGAGACCGACGGCGCCTGGCGCCGCATCGGCCGCGACGAGGTCAAGCGCCGCTTCCGCGAGGGCCTCGCCGATCTCCTCCTCTGCACCGACGCCGCCGCCGAGGGCCTGAACTTCCAGTTCTGCGGCGCCCTCGTGAACTACGACATGCCCTGGAACCCCATGCGCGTCGAACAGCGCATCGGCCGCATCGACCGCCTCGGCCAGCAATTCGAAACCGTCGAGATCGCCAATCTCCACTACGCCGAAACGGTCGAGACCGACGTTTACGTCGCTCTTCGCAAGCGCATCGGCCTCTTCGAGGGCGTGGTTGGCCGCCTCCAGCCGATCCTCGCCCGCCTCCCGCGACTGATCACCGAATCCGTCCTGCTAGGCCAAACCGGCGAGGCCGCACGCCTGCGCACCGCCGATCAGCTCGCCGAAGACGCCGGCGAGCTCAAGCAATCCGGCTTCGACCTCGACGCCATCACGCCCCAGGACCTCGAACAGCCTCCACGCTCGCCTTCGCCCCTCGACATGCTCGATCTCGATCGCGTGCTGCACCACCCCGAAATTCTGCCGCCCGGCCTTGCCGTCCGCCCGCTCGGCACCCGCGAATATGCCCTCCGCCTCCCCGGCATGCTGGAAGAACTCCGCATCTCGACTGACCCGCGCTACGTCGAAGAGCACCCCGACAACGTCGAGCTCTGGTCCCCGGGGAATCCCCTCTTCCGGCCGCCCGACACCCCGCCCGCCCCATCCGACGACGCGTCGTCCGCCGGCAACCCCATCCGCACCCTCCTCAGTCCCTAACCGAACCCCACCCACGCCCCGAATTCACTGTCCCCGCCGATCGCGGAGTCTTCGCTTCGCGCCCGCGACTACGCCATGCCGCGAAAATTCACGTCGATCTCCGCCCCCACGCCCCCGAGCGCCGTCACGTTCGCCTGCACCCACCGCGCCGGCAGCCCCGCCAGCACCGCGCGCGCCGCCCTCTCCGTGAGCGCCTGCACCAGCAACCCGCCGGCGTTGACGAGCCCGACCGTCACCGTCTCCGTCCCCGCCCCGCTCACACTCGCCGCAACGCTCACATACTGGACCGGCGGCGCCGTCACCGGCCCCTCCCCTGCCATCCCCGCCCCGCTCGCCCCCACCTTGAACCTCGCGCCAACCAGCTCCGCATCCTGCGCCAAGTTCGCCGCCAGCGCCGCCGCGTGCACGATGCGTCGTTCCGGTCCCGTATGGTGGCGGTTTCTACGGCGCTTGGCGCGAGCGTGCAGAGGCTGGCACGCCAGCAGGGCATTGGGCCGAGCCTGATCTATCGCCGGCGGCGATTAGCGTCGCGGCAAGCCGCCCCGTCTGCGCCGGAGTACGCTGCTGCCGGTGAGGGTCGCTCGGTCACCGGCGGAGAAGCCGTCCGTGCCAAAGCCGGCCGGTCTGATCGAGATCGAAGAGGCAAACGGCATCCGGGTGTGTGTCGATGCAGCGGTGAACCTTGCGGCGCTGCGCCGCGTGCGCGGCTGCTAGTGCTTGATGAAGTCCACGTTCTCGAAGCCGTCTTCGGAAACCATGTTGCCTTCCTGCTGCGCCGGTTACGGGCGGCGCGTAGTTTGGCGCGGCGATCACGCGAGCCAGTCCCGCAACTTCAGATCATTGCCGCGAGTGCTACCATCGCGAACGCCGCCGAGCATCTGGAGGCGTTGACAGGCACTCGTTGCGAGGTCATCGACGAAGGAGCTCCTGCCCGGTGTTTGCATCTCAACCATCGCCGGTCGGCTCACACGATCTTTCGGCCTCCATTCCAGGCGTTGAGATGGCGGCGCGCCACCCCGCAGCGGCCGTTCCTACCCGCGGCGACAAGGCTTGCGATCGATCTCATCGAGTCGTGGCTTACGGCTAATGACTTACCCGCCGCTACCGCACGAAGGGACGGCGCAGAGCTGCGGCCGGCTGGCGCCTAGGGGAACAGCGCTACGCTCAGGCTCGCCGGAATAGTACGATAGGTCGCTTCGGCGAGGACGAAATGACCAGAACCACTTCCAACCGCTATACTTCCATGGCCCGCCAGTCAGGAAAGATCAGTCATGAACGCTCTGCTCGATCGCATCTCCATTGATCCCGAAATCTGCGGCGGCAAGCCCTGCATCAAGGGGACACGCATCTGGGTGGCGCTCGTATTGGATTTTCTGGCTGGCGGGATGACCGAGGCAGAATTGTTGACCGAATATCCCCAGCTAAGCCACCAGGACGTGCTTGCGGCGATCGCCTACGGTGCCGAGATGTCGCGGCAACGGATCCTGCCGATCCCGCTCGGCCACGTGGCGTGAATGAAGATCAAGCTGGACGAGAACATCGGTCGTCGTGGCGCTGAACTTTTGACAGCGGCCGGTCATGATGTGATGACCGTGCGCGATCAGCGACTTGAGGGCGTGCGCGACGAAACCGTATTCAATGTCTGCGCTGACGAGCGTCGGGTACTCGTCACCTTGGATCACGATTTCGGTCAGGTCCTGCGATTCCCGCCGGAACAAAGCGCCGGGTTGGTCATTCTGGAGCCTGGGGCGCGGATGACGCTTCAATCATTGCTGGATCGCCTACAAGAGTTTCTGGCTTTGGCTGAAGCGCTGTCCCCGGCAGGTGGTTTATGGATCGTAGAGCCAGGACGGGTCCGCGTGCATCTGCGTTCCGACGATTGAAATCCTTTCGTCGTGAGCAGCTCTCGTTGAATCACGGGCGATCGGGTGAAGTTCTTCGAACATCCCGATGGCAGCGTGGTTCTGCTGCCGAAGCGGCCGGCCTCGGCTTTGCGGGGTATCGTCAAGTCCCGGCACCGGCGGCCGGTGACAATCGAGGAGATGAGTGACGCCGCGGCTCAAGGCGGCGGCAACGCGCCGCGCGCCAGGGATCGATGATCGGGCTCGACACGAACGTCCTCGTCCGTTACCTGGCCGAGGACGATCCCCAGCAGTCGCCCAAGGCGGCGGACATCATCGAGCGCCGGCTGACGGAGGACAATCCCGGCTTCGTCGGCATCGTGGCGATGGTCGAGACCGTGCGGGTTCTCGACCGCGCCTATGGCCTCGATGTGCGTGAAATCGCTGCGGCGATCGAGCGCATGCTTCAGGCCGACACGCTTGTTGTGGAGGACGAGCAGGAGGTTTTCGCGGCCATGATCGTCTTCAAGGAACGGCAAGGCTCATTCGCTGATGCCCTCATCGGAGCGCTCGGCGCCAGAGCCGGTTGTTCACAAACGCTCACTTTCGACCAAAGGGCGCTGCGGCTTCCGGGCTTCGAGCGTCCCTGAGGACATTCCCCGGGTCTCTCTCGATGTTCGCCGCTTGAGCGAGACCGCGATCGGCCTGTTGCCGATCAATCCTGCCCTCCCCTCCCCGGGGTTTTGCGTCCAGCTCCCCTTTAGGACGCCGGCCCGCGCCCGGATACGCCGAAGCCCGCCAAACCTGCGCGGCACACCGGCGGTTTCGCGGGGGCTGAGCCACGTTTTCGCCGGGCGTTTTCGCCGGCTGGCCGGGTTGCCCTCACCCTCCCTCTCCCACGCGCAGAGCGCGCGGGGAAGGGGCAAGAAAGGCGGGCCGCGTTCTGAATGTGCGTGGGGCTCGGACGTGCCCCTTCGGGGGCTCGCCGCAGGCTCCGGCGGTGGCGTTGTGCAGGGGCAACGCATGTAATCGAGGGCACGCATCACCTCCCACGAATTCCATGCCGGGTTACGCAGGAGGCGGTGCGCTCCGTTGCGGTTCGGGGCCGCAAGCGCGCCGGCCGGCGCGGCTCAATCGAGCGACTTGCGGAAGCGGAGCACGGAGAGCCCGAGAAGGGCGAGAGCGAGCAGCGCCATCGCCGAGAGGTCTGGCCATAGCACGGTGATCCCCACCCCTTTGAGGAAGACCGCACGGATCACCACCAGGAAGTAACGGAGCGGGTTGATGACGGTGAGCCAGCGGAGCCAGGCCGGCATCGCCGCGATCGGGAAGGCGAAGCCCGAAAGGATGAAGAGCGGGTTCACCAGGAAGAAGTTGAGAGCGAAGGCCTGCTGCTGCGTGCGCGAGAGAGTGGAGAGCAGAAGGCCGAGGCCGAGTGCGGCGAGCAGGAAGAGCGAGGCGCCGAGCAGCATGATCAGCGGATTGCCGACAAAGGGGACGTGGAACCAGAGCACCCCGAACGCGGTCACGAGCGCCACGTCACCGAGGCCGATGAGGAAGAACGGCACCGTCTTGCCGAGGATGAACTCCACGGGACGGATCGGGCTTACCATGATCTGCTCCAGCGTGCCGACCTCGCGTTCGCGCACGATCGCGAAGGCGGTGAGGCTCACGACCTGAATCAAGGTGATGGTGCCGATGATGCCGGGGATGAAGAACCAAGTGTCCTCGATCCCTGGATTGAACCAGGGACGCTCGGCGAGCGAGAGCTCGACGGCGGGAACGGCGTCCATTGTGGAGACCGGGCGTATGGTTGGCAGGTGCTCGCTTTCATAAAGCGAGACGATCTGGCTGATGTAGCCGAGCGCGATGAGCGCGGTGTTGGAGTTGGTGCCGTCCACGTTTACCTGCAGCGGCGCCGTCTGGCCGTTCGCGAGATCCCGGGCAAAACCGGCATGGATCACGATTGCCGCCGTGGCGCGGCCGCTGTCGAGGTCGCGCGTGATCTCGCTCGCCCGGGTGGCGACGTCCACGATGTTGAAGCGGCCGGTGGCGACGAAGCGGGAGATCAGGCCGCGGCTGGCCTGACTGTTGTCGAGATCGAGCAAGGCGGTTGCGACGTGGCGGACGGTGAAGGTTGCGGCATAGCCGAACGCCAGCGTCTGGATCAGGAGCGGCACGACGAGGCGGAACATGGCCCAGCGGTCGCGGCGGAGCTCCAGGAACTCCTTCATCAGCATGGCCTGGAGGCGATCGAACATGGGTCAGTCCAATCGCTTGCGGAAGGCGCGCGCGGCGAGCCAGAGCACGACGGCGGCGTAGAGTACGAGGCCGGATACGGGGGCGGCAAGCTGGACAAGGCCGCTTCCCTTGAGGAAGACAGAACGCAGGATCGTCACGTAGTAGCGCGGATAGACGAGGAGCGTGAGGGCGCGGATCGGCGCGGGCATCTGGTCGATCGGGAAGGTGTAGCCGGAGAGGAGCGTGGTCGGCAGCATGGTGACGACCAGCGCCACTTGGCTTGCACCGAGCTGGCTTTTCACCTTGACCGAGATCAGATAGCCGAACGCCAGGACCACGGCGGTGAAGAGCGCGGTCGTGACCACAAGGGTGCCGAGGCTGCCGCGCAGCGGCACGCCGAACCAGAACACCGCCGCAAGGAGGCAGAAGGCGCCATCGACGGCGCCGATGAGGAAATAGGGTACCAGCTTGCCGATCATCACTTCGAGCGGCGTGACGGGGGTGGAGATGAGCTGCTCCATCGTGCCGCGCTCCCACTCGCGCGAGACGGTGAGCGAGGTGAGCTGGGCGCCGATGAGCGCGAGGATCACCGCAACCACGCCGGGGATGATGAAGTTGCGGCTATCCAGCGTCTCGTTGAACCAGACGCGCGGTTCGAGATCGATCCGGCCTACGCTCGAAGGGAGGATTCCGTGCGCGGCGGTCCAGTTCGCGTCGAGCGCGGCGCCGGCGAGCGCGACCACGCCCTGCGCATAGCCCATTGCGATGTTGGTCGTGTTGGTATCGGTGGCATCGAAGACGATCTGCAAGGGGCCGACGCCGGTTGTGGCGAGCCGGCGGGAGAAATCGGCGGGAATGACCAGCGCGCCGATGCAGGCGGCGCGGTTCATGGCTTCGCGGATGCCGCGTTCGCGGTCCAGGACCTCGCTGATCCGGAACCAGCCGGACGCCGTGAACTGCTGCACAACCGTCCGGCTGAGCTGGCTGTTCTCCTGGTCGAACACGCAGAGCGGCACGCGGCGGATATCGAGGCTGACGCCGTAGCCGAGCAGCACCATCTGCATCAGCGGCATCAGGAGCGCGATCGCCAGGCT
This sequence comes from Pseudomonadota bacterium, assembly GCA_021816925.1. Classification (GTDB taxonomy): domain Bacteria; phylum Pseudomonadota; class Alphaproteobacteria; order Acetobacterales; family Acetobacteraceae; genus JAKAWQ01. Next base: position 26,152 of record JAKAWQ010000005.1, read on the forward strand.
GCGCGGATCGCGCCAGACCTGCAGCATCTCCTTGAAGGCCATTGCGAGGATCCGGCGGCCGCTCATGCTTTACGCCTTGGCCTCGGCGCGGCGGCCGGCGACGAGGCGAACGAAGACGTCTTCGAGGCTGGGAGCGATCACCTGCGCCTTGCCGGCAGTGACGCCGCGGGCGGCGAGCCAGTCGCCGAGGCCGGCGGCGTCGAGGCCGCCTCCCTCCAGCAGCACGTGCATCCGGTCGCCGAAGATCGCCGCCTCGGCGACACCGGGCGCCTCGCGCAGGAGCGCGCGTGCGGCGCCGAGGGGCGTGCACTCCAGCGCCACCAAAGTGCCGCCGAGGTTGCGCCGGCGGAGTTCGCCCGGGCTTCCGAGTGCGACGAGACGGCCGCGATCGATCAGCGCGATGCGGTTGCAGTATTCCGCTTCCTCCATGTAGTGCGTGGAGACGAGGATGGTGACGCGCTCGGCCGCCAGGCGGTGGATGAGTTCCCAGAAGCGGCGGCGCGCCTCCGGCTCCACGCCGGAGGTCGGCTCGTCGAGGAAGAGCACCGGCGGGCGGTGCAGAATGGCGCAGCCGAGCGCGAGGCGCTGCTTCCAGCCGCCGGCGAGCGTGCGCACCAGCGCGTCTTCCCGCCCTTCGAGACCGGCCATGGTGACCGCGAAGCGGCCGCGCTCGGGAAAGAGCGCTCGCGGCACGCGGTAGATGCCGGCAAAGAAGCGCAAATTCTCCCACACCGTGAGATCTTCGTAGAGCGAGAATTTCTGCGACATGTAGCCGATATGCTCCCGCACCTCTTCGGCTGCGCCGACGACATCGAAGCCGGCCACGAACGCGCGCCCGGCGCTCGGGGTGAGCAGGGCGCAGAGCATGCGGATGGTGGTCGATTTGCCGGCGCCGTTGGGGCCGATGAAGCCGACCACCTCGCCGGTTGCGATCGTGAGGTCAAGGTGATCGACCGCGATGAACTTGCCGAAGATCTTGGTAAGGCCCTCTGCGAGAACGGCCGGTTGGGGCGCGCTCATGGCCGCGCCTTGGCCCCGAGCAGGGCAACGAAGATGTCTTCGATGCCGGGCTCGATCTCCATGATGGACGAAGGAGCGAAGCCCTGCGCCGCGAGCGATGCGCGAAGCTCGGGAGCGCGGCGGGCCGCGTCATCGACACGGACATGGACGTGATCGCCCATCAGAAGCAGGCCCTGCACGCCCGGCGCGCCGGCGAGCGCATCGTGCATGCCGCGCGGATCGGTGCCGGCGACGGCGAGCAGCGCGCCCGGCATCGCCGCCTTGAGGCCAGCCGGCGTATCGCAGGCCTGGATCCGCCCCGCGTGCAGAAGGGCGAGGCGGGAACAGCGCTCCGCCTCGTCCATGTAGGCCGTGGAAAGGACGATGGTGACGCCGCTTTCCCGGAGCCCGTAGAGGATTGCCCAGAAGTCGCGCCGCGAGACCGGATCGACCCCGGTGGTCGGCTCGTCGAGCAAAAGGACGCGCGGCGTGTGAATCAGTGCGCAGACGAGGCCGAGTTTCTGCTTCATCCCTCCGGAGAGCTGGCCGGCGAGACGGCGGCGGAACGGCTCGAGGCCGGCGGCCCGGAGCAGTTCCTGCCCGCGCTCGCGCCGTTCGCGCCCGGGCACGGCGAAGAGCGTGGCGTAAAAAAGAATGTTCTCCGCGACCGTCATGTCCTCGTAGAGGCCGAAGCGCTGCGGCATGTAGCTCAAGCGTGGCTTGGCCTGCTCGGGCGCGGCACGAACGTCGATGCCGTCGAGCCGAAGCTCGCCCGAGTCCGGCGCGAGCACGCCGGCCAGCATGCGCAGGATGGTGGTCTTGCCGGCGCCGTCCGGTCCGACGAGGCCGAAAATCTCGCCGGGCGCGACCGCGAAGCTGACCTCGCGGACCGCTTCTACCGTGCCGAAGCGGCGGCTGATCCGGCTGACGAGAACCGCGGCTTCCTCGGGCGCCATCGCTATTCGCCGCTCGGCAGCAGGGGAATCCGGGCGTCGGCCGGCATTCCGGGCAAGAGCTCGTGCGTCGGGTTGTCGATGTCGATGCGGATTCGATAGACGAGCGTGATTCGTTCGGCATGGGTCTCGACGGTCTTCGGGGTGAATTCCGCGACCGGCGAGATGAAGCCGATGCGGCCGTGATAGATTTTCCCGGGATAGGTGTCGGTGGTGACGGATACTGCCTCGCCGAGCCGCACCTTGCCGAGATCGGGCTCGTTCACATAGGCGCGCAGCCAGACGTGACCGAGATCCTCGAGGGTGAAGATGGCAACGCCCGGCCCCGCCACCTCGCCAAGCTCCGCCTCGCGGACGGCGATGACACCGGAAAACGGGGCCTTGAGGACGGTGTAGCCGAGCGTCACGGTATCGAGCTTCACCTGAGCCGCGGCGGAAGCGACATCGGCCTTGGCAAGCTCGATGTTGTCGGCAGCGACTCGCAGCATCGCCTGATCGTGCGCCAGGGTCGCGGCCGACTGCTGCGCCGCAGTCAAGGCGAGATCGCGCGCCTGCCGCGAGGCGAAGTTGTGCTGCGCCAATGTCTCGGCGCGCTGATAGTCGCGTTCCTTCTGGGAAAGGTCGTAGGTGTCGCTCCGCACGGTCTGCTCGGCCGCGGTCAAGGTGGCGACATCGACGGCGAGCCCGGCCTTGGCGGCCTGCAAGGCGGCCTCGTCGATTGCAAGCCGGTGGCGGTAGAGCGCGTCATCGACGCGTGCGAGCACGGTTCCGGCGGCGACCAACGCCCCCTCGTCGAATGGGAGATAGACGATCGGCGCGGAGACGTCCGTGAAGCTCAACACGCTCTGGTGGGCTTCGATGTTGCCGGAAACCTCGATCGCGTTGGCCGGGGGCGGACCGAACAGGGCCTGGCGCAGAGCGGGCCAGCGCCAGAACGCGCCCGCCGCGGCGAGCAGGAGCGCGCCGGCGGCAAGGAGAAGGAGGCGCGTCCGGCGGGTCACGACGGGCGGCTTCGGGAGGGGACGGAGAGGAGCCGGGTAGAGCGGCAGGACCAGGCGGCGGGACGGCGCGGCGGGAGGCGGAGATGTTGCGGCATGCGTCAGTCCCTTCCGGCCGCTGCGTTTAGGCCTCGGCCGGACGGCCGACGATGAGATAGATCAAGCCCCTCACCGGCCGTCGAGCCGGCCCGGAGCTTGATCGAAGTCAATGCGCGGCCCAGGATTCCGTATGTCAAGAGGGGACAGCACCCGGACCGGAGGAGGATCCCATGCCCGTCGATGCCGCCGCCATCATGACGCGTGCGGTTGTCACCGTCGGCCCGGATGACACCGTCACCCGGGTGGCCGAGGTGCTGACGAAGCACGGCATCAGTGCCGTGCCGGTGTGCGAGAAGGACGGCACCGTCGTCGGGATGATCAGCGAAGGCGACCTGATGCGTCCCTTCGGGCAAGAGAATGCGCTACGCCGGGACTGGTGGCTGAACCTGATCGCCGAGGGCACCGAGCTTTCGCAGGAATTCCTCGACTACATCCGCCTCGACCGCCGCCGCGCACGGGATCTGATGAGCCGGACTGTGGTCAGCGCTTCAGTGAGCACGAGCCTGCCGGAACTCGCGGATCTCTTGTCCCGCCACCGGATTAAACGGGTTCCGATCCTCAAGGACGGCAAGCTGGTGGGCATCGTCAGCCGTGCGGATATCGTGCGTGCCCTGGCCCACGGAGAAGCCGCGGCGGCAGACGGGGCGCGAGCGTTGCGGAGCTAAGCACCCGCCATGCCGCCCCCGGCTCCAAGCGGACGCGTGATCGCCGTCCGAGGACCTGTGCTTGACGTGCGCTTCGCCGCGCCCCCGCCTCCGCCGATCAATGAGGCGCTGAGCGTTGCCTGGGACAGGCCTGAAGCGTTGATCGCCGAAGTGCAGGCGCATCTCGACCCGGTGACGGTGCGGGCGATCGCACTTTCCGAGACCGCAGGGCTGAGGCGCGGCACACCGGTTCAAGCAACCGGCGGGGGGCTCAGCGTTCCGGTCGGGGATGCGGTGCTGGGGCGCGTGCTCAACGTGCTGGGCGAGGTTGGCGACCGCGGCCCGCCGCTGCCGGACGGGACCGAGCGCTGGCCGATCCATCGCCGCCCGCCGCCGCTTGCGGTGCAGACCGGGACGAGCAGCGTGTTCGAGACCGGCATCAAGGTGATCGACCTCCTGGTGCCGCTCGCCCACGGCGGGAAGGCGGCGATGTTCGGGGGCGCCGGCGTCGGCAAGACGGTGCTCGTGATGGAGCTGATCCATGCCATGGTGGAGCGCTACCAGGGCATTTCCGTGTTCGCCGGCATCGGCGAACGCTCGCGCGAGGGGCATGAGCTGCTGCACGACATGCAGCATTCCGGCGTGCTTTCGCGCACCGTGCTGGTGTACGGGCAGATGAACGAGCCGCCGGGGGCGCGCTTTCGTGTCGGGCTGGCCGCGCTCAGCGTTGCCGAATATTTCCGCGACCGGAAGCAGCAGGACGTGCTGCTGCTGATGGACAACGTGTTCCGCTTCGTTCAGGCCGGGAGCGAGGTTTCCGGTTTGCTCGGAAGGCTGCCCTCGCGCGTCGGGTATCAGCCGACGCTGGCGACGGAAGTCGCGGAGTTGCAGGAACGCATCGCCTCGGTGGCGGGAGCGGCCATCACCGCCATCGAAGCGGTCTATGTTCCGGCGGACGATTTCACCGATCCGGCCGTGACCGCGATCTCCGGCCATCTCGACAGCGCAATCGTGCTGTCGCGCGGCCTGGCGGCGGAGGGGATCTATCCCGCGGTCGATCCGCTGGCCTCGTTCTCGGTCCTGCTCGATCCGCTGGTCGTCGGGGCGAGGCACGCCGCGATTGCCGGAGAGGTGCGCGAGACACTGGCGCACTGGCGCGAGCTGCAAGATGTGATCGCGCTGCTCGGCGTGGAGGAACTCGGCGCGCGCGATCGGCAGATCGTGGCCCGCGCCCGCCGCCTGCAACGTTTCCTCACCCAGCCGTTCGCGGTGACCGAGGCGTTCACCGGGCTGCCCGGTCGTTCGGTCGGTCTCGCAGACACGCTCAATGGCTGCCGGGCGATCCTGGACGGCGCGGCGGACGATTGGCCGGAGAGCGCGCTCTACATGATCGGCGCGCTCGACGAGGCGCAGCACGCCGAGGCGGCAGCATGAAGCTGCTGATCACCGAGCCCGTTGCGGTGATTGCCGAACACGCAGACGTGGTGAGCCTGCGCGCCGAGGACGAAAGCGGCGGGTTCGGCATCCTCGAGGGCCATGCCGACCTGCTGACGGTGTTGACGCCCTCGGTGCTGATCTGGCGCCACGCCGACGGGCAGCGCGGCTATTGCGCCGTTCGGGGCGGGGTTCTCAGTGTGCGGCAGGGTAGAGGCGTGGCGGTTGCCACCCGCCAGGCGCTGCTCGGCACCGATCTCGAGGAACTGGAAGGAGCCGTGCTCAACCGGTTCGCGCGGGAAACGGAATCCGAGCGCGATGCAAGGGTGGCCGCGGCGCGGCTGCACATGATGGCGATCCGGCGGATCATCGCCGCGCTCAGCCCGCGGGCGGAGGGGCCGGCGGGATGACCGGGAAGCCGGACCGCCTGCTGAAGGCGGTGCGCGAGCGCCGTGACCGGCACCGATTCCGGCAGCGTTCAGGCGAGCCGTCGTTTGCCGGTTATCTCGCGCAGGTCGGCGTGCTGGGCTGGACCATCGTGCTGCCGACCCTGGCCGGGTTGTTCGCCGGACGCTGGATCGATCGGCGGCTCGGCACGGGGATCTTCTGGACCGGGCCGCTGATGCTGCTCGGGCTTGCGGCCGGGTGCTGGGCTGCCTGGCGCTGGATGCACCGGCAATGACGATCTTGGTCGATGCCCTCTTGGTCGATGCGCTTTTCCTGCTCGCCGGGTTCATCGCGGGGGGCGCATTCTTTCTGTTGCTGAAGCGGAATGTCACCCTCTATTTGCGTCCGCAGTTGCGTCCCCGGGGGCTTTGGCGGGCGATCGGGCTGCAGGCGCTCCGGCTGGCGGCGCTGGCGGGCGTGCTCGGGCTCTCGGCGCGGCAGGGCGCGCCGGCGCTGCTGCTCGCCGCGCTCGGCATCCTGTTTGCGCGGACGATCGTGCTCCGGCGCGCAAGGGAGGCGGCACCGTGATCGCCTCTCCCCTTTCGGCCACGCCGCTCTTTCATCTCGGCCCGGCGACGATCACGGCACCCGTCGTCACGACCTGGGGCATCATGCTCCTGCTCGCGGGAGGCAGCCGCCTGCTCACCCGCCGGCTGACGCTCCGCCCGTCGTCCGGGCAGGCGGTGCTCGAACTTCTGGTCGATACGATCGACGGGCAGATTCGTGACACCATGCATGACGATCCCGCCCGCTATCGCGTGCTGATCGGCACTCTCTTCCTGTTCATTCTTGCCGCCAACTGGTCCTCCTTGCTGCCCGGCATCGAGCCGCCGACGGCGCATCTCGAGACCGACGCGGCGCTGGCTTTGATCGTGTTCATCGCCATCCCCTGGTTCGGCATCCGCACGCGTGGGCTCAGAGGCTACCTCGCGACCTTCGCCGAGCCGAGCCTGCTGATGGTGCCGCTCAATCTCGTGGAAACGATCACCCGCACCTTCTCGTTGCTGGTGCGCCTGTTCGGCAACGTGATGAGCGGCGTGTTCGTAATCGGGGTCGTGCTGTCGCTCGTCGGGTTGCTGGTGCCGGTACCGCTGATGGCGCTCGAGCTGCTGACGGGCGCGGTGCAAGCCTACATCTTCGCCGTATTGGCGATGGTGTTCATCAGCGCCGCCGCGGCCCCGCAGCCGGCACGGGCGCAAAACGAAACGAAGGACCGTACGTCATGAACCTGATAGAGATCGCCAGCATTCTGGGTGCCGCGCTCGCCGTGTCGTTCGGCGCTATCGGTCCCGGGCTCGGCGAAGGCCGCGCGGTTGCGGCAGCGATGGACGCCATCGCCCGCCAGCCGGAAGCCGCCGCGACACTGACCCGCACCCTGTTCGTCGGCCTGGCGATGATCGAGACGATGGCGATCTACTGTCTCGTGATCGCGCTCCTGCTGCTGTTCGCCAACCCCTTCGTGCACTGATGCACCTCGACTGGTCCACGCTTGCGCTGCAGACGGTCAACGTCCTCGTCCTGCTGTGGCTGTTGCGGCGCTACCTGTTCCGTCCCGTCGCGGAAATGATCGCGGCGCGGCGGCGGGCGGCGGAGGCGCTGCTGGCAGAGGCTGCGGAAAAACGCCGGGCCGCCGAGGCGGCAGCCGAGGAGATCGCGCGCCGCGAGCAGGGGCTCGCCGCCGAGGCCGAGCAGCAGCGCGCGGCGGCAGAGGAAGGGGCGGCGGCCGAGCGGGCACGCCTGCTGGCAGTGGCGGAGGCGGACATCGCCAGGATCCGCGCCGAAGCCGCCTCGGCGATCCGGCGCGACCGGACGGGCCAACGGCGGACTTTGGAAGCCGAGGCCCGGGACCTTGCGGCGACGATCGCGGCACGCCTGCTCGCACGCGTCCCCGGGGCGGCGGTGAGCGCGGCGATGCTGACATCGCTCGCGCCCGTGCTCGCCGCCCTGCCGGCCGAGCAGCGCGGTGCGCTTGGCGGCGAGATCGAGGTGGTCAGCGCGGCGGCGCTGAGTCCGACCGAGCAGGACGCGTGCACGGCTTTGCTCGGACGGGTCCTGAGCCCGCCGCCGGTGCTGCGATTCCGCGTCGATCCGCGGCTGCTCGCCGGCATCGAGCTGCACGGCACCCACGCCGTGCTGCGGCAGAGCTGGCGGGCCGAGCTGGAGCGGCTCGCCCATGAGCTGCGCCAAGAGGACGAAGATGTCGCGCCGGTCCTGGCTTGACCGCGCGGCGCAACGCGTCGCCACCGCCCGTCTCGACCCCGTGGTGGAGACGTTCGGCCGCGTGGAGCACGTGGGCGACGGCATCGCGCTCGTTTCCGGCCTCCCCGACGTGCGGCTGGACGAGCTGGTGCGTTTCGAGCGTGGCGGGTTCGGGTTCGTGCACAGTCTCGAACCCGAACTCGCCGGCTGCGTGCTGCTCGACCCGGCGGAGACGATTGCCGCCGGCGATGCGGTGCACGGCACGGGCGAGGTTGTGCGGACGCCGGTCGGGCGCGGGCTGCTCGGCCGTGTGGTCGATCCGCTCGGCCGGCCGCTGGACGAGGGACCGCCGATCGCGGCGGCGACGCCCACCCCGATCGATCGGCCGGCGCCTGCCATCGTCGCGCGCGATCTGGTTACCGAGCCGGTGCACACCGGCATCCTGACCGTGGATGCGCTGTTCGCGCTCGGCCGCGGCCAGCGCGAGCTCATCATCGGCGACCGCGCCACCGGCAAGACGGCGATCGCGGTGGATACGATCATCGCCCAAAAATCCTCCGACATGATCTCGATCTATGCCGCGGTGGGCGAGAAGTCGGCCGCGGTGGCCCGCGCGCTGGCGGCGGTCAGGGCGCACGGAGCGCCGGAGCGGTGCGTGTTCGTGGTTGCTTCCGCCGCCGCCACGCCGGGTCTGCAATGGATCGCGCCGCTCGCGGCGATGACCATGGCGGAGTACTTCCGCGACCGCGGCGAGCATGCGCTCGTGGTGATCGACGACCTCACGCGCCACGCGGCCACGCATCGCGAGATCGCGTTGCTGACGCGGCAACCGCCGGGGCGAGAGGCCTATCCGGGCGATGTCTTCCATCTGCACGCACGGCTTTTGGAACGCGCGGCGAAGCTCTCCGCGGCGGAGGGCGGCGGATCATTGACGGCGCTGCCGATTGCCGAGACGGACGGGGGCAACCTTGCCGCCTATATCCCGACCAACCTGATCTCCATCACCGACGGGCAACTGGTGCTGAGCACACGGCTCTTCCATGAAGGGCAGAAGCCGGCGATCGATATCGGCCTCAGCGTGAGCCGGGTCGGCGGCAAGACGCAGGCGCCGGCATTGCGCGCGGTGACGGGGACGTTGCGGCTGGAATACGCGCAATTCCAGGAACTCGAATTGTTCAGCCGCTTTGGCGGCGTATCGGATGGGCGGGTCCGGATGCAGTTGGCGCGTGGTGTGCGGCTGCGCGCACTCTTGTCGCAACCGCAATTCGCCCCGCTCAGGCTGGTTGACGAAGTGGCACTGGCGCTGGCGTTGCAGGAGGGCGTGCTCGATCGGCTGTCACCGGAGCGAGTGACGGATTTCCGTGCCGCACTGGCGGACCGGCTGGATGCAGAGGCAGGACCCGTCGCGGGGCGGATCGAGCGGACGCGGCGGTTGGAGTCGGAAGATCGCAGCGCGCTCGGCAAGGCGCTCTCGGAGCTCGCCGATCGGATGGCGATGGCATGACGGAGCGCCTCGCCGAGATCACCCGTCGCATCGAGAACGTACGTCAGCTCGAGGCCGTGGTGACGGCGATGCGTGGAATCGCGGCGCGCCGCGCGCAGCAAAGCCGGGCACAACTGCCTGCCGTTCGCGCCTATGCCGCGGTGATCGCCGGCGCGATTGCCGCGGCCCTGCCGCTTCTGCCGGAGGTGCCGCCGGCAGCCCGGCGGGCCAGCCGTGGGGCCGTAATCCTGTTCGGCGCCGAACAGGGCTTCGCCGGCGCGTTCAGCGACCGGATGCTCGATGCCGCCGCGCCGCTCCTGGCCGGCGCGAGCCTGTTCCTGATCGGCACGCGCGCGATCATGCTGGCGGGGGAAAGACGTCTGGCCATTGCCTGGCAGAGCGGGATGGCCCCGCATATCGACGCAGTGCCCGCGGTGGCAGGCCGCGTCGCGGATGCGCTCTACGAGCGTGTCGCTGCGAGCGCGTTTGATCGCGTGAGCCTGGTGTTTCCTGTCTGGTCGGCGGCAAGCGGCCTCGGCGCGGAACGCCGCGTGTTGCTGCCGTTCGAATTCGGCCGCATCACGGGTCCGCCACGCAGTGCTCAGGCTCCGCTCGTGACCTTGCCCGCCGACGTTCTGCTGAGCCGGCTCGCGGAGGAATATGTCTTCGCCGAACTCTGCGAAGCCGCAATGTTGGCCTTTGCCGCCGAGAACGAGGCGCGGGTGGCGGCGATGATGGCCGCCAAGGGCAACATCGAACGCGTCCGCACCGGGTTGGACGCGGAGGAACGCCAAACGCGGCAAGAGGAGATTACCGCCGAGGTGGCGGAACTGGCCGGTGCGATGGCGGCGGGGTGATGCGGCTGCACGGCCATGACGGCGGCGCGAAGGCCCAAGGAGCGCCTTGACGTGGCTCATCGTGCCGGCCGGGGCGAAAGTGGGAGGTCAGCTTGATCGTGCCGGGCGGAGAGCGATGAGCCTTCTTGGCAGCGAGCGGCGGAGGGAAGAATGTACCGCGCGAATTGTCGCATCGTGTGTTTGTCGGTGGTCTTGCCTTGATGAGCGATGAACCTGCAACGATGGGCGCGGCATCGGTGCGCGCCGAGACGGGGGCGGGCAAAGAGGCCGGAAGCTACGCAGCGTCGGGACCGGAGGCTGGTCCCGTGGCGATGGAGGTCACCGGCGTGGCCCGGACTTCAGGGCGGGCGGCGCTGGAAGGTGCGACCCCGCTTGCCGGGAACGCCTACAAGCTGCCGCTCATCGAGACGCTGGTGCGGCGCGCGATTCTGAGGGCGGTGGCGCGGGCGTGAGCGCGAGCGGATCGACAAGCATCTTGAGACCGCAAGAGGTGGGACTATTGGCGTGAGCCGAGACGGGGGGAGCAGTGCCGGCCCGGCGATGTCTCGCGGGTCAGGCCGGCCGGTACCAGAGCGGCTTACGCTTCTCCCGAAACGCCGAGAGCCCCTCGCGGCCTTCCCCCGAGGCGCGCTGGCGCCAGCTTTCCTCGGCCAGGCGGGCCGTGGTCGGCGCGTCGATGAGGAGGTCGTTGGCCGCGAGGAAGGAGCGCTTGGTGAGCGCCACCGCGCTCGGGGCGGCCAGCAGGATGGCATCCAGGATCTCGGCCAGCCGCGCTTCCAGCCGCTCCGCCCGAACGACTTCGTGCACGAGTCCGATTCGCATCGCCTCCGCCGCGTCGAAGCGTTCGCCCGTCAGCGCGTAGCGGCGGGTGTGGCGGAGCCCCATCGCCTCTACCATCTGCACCGAGATCGGCGTCGGCGCGACACCGACTCGGACCTCGGTCAGGCCGAAGAGCGCTTCCGGCGTGGCGAGCGCCACGTCCACCGAGCAAACGAGCCCGCAGCCGCCGCCGAAGCAGGCGCCGTGCACGACGGCCAGCGTCGGGCGAGGAAATTCGTTCAGAATCTGCATTGTCCGGGTGGTTGCCATGGATGCGGCGAAGGCTTCCGCCGACGCCTCTTCGGCCATGCGCGCCAGCCAGTCGAGGTCCGCTCCGGCCTGGAAGTGCTTGCCGGCGCCGCGGATTACGAGGGCCCTGAGATCCGCTCGCGGTGCGAGCTCGGCGAGGCCGGCGGCGAGAGCACCGAGGAGATGCCCGTCGTAGGCATTGCCGCGCGCGGGGCGGTTGAGGGTTGCCGTGGCGATGCCCCGATCGTCCAGCGCCAGCAGGACCGGTGGTTCATCCATGCGCGGGACGCTGGCATGGCCATCATTTTGCCACAAGCCGCTTTCTTTCGGGGGCGTCCTGTCCCACATTGCGCTCCATGCAGATTCATGCGAGCTGCGCCGCCCGCGGCGGCGCAGGCGTGTTGTTGCTGGGGCCGCCGGGGAGCGGCAAGTCAGACCTCCTGCTCCGACTTTTCGATCACGGCTTTTCGCTCGTTGCCGACGATCGCGTCGAGATCGTGGAGGGTGTCGCGTTTGCGCCGACGGAGATCGCCGGCTTGATGGAGGTCCGGGGGTTGGGCTTGGTGCGGGTGCCCTTTACGGAGCGGGCACGTCTGGCGTTGGTCGTCGATCTCGGCGCGGCCGAGGAGCGGCTGCCGCGGCCGCTTCGCCACGCCCCGACCGGCCTGCCGTTGGTTGCGCTCGATGCGCGGTCGCCGTCGGCGCCGGCCCGCGTGCGGCTGGCGCTGGCCTGCGCCCTCGGGCACGTGGCCCAGGAAGCAGGAGCCTTCGCCGCATGAGCGCAGACCCTGTCGCCAACGGCCTCAGGGTGGTCCTGGTCAGCGGCCTTTCGGGCAGCGGCAAGGCAACCATCCTGCATACGCTCGAAGACCTCGGCTACGAGGCCGTGGACAATTCGCCGCTGCCGCTGGTCGAGTCGCTGGTCAGCCGGGGCGAGCGGCCGCTGGCCATCGGCATCGATGCGCGGACCCGCGGGTTCGACGCCAAAGCGGTGCTCGATACGCTGGCGCTCTTTCGCCGCAACCCCGCACTCGCCCCCTCGCTCGTGTTCGCCGAGGCCGACGAATCGGTACTGTTGCGCCGTTACACCGAAAGCCGCCGCCGCCACCCGCTCGCTCCCAGCGGCAAGGTAGCGGACGGGATTGCCGCCGAGCGCGCCGTTACCGCGCCGCTCCGGGCTGCCGCTGACCTCGTGATCGACACGTCGGAGACCTCGCCGACAGGGCTCAGGCGGCTGATCGGCGGGCATTTCGGCGCCGACGCCTCGGCGGGCCTGGCCGTAACCGTCGTCTCGTTCTCGTATGGCGCCGGCCTGCCGCGCGAGGCGGACCTCGTCTTCGACGTCCGCTTCCTGCAGAACCCCCACTACATCCCCGCGCTCCGCCCGCTGAGCGGCCTCGATCCGGCGGTCGCGGCCTATGTCGCGGCGGATCCCGACTTTCCGGCCTTTTTCTCGCGCATTTGCGATTTGCTCACGCTGCTCTTGCCGCGCTATCGACAAGAGGGCAAAAGTTACGTCACGATTGCCGTTGGATGCACTGGCGGGAGGCACCGGTCGGTGCACGTGGCGGAGCGGCTCCGCGAGGCTCTGGGGAAGGCGGGTTGGCGTGTGGAAACGACGCATCGCGAGCTCGCCGCACGGGCGGGGCCTGATGGCGAGGTGCGGAGCGATGTCCCGAGGAGGCCCGACAACCCCGTGTTGACGGATCGTCCGGCGCAGCCATGATCGGAATGGTCCTGGTGACGCATGGCCGCCTCGCCGAGGAGTTGCGGGCGGCCATGGAGCATGTTGTGGGCCAGCAGCGCAACGTGGCCACCGTCTGCATCGGCCCCGATGACGATATCGAGAACCGGCGCAGCGACATCGAGCACTGCATCGAGCGGGTGGACACCGGAGACGGTGTGGTGCTGCTCACGGACATGTTCGGGGGAACGCCCTCGAACCTCGCCATCTCGATGATGGAGCGGAAGGGCGTGGAGGTGCTGGCCGGCGTCAATCTGCCGATGCTGGTGAAGCTGGCCAAGGTGCGTTCCAACGAACCGCTCGCGGTAGCGGTCGATTGCGCCCAGGAGGCCGGGCGGAAATATATCGCGTCGGCCTCGCACGTCCTGCACAGCGGCAAGCTCAACGGCAGCGGCGGATGAGCGCCTCCGGGGCAGAGCCTATGGTGCTCTGCCGGTCGGTTCTCATCCCCAATCGCCGGGGCCTGCATGCCCGTGCGGCAGCCCGCCTGGTGACGACGGCCGAGCAGTTCGGTGCGCTGGTCGAGGTGTTGAAGGACGGGCAGGCGGTGTCCGCGCGCTCGATCATGGGGCTGATGATGTTGGGGGCCGGTCCGGGCAGCGAGATCACGTTGCGCGCCGAGGGGTGGGACGCCAAGGAGGCGCTCGAGGCGATTGCCGCCCTGATCGAGTCCGGCTTCCATGAACAGGACTGAGGGAGCGGCATCCGCCCGAGGCGGCGCGCAGGGCGGCCGGGCGCCCCGGCGCTCTCCCGCCGCGGCTCCGAGCGAGCGGCGGTTCCAGGGCATTCCGATTTCCCCCGGCGTCGCCATCGGGCCGGCCTACGGCAGCTCCGAGCCGGGCTCGGCCGTGACGCGCCAAAGGATCGCGGCGGCCGACATCGAGGCGGAAGGTGCGCGCCTTGAGGCGGCGATCGCGCAGTCGCGCAAGCAGCTTGCCAAGCTGCGTGCGCGGCTCGCGTTCCTGCCCGAGGACAGCCAGGCTGAGATCGGGCCGCTCATCGATGCCTATCTGCGCATGCTCGGTCCTTCCCGGCTGGTGCGCGGGGCCCACCGGCGCATCGCGGAGACGCTGGTAACGGCGGAGACGGCGGTGAACGATGAGGCCGAGGGGCTCGCCGGCGCGATCCTCGCCACGCCCGGAGACGAGGTTACCGGGCGGCGCCGGCGCGCCGAGGAGGTGCACGAGATCGCGCGCCGTATCGTGCGCAACCTGACCCGCCAGCCGTTCCAGAGCTTCGCGAGCCTGCCCGAGGGGGCCGTGCTGCTGGCGGAGCAACTTCGTCCGGCGGACGCGGCGCTGCTCGATCCCGCGCGTATTGCCGGCGTCGCGGCGGCGGAGGGGGGACGCGAGGGTCACACGGCCGTCATGGTGCGCGCGCTCGGCCTTCCCGCCGTGCTCGGCGCCGCCGGATTGACCGAGGCAGTGCGGCCCGGGCAGCTTGCCATCGTTGACGGCACCGCCGGTACCGTCACGCTCGATCCCGGGGCGGGGAGCCTCGCCGCGGCGCGGCGCGCGCTCACTGCCTTCGCGCGCGAACGCGGCCGGCTCAGCAAGCTCAGGCGTCTGCCGGCGGAGACCCAGGACGGCCAGCCGGTCGAGCTGCAGGCCAATTTCGAGCTGCCCCGCGAGCTGCCGCTGATCGCCCACTCAGGGGCGGCGGGCATCGGGCTCCTGCGCAGCGAGTTCCTGTTCATGAATCGCGAGAGCCTGCCCGACGAGGATGCGCAGGCCGAGCACTACCGCAGCGTGGTCGAGGCCATGGGCGGCGATCCGGTGACGATTCGCGTGCTCGACTGGGGCGGGGAGAAGGAGATCGAGGCGCTGGCCGCGGCCGGCGTCGTGCCGGAGTATGGCGATGCGAACCCGGCGCTCGGCATGCGCGGCATCCGCCTGCTGCTGCGCCAGGGCGAGCTGTTCGAGACGCAGCTTGCCGCCATCCTGCGCGCGGCGATGGCGGGCCCGGTGCGCATCCTGCTGCCGATGGTGACGACGCTGTCCGAAGTGCGCGCCGCCCGTGAGGTGCTCGAGCGAGTGGTGCGGCGGCTGCGCCGCCGGGGCGAAAGGCTGCCGGAGCCGATGCCGCCGCTCGGGATCATGATCGAGACCCCCGGGGCCGCGCTTGCGGCGGACGCGCTCGCGCTCGAAACGGACTTCTTCGCCATC
Organism: Pseudomonadota bacterium; assembly: GCA_021816925.1. GTDB lineage: Bacteria > Pseudomonadota > Alphaproteobacteria > Acetobacterales > Acetobacteraceae > JAKAWQ01. The sequence continues at coordinate 41,242 of JAKAWQ010000005.1, forward strand.
GGCACCAACGACCTTGCGATGTACACGCTGGCAGTCGATCGGAGTACGGCGGAGGTGGCGCCGCTCTACGACCCGCTGCATCCGGCCGTGCTGCGCCTGGTGCAGTTCGCGACCGAGGCGGCGCTGCGCATGCGGCGCCCGGTTTCGGTGTGCGGGGAAATGGCGGCTGATCCGCACTTCATCCCGCTGCTGCTCGGGCTCGGACTACGCAGTTTCAGCATGAACGCGGCGGCCATTCCGCGTGTGAAACAGGCTATCCGCGCGCTCCGGGCCGATGATTGCGCGCGGTTCGCGCACCGCATCATGGAACGTGCGGACCCGGAGCAGATCCGGGCCCTGATCGACGGCTTTCCCCGCGTCGAGGCCTGATGCCGAACGTGCGACATCCCGACCGGCTCGGCTTGCATCTGCGCGTGGTGCTGCGCGATCGCGCCGGCCATGCCGTGGCGGTGGGTCCCGGCAAGGCTGACCTGCTCGAGGCGATCGGGGAGACGGGCTCGATCGCTGCCGCCGGGCGGCGCCTCGGCATGAGCTACAAGCGGGCCTGGAGCCTTGTCGAGACACTCAACGCGATGTTCCGCGGTCCGCTTGTCGATGCGGCGAAGGGCGGTGCGCGTGGGGGCGGCGCTGTCCTCACGCCGCTCGGGGTGAAGATTCTCGCCGCCTATCGCACGCTGGAGGTGCAATCGGCGCGCGCGGGCCAGGCGCCGCTGGGTATCATTCGCCGCGCAATCGAGGCGGAGAAATAGCGCGTCCTGGCGGCTCGGCGCCGGCCGGTCACGGTCGAAGGACGATCTTTGCCGCGGCGACGCGCGCGGCGTCGAGGTCAGCGAAGGCGCGCGGCCCTTCGGCGAGATGGCGCTGTTCGATCCAGCCAAGCGGGCCGAAGCGCCTGGCGCCGAGGGCCGCCACAGTCTCGGCGAAATCGACCGGCGTGTAGCAATAAGAGCCGAGGAAGGTGATCTCCTGGAGCGTGATCCGGCGCACGTCGAGCCCGCCCGATCCGGGCAGAAGGCCGATATGGGCGATGGTGCCGCCGGGCGCCGCAAGGCGGCAGGAGGCTGCACGAGTGGCCTCTGCGGCGACTGCGTCGATCACGAGATCGATCGTGCCGGGCAATGGTTCGTCGCGGGTTCCGGGCGCGTAGGGGCGGAGCGGACCGGCCGCGGCCACGGTTTGCCGGCGGAGCGGGCTGGTTTCGGCCACTGCGACGTCGCGCGCGCCGAAGTGCGAGAGGACGAGGGCAGCGGCGAGCCCGATCGCCCCGCCGCCGAGAACGAGGCACCGGGAGGCGGCGAGCGGACGCGGCAGGAGCCGCGCGCCGATGCGCACCGCGTGCCAAGCCACCGCGATCGGCTCGGCAAGCGCCGCGTGCATTGGATCGAGTCCATCGGGAACGACGATGACGTTCGCTTCCGGCGCGCGCACGAGTTCGGCGAACGCGCCCGGGCGGGGCGGCATCGAGAGAATCTGACGCTCGCGGCAAAGGTGCGGGCGCCCATCGAGGCAGACGAGGCAGCGACCGCACGGGACGAGTGGGTTGATGACGACGCGTTCGCCGGCACGCGGGCCGGTCAGCACCGTGCCGGCGGCCTCGTGCCCGAGCACCAGGGGCGGGGGACGGCGTTCGTCGTGGCCGTGGTAGGCGTGCATGTCGGAGCCGCAGATGCCCACGGCCTCGACCTTCACGAGCACCTCGTCGTTGCGGGGCACCGGGTCGGGCTCATCCTGGAAGGCGAGCGAAAGGGGGCCGGTATAGACGAGCGCTTTCATGACGTTTCTCCCGGGCGGCGTCCCGTTCGGTTGCATTCAAGACGGCGACGGTCAAGCGCGGAGTCGAACTTCCATGGCCTCGCGAACATGTCTTTCGATTGCGTGTCGGCAGGCGTCAGGCGAGAAGGTGGCTGATGCGGGCGATATCCGCCTGCATCTCAACGCTCAGCCAGTCGCGAATCGCGAGCGTAACGTCCTTGAGGGGGCGGGTACGTGGTGCCATCAGATGATAGGCGCGGCCGGTCGCCACGCGCCGGGAGGACGCCGGAACGAGCGTCCCCTGGCCGAGCGCATGCGAGACGGCCGAGACCCAGCCGAGCGCGATTCCCTGCCCGTTCATCGCCGCCTGCACGACCACCGCATAGTCGGAGAAAGCGACCGAGGTCGAGGCAGGTGTACGCGGGCCGCGCAGCGGGCCCCAGTAGCGGGCGAAGTCCTGCAATGGATCAGCGAACAGAAGGAGGGTGTGCGGCGTCTCGCAACCCTCTTCGAGCGAGCCGTTGTCGCGGAGATAGGCAGGGCTGCAGACCGGCACTACGAGTTCAGGGGCGAATTCCCAAGCATGGCAATCGGTGTTTTCGCCAGGCTGCATGCGCATGGCCAGATCGACGTTGCCGAACGGGCCGCGCAGCGTTCCGGAGATGAGCTGGAAGCGCAGATCGACTGTCGGGAAATCGCGATAGAAGCGCTGCATGCGCGGAATGAACCAATGGGTGACGAAAGCGGTGGAGAAGGAAAGCTCGACCACCTCCTTGCGGGTGCGCGCCGCGACGATCGCGGCCAATGCGCCCTCGATGCGCTCGAATCCCTCGCCCACGGCGCGGTAGAGGGCCTGGCCTTCCTCGGTGAGTACCAGGCCCCGCACGCTGCGCGTAAACAGCAGGAGCCCGAGATGCGTCTCGAGTTGTGCGATGCTTCGGCTGACCGATGGTTGGGTGACGTTGAACTCGCGCGCCGCGGCGCCGCAACTGCCGCAGCGGGCAGCCGCCTCGAACACCAGGAGCGAGCGGGCCGAAGGGATCAGCCTGCCGAGACCGGCCATACGCTGAGCGTATGGCCCCACTGAGAATTGTCAAGCTGACATGGCAGCCATCACCGGAGCAGACATGCGTTCGGTGTCCGGCGCGCGGGCGCGGGTGCGGGCGCGGCAGACGCCGGGAGGAGCTTTCACGTCGCCGCAAAACAAGGGGGCAGGAAGAGCATGAGCGTTCAGGGACCGGATGAGGGACGTGACGGAATTGGGCCGGTGGCCCTGACCGAGATCGAGCGGAGCGCGCTCGGTGCGGCGCTCCGGCGTGGCGCGACGCGGCGAGAGCTTGCGCAATGGCTGGCAGCGGCCGGCCTCGGTGCCGTTGCCGCGACCGGCACAATCCGCACGGCTGCGGCGGCAGTTGCCGCGACCCCGAAGCGGGGCGGCGCAATCCGGGTTGCGGGAGAGGACACATCCACCGCCGATACGCTCGACCCGGCGCGCGCCAACAACTCCACCGACTATTCGCGGCTTTTCATGTTCTACAACGGACTCACGGTGTTCGACCCGCATCTCGTGCCGCGACCGGAGCTTGCGCTCTCCGTCGAGAGCCGCGATGCGACCGTCTGGACGGTCAAGCTGCGCAAGGACGTACACTTCCACGATGGCTCGCCATTCACCGCCGCCGATGTCGTTTTCTCCCTCTCTCGCCTGAAAGATCCGAAGACCGGATCGGTGGTGATCCCGCTGGCAAGCCAGATGAAAGAGATCAAGGCGACCGCGCCCGACGAGGTGAGAATCACGCTCGCCGCGCCGAACGCCGATCTGCCCTCGATCCTCGCCGTTTATCAGTTCGTGATCGTCAAGAACGGCACCACTGATTTCAGCAAGGGGATGGGCACAGGCCCCTTCATTTGCAAGCGGTTTACGCCGGGTGTGCGCTCAATCGGGATCCGCAATCCGAATTACTTCCGCTCGCCCAAGCCCTATCTCGACGAGGTTACATTCATTGGAATCCCGGACGAGACGGCACGTATCAACGCCTTGCTTTCGGGGGAAATCGAGATTGCGGTCTCGATCAACCCGCGCTCTGCCCGCCAGGTCACGAGTACCAAGGGGTACGCGGTGATGGAGACCAAGGCCGGTGAATATACCGACCTGATCATGCGCCTCGATCTGCCGCACACCGGCAACCCGGACTTCGTCATGGCGATGAAGTACTTGCAGGATCGTGAGCGCATCAAGAGTGCAATCTTCCTGAATTACGCAACCATCGCCAATGATCAGCCCGTCGACCCGACGAACCCGTACTACTGCGCGGAGGTTCCGCAACGTCCCTTCGACCTTGATCGTGCCAAGTTTCATCTCAAGAAATCCGGTATGGCAAACACGACGGTTCCGATCGTCTGCTCTACCGCGGCGACAGGCTCGGTCGAGATGGCCCTGCTGCAGCAGGAGGCGGCTCGCAAGATCGGTCTCAACCTGGATGTCCGGCGGGTCCCCGCGAACGGCTATTGGTCCAACTACTGGCTCAAGTCGCCGATCGGCTACGGCAATATACTCCCGCGCCCGACCGCCAACATCCTCCTCACTCTCTTCTTCAAGTCCGGCGCACCATGGAATGAGAGCCGCTGGAAGGATGCAAAGTTCGATAGTCTCCTGCGGCAGTCCCGCGCAGAGACCGACCTTGCCAAGCGCAAGGAGATGTATTGTGAAATGCAAAGGATGGTCAGCGATCATGCCGGCATCGGCATCCCGGTCTTCATCAGTGAGCTTGACGCCCACGCAACGCGGGTTCACGGGCTTCATCCTGTTCCGACCGGCGATCTGATGGGCTACAACTTCGCCCAACATGTCTGGCTCGACTAGCGATTCCGATCCACCGGCGGCGGGATCATGCGCAACCGCGTGATCCTGCGCCTGATCGGTGCGCGGATCGGAGCGAATCTGCTCCTGCTGCTGGCGATCTCGCTCCTCGTCTTCCTCGGCACCGAGCTTCTGCCGGGGAATGTCGCAGAGATCGTGCTCGGACAAGGCGCGACGCCGGCGGCGGTCGCCGCGCTCAGCGCCGCGATGCATCTCAACCAGCCGGCTCCGCTTCGTTACCTGCTCTGGCTCGGCGGCCTCGTCAGCGGGCATCTCGGCCATTCGCTCGTCAACGGCGATTCGGTTGCTTCTTTGATCGCAAGCCGCCTGCCGAACTCGCTTCTGCTGGCCGGCCTCACCGCGCTCGTTTCGGTTCCCGTGGCGCTTGCCCTCGGCATCACTGCCGCGGTCTGGCGCGGCACCCTTTACGACCGCATCGTCAACGTACTCACGGTCGCCTCCGTCTCGGTGCCGGAATTCCTGGTAGCGACCCTGGCGGTGCTGGTATTCGCCGTGCGACTGCATTGGCTCCCTGCGCTCGCCTATCTCGGGGCCGCCGACTCGCTTGGTGGCCTTTTCCGCGTTTTCGCGCTTCCGGTGATGACGCTCTCTTTCGCGATCGTTGCCCAGATGGCGCGCATGACGCGGGCGGCTCTGGTCAATACGCTCGAATCCTCCTATGTTGAAATGGCGGTTCTGAAGGGCGCACGGCCGGCGCGGGTGGTATTGCGCCACGCACTTCCCAACGCGATCGGGCCCATTGCGAACGCGATCGCGCTCAGTCTTTCTTTTCTTCTTGGCGGGATCATCATCGTCGAGACGATCTTCGATTATCCGGGCCTCGCGCGGCTGATGGTCGATGCCGTCTCGACGCGGGACATGCCGCTGATCCAGGCCTGCGCGATGCTGTTCTGCGCCTTCTACCTCCTTTTGGTGCTGATCGCCGACATTGCCGCGATCCTCTCCAACCCACGCCTTCGTTTCCGATGAGCGAGGCCGCACCTGCCCTGCACCGGAGACTGCGGAGGCGTGGGCGCAATGCCGGAGCGGGCCTGGTTGGGGCGGCGATTGTCGGCTTGTGGATGTTTGCGGCACTCGCGGCCCCGCTGCTCGCTCCGCACGGCGAAGCGGCAATCGTGAGCAATACGGTATTCGGCCCCATGAGCGGGCGTTTCCCGCTCGGCACCGACTATCTCGGGCGAGACGTGCTCAGCCTGATCCTCTATGGGGCGCGCTACACGATCGGCCTCGCGCTCGCCGCGACCGCACTGGCCGCCGGGTCCGGCGTCGTGCTCGGCAGCCTGGCAGCGGCGAGCGGTGGGACGCTCGATGCCGTGCTGAGCCGCGCCATGGACACGCTGATCTCGCTGCCCGGGCTGATGTTCGCGCTGGTCATGGTTGCCGCGCTCGGCTCGTCGGTGCCCGTGCTGATCGCCACCGCGGCGGTGATCTACACGCCGGGTGCGTTCCGGATTGCCCGTTCGCTCGCCGTTGATATCAATGCGATGGATTTCGTAGTGGTCGCGCGCGCGCGGGGTGAGAAAACGCATACGATCATGTTCGAGGAAATCCTCCCGAACATGGTGTTGCCGGTGCTCACGGATTTCGGGCTTCGCTTCGTGTTCATCGTGCTGCTGTTGAGCAGCCTGAGCTTCCTCGGTCTCGGCATTCAGCCTCCGGCCGCGGACTGGGGATCGCTCGTGCGGGAAAACATCCAGGGCCTCGGCTACGGTGCGCCGGCGGTGATAATGCCGGCGGTCGCGATCGCCACGCTCACGATCGGCGTCAATCTGCTGATCGACGGTTTCGCCGGCGGGAGACGCCGTGAATTTGCCGATGGACACTGAGACCGCCGTCGAGGTTGCGGACCTCAGTGTCATGGCGGCGGACAGCGCAGGGGCGCGCCGGCCAATCGTCGATGGCGTGAGCTTTACGATCGCGCGCGGCGAGGTTGCGGCGCTGATCGGCGAATCAGGTTCGGGCAAAACAACGATCGCGCTCTCGCTGATGGGCTTCGCTCGCACCGGGTGCCGGATCGCCGCCACGCGCCTTCGTGTCGGGCGCACCGACGTGCTCGCGCTCAAGCGGCGAGAGCTGGCGGCATTTCGTGGTCGTAATGTCTGTTACATTGCGCAGAGCGCCGCCGCGGCCTTCAATCCGGCTCGCCGCATTCTGCCGCAGGTGATCGAGGGTACGGCGATCCACCGGCTGATGTCACGGGCTGCCGCGGAGGCCAAGGCGATTGCGCTCTTCCACGCGCTGGCGCTCCCGGATCCTGAGGGGATCGGTGCCCGCTTTCCCCACCAGGTCTCCGGCGGGCAGCTCCAGCGGCTGCTCGCGGCCATGGCGCTGATCACTGAGCCCGAACTCTTAATTCTCGACGAGCCGACCACCGCGCTCGACGTGACGACGCAAATCGAGGTTCTGCGCGCCTTCAAGCGCGTAGTGCGCGAGCGGGGGGTGACAGCGCTCTATGTGTCGCACGACCTTGCGGTGGTGGCGCAGATCGCCGATCGCATTGCCGTGCTGCGCGACGGCAGGATGCAGGAAGCGGCACAAACCAGTCATTTGATTGCGGCACCGGAGCACCCCTATACGGCAAGCCTGCTTGCCGCCGCCGCACCGACGCCGCGTGCCGCGCCAGCGGCGGCAGAGGCGCCGGTGCCGTTGCTCGACATTAGGGGCTTGGTCGCGGGCTACGGTGCGGTCCGATCATCCGGGCTGCCCACCGTGCCGGTGCTGCACAACGTCGATCTTTCGATCCGCCAGGGCTCGGCATTCGGTGTGGTGGGCGAGTCGGGTTGCGGCAAGAGCACGCTCGCCCGCGTGATCGCAGGGCTGCTGCCGCCGGCGCGCGGTTCGATCCGGCTCGAAGGTGAGAGCTTGGCAGGGCGCGCGGCGGCGCGCACGCGCGAACAGCTCCGTCGTATCCAGATCGTTTTCCAGATGCCGGACGTGGCGCTCAACCCCGCGCGCACAGTTGCGCGCATCATCGGTCGGCCGCTCGTCTTTTATCACGGGCTCTCCGGTGCAGCGCTCCGCCGCCGCACAGCCGAACTCCTGGAGCTCGTGCATCTGCCAACGAGCCTGGCGGCGCGCTACCCTGGCGAGCTTTCGGGTGGTCAGAAGCAGCGCGTCAATCTTGCACGCGCGCTCGCGGCGGAGCCAAGCCTTGTGCTCTGCGACGAGGTGACATCGGCGCTCGACACCGTGATCGGCGCCCAGATTCTCGACCTGCTCGCCGAACTTCGGGAAAGGCTCGGGCTCTCCTACCTCTTCATCAGCCACGATCTGGCGACGGTGCGCGCACTCTGTGATGAGGTGATGGTTCTCTACGCAGGCCGGCGGGTGGAGAGCGGCCGACGCGACACGCTGCTCCGCCGGCCGGTCCATCCCTATACCGAGCTGCTGCTTTCGTCGGTGCCGGAGTTGCGTCCCGGCTGGCTGGAGATGGTACCTCCGGTGCCGGCCGCTCGCGGCATCGCGGCGGGCATGGGTGGTCGTGGCTGCCCCTTCTTTCCGCGTTGCCCGCATGGGATTCCCGATCTCTGCGCACGCGAGCCGCCGCCGCTCAGGATGCTCGCCAAGGGCGCCGAGATCGCGTGCCATCGCAGCGAGGAGGACCTGCTCGCGCTGCAGAGCCAGAAGAGCGCAACCGCCGCGATGCCGCCACCCGCCTCTGTTTCCACCTGCCGAGAGCTCCAATGCCCCTAGATACCGCCAAGTTCGATCCGGCCAACGATCCGTTGCTGCGACCCTTCTCCATCCGCCATCTTCGCTTGCGCAACCGCATCATGAGCACGAGTCACGCATCGACGCTCGACGAAGACGGGCTGCCGACCGAACGGTACCAGCGCTACCATGAGGAGAAGGCGAAGGGCGGGCTTGCGCTCACCATGTTCGGCGGGTCCTCGATGGTGGCGCCGGATTCGAGCTGGGGCGGCGGCCAGATCGACATGGCAAGCGACCGCATCATTCCATATCTCCAGGAATTCTCGGCGCGCATCCACGGGCATGGAGCGGCCATCATGTGCCAGATCTCGCATCTCGGCAGGCGTGCCGATGCGCTTTCCTGGAACTGGCTGCCGACGATCGGGCCCTCGCGCATCCGCGAGACGCGCCATCGCAGTGTCCCGCGCGAAATGGATCGCGCCGATATCGATCGCGTCGTGCGCGATTACGCCGAGGCCGCCTGGCGCTGCAAGGAAGGCGGGTTGGACGGTGTCGAGACCGTCACAGGCGGGCATCTGATCGGCCAGTTCTTCTCTCCCCGCACCAACCGCCGCAATGACAGCTTCGGAGGCTCGACCGAGAATCGCGCCCGCTTCGGGCTGATGGTGCACGAGGCGATCCGCAGGCGCGTCGGGGACGGTTTTCTTGTCGGCATCCGATTCGTCATCGAGGAAGGTCCCCCGGACGGCATCGATTTCGAGGAATGCCTTCGTATTGCGCACGTCCTCGAGCGGGAGGGTCATCTCGATTTCTTCAATGCGATCTTCGGGCGCATGGACACGGACATCGCACTCGCCGAACACAACATGCCGGGAATGTCGCAGCCGATCGCGCCCTTCCTCGACCTTGTTGGTGCGTTCCGCCGCGAGGTCCGCCTGCCCGTGTTCCACGCCGCGCGCATTCCGGATCTCGCGACCGCGCGCCGTGCCGTGGGTGAGGGTCTGGTGGACATGATCGGGATGACGCGGGCGCACATGGCCGACCCGCAGATCGCCAACAAGCTCGCGCGCGGCGAGGCCGAACGCATCCGCCCCTGCGTCGGCGCCTCCTATTGCATGTACAAGAAGGTCGCCTGCATCCACAATCCGGCCTCGGGGCGCGAGCAGATCTTGCCGCAGATTGTCGCGCCTGCGGCCGCGCCGGGGCGGCGTGTCGTCGTGGTGGGTGGCGGGCCGGCCGGGCTCGAGGCGGCACGCGTCGCGGCCGAGCGCGGCCACAAGGTGGTGTTGTTCGAAGCGGCCAACAGGCTCGGGGGGCAACTCCTGATCGCCGTGCGAGCAAGCTGGCGGCGCGACCTCATCGCGATCGTGGACTGGCGCGTGGCCGAGCTCGAGCAGCTCGGCGTCGCGGTGCGGCTCAACGCCTACGCCGAGGCCGAGGACGTGCTGGCCGAGCAGCCGGATGCCGTGATTATCGCAACGGGCGGCGTGCCCGACACCAACGGCTTCGCCGGCGCGGAATATTGCACCAGCGTCTGGGACGTACTGAGTGGCGCCACCGCCGCCAAACAGGACGTTCTCGTCTTCGACGGCATGGGGCGGCACGAGGCAGTGTCCTGCGCGCTGCATCTGGCCGAATCCGGCCACCGCGTGCAGTTCGTGACGATCGACGACAATCTCGGAGTCGAAATGGCCTATTCGGAGCGCGTGGTCTATCGTCAGCAGTTTGCGCGGAACGGCATCGACGTGGCGATCGACCGGCAGCTTACAGGCGTGCGGCCGGCCGGCAACCAGCTCGCTGCTATCTTCCGCCACGAGCTGACCGGCGAGGAGAGCACGCGGAAGGCCTCACAGATCGTCGTCGAGCGCGGCACCGCGCCGGTGACGGCGCTCTATGACGCGCTCTGCCCCGCTTCCGCGAACCAGGGCATCACCGATCTTGACGCGTTGCTTGCCGGGCGGCCGCAGCCGCGTTCCGGCGACGGTTTCGAGCTGCATCGCATCGGGGATGCTGTCTCGAGCCGCAACGTACACGCGGCGATCTATGACGCGCTCCGACTCTGCATGGCACTCTGATCACCGTCACGCCCGGAAGCGGTACCGCACTCGTTCAATGGAGTAAGCTCGTGCGACTTCATGATTTCCGTGTGCTCACATTTGACTGCTATGGTACCCTGATCGACTGGGAAAGCGGGATCTTCTCCGCTCTCGTCCCGCTCCAGGCAAAACTCCCCGAGCCACCCGCGCGCGATGCGGTGCTCGAGGCCTTCGCGCGCCACGAATCAGCGCAGGAGGCGGAGACTCCGGCGATGCGTTACCCCGAGCTGCTCGCGAAAGTGCACCGGCGGCTTGCCACCGAATGGGGTATCGCCGCGGATGAAGAGTTGGAGAAGCGTTTTGGCGCCTCGGTACCTGACTGGCCGGCATTTTCCGACTCCCCGGACGCGCTTGCTGCTCTCAAGAAGCATTTTCAGCTCGTCATTCTCTCGAATGTGGATCGCAAGAGCTTTGCCGGCAGCAATCGTCGCCTCGGCGTTGTCTTCGATGCCGTGTTTACCGCCGAGGATATCGGCGCCTACAAGCCGGATCCGGCGAATTTCCGCTATCTCTTGGAGCGTCTGGCGGAGCGAGGCGTGAAGAAATCGGAAATCCTGCACACCGCCCAGAGCCTTTTTCACGACCACGTACCCGCCAAGCGGGCGGGTCTTGCCACTGCGTGGATCGACCGACGCCACGGCGCGGCCGGATTCGGTGCGACGATGCCGCCGCCCGAGGATGCGCGCTACGATTTCCGCTTGCCGAGCCTTGCCGCGATGCTTGAAGCCTATAGGGAAGAGGAGCGGAGCCCGGTGCCGTACGGGGCCGGCTGAGCGGGCCGATTGAGCAGGGCGGCGGCACGGCGCCGCGCGCGGCGCGCAATCCTCTATATCGGGCGCGCCGATCGCGGCGAGGCCTGGGCACGCATCACGCGGGCGGAGGCGCCCGATCTCGAAGTCCGCGTCTTTCCGGACATCGGTGAGCCGGAGGAGATTGCCTATCTCGCGGCGTGGACAATTCCGCCCGGTCTGATCGCGCGGCTTCCCAATCTGCGTGCTGTTTTTTCCGTTGGCGCCGGCGTCGATCAGCTCGATGTCGCCGCGATTCCGCCGGCGCTTCCGCTGACGCGCATGATCGAGCCCGGGCTCGTTTCAGATATTGCAGGCTACGCCGCCATGGCCGCGCTCATGTTGCAGAGGCGGATTCCTGACTATCTTGAGCAGGCTCGGAGCGGGACCTGGCACCCCCTCCCCGCTCCTCCGACCGCGGAGACGCCGGCCGGCGTGCTTGGACTTGGCGTGCTCGGTCAGGCGGCAGCCGGCGCGCTTTCGCGATTTGGCTTCCCGGTGCTCGGTTGGAGCCGCACGCCGCGGCAGATTCCAGGTATCGCCTGTTGCGCCGGCGTGGACGGGCTGGACACGTTGCTTGCGCGAAGCCGCATTCTGATATGTCTGCTGCCGCTCACGAGAGAGACGCGAGGCATCCTCAACGGGACCGTTTTCGCGCGCTTGCCGCGTGGTGCGGGGCTTGTCAATCTCGGCCGCGGCGGGCACCTCGAGGAGGCCGACCTGCTGGCCGCGCTCGATTCCGGGCAGCTTTCGGCCGCGGTGCTCGACGTGTTCGAAACAGAGCCTCTGCCGCCTACCCATCCGTTCTGGACCCATCCGCGCATTATCGTCACACCGCACATCGGCGCCGTCACCACCAACGAGGGTGGGATTGCCGCGCTGCTTGCCAACATCCGTCGCTTCGAATGCGGTGAGAGACCCGAGGGCGAGATCGATCGCGCGCGCGGCTATTGAACGACGGTCGGCGGCGCTTCGTCAGGCGCGTGCGAAGCGGCTGATGTGGAAGGGTTCGATCGGCGTCGTCGTGGCACCGGTTGCGATCAGCTCCGCCATCACTTCACCGACGCCCGGACCCAACTGGAAGCCGTGGCCGCAGAAGCCGAAGGCGTAATAAAGACCCGCCGTGTGTGCGCTCGGCCCGATGACGGGAATCTCGTCGTCGACATAGCCCTCGATGCCGCTCCATGTGCGGATGATGTTGAGCGCGGCGAGCGCCGGCACGAGGCGACGCACGTGCTGGAACTGGCGGAGCGTATTGGCGGGATCGACATAAGCGCGCCGGATCTCCGGCAGCGCCGGGCCGCGCAATCCGCCGCCATAGACGATGTTCCCGCGCGTGACCTGGCGAAGATAGACGCCTTCCTCCTCGACATCGGAAAAGACGCCGATCGAGGGCGCAATCGCGTAAGGAGCCGGCTCCGTCACCGCCATCTGCGGGCCGCGCGGCTGAAGCGGAACCGGCGCATCGAAGAGGGCGGCGAGGGCGCCGGCCCAGGCGCCGGCGGAAATCTGCACGATGGGGGCCCGGAACCGCGCTCGCGAAGATGTTTCAAGGATGAAATCATCCGCTGCCTTGGCGATTGCGGTGACCTCGGTGTTCTCGTATACGGCCGCGCCTGCTCGCACCGCAGCGCGAGCGAAGGCCGGGGCGGCCAGGCGCGGATTGGCGTGCCCGTCCTTAGGCGAAAACGAGCCGGCAATCGCGTCGGCGGAGAGATAGGGAAAGCGCACGCGAAGCGCGTTCCGGCTGATCAGTTCGAGATCGAGGCCATAGGGACGCGCATCCTCGGCATATTGCTCGAGGCGCCCGACCTCTTCTTTGCGAAAGCAGACGCGGAGATGCCCGTTCGGCACGAATTCCGCGTCCTCGCCGAGAAGCTCCTGAAGCTCTCCCCACACCTTGCGTGCGCGGTTGGCGAGTGGAAGCTGGGGCAGGAAGCGGCCCTGGCGACGCACGTTGCCGAAATTGACTCCGCTTGCCTGCTGGCCGACCAGCCCGCGCTCGAGCAGGATCACTGAACGTCCGTACCGGCGCAGGAAAAGCGCGGTCGCGGCACCCATGATGCCGCCGCCCACGATCACCACGTCGGCCGCTGCCGCCTGGGTCACGGTGCCGCGCCGGCCAGCGAAATGGAGAGCGGCTTGACCGGCGCCTGGCCGCGCAAACGGCCGACCTTCTCGACCGGCACACCGCGCGCAGCGGCGAGCACCTCCGCGCCGGCGAGCCCGCAATACCGTCCCTGGCAACGCCCCATGCCGATGCGTACGAAAGCCTTCGCGCGGTTCATCTCGGGTGCGCCGAAAGTCGAGGCGGCGCCGCGAATCTCGCCGGCAGTGATCGCCTCGCAGCGGCAGACCAGCGTCGCATCGGGCAGTTCCCCGGCCAGGCGCGCGGGCCAGGAAAAACCGAGCTCAAGCCCGCGGCCGAAACGCGCCGTGCGGGCAAGGCGGCGGCGCAGCAGCGCCGTCTCTGCCGGGCGCACGGTGCGGCCGAGATCTGCAAGCACGGCGCACGCAGCAAGCCGGCCGGCGAGCTCCGCCGCATCCGCGCCGGCGGCGCGCACGCCGTCGCCCGCGAGATAGACGCCGGGAACCGAACTCCGCCCGTCCGTATCGGTAACGGGTAGCCATTGGCGCGAGGGCGCGTCGAAGGCGAATTCGCAGCGCGCGAGGTCGGCCAATTGCGTTTCCGAGCGCAAGCCATAGCCGAGCCCGACCGCATCGCAGGCGATTATCTGTTCGGAGCCACGCGAATCGCGAAGACGAAGTTGGTGCACGCGGCCTTCGCCCGTGATCGCAAGCGGCGTGACGCCGCTCAACATCCCGACGCCGTGCGCTGCCAGCCACGCGGTGTAATAGAGCCCTTTGGCGAGCATCGAAGGCCGCGCGGAAAGTGCGGGAAGCGCGGCGATTCGTCCGGCGAGAGGCGACGTGTCAAGGACCGCCGCAACCGCCGCGCCTGCGCGCACATACTGATAGGCAACGAGATAGAGCAAGGGGCCGGTACCGAGAAAAGCGGGGCGCGCGCCGATCGCGCAAGCCTGGGCCTTGAGCGCGATCTGGGCTCCGCCGAGACTATAGACCCCGGGCAGGGTCCAGCCCGGCAACGGCATGATCCGGTCGGTCGCACCAGGTGCCAGGATCAGCGCATCGAACCGGAGCGCCTCGCTTTCCGTCCCGTGCCGGAGGTGCACGACGTTTTCGTACACGTTCCAGGCGAGCGTTTCGGGCCGATAGTCGATGCGTGGGAGGAGCGCGTCGAACATCCGGTGCAGCCCAGTCGCTTTCCTCGCCTCGAATCCGTAAAGACTCGCCGCCGCCCGGTGGAACTGGCGCGGCTGGCGCCGATAGATCTGCCCGCCGCTCGCGGGCGCCTCGTCCACCACCACCGGACAGAGCCCCGCCTCGACCAGGCGCGCGGCGGCGCGCATGCCCGCCGGTCCGGCGCCCACGATTACGATGCGGGGTTCGGCCATGGCATGCCCGAGGTAAGAATGTGCATTCCTTCGGCAACCTCCGTCGTGCACGCGCGCAGCCGCTCTCCCGCCGCCGTCCAGACCCAGCAATCCTGGCAGGCACCCATCAGGCAGAAACCCGCACGCGCGCCGTCGCCGAACTCGCTCTCGCGCAACCGCGCGCGCACGGTCAGCAGCGCCACGAGCAGCGTATCGCCGCTTCGGGCCGTGGCCGCCACGCCGTCCACCTCGATCCGAACCGGCGCGCGCGCATGCTCGTCCACCCGGCGGAACAGACCTTCTTCACCCCGCGGCATGCGTCGAACATCTATCCACGCGCCACCACCGTCCAATCGCGTTTCGCCTTGTGCTCATAAGCCTGCATTATATGATTGGCCTGTGAACGCCCGTCAGCTCGAGGTCTTTCGCGCCGTCATGCGCCACGGAACGCTGACCGGAGCCGCGCGCGCGCTCAACGTTTCGCAGCCGGCGCTGAGCCAGAGTCTGCTGCATACCGAGGATGCGCTCGGTCTCGCGCTCTTCCGGCGCGTCAAGGGCCGGCTCGTGCCGACGCCGGAGGCGGAGCTTCTGTTCCCGGAGGCCGACCGACTATTCCGTGAGCTCGAGAGCCTGCGCCGTTTCGCCGGCGATCTCCGCCACGGCCGCGCCGGGTTGGTTCGGCTCGCGGCCTCCGCGCCACCCTCCCTTTCGATCGTGCCGCGCGCGCTCGCCCGCTTCCGCGCCACCCGGCCGGGTGTGCAGATCCGATCCTTCGTCGTGCCGGCCGCGGTGATTGCGGAAATGCTGGTGCGCGGAGAGGCGGACATCGGGGTCGCCATGAACGACCAGCCGGTGCCGCTCATCGAAACCGAGCTGATCGGGCGGAGCGCGGTGGTATGCGTGCTGCCGGCCGGGCACCGTCTGGCCGAACGGAGCGACATCGGCCCGCGCGAGCTCGCCCACGAGACGTTGATCTCCTACCGCGCCGATTCGCTTCCCGCGCTGCTGATCGAGCGGCGCTTGGCCGAGGAAGGGAGGAAGCTCGCCCCGGCCATCGAGATCGACGTCTCGATCACCGCGATTGCGTTCGTCCGCCAGGGCCTCGGTGTCGCGCTCGTGGACGGCCTCCTGCCGTGGAACGAATTCACCGGCCTGCTGACGCGGCCGTTCCGCCCGGCTGTCGCTCTGCCCGTATGCCTGCTCACCCCGAGCCGGCGGTCGCTTTCGCGCAACCAGGACCTGCTCCGCCAGCATCTCCGGGAAGCGGTGCGGCAAATAGCAGGCGAGCCCGGGCACGCGGGCGTGCTGCAGCTGCCGTGACACCCATCACATAAGCTAACCTTATCAGGCCGGCGCAAGAAGGTCTTGGACGGAACGCCGCCCGAGGGGAAACACTGCCGCGCGACATGAACCGCGCGGGGAGAGGATGAGCTGGCGCATTGGCGCCGATATCGGCGGTACATTCATCGATTTCTGCGCCTTCGACGAGGCCACCGGCCGGCTCGCAACGCTCAAGCTGCTGGCCACGCCCGAGGAGCCGGGACACGAGGTTACGGAGGGGCTCGCGTTGCTTGAGGAGCGCCACGGCCTCGATCCGGCTGAGGTCGCTGCCTTCGTGCACGGTACCACCATCGGAATCAACACCATTATCCAGAGGAAGGGCGCGGATCTCGCTCTGCTCACCACCGCGGGCTTCGAGGACGTGATCGAACTTGCGCGGTTGCGCATGCCGGAGATGCATGGGCTCTTCTGCGCACGAGCCGAACCGCTTGTCCCGCGCGATCGCATCTTCGGCATCCCGGAGCGCATCCTCGCCGATGGGGCCGAGCAGACTCCGCTCGATGCGGGAGCGCTTCGCCGCGCCGCGGCCGCGGCTCGCGCCAAGGGCGCGCAAGGAATCGTCGTCGCGTTCCTCAATGCTTATCGCAATGCGGAGCATGAGTGCCGGGCGAAGGCAATCCTGGCAGAGGCAGCGCCCGATCTCTTCGTGTTCACCTCCGCCGAGGTCTGGCCGGTGATCCGGGAATACGAGCGGAGCACGACTGCAATCCTGAACGGCTACGTGCATCCGCGGGTGGCGCGCTATCTCGATTCGCTGGAAGTCGCGCTGGCGAGACGCGGGATCGCGGCCGCGCCGATGGTCACCAAGTCGAACGGCGGCGTCATGAGTGCCGCCCGCGGCAAGACCGCTTGCGTCAACATGCTCCTCTCCGGCACCGCTTCGGGCGTGATGGGCGCCGCGTTCCTGGCGCGTCAAGCCGGTATCGGCAATCTGCTGACGCTTGATGTCGGCGGCACCAGCGCGGACGTTGCGCTCGTCATCGAGGGACGTCCCCAGTTCGGCATGGGCGAGACCATCGGAGATCTTCCGCTGTATTTGCCTTCCGTCTCCGTGACTTCGATCGGTGACGGAGGCGGCTCGATTGCCTCGGTGGACGGATTCGGCGTGCTCAAGGTAGGGCCCGAGAGCGCGGGCTCGACGCCTGGGCCCGCCTGCTACGGGCGCGGCGGGACACGAGCAACAATCACCGACGCCATGGCCGTATCCGGCTATCTTGGGCACACACCGCTTGCATATGCCTCGGTCGCGATCGACCGTTCCCGCGCAGCGGCCGCCGTTGCCGCGCTCGCGCGGGGCTCCGGGCTCGGGCTGCACGCGACGGCGGAGGCAATCGTCAAGATCGCCATTTCCAACATGTACGCGGAGATCAACAAGCTGATCGCGCGCTACGGCGCCGATCTGCGGGACTTCACGCTGATGCCGTTCGGCGGGGCGGGCCCGATGCTGGGCTGCCTCTTGGCCGACGAGCTTGACATGGAGCGGGTGCTGATCCCGCGCCGGCCCGGCATCGTCTCGGCCCTCGGGGGGCTGATCGCGGATGTCCGCAACGATTTCATCCGTACGCTGTTCGTCGATGCCGGATGGGCAACGATGGGGGCGGTTGCCGAGGGATTTGCGTCACTCCGCGCCGAAGCCGAGTCATGGCTTCGGCACGACCAGAGATTCGCCGGCCCTGCCCACGTCACGCTGTCCGCAGATATGCGTTACGCAGGCCAGTCATTTGAAATCGAGGTGGAGCTCGACGAATCCTGGATTGCCGCCGGTGTGATGACCACCATCACCGAGGCTTTCCATCGCCGTCATCAGGAGATCTACGACTTCGCCGACCGGGGTGCCATCGTGCAAATCATCAATCTCCGCCTGGTTATCACCAGCGTCATCGCGGCTCCGGTCTTTCTGACCGAGGAGCGGCGTTGGGGCGCGCCGGCACCCGAGAAGCAGGTAGAAGTCTGGCGGGACGGCGCCCCCCGCAAGATGCCGCTCTATTTCCGCTCGGGGCTTCAGCGCGGCCATTCGATCGCGGGACCGGCCATCGTAGCGCAGGAAGATGCGACGATCGTGCTCACCGCCGGATTCGCCGGCACGGTGGACGCCTGCGGCAATCTGCATCTCCGCCGGCCGGGGTGACGGGCATGCCGATCGACAAGGTGACCCTGCAGATCCTCGCCAACCACGTGCGGGCCACGGCCGAGAGCATGGCCTACACACTCTACCGTACCGCGCACTCGACCTTCGTCAAGGAAACCGAGGACTTCACCACTCAGATCACCGACGCCGCGGGTCTTGCGGTCGCCGTGCCGATGGATCTGGGCGCCACGTGGTATCCCGGCATCAATTACGGCCGCGCCATGGCGATGATCGGCTCCTACGAACCGGGAGACATCGCCTTCACGAACGACCCTTACAGCGGCTTCCTCGCCACTCACGTACCTGATCTGCACATGTGGAAGCCGATCTTCCACGGTGATGAGATCCTCTGCTTCGCTTGCGGCCATATCCACAACACCGACATGGGCGGTGCGGTGCCTGCGAGCCTTTCGCGCGCGCTCACCGAAGTGCATCAGGAGGGTGTGCGCTTCCCGCCGATGAAGCTCTACCGGCGCGGCGTGCTGAACGAGGAGATCCTCGAGGTAATGCTGCTCAACGTGCGCAAGCCGGAGCAGAATCTGGGCGACCTCAAGGCTTTCGTTGGCGCGCTCAACACCGGCGAGCGCAAGGCGCGGGCAATGATAGAAAAGTTCGGCCCAGAGACATTCAAGCAGGGCCTCGCGGCACTCCTCGATTATGCCGAGCATCAGGCGCGTGAGATCCTGCGTGGAATCCCCGACGGCGAGTACGCCTTCGCCGACTATGCGGACGAGGACGGGCCGAACGGAAATCCATGCCGGCTTGCGCTCCGTCTTGTGATCGCCGGGGATTCCGCGATCCTCGACTTCACGGGCAGCGATCCGCAACTCACCTCCGCGCTCAATGTGCCGACCGGCGGGGACATGCGCCACACGCTGCTGCTGGTCGGCATCTACTACGTGCTCTACACGCTGAACCCCGCGCTTCTCTTGAACGCAGGGCTGACACGCCCCTTCACCTGCATCGTGCCCGAGGGTACAGTGCTCAATCCGCTCTATCCCGCCGCCGTCGGCATGCGGAGCCTTACCTGCGCGCGGCTCAGGAGCGTGATCTTCGGCGCTTTCAGCCTCGCGATCCCGGAGCGCATGCCGGCCGCACCGGCCGGTTCGAGCTCGATCCTGAACGTGATGACGACCGACAACCGCACGCGTCGCACGATCCTCGCCGCGATCAATCCCGTGGTCGGCGGCGCCGGCGGCATGCCGCACCGCGACGGCACCAACGGCTCCGGCGCCGACGGCGCCTATCTCAAGAACACGCCTGTCGAGATCACGGAGGCCGAAGTACCGGTGCAGATCCTGCGCTATGGGCTGCTGCCCGATTCGGGCGGCGCGGGGGCGCATCGCGGCGGCTTGGCTACGGTGCTCGAATTCAAGGTGTTCGCGCCGCACACGCGCATCACGGCCCGTAACCGCGATCGCTCGCGCTTCCGGCCCTGGGGCATCCTCGGCGGTCAGGCCGGCCAGCCCTCGGACTTCGTCCTCAATTCCGGCACCGACCGCGAGGTACGTCTCGGAAATACCGACACGATCGCTTGCGATCCGGGTGACGTCGTGCACATCCATTCGCCGGGCGGCGGCGGGCGCGGCGATCCGCTCGAGCGCGATCCCGTGCGCGTGCTGCTCGACGTCGTGCGCGGCTACGTCTCCCTGGCTGCTGCCGCAAGGGAGTACGGTGTCCTGCTCCACGACGGCGCGGTCGATGTGGCGGCGACGGCGGCGCGCCGGGCCGTGTTGCGGCGCGAACGGCAGAATGGGCACTTCGCCTTCGGCCCCGAGCGCGAGCGACACGAGGCGGTGTGGACCGGCGAGAACTACGCCGCGCTGACCGAGATTCTCGGCGGCCTGCCGGTGCACTGGCGTTTCTTCGTCAAGGCCAGGCTGTTCGAGCACCTCGCGCGCGCCACCGAGCCTGCCAATCGCCCGTCGGTGCGCGAGGCGTTTGCCGCGCTGTGCGCGAGCTATCCGGAGCTCGGCGCAATCCTTTGAGCGTGGGCGCAAAAGAGAACCGCCGTGCGATGGCGGAGCCTCCGCACGGCGGGGGGAGAAGACGGAAGATCGAACGAGGCGGGGTCAGTCGTCGCCCGCTGCGCCCTGCGGCACACCATCGTCGAACGCGTGGTCGGCGAAGATCGCGTAGGCCTCCTCGCCGTGCACCGCGTCGTCGCCGATCGCGAGCGCCCGGTCGTCCATGCGGAGCGGCACGAAGAGGCTCACCACCTTGAGGATGATGAACGTGCCGACGATGTTGAACGCGATGATGAAGAGTGCGCCGTAGATCTGCAGCACGAGCTGGTGCGGGTTGCCGTAGATCAGACCGGTCACATTCACGCCCGGCGCATCCTTGGCGGTGCCGACATATAAGATCATCTTCGGATCGGCCAGGATGCCCGTGAGCAAGCCGCCGACGATCGCCGCCGCACCGTGCGTGTGAACGACGCCGAGCGCATCATCGACCTTGCTCATCCACGCGGTCTTGCCGAGCTTGTTCATGCTGAGCCAGGGGATGACGCCCGCGGCAATGCCGATGATGAGCGCGCCATAGCCGTTGACGTAGCCCGCCGCCGGCGTGATTCCGACCAGCCCGGCGATCATGCCGTTGACGGCGCCAAGCACGGAGGGTTTGCCGAAGAACGAGTTGTCCATCATCGTCCAGACGAGCACGGCCGTGCAGGCGGCGATGTTGGTGTTGAGCACCGCCGCCCCGGCGTCGGCGTTGGCGAAGTAGGGATCGCCGCCGTTGAAGCCGTTCCAGCCGAGCCAGAGGATGCCGGCGCCCGCCAGCGTGACGAGCAGGCTGTTCGGCGTGAAGTTCTCGCGGTCCGCCTTCAGCCGCGGTCCGACCATCCAGGCTGCGACGAACCCGGATGACGCCGCCGCCAGATGGATGACGTAGCCGCCCGAGAAATCCACCACGCCCATGCTGGCGAGCCAACCGCCGCCCCACAGGCTGAAGGCGCCGACGGTGTACATGAAGGTCATCCAGAGCGGCACGAAGATGACCCAGGCCGAGAACCGCATGCGGCCCACCACGGCCCCGCCGAGGATGATCACGGTGATGGCGGCGAACACGAACTGGAAATAGGTGAGCGTCGCCATCGGGAAGCCGATGGGCGGCATGCCGGAGGCGGCAGCGGGAATGACGGCCTGGCCTGTTTCTGTCAGCGCGCCCATCGCCGGGCCGGGCACGCCGACAAACGGGAAAAGCTGAGGCCCGAACGCCATCTTGTAGGCCCAGAGTGCCCACACCACCATCACCGCGGCGAAGGCATAGATGGCCATGAACGCCGAATTGATGGCCCACTTCTTCTTGACGATGCCGCCGTAGAGTATGACCAGGCCGGGTACGCTTTGGAGAGCCACGAAGGTCGCCGCGGCAAGCTGCCATGCGTTATTCCCGGCATCGAGCCACTTTGGACTAGGAACCAGCATCTCCTTCCCTCCGATCAGGACCGTCTCGATGGGGTTCTCCGGCCACCCCGCCGATTCCCGACGCCGGCCAGGGAAGCCCTGCTGCCCACCCAAGCCCGGCTTGCAGCGGAACGGGGCCCCCCCGTGACCCGTTCACCCGACAGGAAGCAAACCGCGTGCCATCCGCGTGACTTTCCGGGGGCCGTCAGTCGTTCCCGCGCGCCCGCCGCTTTGGCGCTCGCATTGACCCGCCCGGCGCTCGGTTGGAGATGGGAACCGCGCGGCTTTGGTATCAGACGTTGCCTATTTCGTACGCAGAAGCGCGAAAGATGTGCGCGGTATGCGGTGCCGTCGGGGCGCAGGCAAAGGATCGGCGGTTCCTGGCGAGAGGGCGCCGGGGCGAGTAGTGTGCGCGCCGCCGGCAGATCCGGCAGTCACTCTTGATCGTTCGGCCCGGCGCCGGGCATGGGGGTTCAATGTCGAAGGCCGGGATCAAAGGCGCGGGGGAACAACCTCTCCAACCGCTGTTCGACGCGGAGTCGACGCGAAAGGTGATTGTCGCCCTCGGCCGCGCCGCCGCTGCCTCGATCGCTTCGGGCATCGCGATCTCGACCGGCCGGCCGCAGGACATTACGGCGACACTGCGCATTCAGCGCGAAGCCTATGACGCCTTCAGCAACCTTGCCTATCGGGGCCGATCTCTGCCAGCGGTCTCCGCGTTCGCCCAGGAAGAACCCGTCACGAAGCTGCTCTCCGCGATCAATCGTTGCGGGGCAGCAAGCATTGCCACGGGTGTGATCGGTTCGAGCGGGCGGCCGCACAGCGTCGGGGATGCCATGCGCACATTCTACGAGGTCATGGCGGCGATGTGGCCGAGAGACCCGAACGTCGCCGAACCCGCGACAGCCGCCGGCGCCGGGGATCGCGTGTCGGCGTCCGAGCCGCTTTGAGCCGGCCTCTCGGCAAATTCATGCCCGCTGGCGTTACCGACGGACGTGAGGGAGCTTGGCGGAAAACTTCCTGAAGATCGCAGACCTCACGGTCAGGTTCGACACGGATGCCGGTACGGCGGTCGCCGTTGCCGGGCTCTCCTTCGAGATCGCGGAAGGTGAGACGCTGGCGCTCGTCGGCGAGTCGGGCTCCGGAAAATCCGTCTCCGCTTTGGCGATCATGGGTCTCGTGCCTCGCCCCGCGGGCAGGATCACCGCCGGCCGCGCGCTGTTCCGCCGTCGCGACGGCACGACAGCCGACCTGCTGACGTTGCCGCAGGCCGCGCTCAGGCAGGTTCGCGGCAATGAAATTGCGATGATCTTCCAGGAGCCTCTTGCGGCCCTGAGCCCGGTTTTCAGTATCGGCGAGCAGATCGCCGAGACGGTTCGGCTGCATCAGGGCAAGGGCCGGGTGGCGGCGATGCGGATCGCGGTCGGCATGCTCGATCAGCTTGGCATCGCCGAACCCGAGCTCCGCGCGCGGAGCTATCCGCATCAGATCTCCGGCGGTATGGCCCAACGTGTGATGATCGCCATGGCGCTGGCCTGCCGGCCGCGCCTCCTGATCGCCGATGAGCCGACGACGGCGCTCGATGTCACAATCCAGGCCGAGATTCTCGATCTCATCGCGCGCCTGCAGCACGAGATCGGGATGGCGGTGCTCTTCATCACCCACAATCTCGGCGTGGTTGCGCGAATCGCCGACCGCATCGCGGTCATGTATGCGGGACGCCTGGTGGAGGAGGGCCCGACGGCTGCCGTGTTCGCCGCGCCGCGCATGCCCTACACCGCCGGGCTGCTCGCCTCCGTCCCCCGCCTCGTCACGGACGACCGCCCGCTCCGGCTCACGGCCATCCCGGGCGAACCGCCAAGTCCGCTCGCTCATCCTCCCGGCTGCGCCTTCCATCCGCGTTGCCCGCATGCGCTTCCGGGCCTTTGCGATGCGGCGGTGCCGCCGCTTCGTCCGCTCGGCGACGGACAGCGGGCGCGCTGCCTCCGCCTCGACGAAATTCGGGACGCGCGCGCTTGAACGCCGCCCCGCTCCTCGTGCTCGAGGATCTTCGCACCTGGTTCCCGCTGCCCGGACGCCGGTTCCGCGCGCCGCCCCGACAGGTGCGCGCGGTGGATGGCGTGAGTCTTTCCATGGCGCCGAAGGAGATCCTGGGGCTCGTCGGCGAATCCGGTTCGGGCAAGACCACGCTCGGGCGGAGCATCCTGCGCGCGATCGAGCCGACCGGAGGCGGGATCCTTTTTGGTGGCTCGGATATCACACATCTGTCGCGCCGCGCGCTCCGCCCCTTCCGCCGGCGCATGCAGCTTGTGTTCCAGGACCCCACCTCTTCCCTCAACCCGCGCCTGACGGTCGAACAGGCGGTCGGCGAACCACTCATGATCCACGGGCTCGCCGCGAGCAGGAGCGAACGGCGCGAACGTGTGGCGCAACTGCTGGCGATGGTGGGCTTGCCCGCCGATGCGCTCGGTCGCTATCCGCACGAGTTCTCCGGCGGACAGCGCCAGCGGATCGGGATTGCGCGCGCGCTCGCCCCCGGCCCGGAATTCCTGCTCGCGGACGAGCCGGTGTCGGCGCTCGACGTTTCGATCCAGGCGCAGGTCGTCAATCTCCTGCTTGATATTCGTGCTCGGCTCGGCCTGACCATGCTCGTCGTCGCGCATGACATCGCGGTCGTCGAGCATGTCGCGGACCGCATTGCGGTGATGTATCTCGGGCGGGTCGTCGAGCTTGCCGAGAGCCGCACGCTTTGCCGGGAGCCGCATCATCCCTACACGGCAGCGCTGCTGTCCGCCGTCCCGGTGCCGGATCCTGCTGTTCAACGCCCCCGGATCGCACTTCCGGGCGAGATCCCGAGCCCCATCGATCCGCCTTCCGGCTGCAGCTTCCGCACCCGCTGCCCGTATTCTCTGCCAGCGTGCGCCGGCGCGCGGCCGGAGCTTCGCGAGATCGCGCCCGGACATCTCAGCGCCTGCATCCGTGACGACATCCCTTCGGCGTGAAAGGGGTGGCTTTACCTCCGGGGAATCACGGGGGAAGGGAGTTGATCCTTCGGCCCTACGGCGTAGAGTGCCGCTTCGCGCGGTCAGCGCCGCGCCGGTTCGCGGTGCAAAAAGGGGGGACGACGAATGTTTGGTCGAAGCAAGCTCCGGGGTGCTCTGATCGGCGCCACGCTGATGGTGCTTATCGCCGGCTCCGCGCGTGCCGCGCCCGGCGATAGCGCGACACAACCTTTCGTCGTCGCGTTCAAGGGCGGGGCAACCACCCTTGATCCGATCATGCGGAGTGAGACCACCACCAACTCCTGGCAGCGGCAGATCTTCGACACCATCACGGTCCTTTCACCTGCCGGAGTGCCCGAACCGCGTATCGCCACTGCATGGAAGAGCCTCTCACCCACCGAATGGCAGCTCACGCTGCGCCAAGGTGTACATTTTCAGAACGGCGCCTTGATGACACCCGAGGATGTCGGCGCTTCGATCATGGACACGAAGAACAACCCGAAGTCGCAGTATCGCGAATACGCAAACGACGTCAGCGGCTACAAGGTGGTTGGCGGGCACACTCTCGTCGTTACGTTCACCCGGCCCAATCCCGTGTTTCCGATCTATCTATCCCAGATCCCCGTCATGCCGGAGACGCTGATCGCCAAGGAGGGGCGCGCCACCTTCGCCAACCACCCGATCGGCACCGGGCCCTATCGCTTCGTCTCCTGGCTTGCGGATGACCATCTCGTCCTCAAGACGTGGAGCGGCTTCTGGGGCACCAAACCGGCCTTCCGCCATGTTCGGCTGGAGAGCATTCCGGAGGCCGCAACACGCCTTGCGGCCTTGCTTTCAGGCCAGGTGCAAGTGGCGGAGAAGATCGATCCGTCAGACTTCGCGCGCGTGCGCGCAAGCGGGCGCGCGTACCTGAGCATCGTGCCCGGGTTGCGCACGATGTATCTCGGCCTCGATGTCTGGAGGCCGACGGGTTCGGCGGGTATGGCGCCGGGAGAGAAAAACCCCTTCATGGATCGTCGCGTCCGCAAGGCGATCGCGGAGGCAATCAATGTGCCGTTGATTCGCGACAAGATCTTCAACGGCGCGGCTGCCGTCGCGGCACAATTTACCCCGCCCGGCCTCGAGGCGTATGACCCTGCGCTCAAGCCGATCCCCTACAACCAAGCCGTCGCGCGCAAGCTCCTTGCGGCCGCGGGTTACGCGCACGGCTTCACCATGCGGCTCGATGCAACCAATGACCGCTACCTCGAAGACTCGCTGGTCGCACAAGCGATCGGCGGAATGCTCGGCAACGTCAGCATCACCGTGAAGGTGAACGCCATCCCCAAGGCGATTTTCTTTCCGCAGATCGACAAGGGGGATTTCACCATGTACTTCGCCGGTTGGAGCGGCACCGACCCGATTTCCACCTGGAACGCGATCTTCCATTGCCGCGACGCCAAAGCAGGCTTCGGCCATGTCAATCGCGCGCACTATTGCAGCCCGAAGGCAGATGCGCTCATGGCAAAGGCCAGCCAAACCTTCGATGATGCGAAGCGGATCGCGCTCGAGCGGCAGGCCTACGCGATCGCCGCGCACGACCTCGCGTACATCCCGCTCTACTATCAGGCCGAGGTGGCGGGCGTTGCAAACGGCGTCGTCTGGAAGGAACGTCCCGACGGCCTCATCTTTGTTTGGCAGATGACGCGCAAGTAACGGGCGCCCGGCACGGCGGCCGGTGATGGCGGCGTTCCTGCTGCGCCGGCTTCTCCGTGCGCTGGTCACGCTCTGGGCAGTGCTGACGCTCGTCTTCCTGCTGATACACGCGACGGGCAACCCGATCGCCGTGCTGGCGCCTCAGCAGATGACGCTCGCCGAACGGGCCAGACTCGCCGCCGCGCTCGGGCTCAACCAGCCGCTTTCAGAGCAGTATCTCCGCTTCCTCGCCGGCGTCCTGCACGGCAATCTCGGCATCTCGTACTATAGCGGGATGCCGGCCATGCCTCTTCTTCTGGCGCGGGTGCCGGTCACGCTCGAGCTGGTGGCGCTCTCGCTTGCGATCGCGGTCGCGATCGGGTTGCCGCTCGGCGTCGCTGCGGCGGTATGGCCGGCGAGTCTCGCCGATCGCATGGTGCGCGGGCTCTCCGTTCTCGGTGCGTCGGTACCCACGTTCTTTCTCGGGATTCTGCTGATTTTCTTCTTCAGCGTGGAGTTCAACCTCTTGCCCGCCTCCGGCGGCGGAGGTCTCGTTCACTTCATCATGCCGGCCGTTACACTCGCCCTGTTCCGGATTGCCTTCTTCACCCGACTGGTCCGCAGTGCACTGCTCGAGACGCTCTCCATGCCCTACGTGCGCACCGCGCGTGCCAAGGGTCTCGCCGAGCGCATGGTGGTGTTGAAGCATGCGCTGCGGCCGGCGTCTCTCCCGCTCGTCACCGTGTTCGGGCTGCAGTTCGGCCAGCTTTTCGCCGGCACAGTCATCACCGAAACCATCTTCGCCCTGCCTGGGATGAACCGCATGGCGCTGCAGGCGCTCTATCGCCTCGATTATCCCGTGATCCTCTCCTACATCCTCGTCGCGGCCGCGATGTTCATTGCGATCAATCTCATGATGGACATCCTCTATGGCCTGATCGATCCGAGAGTGCGGCGTGCCGCGTAGCATTCGTTCGCCAGGAAGCGCGGGCAGCGGCGCGGCTGCTCTTCCTCGTGCCGATCGATCACCGGGAGGAAGTCCGGCGGGCTGGCTTTTCCGGAAGCCGGGGACGCGTCTTCGCTCGTTGCCGCTGGTGCCGCTCGCAGTGCTGCTCGTTCTGGTGCTTGCCGCGCTTTTCGCCGGCGTGATCTCTCCGCACGATCCGCAGCATCAGGACCTGCTCGCCCGGCTCACTCCGCCGGTCTGGCTCCGCGGAGGAAGCTGGAACTATCCACTCGGCACGGACGGGCTCGGTCGGGATATCCTCTCAAACCTGTTCTATGGGCTGCAGGTCTCGCTGCTGGTCGGGTTTCTTTCGGTCGCGATCAGCATCGCGTTCGGCGCCACGGCCGGCCTCGTCGCGGGCTATCGAAGCGGTGGCTGGTTCGATTCCGTGATGATGCCGCTAGTCGATCTCCAGCTCTCCGTTCCCGCCGTGCTCATCGCGCTGGCGGTGATGGCGGTCTCCGGGCGCGGCCTCTGGAAGCTCATTCTCGTGATTGGCGTCGTAGGATGGGCACAGTATGCGCGGCTGGTGCGGGCGAGCGTGCTCGGCGAACGCGAGCGCGATTATGTCACTGCTGCGCGGCTGATCGGTGCCTCGGAGTTGCGTGTGCTGTTCCGCCATCTTCTGCCGAATGTGCTTGGCCCTCTGATGGTGCAGGCCTCCGTGGATGTGCCGCGTGCGGTCGAGCTCGAGGCGTCGCTCTCCTTCCTTGGGCTCGGCGTTGCCGTCACCACACCCTCGCTTGGCCTCCGGATCGCGCAAGGCTATCAGTATTTGTTCGGCGGGGCTTGGTGGCCATCGGTCGTTCCGGGGCTCGCGCTTGTTCTCCTGGTTCTTGCCGAGAACCTGATCGGAGACTGGGCGCGCGACGCACTCGACCCGCAGTACCGTGCGCGCGGTGTGCGTCGTGCCTCGAGCGCCGGGTGATCAACGGACTTTTCAAGGATGGACGCGGTTCATGGCATTTTATCCTCCGGCGGATCTTCTCGAGGCGGCCGCGCGACGCGCGGTGGCGCTGCGGCGCGATCTGCATCGCCATCCCGAACTCGGCCTCACTGAATTCCGAACGGCGAGCCTGGTCGCGGAGCGGCTCGCGACACTCGGGCTTGGCGTGAAGCTCGGGCGCGAGGTGATGGATTCCGCAAGCCGCGTCGGCCTGCCGGACGAGGACGAGCTTGAACGTTGCTACCGGCGTGCCAAGGCCGAAGGCGCGCCTCTTTCCTTCCTGCCGGCGCTGGCCGGCGGACATACCGCCGTCGTCGGTCTGCTCGAGGGTGCGGAACACGGGCCGGTGGTGGCGCTTCGCGTGGATATGGACGCGCTGCCGATCCACGAGGATGCGACGCAGGCACACCTTCCGGCGCGCGAGGGGTTTGCCTCCGTCCATCCGGGTGTCATGCACGCCTGCGGCCACGACGTGCACACCGCGCTCGGCCTCGGTGCGGCGGAGGTGCTGAGCGGGTTGCGCCACCGCGTCAAGGGAACCGTGAAGTTCGTCTTCCAGCCGGCCGAGGAAGGCGGGCGCGGCGCCGTGCCCATGGTCAAGGCGGGTGTGGTCGAGGACGTTGATCATTTCGTGGCGATCCATATCGGCACCGGGGTACCGAGCCTCTCCGCGTGCGCTGCCGTCAACGGGCACTTGGCCAGCGTGAAGCTCGACGCCACCTATCGCGGTCGTTCCGCGCATGCCGGGGGCCAGCCCGACCAGGGCCGCAATGCGCTCCTCGCTGCCGCCGAGGCCGTGCAGGCACTCTACGGCATATCGCGCCACCATGCCGGGCGCTCGCGCGTGAATGTCGGTACCTTGCGCGCCGGCTCCGGGCGGAACGTGATCGCCGATCACGCCTTTCTCGAGATCGAGGTTCGCGGCGAGACCGAGGAGATCGCCGAGTACATGCGGCGCCGCGCCGAGGCGGTGCTGCGGGGCGCGGCCTTGATGGAGGATCTGGAGGTCGAGATCCGCGTCGTTGGGCGGACCACCACCGCCGACTCGGATCCCGAGCTTGCGCGGATCATCGCCGAGGTCGGGGCCGAGATGCCGGGGATCTCGGTCTCAGCCGTGCCGCATCAGGCCGGCGGCAGCGAGGATGCGACCTACTTCATGCGACGGGTCCAGAAGCGCGGCGGCAAGGCCGCTTACGCCGTCATCGGCTCGGACCTTGCTTCCGGCCATCATACGTCGCGCTTCGACATCGACGAGTCCGACATGGCCTGGGGCATCGAACTTTTGGCGCGTACTCTCCTCCGGCTGGGCAGCGCGTGACGCCGCGCCGGCTCAACTCAGCTGCTCAACTCAGCTGTTCAGCTCAGCTTTTGGGCGACGTGCGCGCGGTACGGCGCGCGCTCGAGAAGCCGGCCGTACCACGCCTTGAGGTGAGGAAAGGGAGGACGGTCGAACTCCATCGCGAACCAGCGATGCACGTGCACGCCGAGCGGAATGTCGCCGATCGTGAAGTGCGCCCCGCCGACGTAGGGGTGGCACGCCAGCTCCGCCTCCAGCATGCCCCAAACGCGGGCGCAATCCTTGACTGCAGCGTCGATCGCCGCGCGGTCCCGCTTCTCGGGTGGCGTGCGCACAAGCCCCCAGAAGATCACCGAGATCGGTCGGTTGAGCGTGGTCTGCTGCCAGTCCATCCAGCGGTCGACGTTGGCGCGCGGGCGTGGCTCCTGCGGCCAGAGCGGGGAGTGCGGCGCATGCGCATGGCAGAGATAGCGCAGGATCGCGTTGCTCTCCCAGAGAATGAAGCCGTCCTCTTCCAAGGTCGGGACGAGGCCGTTCGGGTTCATCGCGCGGTACTCGGCGGTGTCGGTCTTGCCGAAGCTGCCGCCGACGTCGAGCCGCTCGTAGGGAAGGCCAAGCTCCTCGAGAAGCCAGATCACCTTCATCACGTTGCTGGAATTGGCACGTCCCCAAAGTCGTCGCATCCGATCCTCCCCGTCTCGTGATGCGACCGTAGAGCGGTGCACAAGAGACGGCAATCCGCCGGCTTGCCGGCCTTCGGCGATGCGTTCATATCCCGCCGCATGCGGCGACCCGATCATCGCAGGGCGGGCGTTCTCGTCGCGCTCGCCGCCGGCGTGGCGCTCCTCGTCGCCTATGGCTCCGAGCAGTTCCTCGGCCTGGTTCCCTGTGCCCTATGCCTGCTGGAGCGCTGGCCCTGGCGGGTCGCACTGCTTCTCGGCCTCGCCGCGGCCCTGCTCCGTCGCCCGGCCGGCCGGCTCGTGCTCAGCCTCTCTCTCCTCGTGCTGGCCGTGAGCGTGGGGCTCGGCATCGTGCATGTGGGCGTGGAGCAGCATTTCTGGCCGAGCCCGCTGCCCGAATGTGCCGCCCCGCATCTGCACGGGCATACGCTGGCGCAGATCCTTGCCTCCATGCCTGCCCGACCCAGCAAGCCGTGCGATGCGCCGAGCTATCTGGTTCCCGACTTGCCGCTTTCGATGGCGGCGATGAATTTGCTCTATTCCCTTGCCGTTCTGGTATTGCTTGCCACCTACCTCGTGCGGCGTCGTGGAGGGGCACGATGAGCGAGCGAGAATCGGAGCCGCTTCGGGGAGAGCAGCCCGCCGGGGAAGCGCTCGCGCGAATGATCCGGGTGGATCATGCCGGCGAGTACGGTGCGGTGCGAATCTATGCGGGCCAGCGGGCAGTGCTCGGCCGTGGCGCGAAGGCGGCGCTGCTCGCGCACATGGCGGAGCAGGAGCGGCAGCATCTCGAGGCGTTTTCCGATCTCTTGGTCCGCCGCCGTGTGCGCCCTACCGTGCTTCTGCCGCTCTGGAACCTGGCCGGCTTCGCGCTCGGCGCCGCCACCGCTGCGCTTGGTGAGCGTGCCGCGATGGCCTGCACGGTTGCCGTGGAGGAGGCGATCGACGCGCATTACGCCGCGCAGGAGACAGCCCTTGCAGACTCCGAGGCCGAGGTCTCCGGGCTGATCGCGCATTGCCGCACCGAGGAGCGCGAACATCGCGATATCGGGCTTGCCCACGGGGCCGAGCAGGCACCCGGCTACCGGCTTCTTTCGGCTGCCATCAAGGCGGGCTGTCGCGTCGCGATTCGCCTCAGCGAGCGCATTTAGTAAATCGCGAAGCGGTGGCGCCGGCTCAGCCAAGCCGGCGTTCGAACGTCAGGTTCCCCGGATCGATCCCATAGGGTGCGGGCCCGTTCAGCCAGGCGATGCGCTCCGCGTCTCCGCTGACAAAGCCACGCCAGAACGGCAGGCTGAGGGCATGCATGTCGGCGAGCGAGCGCCGCGCGATCGCGACCAGCCTCGCGTCGCGAGCCGGGGCGAGTCCCGCCATCGTCATGTGCGTGCCGTTCAGCTCGATGCCGAGATACTTGTTCCCCGGTGGGGAGAGCGCATAGGCGGCCAGGCGTTCGCGATAGCTGCCCGGGCTGCCGGGGGGGGCGGCGTCGCGCGTACCGTCCATCAGCAGAAGCGGGCGTGTGAGGTCGCCGAACGAGCGCGCGGTGAAGCCCTGGAACGAATGCATCGCATTCGTGCCCGGCGGCACGGGCGGACCCGCGAGCAGCAGGAAGGCGCGCGGCCGCGGATCAGCAAAGCTCTGCTCACGCCCGGCGGCCATGTAGACCGTCGCCCCGGCGATCACCGCCGCCGTCCAGGCGCCGAACGAATGCCCGCCGACCCCAACGGCACCGGGGACGATTCGCGCGTCCCCCTTCCCTGCCAGTTCCGGCAGTGTCGCAAGAATTGCCTTGATGTCGGCTATGCGTAACAGCGCGTAGCGTTTGAGCTCGAGAAAGCTCGGGCGCCGGGGCGCACCGCGTGCGAGTGAGTCGAGATGCTCCGGCAGCAGTACAACGAATCCCGCCGCCACCCAGGGCAGAGCCACCGGCACGAACGGCCCGGCACGCCCGCCGAGTCCGTGTGAGAAGATGATCGCCGGGCAAGGACCCCTCGCCGCAGCCGGCGGCGCCAGTACAAGCACTGGGAGCCCACCGTCCGGCCGTCCGGCCACGCGCCCCCAAACGCCTTTGGTCTGCGCAGCCAAACCGGTGCGGGCAGTCAGCGCCAATGCCGAGCCGCCCGCCAGGAACCACCGTCGCCTCATGCGCGCCTCCGGCCGGAAGATTGCCGAACCCGGCGCTTGTGGCGAGCCGCAAGCGCTCTCGAAATCCGGGGAACTGTTACAAGTCGCCTTTTCCGGCACCCGTAGCTCGCCGCCATTCGCTGTCCCCGCGAGCCACACGCAAAGGGTGGTTGTTGCGGCCTCGTCTCCGGCCATACGATAGCCTGCACCAGGTCGATCAAGGGACGGGGAGAGTGATGCGTTCGGGACTTTTCATGATGCCGCTGCACCCGCCCGACCGCCCGCTCGCCGAGACCGCCGCGGAAGATGCGGACAAGATCGTGCTCGCGGATCAGCTTGGCCTGGAGGAGGCCTGGGTGGGCGAGCATTTCTCCGCAGCCTCCGAGCCGCTCGCCTCGCCGCTGATGTTCCTCGCCTCGGTGCTGCCGCGCACAAGGCGGATCCGCTTCGGCACGGGTGTGATCGGGCTCGGCTACCATCACCCGGCGATCGTCGCCGCCGAGGCGGCGCAATTCGACCAGATGAGCCGGGGCCGACTGATCCTCGGCATCGGCGCCGGTGGGCTGGCCAGCGACGCCGAGCTTTTCGGCCATCCGGACCCCAAGCTGCGTGGCGAGCGGATGCAGGAGGCGATTGACATGATCCTCGCCCTCTGGGCCGGCGATCCGCCGTACCGGCTGGAAGGCCGGCATTGGCAGATCCGCCTCGAGGACGCCGTGATGCCGAATTACGGCGTCGGCTTCTTCCAGAAGCCGTTCCAGAAGCCGCACCCGCCGATCGCGCTCTCGGTGGTCAGCCCGCATTCGGTGGCGATGAAGGCGGCCGCGCTCCGGCGTTGGATTGCCGTCAGCGCCAACTTCATCCCGACGTGGAGTCTCATCACCCACTGGCCGAAATATTGCGAAGGCTGCGCCGAGGCCGGCCGCCCCCCCGACCCGTCCGCATGGCGCGTTGCACGCAACGTGATCGTCGCGGACACCGACGCCGAGGCCCGTGACCATGCGTTCGATCCTCAAGGAGCAAGCTGGTATTATTTCGATTATCTCTGGCAACTCCTCTACCGCCGGGGGCTCGGGGCCGGCATGAAGCCTGATCCGGCCATGGCCGACAGAGAGGTTACGCCGGCGACTCTCATCGAGGAAATGGTGGTCCACGGCAGCCCGGCCACTGTTGCCGCGAAACTGCTCGCGTTGCGTGAGCGGATCGGCCCGTTCGGCACGCTGCTTCTCGCCGCGCTCGATTGGTCGGGAGTGAACGCGGCGCGCGAGCGCCGCTCGCTCACCCTGTTCGCGGAGCGGGTGCTGCCGAAGCTCCGCACCGCTCTCGGCGCAACGGCGGCGGCCTGACGCGCATGGCGCTCTTTCCCTGCGCCATTGCCACCGTCTCCCTCTCCGGCAGCCTGCCGGAGAAGCTCGCCGGAGAAGCTCGAGGCCGCCGCGGCCGTCGGCTTCGACGCAGTGGAGATCTACGAGAACGATCTCCTCGCCTATGGCGGCTCGCCGGCCGAGGGGCGGCGAATTGCCGGCGATCTCGGGCTCGCGATCGTGCTCTATCGGCCCTTGCGCGACTTCGCGGCGATGCCGGAGCCGATGCGAAACCGGAATCCCGACCGCGCCGAGCGCAAGTTCGATGTCATGGAGGCGCTCGGCACCAAACTCATCCTGGTCTGCAGCAACGTCCAGACTGCCGCGCTCGACGACCCGGCGCGCGCCGCTGCCGCGCATGGACCCGCTCTCCCTTTCGCGACACTTCCGCAACTTCCCCGGCCAGGGCCAGCTTCCGCTCCTCGCTTTCTTGCGTGCCGTCCTGGCCGCAGGTTACCGAGGCCCGCTTTCCCTCGAGATTTTCAATGACGACTTCCGCGCGGCCCCGGCTCGCTTGATTGCGCGTGACGGGCTCCGCTCCTTGATCCTGCTCGCCTCGCTCGGAGGCGGGCGCGGGCACTGCGGCCGAGGCGCTGCCCGCGCCGCCGCAATTGGCCGGCGTCGAGTTCCTCGAGTTCGCTGTGGACGAAACGAGCGCCGAGGCATTGGCAGCGCATCTCTTGCGGCTCGGGTTTCGTCATGCCGGACGACATCGCTCGAAGATGGTCGATCTCTATCGTCAGGGCGGCATCAACCTAGACCTCGGCACAGAGGTTTTGACTGATTGGCCCTGGGCGGCGGCCAGCTCCGGGAGGGCCTTGCGGTCGACCAGCACAGCGATGCTGCGCGCGACACCTGGCTGTCGTGCGATCAACCAGGCCTTCTCGAGCGAGGCGATCATCTAGTGAACGACTGGCGGGCTGACGCGAAAGAACCGCTGCATATCCGCTTCGGCCGGCGGCCGGCCGAGCACCAGCGTGTAGGCATGGCCAATTTGTTCGTCTTCCTCGATGCTCACCGCTCATGGCGTCATGTGAAGGTAACCGACCATCGCACTGCGCGTGACTTCGCGCACTGCATGCGCGATCTGGTCGATGTCCATTATCCTCAGGCCGCTCTCACGCGGGTGGTGCTGGACGATCTCTCGATGCACACCGCCGGTGCCCTATACGAAACCTTCCCGGCGCCGGAAGCACACCGCGTGCTGCAACGTCTCGAGTTCCACTGCACGCCCAAGCACGCCAGTTGGCTGAACATGGCCGAGATCGAGATCGGCGTGCTGCGCGGCCAGTGTCTCGACAGGCGCATCGGAGAGCGCAACCGTCTCGTCACCGAACTAAACGCTTGGCAACAGCAGCGTAATGCGTCCGGGGCTCGCACAAAGTGGATGTTCACCACCGAACGCGCACGCAGCAAGCTGGCCCGCGCCTATCCGGATACCGCCAAGGAGCCATAATCTCTGTGCATGGGTACTAGGCCCCAATCCGCCAAGCCCTTGCAGAACCGAATCGCCCTGTCGGCACGTCTGCCTCCGTTCCGCAATTCGGGACAAAGATACAGGTTCAGCGCCATTCCGGCCAGCCGCCTTTCCGTGCGAGGCTCGCAACCCCACATCCGGGGCGGTAGAAAGAGGGGGAACCCGATGAACGAATCGTGCATCGTCGGCTGGGCGCACAGCCCATTCGGCAAGCTCGAGGAGCCTGATGTCGAGAGCCTGATCGGCCGCGTGGCAGCGGCGGCCATTGCGGATGCGGCGGTCACGCCTTCCGAGATCGACGGCGTTTTCATCGGCACTTTCAACGCCGGGTTCAGCCGCCAGTGCTTTCCCGCCTCGCTCGCGATGAATGCGGTTCCGGAGCTTCGCTTCAAGCCCGCAACGACGTACGAGAATGCCTGCGCCTCCGGATCCGCGGCCGTGCATGGCGGGCGCGATTTCATCGCCGCCGGCCGCGGCCGTTTCGCGCTCGTCATCGGTGTCGAGAAGATGACGGCGGCAACGCCTGCCGAGATCGCGGACCATCTGCTCGCCGCGTCCTATCGGCGCGAGGAAGGCGAAATCCCGGGCGGCTTTGCGGGCGTCTTCGCGCGCATCGCCCAATCCTACTTCCAGCGCTACGGCGAGCAGTCCGACGCGCTCGCCGCCATTGCGGCCAAGAACCACAAGAACGGCGTGGATAACCCCTACGCGCAGATGCGGCGAGACCTCGGCTACGAATTCTGCCGCACGGTTTCGGAGAAGAACCCCTACGTCGTACCTCCACTCAGGCGTACCGACTGCTCGCTCGTCTCCGACGGCGCTGCCGCGCTCGTCCTCGCCGAAGCCGAGGCCGCGCGTGCGCTTGCGCCCGGTCGCGCGGTTCGCTTCCGCGCTGCACTCCACGTGAACGATCTGCTTCCGCTGTCGCGCCGCGACCCCACGCGTTTCGAGGCCGCGGCGCTCGCCTGGTCACGCGCGCTCGCGGAGGCGGACCTTACGCTTGATGATCTCTCGTTCGTCGAGACGCATGACTGCTTCACCATCGCGGAGCTTCTCGAATACGAGGCGATGGGGCTGACACCGCCCGGGCAAGGTGCGCGCGCGGTGTTCGCGGGCTGGACCGCGCCGGGAGGCCGGCTGCCGGTCAATCGTTCGGGCGGCCTCAAGGCCAAGGGGCACCCGGTGGGTGCCACCGGTGTTTCGATGCACATCATGGCTGCGATGCAGCTCACGGGCGAGGCGGGGGCGATGCAGCTTCCGCGCGCCGAGGTGGGCGGGGTTTTCAACATGGGCGGAGCGGGCGTGGCCAATTACGTTTCGATCCTCGAGCGCCCGCATTGAGGGGGCCCCGCGGGAATGCGGTTTCCTGCGGCGCGATCGCTCGGCCGCCGCTGAACGGGAGGTTGCCAGCCATGAGTACTTGCGTTCGATCTTCTCGCATCAACCTGCCGGTGCGGCTCTCTGCCGCGGTTCCGCTCGGCATCGTGCTTGTGGCCAGCCCGTGGGCGCTTTCGCCGGGCCTGCATGCGGGCACCTCTGCGGCCTTCGCCCGCGGCGGGTGGTGCCGGTCACGGCGGCGGGATCGCGGCCGGCCCCGGTCCGGCGGGTCCCGGCGAGCTTGCCAGCGCGCTTGGCGCGCTCAACGCCGCGCACGCCAATCCTGCGGCGCTCGCCTCCCCCGCGCCGACGTCCGGGGTGGGCAGGATCGCCGCCTAGGATCAAGCAATGCTGGCGGCGCCGGCACTGCCGGATGCAACCCAAGCCGAGGTCGCGGTGCGCGACCAGGCGATTGCGTCCGCGCGCAGCGTGGAGCTTGCGGCGGCCGCCAACAAGCCGTTGAGCCCGGCCGTGGTGGCGCAAGTGGAAAACCTGCCTGGACTGCCTCCGACCGACCCGATGCTCGGTGTTGCGCCGTGACGAAGGCCTGACCTTCGCGCTATCCAGCGAGCGCCGCGGACGCGGCCAGAGGGTTCGGTGATGCCCCTGGCCGCCCGAACGGGTCCATCCGGACGCACCCGTGAGCAGCCCGTCGCGTCCTGCGGGCCCAGGATGCGGCGCTCCGCCCTTCAAAAGGGCCGCCCTCTGACTATGTGTTTTTTGATGTTGTCGTCGCTTCCGGAGTGGTAAGCTTTTCGCCTTCTCCGGAGTGGGGGGCGTGACATGAAGCTGATTTATTGGCTCGCGGTGGTGCCGTTCGTGGGCATGCTGATCGGCCCGATCCTGCACAACGATGTCCACCCGCTGATCCTCGGCATGCCCTTCCCGCTTGGTTGGATTGCCGTCTGGGTTGTTCTCACAGCAGTCATCATGGCGATCGTCTATGCGATTGATCCCGCGAATCGCGAGGGCGGGTCATGATTGCCGCGCTCGCGCTGATTGCACTTGCCGCGCTCGCAGCACTCGCGCTCGGGGTGCTGGCCCGCGCGGGACGCGAAATGGGGATTGAGCAATGGGCCGTGGGCGGCCGAGGATTCGGGTGGATTTTCGTCTTTCTGCTACTCGCCGGCGAGATCTACACCACCTTCACCTTCCTCGGTGCATCTGGCTTTTCCTACGGGCTCGGCGCGCCGGTTTATTACATTCTCGCCTACGGTTCGCTCGCCTATGTGATCGCCTATTTCCTGTTACCGCCGATCTGGACCTATGCCCGCACGCACGGTTTGCATTCGCAGCCCGACTTCTTCGTCCGCAAATATGATAGCCAGGCACTCGGCGCACTGGTTGCGCTCGTCGATCTCATTGCCCTTATTCCCTATCTCGTGCTGCAACTGACCGGGCTTGGCATCATCGTTGCCGCTGCGGGCTATGGCGCGGTGCCGAAGGATCTCGCCATCGTCATCGGCGCGGCCATTGTCACCGCCTATGTGATGGTGTCCGGCGTCCGCGGCTCTGCCTGGACGTCGGTCGTGAAGGACGTGCTGATCCTCGCGGTCGTGCTTTTCCTTGGCCTCTACCTGCCGTTTCATCTCTATGGCGGCATCGGCCCGATGTTCGAAAAGATTGCTGCTGCCAAACCGGGCTTTCTCATCTTCCACCCGAGCGGGCAGAGCGTTTCCTGGTTTGTCTCCACGGTACTGCTGACGGCGCTCGGCTTCTTCATGTGGCCGCATTCCTTCGCCGCGTGTTACACGGCGCGCGACGCGCGCGTATTCCGCCGCAACGCGATCGTGCTGCCGATCTACCAGCTCATCCTTCTGTTCGTGTTCTTCGTGGGCTTCGCCGCCGTGCTTGCGGTTCCGGGCCTCAAGGGGGCTGCCACCAACCTTGCGCTGTTCAAACTTGCGACCAAGGAGTTCCCGCCGGCGGTCGTCGGGCTGATCGGCGCCGCCGGCGTCTTCACCGCCCTTGTCCCCGGCTCACTCATCTCCATGACCGCGGCGATGCTGCTTGCCAAGAATCTGATCGGCCTCGCCCGTCCCGCCGCGACCAACGACCAGACGGTCGCGCTGGCGAAGTGGCTCGTGCCGGTGGTGATGCTGGTCGGGCTCTATTTCACGATCACCGGCAACGCCACCATCGTGACGATGCTGCTGGTTGGCTATAGCTTTGTCACTCAGCTCTTTCCGGTCGTCGTGGCAAGCCTGATGCCGCGCAATCTCACCACCGCCGCCGGCGCCTTCGCCGGCATCCTTGCCGGCGTGGTCGTGGCGACGATCCTCACCTTCACCCACGCCACTATCGGCACGTTGCTGCCCGGGGTGCCGGAAGTAATCCGCGATCTCAATGTCGGCATCATTGCCTTGGCCGCCAACGTCATCGTTCTGATTGCGGTGAGCGCGCTCACGCGGAGCTCCCGCGCCCGGGCGGCGGCCTGACCTTCGCGCTGCTACCCAGCGAGCGCCGCGCGAGCCGTCGCTGCGAGCCACGTTGCCGCCGCGGGCAGGATCGCGTCGTTGAAGTCGTAGTGCGGGCTGTGCAGGTCACGCCCGTCCGTATTCGGGCCGTTGCCGATCCAGGCCAGCGCCCCCGGCCTTTGCTGGAGGTACCAGGCGAAATCCTCCCCGGTCATCGAGGGCGGAAGATCCCGCCGCACCGTAAGCCCCGCCGCCGCGCCC
This sequence comes from Pseudomonadota bacterium, assembly GCA_021816925.1. Classification (GTDB taxonomy): domain Bacteria; phylum Pseudomonadota; class Alphaproteobacteria; order Acetobacterales; family Acetobacteraceae; genus JAKAWQ01. Next base: position 80,366 of record JAKAWQ010000005.1, read on the forward strand.
GCCTCCGCCGCCAGCGCGGCCTCGGTCTCCGTGTTGATCGTTGCCGTGCCCATCGTCGTCATCGACACGTCCGCCGTCATGTCGAAGGTCGCGGCGACGCCTTCGCCGATGCGTCGAATCGTCTCGCCGATCATCAGATGCAGGTCCTTCCGGTAGGTCCGGAACGTGCCGCGCATCGTTGCCGTTTCGGGGATCTGGTTCGGCGCATTGCCGGCCTCGAGCATCCCGACCGTCACCACTGCTGCCTCGAGCGGACTTACGTTGCGCGACACGATCGATTGCAACGCCAGAAGGAGATGCGCCGCGGCCACCATCGGATCCTTGGCCAGATGCGGTAGCGCCGCGTGCCCTGCCTTGCCGATCAGGGTGATCGTGAAGCGCTGCCCGGCCGCCATCACCGGCCCCCGGTGGAGCATCACGGTGCCCGCCTCGAGCCCCGGCCAGTTGTGGAAGGCGAAGATGCGCTCGAAGGGGAATCGCTCCAGGAGTCCGTCCGCGAGCATGGCGCGGGCGCCGCCGCCGCCCTCCTCGGCGGGCTGGAAGACGAGGCGCACGGTGCCCCGCCAGTCCGGATCGCGGAGCAGGAGCGCGGCCGCACCGAGCAGCGAGGCCGTATGCCCGTCATGGCCGCATGCGTGCATCACGCCGGGCCGCGTAGAGGCATAAGGGAGGTTCGTTTCCTCCGGGATTGGCAGAGCGTCCATGTCCGCTCTGAGGGCGACCGAGCGGTCCGAGCCGGGGCGCGTGAGCGTTGCCACCACGCCGTGCCCGCCCACGCCTTCCGCGAACGGAATGCCGAGCGCTGCCAGCCGCTCGGCGACGAACGCCGCCGTCGCCTGCTCATCGGTCGAAAGCTCCGGATGCGAGTGCAGATGCCGCCGCCACTCACGAAGCTGCACTGCCAGCGCCTCGTCCACCATCTCATCCCCACGCTCTCTTCCCTATCCCCCGCCTCAGGACGCGCAGTCCGGCTCCTCACGATCCAGCACCCGCCGCCAGGCGTCGAGATGCAGGCGCGCGTCGAGCCGCTCGCCGCACGGCCCGTGCCAGTGCTTGCGCGAGCTTTCCGGCAACCGCTTCAGCCGCCGCCCGCTCGCCATCGCCGTCATCTGGTACATTGCCGTCCGCTCGGCGATGTAGAGTTCGTCGAACGCATCGAGCACCGTCGGCCCCGCCACGGTGACGCCGTGCGCACCCATGATCAGGATGGATTTTCCTCCCATTGCCGCGGCCAGCCTGTCACCCCCCTCGTTGCTGTCCGCCGTCCGGACGCCGCGGTGGTCCATGGCCACCCGGTCATTCAGCAGCATGTTGTTATGGTGCACGAGCGCAAGTTCCGGCAACTCCAAAAGCGAGAGCGTTGTGAGATATTGCGGGTGCACGTGCAGCACGCAAGCCGCATCCGGCCGCGCGAGATGGATGCGCGTGTGGACATGAAAGGCCACCTTGCACAACTCGCCCTCACCTCGCACTACGTGGCCATCGAGGTCGCACACGATCAGCCGGCTCGCCGTCAGCTCCTGGAAGAGGAAGCCGCACGGATTGATCAGGAAGAGCTTCTCGCCCCCGTATCGCTCTCGGGCAGCATCAGCGAGTTGCGGTTGCCGATCTGCTCGTTCCAGCCGAGCCGCGCGGCCACGCGGAAGACCGCTGCCATGTCGCAGCGCAGGCGCCACTCGCGCGCCTCCGTCTCGGTGTTGCCGAGTGTCTTCACGATCGGCGACGTCGTCCCGCTCCCTCTATCGCGAACCCCCGCTCCACCACCGCACCACGTTCTCGAGCAGGCGCGACACCGGCGCCTCGAACCCGTTGCGCCACAGGCTTCCGCAGAAGGTGATGGAGCCGACGGAGAATATCTCGCCGCCAGGCGGCGACCCGCCGTCGAGCGCCTGCCGGCCCACGAGGACGCGGCCCGTTCGCGCATCCGCCGTAAGCCATACCCGGTACCATCGGCCGCGGCACATCGGCACGCGGTTCCCAAGCGCGACCGTTCCGCCCGGCCAGGCGAGCCGCGCCGAAGCGCCGTTGCCGCCGATCAAGATAAGCGCGTTCGCCGCCTCGCTCTCCCCGGCCAGCACCGCGCGCGGCTCGCCCTCGATCCCAGGCGCGACCAGCACGGTCCAGGTGCGTGCAGCATTGTCTCCACTTGGCCCACGCCCGACGATGCCGTACGATCCCTGGTGGATCTGCTGCTGCCGTCCCGCGATCCGCTCGTCGAACCGGGGCGAGAGATCTTCGAAGCGCATGCCCGGGCCGGCCGGATTGGGATCGGCCGAAGGCACGCGCACGAGCCGCGCCCGGTACGGCGCCCGCCGGCGCGCACGCTTACATGGGCGCCGATCCTCTCCGCGGGCCGGCGGGAAAGGCGGTCGAGATAGCCGGTGATCGGAAGTTCGGCCTCGCTCACGCGGCTCCGATCGGCACCGCGCCGACGACCGCATCATCCTCGCGAGCGCCGGAGTCGCCTGTCAAGTGACAGCGCGCACAATGGTGCGGAATCTGCCTTGACCGTCGGCGCGTGCGCTCCGACACTCCGCCGCGCACGGCCTGCAATGGAGCCGCGCGCAGAGGGGCAAGGCAGACAACGAAGGAGACCGGATCATGAAACGCATGCTGCTGGCATCCCTGGGGCTCGGCCTCGCCGTGGCCGCGCCGCATGCCGAGGCGGCGCACTTCACCTGCCCGCATGTCGGAGGCAATTTCGTCTTCGGCCAGGAGGCGAACATCAACAGCCTCGACCAGATGGCCTCGGCCACCATCTCTACGCGCAACATCGCGATGAACATCTACGAAGCGCTGATGACGCGGAGCGAGAGCGATCAACCGATCCTCCAGCTCGCCCGATCGGTGACCGAATCGCCGGACCACATGACCTACACGTTCCAGCTCCGTCAGGGCGTGCACTTCCAGAACGGCCAGTTGATGACGTCGAAGGATGTGGTTGCCTCCTTCAACCGCTATTCCAAGGTCGGGCTCGAACGCAGCCAGCTCGGCGCCGTCAAGAGCTGGAACGCGACCGGCCCCTATACGTTCGTTGTGCACATGAAGCACCCGCAGCCGACCTTCCTCGAGCTGCTCAGCTCCTTCAGCGTGCCGATCGTGATCATTCCTGCCTCGCAGGAAAGCGTGCCCGCGCTGCGCATCAAGCCGATCGGCACCGGCCCTTATGAGCTCGTGCAGTCCGTGCCCGGCAGCTACGTCAAGCTCAAGCGATTCACCGGCTACAGCCCCGACACGCGCTTTGACAATCGCACCGGGCTCGGCGGCTACAAGGTCGCCTGCTTCGACACCGTTACCTTCCGCATCGTCACGGACCCGGGCGCGCGCGTCGCCGGCTTGCGGACCGGCTCGCTGCAGGGCGTGGAGGACGTGCCGCCCAAGTCCGTGCCGAGCCTCAAGAAAGACAAGAACATCACCATCCTGCCGCTCTACAACTGGTGGATCCAGATCGCCGAGCCGAACACCGCCAATCCGCCCACAGACAATCTCTGGTTCCGCAAGGCGGTGCAGGCCGGGCTCAACATGAACGCCATCATGCAGGCGGCGAGCGACGGCTTCTACAAGCTCAATGTCGGCTTCCAGTACCCGGCCCAGAAGGCGGATTATTCGAATGCCGGCAAGTCCACCTATAACATCGACAACCCGACGCTCGCCAAGCAGTATCTCGCCAAGTCCGGCTACAAGGGCGAGCCGGTGGTCCTCCTCACCGACACCGACTATCCGCAAATGTACAACTCCGCCGTCGTCATGCAGCAGGAATTGCAGGCGATCGGCATCAACGCCACGCTCCGCGTCACGGACTGGCCGACTTCGGTGCAGATCTCGAGCACCCAGCCGCACGCCTGGAACTACTTCTTCACAGGCTGGGGCACCCAACCGGCGCTCGGCCCGCTCTCTGTCATGCAGTTCTTCGCCCAGCCGCAGCCGGTCTATTTCCCGCCGCCGGGGCATCAAGACCCCGAGCTGATTAAGCTCTGGAACCAGATGAACTCGCTGCCCACCGCGGCCAAGCGCCATCAGGTCTTCGCCAAGATGCAGAAATACGTGCTCGACCAGGCCTATGCCTTGCCGTTCGGCTCGCTCACCTCCGTCGAGGCGGTGCGCTCCAACGTCAAGGGCTTCGTTCCCTTCCGCATCCCACGCGTCTATAATGTCTGGTTCCAGAAATAACGCCAGAACTAACATCCGTCGCTGCGGCAGCGTCTGGGGAGCGGGGTGGTATGCCGAACGCGACCGCGCGTCTGATGTCCCTCAACGGCCGGGTCGTGCCGTACGACGAGTGCCAGGTGCATGCGTTCTGCGGTGCGATGAAATACGCCGCCGCGGTCTTCGAGGGCTTGCGCGGCTACTGGAACGAGGCACGCAACGATCTCTACGTCTTCCGCCTGCACGAACATCTCCAGCGTTTGCGCTACGGCATGCGGGTGCTCCGCCTCGAGCCCGTGTTCGACGAGGCGTTCCTTGCCGAGAGCCTGATCGGCATGATCCGCGCCAACGATCTCCGTGAGACGGTGCATCTGCGCATGATCGCCTTCCTCGACGGCGACGACGAGCTTTCCGCAAAGGGCCCGGCCGGGCTCGTTTGCGGGGCGCTGCCGCGCCCGCGCTCACGCGCGGTCCGGGAAGGCGTGCACGTGGCGGTTGCGAGCTACACGCGGATCGCGGACAACGCGCTGCCCCCGCGGGTCAAGTGCACCGCCAACTACGTCAACAACCGCGCCGCTGAGCTCGAGGCGCGTCGCAACGGCTTCGATGGCGTACTGATGCTCACCGACCGCGGCAAGGTGAGCGAGGGCTCCGGCGCCTGCTTCTTCATGGTGCGCAACGGCGTGCTGCACACGCCCGACGTCACGAGCGATATCCTGGAGAGCATCACGCGGGACACCGTGATCCGCCTCACCAGCGAGCGCCTCGGCATGGCGGTGCACGAACGCGCAATCGACCGCCACGAAATCTATGCGGCGGATGAGGCGTTCTGGTGCGGCTCCGGCTACGAGATCCAGCCGATCCTCTCGCTCGACCGGCTCGCGATCGGCGCCGGCAAACCCGGCGTGGTCACGCGCGCCCTCCAGGAGGCCTATTTCGGCATTGCCGAGGCACGCCTTTCCGAGCATCCGGAATGGCGCACGCCGATCTACGCGAACGCCTGAGCGCGCCGCCCGAGCAAGACCCGAGAACGAGGAACGAAATGCCCGAGCCCCACCGGACCCGCATCTCGGCCGACGTCGATTTCGAGAAGGACGGCATGCAGCATGACTTTCTCCGCCTCTTCCACTCCACGCATGCGTCGGCATACGGTTTCATCCCGATCCCGATCGTGGTCGTGAAGAACGGCGCGGGCCCGACCGCGCTTTTCCTCTCCGGCAACCACGGGGACGAGTATGAGGGTCAGGTTGCGCTCTGCAATCTCGTGAAATGGCTTGCTCCGCAGAAGATCAAGGGCCGGGTCATCATCCTGCCGGCGGCCAATTTTCCCGCCGCCCTTGCCGGCCGCCGCGTTTCGCCAATCGATGACGCCAATCTCAACCGCTCCTTCCCCGGCAGCCCGGACGGCACGGTGACGCAGCAGATCGCCTTCTACATCGAGAACGAGCTGATCCCGCGAGCCGATCTTGTCTGCGATCTCCACTCCGGCGGCTCCTCGCTCATGTATCTTCCCTCGGCCCTCATCAAGCGGAGTGCGGATCCCGCTCGGATGGCCAAGCTCATGGCGGCGCTCGAGGCCTTCGGTGCGCCGCGTGCCTACATCGCCGAGGGCACGCAAGGGCAGGGCGGCGATGTCACCGCGACGGGAGGGGCGGAGCGCAAGGGTGTCCCGATGGTAGGCACCGAGCTCGGCGGCTCCGGCACCGTGACCCCCGCCGCGCTGGCGATCGCCGAGCGCGGCGTGCGCAACCTCCTCGTCCATACTGGAATCCTTCCTGCTTCGGAACGGATTGCGCCGCCCGAACCGACCCGGTTGCTGGAGGTGGGCGGCGCCGATTACTTCACCTACGCCTCCGAGAGCGGCGTCTTCGAGCCGCTCGCGGTTCTCGGCGAGACCGTCGCCGCTGGCCAGCCCGCCGCGCGCATCCACTTCCCCGAAACCCCCTGGGCGCCGCCTGCCGAGCTACGCTTCCAACGCGCCGGCCTCGTGCTCTGCCAGCGCATTCCTGGGCGCACCGCGCGCGGGGACTGCCTCTTCCACCTCGCGACCGACGCACGGCGGCCCTGATCCGGTTGTTGCCCCGCGCCCCCCCGGCGGCTACGCTCGACTGAAGCCATGGGCCGGCGAGCATTTCCCGGGCGCCCGTCATGATCCGCGTCATTGCAAGCCGCGTCGCGAGCGCGGTGCCGATCCTGATCCTGGTCAGCCTGATCACCTTCGGCATGATCCACATGATCCCGGGCGGGCCGGCCGCCGCGATCGCCGGCCTCTCGGCGACGCCCCAGCAGATCGCCGAGATCAACCACAATCTCGGCCTCGACAAGCCGCTCCCCGTGCAGCTCTACCGCTGGTACGACCAGGTCCTGCACGGCAACCTCGGCACCTCGCTCTTGCTCGGCCAGCCGGTTTCGCAAGCGATCATGATCCGCCTCCCGGTCACCTTCGGCCTCTCGCTCTATGCGCTGGTGATCACGCTGGCGATCGGGCTTTCGAGCGGCATCCTCGCCGCGCTCCGGCAGAATACGTGGGTCGATCAGGTGGCGATGATCTTCTCGATCATCGGTATCTCACTCCCGAACTTCTATCTCGCCCTTCTGATGATCATCTTCTTCGCGGTCGATCTCGGCTGGTTGCCGAGCGGCGGCTATGTGCCCTTCTTCGACGATCCGCTCGGCTGGCTCGGCGCGATGACGCTGCCGGCGATCTCGCTCGCGCTCCTGCTGACCGGCCTTCTCGCGCGCATCACCCGCTCGACGATGCTCGAGGTGCTGCGCCAGGACTATATCCGCACCGCGCGCGCCAAGGGCCTGCCGCAGCGCCAGGTCGTGCTCAAGCACGCGCTCGCCAATGCCATGATCCCGATCGTCACCGTGATCGGCATCATCGTGAGCCTTCTGCTCTCTGGTGCCGTCGTTACCGAAACGATCTTCTCCCTTCCCGGCATCGGGCAACTCCTCACCGAGGCGGTGCTGAACCGCGACTATCCGATGGTGCAGGGCGGCGTGCTTGTTGTCACGGCGCTGATGGTGGGCGTCAACATCCTGGTTGATGTGCTCTATGCCGCGCTCGACCCGCGCGTGCGCTACCATGCCTCCTGACGTCGCACTAGCCGCGGAGCCCATGCCCGCGGACGAGGAGGGGCTTTGGCATCGCCCTTCGGTTCTCGCGCTCCGCCGCCTTCTGCATCACCGGCTGTTCGTGAGCGGACTCGTCCTCTTCGCGATCATCGTCGTCGCCGCGATCCTCGCCCCGGTGCTTGCCCCGATCAATCCCGACAAGATCGACATGAACGCGACGTTCCTGCCGCCGAGCCTCCGGCATCTTTTCGGCACCGACAACTTCGGCCGCAGTCTCTTCTCGCGCGTCATGTGGGGGGCGAGGCTCTCGATGCTGATCGGCGGTGCCACCGTTGCGATCAACGCCGTGGCCGGCACGGTGATCGGCGCGCTTGCCGGCTATTACCGGCGCATCGACAACATCGTCATGCGCGCCAACGACGCGCTGATGGCCTTTCCCCCGGTCCTGCTTGCGATTGCCGTTACCGCCACTCTCGGCCCCTCGATCATCGACGTCATCATCGCGCTCGGCGTCGTCTATACGCCGCGCACCGCGCGCATCGTCCGCTCTTCGGTGATCGTGCTGCGGGAAATGGAATATGTGCAGGCTGCCGTCGCCGCCGGCGCAGGAGACTGGCACGTGCTCCGCCGCCATATCCTGCCGAACGCGCTCGCGCCTCTCATCGTGCAGTTGAGCTTCCTTTTTGCCTATGCGGTGCTCACCGAGGCAACACTCTCCTTCCTCGGGGTCGGCGCTGTCCCACCCACGCCCACCTGGGGAAACATCATGGCGGAGGGACGCGAATATCTCACCACCGCGCCCTGGATTATCGCTATTCCCGGAGCGGCGCTGATGATCACCGTGCTCGGCCTCAACATGCTGGGGGACGGGCTCCGCGACGTGCTCGATCCCAGACTGCGCATCCAGCAGTGAACCGCCGGCAGTGACAGGTGGCCGATGAGCCTGCTCGAGGTTGCGGGCCTCACCACAACCTTCGCCACCGAGCGGGGCGAGATAGCCGCCGTCGAGGAGGTAAACTTCTCGCTCGAGGCCGGCGAGGTGCTCGGCGTTGTCGGCGAATCCGGCTCCGGAAAGAGCGTCACCGCGCTCACCGTGATGGGGCTGCTGCCGCGGCCGCCCGCGCGTATCGCCGCCGGTTCCGTTCGCTTCGCGGGGCAGGAGCTTACGAGCCTTTCCGACCGCGAGATGCGCCGCATCCGCGGTCCGGGCATCGCCATGGTGTTCCAGGAGCCGATGACCTCGCTCAATCCGGTCTTCACGATCGGCGAACAGATCATCGAAACGATCCGGGCGCACGAACGTGCCGGTGCGGCCGCCGGTTTTGCCCGTACCGTCGAGCTTCTGGAGAAGGTCGGCATTCCTTCCGCAGCCGAGCGGATGAGCGCCTATCCGCACCAGCTTTCCGGCGGCCAGCGCCAGCGCGTCATGCTCGCGATCGCGCTTGCCTGCCGCCCGCGGCTATTGATCGCCGACGAGCCTACCACCGCGCTTGACGTGACCATTCAGGCGCAGATTCTCGATCTGCTGCTCGACCTGCGCGACGAGTTCGGCATGGCGCTCATCGTCATCACGCACAATATCGGGGTGATTGCCGAGACCGCCGATCGTGTGCTTGTCATGTATGCCGGACGCATCGTCGAGGAGGCCCCGGTGGCCGGCATCTTCGACCGGCCCGCGCATCCGTACACGCGGGCGCTTCTGGCTTCCGCGCCGGCGCTCGATGCGCCGCTCGCCGCGGGACATCTCCCGGCGATCCCGGGCACGTTGCCCGATCCGCGCCACCGCCCGCCCGGTTGCCGCTTCGCCCCGCGTTGCGAACTTGCGATTCCCGCCTGCTCGGCCGCTCTGCCTCCGCTCACCGCCGTAGGGCCCGGCCACGCGGCGTCCTGCATCCGGCTCGGAGCATGATGACCCCGCTCGTCGAAGCCACCGGCCTTTCCCGCGATTTTGCGCTCGGCGCGCGCGGCCTCTTCGGGCGTTCCCGCCACGTCCTTCGCGCCGTCGATCGCGTCGATCTCGCCATTCTGCCGGGAGAAACGGTCGGCCTGGTCGGCGAATCCGGTTCGGGCAAATCCACCCTCGGACGGCTCCTGATCCGCCTTGTCGAACCGACCGCCGGGCGCATCCGCTTCGGCGCCGAGGACATTACGCGCCTCGGTGGCCGCGCACTCGCCGAAACGCGCCGTGCCATGCAGATCGTTTTTCAGGATCCCTACGGCGCGCTCGATCCGCGCATGCCAGTCGAGCAAATCGTCATGGAGCCGTTGCGGATCCATGGCGCGCGTGCCGACGCTGCGGCGCGCCGTGCGGTCGCGGAAATGCTGGATCTCGTCGGCCTCCCGCCCCGTGCGGCCCGGCGCTTCCCACATGAATTTTCCGGCGGCCAGCGGCAGCGGATCGGCATTGCGCGCGCGCTCATCCTCCGCCCGCAATTCGTTGTCGCCGACGAGCCGGTTTCCGCGCTTGATGTCTCGGTGCAGGCGCAGATCATCAACCTGCTGACCGACCTGCAACGCGAACTCGGCCTCACCTACCTCTTCATCGCCCATGATCTTGCGGTGGTCCGCCACATCGCAAGCCGTGTCGCCGTGATGTATCTCGGCAAGATCGTCGAGCTGGCTGAGAAATCCGCGCTTTATGCCGAGCCGCTTCATCCCTACACGCAGGCGCTGATCGCCGCCGTTCCGGTGCGCCACCCTTCGGCGCGTGCTGCCGGCCGCGTGCGGCGCGCCGAACTCTCCGGCGACGTGCCGAGCGCACTCGCCATCCCCTCGGGTTGCCGCTTTCATCCGCGTTGCCCGCACGCCATGGCCCTTTGCCGGGAACGCGAACCCGCGCCGCGCGAAGTGCGCCCCGGCCACGTCGTTTCCTGCCATCTCGTCAATCCGGCATGAAAGCCTACGCAGCCGCGAGCAGCGCGGCCGTGACGAGTGCCGCGGCGGCGGCAAGCGAGGGCACGGCAAAGCTGCCGAGCCGGTCGTAGAGCGCGCCGGCGAAGCTCGGCCCGATGATCTGGCCCAGTCCGAACGCGCCCGTCATCAGCGCGAGCACCGGCCGCGCATCGCCGCGCGCGAGGGTCCGTCCGCCCATCAGGCCGAGGGCAGTCAGCCCCATGAAGGTGCTGCCGACGAGGACGGCCGAGAGAAAGATTTCCCCCGCGCCGGCGAGGCCGACGCTTGCCAGCACGCCGAGGGCCTCGACGACCGCGGCCAGCGCGAAGGCGCGCCCGAGCCCGATCCGCCGCGCGATCCGCGACCAGAGCAGGACGGAGGGTGCGGCGGCCAGACCGAACACCACCCAGATCACCGGCTCGAGCGGGCGCAAGCCGGTCGTTGCACGCACGATCGCTACCAGGAACGTTGCGGTGATGACGTAGCCGAAACCGAACAGGCCGTACGCGGCGATCAGGCGCAGGAGCGCTGCCGATATCCGTGCCGCACGGAGAGGCGCGTCGTAAGCCTCTCTCCACTCCTCGGGTGCGATCAGCGCCGCCGCCGCAAGCGTGCCGGCGGCCGAAAGCAAGCCGCTCGCGATCCAGAGCCCGCTCCAGCCAAAACCCGCCCAGCGCATCGCCGAGACGAGCAGCGCGGAGAGCGCGATTCCGGTGCCGACGCCGGCGAACAGCACCGAGGAAAGCCCGAGCCGCCCGGACTCGGCCAGACGCTCGAGCACGATCGCCGAAGCGAAGACAAGGCCGAACGCGCTCGCCGCGCCACCCGCGAAGCGGAGCGCGAGGAACGCCGGTACGCCCCGCACGAGCCCCATCGCGCCGGTGGTGAGCGTGCTCGACGCGAGCCCGCCCGCAAGCCAGGCGCGCCGTGAACCCGGCAGCGGCAGTGCGGCCGCCAGCGCGCCGACGAGATAGCCGGCGAAATTGGCCGAGGCGATGAGCCCCGCGGCGAAAGCGTTGAGGCCGAGCGCCGCCTGCATCGGCGGCAAGATCGGCGTGTACACGAACCGCCCGATGCCGATTGCAACGGCGAGCGCGACCATTCCGCCGAGCGCGGCGGATGCCGGGTTACGCGCCAAGCGATGACAACCTGTGGTTGCAAACCGCTTGCCGGCGCCCTAAACGAGGACTCGCGACAGCCTCCGCCGCGAGGGCGGAGGGGAGGGGATCATGCCGTGGACGCACGCGCTCGACCTTGCGAAACCGACGGTGAAGAGCGGTTCGACCGACGTAGCCGTTTCCAAAATGCAAAAGTTCGTTTCCGCCGAGACGCTTCAACTCGTCCAGTTGGGCGATGCGGTCATTCGTGAGGTGCGCCGACTGCTTCCCTACGGCGCCGCCAACCAGAAGTTCGACTTCAAGAACACGGAAACCGGGCCGAACACCGCCCTGACGCAGCAAGCCTACAACGGGCACTATGCTGAGGCGCAGCATATGGCCGGAGCCGCGGTTACCTACGGCGCCGGCACCTGCCAGGACCAGGCGGCCGTCGCCTACATTCTGCTTCGCGAGCGCCTCGATTCGTCCAAGACCGCCTGTTTCTGTTATTCGGACAGCGCGCATCACTGCTTTGCGGCGATCGGCGTGCCCAACACGGATCCGGCCGACAAGGTGGTGATTGTCGATTCCTGGCCGAAATATGCCCAGGCGCTCCTCTGGCAGGATCACTTCTGCTACCCTCACGTCGGCATCTACAGGCAGAAGGCAGGCGTTGGCCAGCCCGGAAAGCTCGCCAGGGCCAAGGCCAAGTATGCGGGTCGAAACCGGTATCTGGACGCGCTCGGCACGCTCTATTGGCACTTTCCCCCGGCCCAGTACAATCACAAATGGGGCCGCAAGAATGAGAAGCCCGAGATCATCGTTTACCACAACGACCTGATCACGTTCTGAAGCAGCCGTGATCCGCAGAACGCGCTTCGGACAACGGCCGGCCATAATGGGCACTGCGTCGGGGTGGCAGGGGCAGAAACCCTGTTTTCGAGTGTGCGCGAACGCATTCCCGCAATTGCCCGACGCTGTAGGCGCCGATGAACCGCTCGTCGGGCGCGAGCGCAGGGTTCTCGAGCAACGCCTTCGCGATGAGAGTCCGGTCGAGAGGGTCGCATAGAGCGCCCGGGTGGTCTCGGTCCACATGATGCGATCCGTCCAGCCAGGTCTCGACAACCCGTTGGAACATCCGACCGTGACCATCCAACCCCCATTACCCAGCCGTCCAGAAACGGCCTCTGAGCCCCTCGCCGATCACCGGCGTCACTTCAAGACTGCAATCTTTCACTTATCGGTGGTCCCGAAATCGGGAGACAGGTCATCACTGCACACCACCAACGGAACGATTTGATCCTGATCTCGATTCCAGAGCATCGAACCGTCAGCGCGGGGCCAGCCTCGACTTATTCTCCCCCGGGACCTGTCCGAACACCCGGAACCGTCGCACCCTGGAAGGCTCCCGCCGCAAGACTACACGGAGTCGTCGCCCGATTCCTCTCGCATCGCCGTCAGCTCTTGGCTCCCATCAATACATGCTCTACGCTGTCCGTAAACATACCAAGAACACGAGTCGATACGGCGATGAAGACAGATGTCAACACAAGCGCAGAACGCAATGACCGTCAATCTTCTTGCCCCAACCCGGTCGACGTTGCAGCGACTCGGAGAGCGTGAGCCCGCTGTGCTGCAGTTGCACGACGGGATCGAGTCCACCGGCCGACGGGTGCGCTTTGGCGGCTCCAAGGCAGGAGAAGAATTCGAGGAGGGGATCCGTGTCGAGCGAAGGACTGGAGCTCGAGATCTAGGCCGGGAATTAGCGATCTCCCGACAAACCATTGTCGATGAACGGAGAGCATTGGATCGTGCCAGACACCGTTCAAGGTCTTTGCAATCAATGTACCCGTCACGCTCTGGCGTGATCAGCATGTGTGTACTTTTGCTGGCCACATTGGCGGTTGTTGTTCCGAGGTCCGCCCGGGCCCAGGAGATAGAGCCCAACGATCTTGTGCCGCTGCCTCCGGGCAGCAATGTTATCGAAGGGTACTACGCCTACGGCGACCTGACGGAATTCAATGTCGCGAATGGCCCGACTTTTGCTGACAAGACCGGCATGCAGGTCAACCTGGGTGCCGGTCGATACCTTCACTACTTTACCCTCGGCGGTCACCCCGCGGCGGTCCAGATCCTCCAGACCTTCGGCTCTGAATCGGGGGGCGAGATCAACGGAGCGAGCCTCGGTAGCACATTTGGCGCCGCGGATATCGCATTGAACGCGGCGTTATGGCCTTACGCAGATCGAGCGCGCGGTCGGTATCTTGTGGTCGTAGGCTGGCTCTATCCGCCGTCGGGGTCTTACGATCCGCGGTCAGCGTTAAATCTTGGCGAAAATCGTTGGAAGGGAAACCTGCAGATCGGCTGGCACCAGACCACGGGAAGGCGATTCTCATATGACCTCGCGTTCGACACCACCATCTATGGCGAGAATGGCGACGCCTATCCCGGCGGCCTAAAGCTCACGCAGGTGCCGACCTATCGTGTACAGGCCTGGGCGAACTGGCGCTGGGCCCCGGGAATCGAGACGTCGCTCGGCTACGAAGGATTGTTCGGTGGCAAACAGTCACTCGGCGGCGTCGCGAACGGGCAGAAGACAGAGGAACAACGGGTACGTGCCGCTGCATCGTACTTCATTACTCCCACGCTGCAAGTGCTGCTTGAGATAAATCACGATTTGCAGGTTGTCGGCGGGTTTAGACAGGAGTTCGGGGCTGTCTTTCGGATCGCGATGGTGTTCTAAGTCTTACTGCGTCATGGGGCTTTCCCCCGAGTCGACGCGGGTTTGTCCGGCGTTGGCATGGCGGATCGGTCGGGCAAAGCGGTGCTCGGCATGATGCGCGAGAGAGCGCTTCCCGCAATCGAATGCAACGACGCGGTCCGCGCCCGGGTCGTCAACGGCACCGGCTTTCCGAGGAAGTGTCCGCGTTCGGTCGCGATCGCGCTGCGTCCCGCCATAGCCGGGGAAGTGGCGCGAGTTCTCCCCAGATATTCTTGCCGCCAACACACGACGGGTCAGGAGATGTCATGACACCGCAGGACTAGGGCGTGTCGTCAAATAGGGTGACGCTGGCGCGGTGGGTCCAGAATGCAACACCTCGAAGCAAATCGGCGCGTGGTGACGAGGTGGCGGATTCCGGCGCGGTGGATTTTTCGATTCGTAGGC
>JAKAWQ010000153.1 GCA_021816925.1 Pseudomonadota bacterium
AAGCCGCGCGAAGCTGCGCCGATTTCGTGAGAACTTTGGGCTCGAGCGGCGTGGACACGCGGATGGGCATGGAGGAGCCCGGAGCGCCTTGACGTAACGGCGCCCTGTGCGCAGAAGTCATGTTTCTGACATCTGCCGCGCGCAATTCAATCCCCATTGACGCCCACGGCATCCGGACGGCTCAGCTCCCGCCGCGCTCGATGCGCTTTGCACACGCAAGGGGCACGACGAAGCAAACCGGACTTTGCACCCCGGCAGCGCCTTGCGCAGAAGAACGGGCTCAGTCTCGCGTGCGCGTCCGGTTCGTGGCACACTCACGAGATGCGCTGCCCGGGTGTAATTTGCTGAGGACTTCCGCAAAGAGACAAATGTCCGGTTCAAACGAATCCGAGGGGTGACTGCTATGAAAAACATAGGAAGTATCGATCGGGTACTGCGGATCATCGTGGGACTTGGCGTGATCAGCTTGGTGTTCTGGGGACCCCGCACACTCTGGGGCTGGCTCGGCCTGATCCCGCTCGTCACCGCCGTCATCGGCTGGTGTCCTCTCTATGCGGTGCTGGGCATCCGCACCTGTCCGGTCAAGTCCGCCGACACACACAGCTGATGGCGCTGCGACCGCGAAGGGGCCCCTAGTTTCTGCTGCCAATTTTCCCGGTAGGATTCCCCACGTTCCATAGGGCCACCTTCCGATCTCCGAAAGCCGATCAGTGCCCTTGCTGTTGGCATTTCCAAGTCGGCTATGGTGTGACGGAAGCGGAGGGCGGGACAGGCTAGACTGGCTGGGGATGCTCCCCGGGGCGGCGGCGGATGGCTCGGGGCGACCTCCGGCGCCCGCAGCGTTGATGAGAGCGCGGCGGACGGCGGGCGGGCGCCTCTGCCGGATAGATCGCGGAGCGGATGCCGCGCGGCGAGCGGCCCGGCGAGATGGCCGGTGCGCGGCGCTCAGGCTCAGCGAAAGAACTGCCCGCGTACCGCAGGGTAGTTCCTCTCCCAGTCCTGCCCATCGAACGGCGTGACGGTCATGTCCTCGACGGTGCCCGGATCCAGGCAGCGAACGTTGACGCTGAAGCCGTCCGGGTGGGATCGCGGCACATAGAACGACTTGATGCCGCACACCGAGCAGAACGGGTGCTGCGCGGTGCCGGTGTTGAAGGTATAGGTCGTGAGCGCGTCCCGGCCCGAAAGCAGCTTGAAATGCTCAGCCCGCACGATAAGGTGCAGGTAGCCCGCCTTGCTGCAGATCGAGCAGTTGCATTCCCAGGCGCGGATCCGCGCCGGGGCGAGCACTTCGAAGCGTACGCGACCGCAATGGCAGCCGCCGCGATGCGTGAGGAGAGATTCCGTCGGCATAAAAACTCCGGGGTTCGCCGCAGTATAGCGGCCACGGCTCATCTTGACCGCAAGCCCCCAGCAGGGCGGGACGGCGCAGCGACACCTTAGTGGCAGCGGCGGGGCTCCCCGTACGACAGGCAAGCCGGCGGCGCTGCCCAAAATAGTGGTCAAATCACGTTGATAGCGCTACCATTCCCGGGCGCAGCGTCGGGTGTGGGCTGCGAGCGTATGGGCGATGCCGTGCGCGGCGCTCGTGTCGGACGTTCGCGCATCGCTTCCGAGGCGCCTCGGGGCGGGGGAAAGCGGCACGCGCGCCGGATGAGCCCGCGCCGCCACAGTCATCACACCGCGCGCGAAGGAGGGTGTACTTCATGGCCCAAGATTGCTCCAAGCAGCAGCCGGCGGTGAATCGCCGCAGTTTCCTTACCCTGGCCGGATTCGCAGCGGCCATCGCCGCTTCCGGCGGGCCGCTCACCGGTCGCGCCGAGGCTGGGCAGGCGGCGGCTCCCGCCGGCGCCGCGCGCGGCTCGGCAGCCGATGCGCTCGATATGGGACCGGTGTCCCCGGAGGCTTTCGCGGCGGCCCGCGAGCGGGCCGCCGCGATCGTCGCGAAACTGACACTCGCGGAGAAGATTTCCCAGTTCGGCACGCGCGTTCCGGGCATCCCGCGGCTGAATCTGCCGGCCTTCAACTTCTATGCCGGCGAGGCGCTGCACGGCCTGATGTATCGCGGAGAGGTGACCTCGTTCCCGTTGCCGCTCGCCATGGGCTGCTCGTGGAATCCCGAGCTGGTGCATCGGGTGTTCGGCGCCGTCTCGGACGAGGCCTGGGCGTGGCATAAGCTCGAAGGCCGGAGCGAGCCCAACGCGCGGAAGTTTTTCTCACCCGGCGGACTGACCTTTTTCTCACCGCCGACGGTGAACATGGGGACGCGTGATCCGCGCTGGGGCCGCATCGCGGAGAACTATTCCGAAGACACCCTCCTGGTCGGCAAGCTCGCCGCCCAGGCCATTCGCGGCATGCAAGGAGATGATCCGCGCTTCCTGAAGACCATCTGCTGCGCCAAGCACTTCATCGCCAATGACACCGAGGACGACCGGCAGACAACCTCCGCCACTGTCGACCCGCGTAGTTTCTGGGAATACTACAGCCGCAGCTTCGAGTACTGCGTGCGCGAGGGCAAGGTTTTCACCGTCATGTCCTCGTACAACGCCATGAACGGCATCCCGACCTCGGCCAACCGCTTCCTGCTGACCGATCTGCTGCGCCGCCGCTGGGGCTTTCGCGGCTATGTGGTGTCCGACTGCGATGCGATCGGCGACATCACGCGCACGCATCACTTCGTGCCGACCTATGCGGAAGCGGCGGCGCTGGCGGTGAACGCCGGGTGCGACATCAACTGCGGGGACACGCTGCAGCGGTATCTCGGCGAGGCGGTCAGCCAGATGCTGATCAGCGAGGAGGTGCTCGATCATTCGCTGGTGCGCTCGCTCACCGGGCGGATCCTGCTCGGGGATCTCGATCCGCCGGAGGCGAGCCCCTACCACACGATCGACGTCTCGTGCCGGCAGAGCCCGGCGCACCGGGAGCTGTGCCGGGAGATGGGCCGCCAGTCGATCGTGCTGTTCAAGAACGAGCAGGAGACACTGCCGCTCGATCCGGCGAGCATGCGCAAGCTCGCGGTCATCGGGCCGCTCGCCGAGTACTGCTTTCTCGGCAACTACAGCGGCTGGCCGACGCATCGGGTGGCCCCGCTCGATGGCATACTCGATCAGTTCGGCATCCCGAGGCCCCCCAATCAGCCCCGCAAGGACTGGTACGAGAACTGGTCGAATCACTTCGGACCGCACCCATACCTCGGCCCGCCGTCGATGACCTTCAGCAACGCGCGGGCGCAGGTCACCTATGCGATCGGCTGCACCATGGCGGGGGCGAAGGAGGACAGGCTCTGGGATGCGGCCCTTGAGGCGGCGCGCGGGGCGGATGCAGCGCTGCTGTTTCTCGGGGACAACCAGCAGATCGATCACGAGGCGCACGACCGGACGTATCTGCATCTGCCCGGCATGCAGCATGAGCTCGCCCGGGCAGTTCACGCCGTCAATCCGAAGACCATCCTGGTGATCGTGTCCAACTGTCCGGTGGCGGTGATCTGGGAGCAGGAGAATCTGCCGGCGATCGTCGGCGGGATGTTTCTCGGCCAGGAGCAGGGGCACGCGCTCGCCGATGTGATCTTCGGCGCCTACAACCCCGGCGGCAAGGTGAGCACCACCTGGTACCGGCACGCCGATGATCTGCCGGCCATGCACAATTACAACATCCGCCTGGGCCGCACCTACATGTACTTCCAGGGCGTGCCGCTGTACCCGTTTGGCCACGGCCTGAGCTATACCACCTTCGCGTACTCGGATCTGCGAGTGCGGGGCGAGACGCTGCGCCCCGGCGGGCAGATCGAGCTCGAGATGCGGCTGAGTAATACCGGGGATCGGGCCGGCGATGAGGTGGTGCAGTTTTACGTGCGCGTGGCCGGGGGCACGGTGCAGCGGCCGATCAGGCAGCTGGTGGGCTTCGAGCGGGT
>JAKAWQ010000154.1 GCA_021816925.1 Pseudomonadota bacterium
CAACCCCCTGTACTTCCATGTCTTGCCGGCGTCGGTAGTTTTGAACACACCGTCGCCGGTGACCATGTCACCGCGGATATCCGCCTCGCCGGTGCCGACATAGAGCACATTGGCGTCCGAGGGGGCGACTGCGATGGCGCCGACGCTGTCGCTCGCCGACTTCCACCTGCCGCGCGTGATGTTTCGCCAGCGGATGCCGTAGTCAGTGCTTTTCCATACCCCGCCGTCGACCGCGCCCATGTAGAAGAGATCCGGGTCTGCCGGCACACCGGCCACCGCGACCACGCGCCCGCCTATGTCCGGTCCGATGCAGCGCCATGTGAGCTTGCCGTTAAGAAACTTCTGCAGAGGCGCCGCGTGCGCCATGAACGAGATGCTGAGGAGCGCTGCAGCCGCCACCAGGTGTCTGCCGCGGATGAGTTGCCTATCGGGACGGGCGTCGAACATTCAAGCTCCCCTTCTTTGCCGCCGGCGCACGGAGCGCAGGACGTTTTGTATCTGTCGAGCTTAACCGAGGTCGCTTCGGCCCTGCAATGAACGCGGTGTTTTTCGGGAGAAATGCGCTGGGTCGACGATGGTCCACGCGATCTCGGACGCGATCCTGTGTGTCCGCCCGGGCGTCTCACGAGCGCCGCGCAGCGTGTCGGCGCGGCGGTCTCGTGCCAAACAGAACGGTGTCGGTATACGCAATATCGGCATAGACCGATGCCCGGACGCAGGCGGCAGTTCCCCGGTAAATCGGGCAGGTGCACTCGCTCGACTTAGGGGCGCCGGGCCCGTGTTCTCGCGCCTGCCGGCCGGGGCGCGCCGCCTCTGGCGCTTGAATCCCATCTGCGCAAGGATGAACTTGAGGCTTTGCCCGGATTGGCCGCAGAATGGCTCCGGAGCGGCTTTTCGCACGCACGCCGAGGCGAACTCGCCTTCTTTCCGATGTACATTGGGAGACTGGGTGTCTTGCCGGTAATCTGGACAAAAGTGCCAGCCGATGATTGAGAGATCGGAAGAAGGCGATGTGCCCGAAGGGACTCCGCGGGGAAACCTGCTCGTGCTGGGGCTCGTTGCCATGGTCGGGGGCGCCGGGGCCGGACTGATCGGGGCGTTGTTCCGGCTGGCACTCGAGGATGCGGACCGGCTGCGGGGCGAGCTGATTGGTTGGGCGCACGGCTCGGCGATCGGCGGGTTTGCGCTGCTGTCGGTCGTGATCATGCTGGGCGCCGCACTCGCGGCATGGATGGTGCGGCGCTTTGCGCCCCACGCCGCGGGCAGCGGGATTCCGCAAGTCGAGGCCGAGCTTGACCGGCGGCTGCCGCCGCCTCCCGTGCACCTGATCGCGGTGAAGTTCGTGGGCGGCGTGCTCGCGATCGGCTCCGGTCTTGCGCTCGGCCGGGAGGGACCGACCATTCAGATGGGCGCCAGCATCTCCTATCAGATGGGAACGTGGCTGAAGCGCAACTGGGAAGATTGCCGGGTGCTGCTCGCCGCCGGTGCCGGCGCGGGACTCGCAACTGCATTCAACGCGCCCATCGCGGGGGCCGTTTTCGTGCTCGAAGAGCTGGTCAAGCGCTTTGAGGCGCGAACCACGATCGCGGCACTTTCCGCGTCCGCTGCGGCAATTGCGGTCGAGCAATTGATTCTCGGCGATCAGCCGGACTTCTTCGTTCGCCGCTTGGCATATCCCGGCATCGCGCATGAACCGCTTTACCTGTTGATCGGGGTCTGCGCAGGCTTCGCAGGCATCCTATATAACTGGACATTGGTGTGGGGATTGAACACCACGGACCGGTTTGCCTTCGTGCCGGTTGAGCTGCGCGCCGCCGTGGTGGGTGCGGCGATCGCCGTTGTTGCGTGGTTCGCGCCTGCGATGGTGGGCGGGGGTGATCCGCTCACCCAGAGGGCGCTCGACGGGGTGGGCGTGCTCGCGATGCTGCCCTTTCTCTACCTATTGCGGCTCGTGCTGATTTCCGGTTCCTATGCCGCGCGAACGCCGGGCGGGCTGTTCGCACCCCTGCTCGTTCTGGGCGCCGTGCTCGGCCTGTGGTTCGGAAAGCTCTGCGCACTCGCCTTTCCGGGCATGGCCATTCAACCCGTGGCGTTTGCCCTGGTCGGGATGGCGGCGCTGTTCACCGCAATCGTGCGCGCACCGGTTACCGGCATCGTGCTGGTGACCGAAATGACCGCGAATGTGAGCATGCTGCTGCCGATGATCGTGGCTTGCTTCGCCGCCATGCTCGTCCCGACGCTTTTCGGAGATCAACCCATCTACGATGTGCTGCGGGAGCGACTCGTTCCGCGTCAGTCAATTGCGGCGGGGGAGACCGACTGACTCGCTTCGTCGACGAGTAGGGTCGCGTCCGCGGCAATGCCGGCGAGGATGATGGCACCGCCCGCCGCGGTGCCCCGCATCTTCGCTGCTCGGATTCGGGGCGTGCCCGAGCCGGTCATGGTCCGGGCGGGGCCTTGCGCCATACTTCGAGCGCGAGGAAGTCTTCCGGCGTATCGAGATCGAATGCCGCGCTTTCCATCGGCACGCGCACGATCTGCCCGGCATGGCGCTTGAGAAGCGCTCGGGCGCCGACGTCGCCTCTGAGCTGGGCGAGCTCAGTGAAGAGAAAAGACGGAAAGATCGCCGGCACGCCGACCGTCGCGCCGTACTGGGCGGCGACGATCGAGTGCGGTTGCCGCCGCCACGCCCCGGCCAGTCGGCCCAGATCCTCCGCCGTCACCGCGGCCTGGTCGGCCAGAACCAACATGGCCCCGGTGCAGGAGACCGGTAGCCGCGCGATCCCGGCGCGGATCGAGCTGGCAAGCCCCTCTCGCCAACCGCGGTTGATTACCACCGAGGCCGGCGAATGCTGAAGCATTGGCGTCAGCTGAGCAGCGTTCGCGCCGAGGACCACGAGCACGCCTTGGCCCACGACCTCGACGGCGCGGCCGATCACCGCGCTCAGCAGGGGGCAATCTGCGATGCGCGCCAGTTGCTTGGGTGAGCCGAAGCGACTCGACGCGCCAGCCGCGAGGATGATGGCGTACAGTCCCTGCGGAGCTGGCGTGCTCTCGTCGCTCATGGGCCGCTCGCGGTGTCGCGCACGGCGATGAGCAGCGCGGCGCGAGTGTGTCCGGCGCCGCCGGGCGATCGGGTCATCCGCGTGTCGATCACGGATGATTCCTTCTTTCGCGATGCAGCCCTCCGCATAGGAAGGCGTGAATCTCCGCTACGATCGCGAGGGCTATCGATTCCGGCGTCCGACCGCCCAAGTCAAAACCCACCGGCGCCCGTAACCGCCCGTTCAGCATTTCCGCCCGCGACCCGAGCTCCCCGAGCAGCTTGTCTCGGCGTGCAGGCGGTCCGAGCAGCCCGATGTACCGAGGCGCGGGACTTGCCGCCAAGGCCCGCAGATACTCGAGATCGGAAGGCAGGTGGTGGCTCATCACGACGGCGGCCGAGAAGCCCGCGAGATCCATAGCTTGCGCAAGCGCCTCCGGCCGGGACAGCACCACTTGCTCGGCCAAAGGGAAATGCGACGGCTGCGCACGGGCGGGCCGATGGTCGACCAAGGTCACTTTCCAGTGCTGGCGTGCCGCCAGGTCCGTTAGCGGCGCGGCGTCCGGTCCGGCGCCGAGCAGCAGCAGGCGTGGAGGCAGCGACAAAGGCAGCAGCAACAGCCGCCATCCGGGACCGGATTCCTCGACCCAGCCGACCGCGGAGGCGCGCCGTGCCGATTCCAATGCGGCCGCGACACGCGGTCCGGTCAGCCGGACTTGCGCCCGCCGGGAGAGCGACCGCGGCAGCGCGCGAGGCCCGCTGGCTTCGGGCAGCACGAGTGCGCCGACGGGCACCCCCGCATCAGCCGATTCCGTGACGATGCCGACGGCAGTCGG
>JAKAWQ010000065.1 GCA_021816925.1 Pseudomonadota bacterium
GAAGAACGAGCCCAGGGAGAACGCACCATGAGCCTCACCGGCCTACGTCCGGATCCCACCTTCTACCCCTCGCCGCGGCTGGCCATGGAAGCGCCGCGCGAAACCCTTGCCTATGTCGCGCTGTTGCGGCCGGACCGGCGCGAGCCCGATGCGCTGGCGGTGGTCGAGCTCGATCCCCGCTCGCCGCAATACGGCAGCATGGTGAACAAGCTCTCGCTCACCCATGTCGGCGACGAATTGCACCATTACGGCTGGAACGCCTGCAGCGCAGCGCTCTGCCCGATGACCGGCCATCCCTTCACCGAGCGGCGCTACCTGATCGTGCCCGGGCTCAGGTCGTCGCGGCTTTATATCGTCGATACCCGGCCCGATCCGCGCCGCCCGGCGATCGTCAAGGAGATTCCGCCCGAAGAGGTGTCGCGCAAGACCGGCTATTCGCGCCCCCACACCGTTCATTGCGGCCCCGAAGGCGTCTATATCAGTACGCTCGGCGCGCGCGGCGAGAAGGGAGACGAGGGCGTCCCCGGCATCTTCCTGCTCGATTGCGAGAGTTTCGAAATCCGCGGCCGGTGGGAGATGGAACGCGGGCCGCAGCAGATGAGCTATGACTTCTGGTGGAATATCCCCCACGACTACCTCGTCTCCTCCGAATGGGGCCTGCCGCCGATGTTCGAGAACGGGCTGGTGGCGGAGGACCTGCTCGCCAACCGTTACGGCCACCGGCTCCATTTCTGGGATCTGCACGCTCGGCGCAACGTCGCGACGATCGATCTCGGCGCCAACCACCAGATGGCGCTCGAGGTCCGGCCCGCCCATGACCCCACGAAGGACCACGGTTTTCTCGGCGTCGTCGTCGATACCACCAACCTCGAAGGCTCGATCTGGACGTGGTGGCGCGAGGGCGGAAGATTCCACGCCAAAAAGACCGCGACCATCCCGGCCGAACCCGCCGATCCCGCCGATCTTCCCGACCTGCTCAAATCCTTCAAGGCAGTGCCGCCGCTCGTCACCGACATCGATCTCTCGCTCGATGATCGCTTTCTCTATGTTGCCTGCTGGGGCACGGGCGAGCTCCGGCAATACGACGTGAGCAATCCCATGCAGCCGCGGCTCGCCGGTTCGCTGCGTCTGGGCGGCATCGCCGCACACACGCCGCATCCAGGCGGGCGGCCGTTCCATGGCGGACCGCAGATGCTGGAGATCAGCCGCGACGGCGAGCGCGTCTACTTCACCAACTCGCTCTACAGTTCCTGGGATGAGCAGTTCTATCCGGGCGGCGTGCATGGAGAGATGGCAATGGCGAAGGTCGGGGCGAACGGCGGGCTTGCGCTCGACGCGAACTTCCTGATCGAGTTTCCCGCCGGCTTCCGTTCGCACCAGATTCGCCTCGAAGGCGGCGATTGCTCGACCGAGAGCTTCTGCTTCGCCTCCGCCTGAGCGCGGAAGCTCGCCGTGGGCGCAGCATCGCTTTGGATCATGGTCGCGGGGATGGGGGTCTATCAGGGCCTCAACCCGCCGATGGGCTGGTTGTATGCGGTGGCGCGCGGCCTCGAGCGGCGTTCCACCGGGGCAGTGTTCGGCGGCACGGCGGCACTCGCGCTCGGCCATTACCTTGCCATGCTGACCGTCGCCCTGCCGGTGGCGCTGGCCCTGGCCGCCGTACGGACCGACGCGATGGCGATCGAGCCCTGGATTGGCCTCGCTCTGATCTCTTTCGGCCTCTTCAAGCTCTATCGTCCTCAGCATCCGCGCCTTGTTCTGCGCATCCCGCCGGGCCGGCCGATGCGCTGGTCTTTCCTGATGGCGCTCACCCATTGCGGCTCGCCGGTGATGATGCTCGGACCGCTAGCGAGCGTGCTTGTTCTGCTCGAATTCGGCGGGTGGCTCGGGCCCAGCGTGGGTGCGCGGCTCGGTTGGTTCGCCGCCGCCGCGCTGGCGGTGCCGGCGGCGATGGCAGGGGCGTTGTTGCTGACCTCATCGGCCATCGCGGTGCTGGTCTATCGCCGGCTGGGCTTGGCCGCGCTCACCCGGTTCTGGATCAATCTCGATCTCGGCTGGGCGGTGCTCTTCCTTGCCATGGGCGTGATGGCGCTGGCGATGGCGGCAAGCGGCGCGATGCCCGGGCTCTCCGCGGCAGCACTTCTGGTCGTCCGCCTTGTTTGCCGCGGCGGCTGAGCACGTTTGGCCGCTCCTTCAGAACCGGGGGTCTCCTTCACCCTCTCTCGGCAACAGCAGCGCGACCGCAGCCGTCCACGAGAAGTCCGTCCCGCCCAGTCCGGCGCCGTCGCACGGATCGAAGTACTCATAGAACCCCGATGCGCGGATCAGCGCGCCCATCGCCTCGGCAAGCAGGCGCGCAGTCGCCGTCTCGCCGGCGGCCCCGAAGCCATCCGCCAGCATCCAGTTCATGCACGGCCAGACCGGCCCACGCCAGTAGCGCTGCGGTTCGAAAGAAGGCGAGTCAGGCGCGATCGAAGGCACCAACCATCGCACAGCCTCCGCCCAGGCCCGAAGCCGCGCCGCCAGTGCCGCCGCGTGCCCGTACTCGCTCGCAAAAACGGGCAACATGCCTGCCGAGGTCGAAACCGGAATGAGCGCATTCGCGATCAGATCCGCGGAAAAATAAATCCCGCCGGCCCCGCTCCACAGCCGCCCGATCGCCGCCCCTTGCCGCGCAATCCGCGCCTCGATCTCAGCTCTCTCCGCCACACTGCCGAAGCGCCGCGCCAGCACCAGAAGATCCCTTTCCGCACGCAGGAGAATCGCATTGGTGCCGATGTCCACCACCTTGAACGGCGATTCCGCAAGCATTTTTTCCGGACTCCATCCAAGCCCGCGAAAGAGATCGACAAGGTGAATGAAACGCTCGTATTCCTCCGCCCGCGGCCGCATCGCTGCAGCCACGTGCGCAATGTCGCGCCGCACGATCGGTGTCGTCGTCTCTCTCGGCACGCGCGCCAGCGCCTCGTCCCAGGCCGGTGAATTGTCCATCCCCGTCTCCCACGGATGAAGCGTGGTGACGAGCCCGCTCGCGTGCGGATCCCGCGCCCGCACCCACCAGCGGTGGCTCGCCACGAGCCGCGGATAGATCGCCGCCGCGCGCGCCGCCGCTTCCGCCCGCGCCCTTGCCCGCTCCAGCATCCACCTGACCGCCGTTGCCAGCACCGGCGGCTGCGTGATCCCCGAGGTCGGCGGCGCACGTTCCGCGAGCCCCCACACCTCCGGTCCCGGAAAATAATCCTCCGACGGTGCATGAAACACGATGTGCGGAACGAAACCATCCTCCCACTGGCCGGCAAGCAGCATCTCGATCTCTCGCCACCCGCGCGCCTCATCGAACATGGCCCACCCCATCGCGACCAACGCCGAATCCCAGTTCCACTGGAACGGATAGAGCCGCGCCGTCGGCACCGTGTAGCCGCCGCGATCGTTCACGCGCAGAATCTCCCGTGCCCGCTCGTCCTGCCCCGCCTTGTCCTCATCCATCATGCTGCGCCGATCGCCCGCCCGCTCGCCGCGTCCATCCAGCGAATCGCCGCCGGATCGAACGCCAGCAGAAGTTCCGCTCCCGCCACCACAGTTGCATCCGGCGGCACCACCGCACGCATCCTCTGCCCTCCCGTCTCGCCGGTCAGCAGCAGATGCGTCCCGAGCGGCTCCGCCACCGCCACACGGAAAAGAAACCCACCCGTCTCCACCACCGCGAGCTGTTCCGGCCGGATGCCCAGCAGCAGGCCGCCCTCCTCCATCGGAGCGGAAAGCCTGAGCGCACCCAGCCGCACCTCGCCCGAAACCGCTGCCACCCGCAGGAAATTCATCGGCGGGTTGCCGACGAACCCCCCCACGAACACGCTCGCCGGACGGCGGTACACGTCGCTCGGCGCCGCGATCTGCACGATTCTTCCCTCGTGCATCACCGCGACCCGGTCGGCGAGCCCCATCGCCTCGGTCTGGTCGTGCGTCACATAGAGCGTCGTCGTCCCCGCCTCGCGCAGCACCGCTTTCAGCTCGGCCCGCATCTCCAGCCGGAGCAGCGCATCGAGATTGGAGAGCGGCTCGTCCATCAGGAGCACCGCCGGCTCCACGGCCAGCGCGCGAGCCACGGCGACGCGCTGGCGCTGCCCGCCCGAAAGTTGCGCCGGATAGCGCCCGAGCAGCGTCTCGATCTGCATCAGCGAAGCGGCCCTCGCCACCTGCTTCGCAATCCGCGCCGCCGGAGCCCGCGCCATGGCGAGCCCGAACGCAACGTTTTCCCCAACCGTCATGTGCGGAAAGACAGCGTAGTTCTGGAACACCATCGCAAGCCCCCGCGCCCGCGGCGGCAGCGCCGAGACATCCCGCCCGCCGATCAGCACCTGCCCGCAATTCGCCTCCTCCAGTCCAGCAACGATTCGAAGGAGCGTCGTCTTGCCGCATCCCGAGGGGCCGAGCAGCGCCACGAACTCGCCGTCACCGATCGCCAGCGTCGCCTCGGCAAGTGCGACCACGGGACCGAAGCTCTTCGCCACCCCCTCGATCAGAAGCTCGGCCACGCTTCCCCACTCATCTGCTGGCGATGCCCCACATCGCGAACAGGTACCGCCGCACCAGAAAGATGAAGAGAACGGACGGCACGATCAGCATGAAGCCGCCGGCGAGCTGGATGTGCAGCGGCGATTCCGAAAGCACCGTCAGCAGGAATGCCGTCAAGGTGCGATGCCGGAGCGTCAGCACCGCCGCTGCGAAAACCTCGTTCCATGAAAGTACGAAAGAAAACACCGCCGTCGCCGCGATCCCGGGAAGCGCCAGCGGCAAGATGATCCGCCGGAACGCGCCCGGGCCGGTGCAGCCGAATACCCACGCCGCCTCCTCGAGCTCGCGCGGAATGCCGACGAAGAGGCTTGCCGTCACCAGCACCGCGAACGGCAGCGCCAGCGCGGTATGCACCAGCGCCACCCCGAGTGCCGTGTCGTAGAGCCCGAACCTGGCAAAGCTGACCGCGAGCGGCAGTGCCAGAATCCCGACCGGAAAGGCCCGCGTCAGCAGGATCACCAGCCGGTAGGTGGTCGCGCCCCGGAAGCGGAGGCGCGCCAGCGCATAGCCCGCCGGCACGCCGAGCGCGAGCGAGAGAACAACCGTGATGAGCGCCACTTTCACGCTCTGCTCCGTCGCCTGCCAGATGCCACCGATCGCAACGAAACGCCTGAACGTGTCGAGCGAGAGGTTCTCCGGCCAGAATGATTTCGGCCAGCGATAGACCGCATCCGGCCCCCCGAAGCCGCCGATCGCCACGAGGTAGATCGGCAGCAGCGTCCAGGCCGCCAGCATCGCCACGCCAGCCGCGAACGCTGATCCGCGGAGTCTTCTCACGCCACCTCTCCCGCCCGCGGTCTCAGTGCCACGAGATAGAAGAGGGTCGCCGCCAGCGTGATCAGCATGATCAGCACCGCATAAGCGGCCGCGACGCCGTAATCCTGGTTGGTGTCCTGCCAGAGATAGGCCTGGCTGAGCAGCACCGGAAAGTTCTGCCCGCCGATCGCCAGCACCACCGCAAAAGCCTCGAACGCAAGGACCGTGCGCAGGATCAGCGCCGTCTGGATGCTCGGGCGCAACAGCGGCACGGTTACGCGGCGGAACCGCTGCCAGGCGGTGGCGCCGAACACCGAGGCCGCCTCCTCGAACTCGGCGGGAATGAGCTGCGTGCCGGCCACCAGCACGACAAAGATGATGGCGGTTGCACGCCAGATCTCCGCCACGAGGATGCCGATGAAGAGCGCGAGCGGCGTCTCGTAGGTGAGCCAGCTCACCGGACCGTGGATCACCCCGAGATGATAGAGGATCGTGTTGAGATACCCCTTCTCGGTCAGAATCCCGAGCCACACCAGCCCGGCCGCAAGATCCGAAACGCCGAGCGGAATCGACCAGATCCAGAGGATCAGCTCGCGCCCGCGCTTGAGATGCCGGAGCATCATCGACATCCCAAGCGCGAGCGCCAGCTGCAACGGCACCACCACGATCACCAGCCCGAGCGTGTTGGCCACCGCATTTCGGAAGTTGAGATCACCCGCCATGCGCGCGAAATTCGCAAGCCCGAACGTGCCGTGCCGCGTGAAAGCCAACGCGATCGTCTGGCCGAGCGGAATCAGGAAGATCACCGCCAGGAACAGGATCGAAGGGGCGATCAATGCATACGCAAGCAGCCGATCGCGCCGCATCGCTACCGGCCGAACCTACCTGACTTGGCAGACCCCCTGGCTCGGCTGGTCGGGCGACCAGCACGGCGCCCCCGCCGCGTCCATGATGCGCTGCAGGTCCTTGGCCTCGATCGCCAGCGCGCTCCCGATGGTCTGGCCGCGCAGCACAATCCTCTGGAAGGTGTTCATGTAGATTTGCCCGAACTCGCCGTCATGCTTGCCGAGACCCACCGGCAGCAGCGCCTGCTTCGCATCGGGTGCGGACTGCATCGCCTGGATCGCCGCCGCTTCGAGCCTGACGCCGGTCTCGAGATTGGAGGGCATCGCCACCCTCACCACCGGGAAGAACCCGGTCTCCTCGAGCGTCAGAAGCTGGGTCTTCGGCTCCAGAAGATATTTGACCAGCGCCGCCGCGCCGGCCGCGTCGGCGGCGTGGCTGGCGATGCCAAGCCCGACGATCACCGGCATGTAGAAGCGACCCTCCGGCCCGGCCGGCGCCGGGAAGGCAACAAAATCGGTCGGCTTCTGGCGCAACGCGTCAAGCAGCCGCGATTCGTGGTCGAAGGCAATCCACACGTCACCCGAAAGCAAGGGCTCCTGCATGAAGTTGTAATTTGTCGAGTTCGGGTTGACGTATTTCCACATTCCCTTGAAGAAGGCCCACATCTTCTCCGCGGCCGGGCTCTTGAACGTCGTCACCACGCCGCCGGTGTAGGATGGATAGAGATAGCCCTCGAAAAAGCGCGGCATCAGGCCCTTCGGCCCGGCCGGAAACCCGAGCATGCGCCGCCCGGTCGCCTTGGTGATGTTGGCCGCCCATTGCGCAAGCTGCTGATAGCTCAGGTGGTCGAGATCGGCGCCTTTCGGCAGATATGGCAGCGCTTTCCGGTTCGCTGCCATGATGTAGGTCGCCTGCATCCACGGGATGTACATCTCGTGCATGGTGCCGAGCCGCGCGAGCGCCATCAAGCCCGCCGGCACGCCACGCGCCTTGGCCATCGGTGCCAGCGCATCGACCGGCGCGAGGAGCCCCGCCGGCACCAGCGGCTCGAGCTCGCCATGCAGCGCACCGAACAGGCTGAGCGTCGGCTTGGCCCGCTTCGAATCGGCCGTCGCCTGGATCAGGAGCTGTTCCGGAAAGGTCGGGATGAACGCGACCTTTTGCGGAAAATCCTTGAGAATGGCGGTTCTCATGCGCGTCGTCTCGACCACCGGTCGAAGCTGCGTCGAGAGAAAGCCGATGCTTTGCGCCTTCGCCCGCGCGGCGCCGAAGGCCAGCGGCAACGCGAGCAGGAGCGCGCTGCCAACGATTGCGAAACGTTCCTTCATGCGATCCTCCCAAGCGTCTCTGGCGCTTCCCGCACCGCGAATCCTTGTCCTCTCACACCGCCCGCCGCCACCGGTCCGTCGGAGGCGCGTGCAACGAGTCGCGGCGCCCACACCTCGGCAAACTGCGCGGGGTTGGCACCGCTGATGAGCGCCGTCAGCATCTCGACCAGCCGCGCCGCCATCGCCGCGAGCGGCTGGTCGATCGTCGTCAGCGGCGGATCCGTGTAGCTCGCGATCGGCAGATTGTCATAGCCGATCAGGGAAACATCGCGCCCGGCCTTCCGCCCCGCCGCGGCCACCGCCGTGATCGCACCTACCGCCATCCGGTCGGTTGCGCAAAGCACGGCGGTCGGCGGCGCCTTGTCCGCGAGCAGGCGCCGCATCAGAAGCTCTCCGTTCTCCTCGTCGGGCTCGCCGGCGAGCATCGGCCCGCGCGGCAGCCCGGTTTCCTCGAGCGTGCGCCGCCAGCCCGCCGCACGGTGCCGCGCGAACATGTAGCCAGGTGCCGCGCTGATCAGGCCGATGCGCCGATGCCCGAACCCGATCAGCCGCTCCGTGGCCAGCCGAAACGCCGCCTCTCCGTCGAGGTCAAGATGCGCATAGGCCCGGCGCGTCTCCGTCCGGCCGTGCGCCACGAAGGGAACCCCCCGTTCGAGCAAGTAGGCAACGCGTGGGTCGATGACGCGCGTGCGCGCGATCAGCACGCCCTCGACGCGATGCCCCTCCACGAGATGCCGGTACGCCTGCATCTCCTCGCGCCCCGGTCGGCCCGACATCATCACGAGCCCGAGCCCCGCCTTGCCCAGACGCGGCCCGACCTCCGCCAGCATGCCAAGAAAGAACGGATCGAACCGCCCCGGCTCCGCAGGCACGACCACGCCCACGGCGCCGCTCCGCCCGCTCCGGAGCCTTCGCGCCGTCTCGTTCGGCACGTAGCCGATGCGCCGCGCCTCCACCGCAACCCGCACGCGCGTCCGTTCCGCCACGTCCGCATATCCGGCGAGCGCGCGCGAGACGGTGGTGACGGAAATGCCAAGCCGGGCAGCAATGCGGGCGAGAGACAGGTGCTATTCCTCCCCTTCCAAAACGTTTCGGATTTCGTCCCCGCATAGCCGCTCGAGGCCCCGCCCGTCAATCCGCCGCTCGCTGCAGCGCAAAGGGGCCGCCGTTTGATGCGCCGGCGCGCGGATCACCTCCGCGAGCGCCCGCCGCCGCCCCGGCTGCCGCCTTGTCCCACCCCGAATGTCGCCCCGCTGTTCCGTCGCTGTTCTGAGCGGATCCATCTGCCCCATACAAGCGCCCGCCGCGGCTGCCGCCTTGTCCCTCCCCGAATGCCGCCCCGCTGTTCCGTCGCTGTTCTGAGCGGATCCATCCGCCCCATGCAAGGCTCAGATCACAAGGCTCGCCTCGCCGTGCCGGATAGCCCGGCCTGGCAAATTGGCTGCCGCAAGCGGCTTCAGGCGCCGCGGTTTCTCTTGCTCCGTTGGCACATCGACCGGCAGGATGAGGTCGTGCCCGACGTTTTTCCCGGCCTGATCCGCCCGCGCCGCTTGCCGAACAGCTCCCCGCGCGCACGGCGCGCGCAGGATCGCATGTCGCGGAAGCCGATGCCCGGGTCTTGCATCCGCGCGGGAAGGCGATGTCGCCGCCGCCGGAGCCGCGCCCGGCAACAAAGTCGCGTTGGCGCGCGGGCATGCTGACGCGTGCCCTGCGTCTTCATCCATGACGCGTCTTCATCCATGACACGCCGACCATCGGATTCTCGATGAGAACGTCCCGCCCCCGCACGTCCGATCGACGATCGAGGAGATAACGATGCGGCGATCTCTCATCGGCGGCATAGCGGCCATGGCGCTTGCGATGTTGCCCGGGCTGGTGGCACCCGCGTTCGCGCAAACCGCGCCCGAGGAGATCACGACCGGTGCGCTCTACGCCGCCACCGGCTCTTTCGCCTCGATCTCCACGCCGCTTCGCGCCGGCCTGCGTACCTGGATCAACGAACCCAACAGACCAAGCGGTGCCTACGCAAACACGTTCCATCGCAAGATCCCGCTCCGCCTCGTCGCCTACGACGACCGGAGCAATACCGCAACCGTCACGACCCTCACCAGTCAGATCATCACCGAGAACAAGGTGAACGTGCTGGTTGCGGATGCCGGCTCCGCGCTCGCCTCGGTCGCCATCCCGATCGCGCGCGAGCAGAGGATGCTGCTGATCGACCCGAGCGGCACTGGCGCGCCCCTCTTCAGCGAGACCAACCGCTACATCGCCCTGGTCGCGCAGCCCGCCTCCACCATCATGCCGCGCGACCTTGCCGAATTCCTTGCCCACGAGGCCGCCGCCGGGAAAATCCACCGCCTCGCGATCCTCTACGCCACCAACGACTGCACCGGCACAGGGGCCACAGCACTCCGCTCGTTCCTGATCTCGCTCAAGGCGCCGCTCAAGATCGTCTGCGACAAGAGCGTACCGACCTCGACCTCCAATGACACTGTGCTCATCAACACGCTCGTTGCCCGGCACCCCGATTTTGTCGCGGAACTCGGCTTCGCCGGCAACGACATCGCGTTCCTCCGCGGCCTCCAGAATTCCGCCGTCGTCCTGCTCGGCGCCAACGGTGCGGGCAAGACCACGCTGCTCAAGGTGCTGCTCGGACTGATGCCCGCCTGGCGCGGCTCGGAGCGAGGTGATGTCCTCACCGGCGAGAGCGCCTGAGCCCACTCCGCACACTCCCCCACCCCGCCCATACGCGGAGCGCGCTCCCAAGCCGTGCTATAGCCGCCGCTCCATGCGCATCCTCTTCATCGCCCCGAGCCGCATCGGCGATGCGGTCCTCGCAACCGGCCTGATCGACCATCTCCTCCACCGCCACCCGGATGCACGCGTCACCCTCGTCGCCGGCCCGATCTCTGCCGAGGTCTTCGCGCGCATGCCCAACCTCGAGCGCCTCATCGTCACCGAGAAGCACCGTTACGACCTGCACTGGCTCCACCTCTGGGCCATGGCCGCCGGCACGCGCTGGGACCTCGTCCTCGACATCCGCGGCTCGGGCCTCGCCTGGTTCCTCCGCGCCCGCTGGCGCGCCGCCATGCGCAGGCGCCCGGGGCCGAAGATCGCCCAGATCGGCCGGATTCTCGGCCTCGATCCGCCCCCCTTGCCGGTCGTCTGGACCGCGCCCGACGACCGCGCTCGCGCCACCCTCCTCCTGCCGCCCGGCCCGCCCGTCATCGCGCTCGCCCCAACCGCCAACTGGGCCGGAAAAATCTGGCCGGCCGAACGCTTCGCCGAACTTTTCCGCCGCCTCGCCGCCGGCCCCTTCGGCCCCGCCCGTGCCGCCCTCTTCGCCGGCCCTGGCCCCGCCGAGCAGGCGCTCGCCGCACCGCTCCTCGCCGCCCTCCCCGAGGCGATCGACCTCGCCGGCCGCCTCTCGCTCCCCGAAGCCGCCGCCGCTCTCGCCCGCGCCGCCCTCTTCGTCGGCAACGATTCCGGCCTGATGCACATCGCCGCCGCCGCCGGCACACCCACCATCGGCCTGTTCGGCCCCACCCCCGCCGACGAATACGCCCCTGCCGGCCCCACCGCCCTCGCCGTGCGCTCCCCCACCGCGCGCATGGAAGACATCACCGTCGAGGCCGTCGCCTCCTCGGCACTCGCCCTCCTCTCCGATGCCCGCGCAGCCTGATACCGGCGGCACGAAGCGCCGGCCGGTATCGCGCGTGGTCGGGCCCCCATCGCGCACGCGCGATGGGACCCTGCGGCTGGTGGGGCGGCCACGCGCGGAATCAAAGACATGCCGGTGGCCTCGCCGATGCCCGACCGATCATACGGGTCGCCAAGCGAGGCCGCTGGCATGAGGCTGGCTCAGATCATGGCCGGTGCGCACCTGGGCGGCGCCGAACTCTTCTTCGAACGTTTGAGTCTCGGCCTGCACCGCGCAGGTATCACCGTCCTGCCGATCATCCGCCGCGACGCCGAACGCGCCGCTCGCCTCACCTCCGGCGGCCTCTCGCCCGTCGAACTCCGCTTCGGCGGCCCGTTCGATCTCCTTACCCGCCCCCGCCTCGCCCGCACGCTTGCGGAATTCGCCCCGCGCGTCGCCATGAGCTGGATGAGCCGTGCAACCGACCACATGCCGCGCGGCCCCTTCATCCACGTCGGCCGCCTCGGCGGCCCTTACCCGCTCCGCCACTACCGCCATTGCGACCATCTCGTCGGCAACACGCACGGCCTCGTCGCCTGGTTCCGCGCCAACGGTTGGCCCGAGACCCGCACGCACTACCTCCCGAACTTCGTGACCGATCACGCGGCCACCGTCCCCGTCGCCGATCTTCCCCCCGTCATCCCCCCGAGGCGCCCGCGCCTCTTGGCACTCGGCCGCCTGCACCCCGACAAGGGCTTCGACATCCTGATCCAAGCGCTCGCCGCGCTCCCCTCCGCTACCCTCCTCATTGCCGGCGAGGGCCCCGAACGCGCCACCCTTCTCCATCTCACCGCCACGCTTTGCCTCACCGACCGCGTCCATTTCCTCGGCTGGCGCGACGATGCCGGTGCCCTTCTTCGCGCCGCCGATCTCTTCGTCTGCTCCTCCCGCCGCGAGCCCCTCGGCAATGTCGTCCTCGAAGCCTGGTCCGCCGGCTGCCCCGTCCTCGCAACTGACGCCGAGGGCCCGCGCGAGCTGATCGCCCCCGGCTCGGACGGGCTCCTCGTCCCGCGCGAAGACCCCGCCGCACTCGCAGAAGCCGCCACCACGCTCCTCGCCGAGCCCGCCCGCGCCGCCGCGCTCGCCGCTGCCGGCCGGCAGCGCTTCCTCGCCGAGTTCGCCGAGGCACCCGTGCTCGCCCGCTGGCTTCGTTTCTTCGAAACGATCCCACAATGATCGTGCTGCACGCGCTGCCCGCGATCGCGGGCGGCGGCGCACAGCTTTCCGCCCTCGAAACAGTCGCGGCGCTCCGCCAGGCCGGCGCAACCGCCCTCGTCGCGAGTGCCGGCGGACGCATGGAGCGCGCCTTCGCCGCCGCCGGCGCGCGCCACTTTTTCCTCCCTCTCGACACGAAGAATCCGCTCTCCATCCTTCGCAACGCCGTTCGTCTCGCCGCACTCATCAGCGCCGAACGCGTCGATCTCCTGCACGCCCACTCCCGCGCGGTCGCCTGGTCGGCACTCCTCGCCGCCCGCCGCACGCACACGCCATTCGTCACCACCTGGCACGGCGCCTACGGGGAAAAAAATCCCTTGAAGCGCCGCTACAACGCGGTGATGGCCTCGGGAGATCGCGTCATCGCCGTCAGCCGTTTCATCTCCGGATCGATCAACGCCCGCCACCCCCGCGCCGCGCCGCGCATTCGCGTCATTCCTCCGGGCATCGATCCCGCCCGCTTCGATCCCGCTGCCATTTCTCCCGACCGCGCCGCCGCCCTTGCCCGAAGCTGGAACCTGCCGCCCGGCCGCCCCGTTGTCATGCTCCCCGCCCGGCTCGCGCGCTGGAAAGGCCAGCGTGTTCTCCTCGAAGCCCTGGCGCGCCTTGCGGATCGTTCTGCAATCGCCGTCTTCGTCGGCCCTCTCGAAGGCCGCGAACGTTACGCGTCCGCACTCCAATCGACCGCCGCCCGCCTCGGCATCGCCGAGCGCATCCGCTTCCCCGGCGCGACCGACGACATGCCCGCCGCCCTCACCCTCGCCGATATCGTCGTCAACGCCTCCTCGGAACCCGAGGCGTTCGGCCGCGTCATCATCGAGGCTGCCGCCATGGCTCGCCCCGTCATCGCCGCCGACCACGGCGCCGCCGCCGAGACCGTTCTCGCCGGCGAGACGGGCTGGCGCACCCCGCCCGGCGATTCCGCCGCGCTCGCCGCCGCCCTCGATCGCTTTTTCGCCCTCCCGCCCGCAGCCCGTGCTGCCATCGGCACGGCCGCCCGCGCCTTCGCGCTCCGCTCCTACAGCCTCGCCGCCATGCAAGAGGCAACGCTCGCGCTCTATCGCGAGCTCCTGTCCTGCGATCCCGCCGGCCGCGCCGCCACGCCGCCCGCCCCGGTGTAGGATGCCCGCGTCCGGCCGGCGCACCCCGATGATCTCCTCGCCCCTCTTCCGCCGCCTCCTCCTCGGCTTCGTCCTCGCCGCCCTCGCGGCCGGCTTCCTCGCCCCGGTCCTCGGCGAACCCGCGCTCACGCGCCTTGCCTGGCAGGCGCCCGCCGCTCTCATGGCCGTCATCCTCGCCGCCGATTTCCTCGCCGGCCTCCGGCGCGGCTCCTTCGGCGTGGACATCATCGCCTGGTTCGCGCTCGCCGGCGCCCTCGCCCTCGGCCAGACCCTGGCCGGCGCCATCATTGCGCTCATGGTCGCCGGCGGCTCCGCACTCGAGGAGTTCGCCGAGGCCCGCGCCCACCACGCCCTCGCCGCCCTTCTTTCGCGCTCCGCCCGCATCGCCCATCGCATCGAAGGAGAAGCCATCCGCGACGTTCCAGTCGCCGCAATCGCGCCGGGCGACCTCCTCCTCATCAAGCCGGGCGAGATCGTCCCGGCCGACGGCCTCGTGCACGGCGCGCCCGCACTGCTCGACGAATCCGCCCTCACCGGCGAGCCGGTTCCGGTCTCCCACCCTGACGGCACCCAAGTCCGAAGCGGCGTCCTCAACGCCGGCCCCCCTGCCGTCATCCGCGCCACCGCCCGCGCCGAAGACAGCACCTTCGCCGCCATCGTCCGCCTGGTTCACGCCGCCGGTCTTGAACGCCCGCGCTTGGTTCGCCTCGCCGACCGCTTCGCGCTCGCCTTCCTCGCCGCGACCCTCCTCCTCGCAGGCTTCGCTTGGCTGTTTTCCGGAGACCCCGTGCGTGCGCTCGCCGTTCTCGTCGTCGCCACGCCCTGCCCGCTGATCCTGGCCGCTCCCATCGCTCTCATCGCCGGCGTGTCGCGCGCCGCCCACCGGGGCGTCATCGTGAAAGGGGCTGGCGCGCTCGAACGGCTTGCCCGCGCCCGCACCGCCCTCTTCGA
Organism: Pseudomonadota bacterium; assembly: GCA_021816925.1. Classification (GTDB taxonomy): domain Bacteria; phylum Pseudomonadota; class Alphaproteobacteria; order Acetobacterales; family Acetobacteraceae; genus JAKAWQ01. The sequence goes on from JAKAWQ010000065.1 coordinate 14,490, forward strand.
CAAGACCGGCACCCTCACCGCCGGAACGCCGCGCATAAGCGGCATCGAAGCGATCGACGGCTTCGATCCGGACACCGTGCTGCACGCCGCCGCCTCGCTCGAGCAGGCCTCCACCCACGCCGTCGCCCGCGCGATCGTCGCTGCTGCCGCCGGGCTCACCCGCCCGCTCGCTCCGCCCGAGGCCGTCGAGGAAACCCCAGGCAGCGGCCTCTCGGGGCGCGTCGCGGGCCGCCCCGTCCTCGTCGGTAGCGCCGGCTTCCTCGCCGCCGCCGGCCTGCCGCCGCCCACAAGCGGCCCGCTCGCCCGCCTCACCGCCGCCGCCGCGGCCGCCGCCTGGGTCGCGCTCGACGGCCGCCTCGTCGGCGTCCTTCTGCTCTCCGATCCGATACGCCCCGAAGCCGCACGCGCGCTCCGCCTCCTCCATGCGGCAGGCATCAGGCACCTCGTCATGCTGAGCGGCGATCGCCAGGCAGCGGTTGACGAAATCGGCGGCGTGCTCGGCCTCGACGCCGCGCTGGGTGATCTCTCTCCGGCCGACAAGCTCGCCGCCGTGCGCGCCGAACGCGCACGCGGCCCCACCCTCATGGTCGGCGACGGCATCAACGACGCGCCGGCGCTCGCCGCCTCCGACATCGGCGTCGCGATGGGCGCGCATGGCACCGCCGCCGCGGCCGAGGCCGCCGATGCCGTGCTGATGGTCGATCGCCTCGATCGCCTCGCCGAGGCGCTCGCCATCGCGCGCCGCGCCCGCGCGATCGCCCTTCAGTCGATCGCCGTCGGCATGGGGCTTTCGCTCGCCGCCATGTTCGCCGCTGCCGCCGGCGCACTCCCTCCGGTCGCCGGCGCGTTGCTGCAGGAAGCGATCGATGTCGTCGTGATCCTGAACGCACTGCGTGCACTCGCCGGCCGCCCCGCGCCACGCCCCCTCGAAGACCGCACCGCAGTCGGCCGCCTCGCCCGCGAGCATGCCGAGCTCCGCACCCTCCTCGAGCGCATGCGTCGCACCGCCGAACGAATCGATCGCAGCGCTTCCGTTCCCACCGATGAGCTTCGCGACATCGCTGCCCGCCTCACCTCGCTCCTCCTGCCGCACCAGAAGGAGGAGGAGAAGGCGCTCTTCCCGGCGCTCGCACCCCGCCTCGGCGGACGCGATCCTCTCGGCGCGATGCACCGCATGCACGACGAGATCGCCCGCGAGACCCGCCGCTTCACCCTCCTCGTCGACGCTCTCGCCGCGGCAGAGCCGACCGCCGCCGAAGGGCGCGAGCTGCGCCGCCTGCTGACCGTGCTCGACGCACTGATCGCGCTTCACCTTTCCGCCGAAGAGGATCTCGTTTCCGCAGTCGAGGATCTGTCACCAGCCGCCTGATCGCACTCACGAAGTGAGCATCGCCGCCCGCCGCTCGGTCACGCGCAGCATCACGTCATGCAACAGATAGACAAGCCGCCGCGCGATCTCGACCAACCGTGCGATATGATCTGAAAACGCAACAATTCCGACGGTGCCGAGCGCAGAGGGCACGTTGCGCCGCGCGATCTCCTCGAGCACGCCGAGCGTGCCGAGATAAAGCGGCTCGCCGCGCGCATCACGCGCCGGATGTATCGGCGTCACCACGCCGGCCGCAAGCTCCGCCGCCGCCGGCTCCGCCACCTCCCATTGCGCAATCACCGGCGCTCCCGTCTCGCGAGAGAGCCGCACCGCGATCGCAGCCAGCGCCTCGTTCACCGGCCCCGGCTCGCGATTGCCGTTCGGCGCCATCCGGTTGCCGAACGTGAAGCCGACAATGGTGCGGATGCGCGCGGACTCAATCGTGGGCGCACGCCACGAAAGAGCATCCGTCTCGATGATGGCCGCGAGTTCATGCGCGATCGCCGCATCGCCGAGCTCGGCGGTAAGCCGCCTCGTCACGAACTCCACATCCGACATCGTCCGCCCCGCTCCCGCGCTCGCACCGACGCCGGCGCCGACGCCGACGCCGACGCCGACGCGCATCTACCGAAGCGCGCACTTCCCTTGTCAAGCTGAAAGCGCCCTCATAGAGTGCCGCCGCGCGATCGGCCCGCGACGTACAGCCGGGCACGCAGGGAGGGACGAAATGGAGAAAAAGATCCGCCGGCGCCAACTTCTCGCAGCCGGCACCGCAGCCGGCGGATTGCTCGTTCTCCCCGGCAAGGCACCGGCCGCCGTCGGCGCGAAGCCGCTCAAGGGCATCACGCTCAATGTCTCATGCTGGAGCGCGCCCTATCCGCTCATGCTCGCCAAGTACATCCCCGAGTTCGAGCAGGAAACCGGCGCGCGCGTCATTTATACCACTCCCTCCTTCCCCATCTACGACCAGCGCATGGACATCGCGCTCGCCACGCGCTCCGCGGCCTACGACGTCATCAACGTCACCTTCATCTTCATCGGCCGCTGGGTCGGCGCGGGCTGGGTCACCCCGCTCGATCCCTTCATCGCCAACCCCAAGCTCACCCCCGCCTCCTGGGACGCTGCGGACTTCCTTCCCGGAACCACCAATGTCTTCAAGAACGCCAAGGGCGAGCTCTGCGCGATCCCTTGGATCGCCGATGTCATGATGGCCGGTGCCTCGCGCTACGACATCATCCGCAAGGCCGGCTTCACCCTGCCCGAAACCTTCGAGCAGATGCCGAAGATGCTCGCCGCCGTGAACGGAAAAGATGGTCTCCCCGGCTTCATCACCGAGAACCACTACGGCTGGACCTTCATCGGCTTTCTGCAAGGGTACGGGGCCAACGTCTTCCGCAATCCCCCGCACGATCTGATGCCCGTCCTTGCAACCCCCGAAGCCGTCGAGGCCGCCGGCTTCTTCAGCAATCTCCTGCGTTCGTACGGCCCCAAGGGAGCGCTCTCCTACACCTACGACGAGGTCGTGGTCGCCTTGCAGAACGGGCAGATGATCTATTCCACCGAGAACGAGGATTTCGTCACGCCGATGGCGCTCTCCAAGAGCAAGGTGCAAAAGACCTGCGCCTTCTCGCTCTTCCCCGCCGGCCCTGCCGGCCGCTTCCCGCAGATCGCCACCCACGGATGGGGCATCCCCGTGGGCTCCCGCCACAAAAACGCTGCCTGGCAGTTCATCACCTGGGCAATGTCCAAGCCGCTCCTCCTTCGCATGTTCCGCGACCAGGGCTGGAGCTCGATCACCCGCCGCTCGATCATCGAAATGCCGGAGTTCCGCCGCAAGCTAACCTACAACGGCTTCGATGTCGCGAAGATGTATCTCGACACCATCGATCTCGGCGCCAAGGGCTACATGGCCTACCGCACCGTGCCGCCCTACCCGCAGGTGGACCGCGAGATCACGATCGCGATCGAGAGCATCATCTCGGGCGAGAAATCGCCGAAGCAGGCAATGGACGCCGCGCAGAAGAACTCGATCGCTGAGCTCCGCCGCGCCGGCGTGAAAATCTGATCGGGACCGCATGACCGCCGCCGCCTGGTCCATCGAGCAGCGGCGCGCCTTCACTCTCGGCCTCGCCCCCGCGCTCGTCGTGCTCGCGGCCGTCACGCTCGGCCCCGCGATCTATCTCCTCGTCACCAGCCTCACCCCGCTCACCCCCGTCACGCCTGGCAGCGGCCTCGACTTCTCGACCCCTCTCGCCAATTACACCCAGGCCCTCTTCGAGAGCAGCTTTCTCCATTCGGTCGGGTTGCAGCTCGAGCTCTCGGCGATCACGGTCGGCCTGCAAACACTCGTCGGCCTCGGCCTCGCACTCCTCCTCAACATCGAATCCCGTTTCATGGAAGCCATCCGCACCGGCTTCCTCGTGCCGATGGTGCTGCCGCCGATCGTCGTCGCGATCATCTGGAAGATCCTCTACACGCCCGGCATCAGCCCGCTCTACGCTACCCTCAACTTCTTCGGCATCCCTGTCGGCTCGCTCATTACCGACCCCGCCACCGCGTTGCCCGCGATCGCCGTCGCCGACAGCTGGGAGTGGTTTCCCTTCACCCTCCTGATGGTGCTCGCCGCGTTGCAGATGATGCCGAAGGAGCCGCTCGAGGCCGCGCGCATCGACGGCGCGGGTCCGTTTCAGATGTTCTGGTACGTCAAACTTCCCTTCATCCGCCCCGCACTCACGATCGCGGTCCTCTTTCGCCTCATCGACAGCATCAAGGCCTTTCCGCTGATCTACGTTCTCACCAACGGCGGTCCCGGCCTGGCAACCGAGGTCACGAACTACTACGCCTTCATCCAGACCTTCAATTTCGCCTACTGGGGTTACGGCAGCGCCATCGCCACACTGATGATCGCCGGCGTCTTCCTCTTGAGCCTCCTCGTCGCCCGCCTCGGCGGCACAAGCGCGGCGGACGAATAGCAACCGATGAGCAGCAGCGCCGCTCCTGCTTCCCGCGCTCTCGGCCTCGCGCCTGCCCGCCGCCGGGTATGGCGCTGGCAGCGTCACGCCGTGCACGCCACCGGCGCGTCTCTCCTCTTCCTCGCCCTCCTGCCCGTGCTCTGGCTCGTGCAGATGTCGTTCCGTCCGAACGCGAACATCCTCGGCGCCGGCCTCGCCTTCACGCCCACGCTTGAGAATTATCGCGCGCTCGCCGCCGGCGGCTTTCCCGCCTCCTTCCTGCACAGCCTTCTCGCAAGCGCCGGCTCGACATTTCTCTCGCTCCTCATCGGCGTTCCCGCCGCCTACGCGCTCGCCCGCTTTCCCTTCCGCTCCGGCGGGCAGATCGCAATGTGGATCCTCGTCACCCGCATGGCCCCGCCGATCGCCTTCACGATCCCATTCTTCCTCGCCTTCACCTGGCTCGGCCTCATGGATACCGTGAGCGGCCTCGTCATCATCTATCTCACGTTCAATCTTGCCATGGTCATCTGGACCATGAAGAGTTTCTTCGCCGCCGTTCCCCGCTCGCTCGAGGAAGCCGCCTGGATCGACGGCGCCGGCATCTGGCAGTCCTTCCTGCGCGTCACGCTGCCGCTTTCGGCTCCCGGCCTCGCCGCCACCGGCATCCTCTGCTTCATCATGTCGTGGAACGACTTCTTCTTTGCCCTCATCCTCACGCGCACGAACGCAATGACCGCGCCGGTCGCCATCGTCAACTTCATGCAATATGCCGGCTGGGAATGGGGCAAGATAGCAGCCGCCGGCGTGGTTGTGCTTTTGCCCGTGCTAGTCTTCACTTTCTTCGTCCGCTCCTATCTCGTCCGCGGCCTGATGGCCGGCGGCGTCAAGGAGTAGATCTCAGGCCAAGAACACGCTTCAGGCGAGCGCCCGCCCGGCCAGCCGTTCCAGCACCGAAATCGGCGCACGCGTCGCATCCGCCATCGCCGCCACCGGCAGATGAAAGGTCTGCTCGAGCGCGAAACGCCCGGCAAGTGCAGCGTGCAGCACCTGGTCCGTGTAAACCATCCAGCTCGTCCCCGGTGGAAACGAAACCTCCGCCGCCGGCGCGCCCGTCTGGTATGCCTGATCCTCCTTCATCCGGTCGTGCAGCCCGAGCATGATCGTGTCATAGGCGCTGCGCCGCCCCTTGGTGAGGCCAAGCCGCTCCAGAATCCAGGCCGCGCCCGCCGCTCCGGCGCCCACGCGCGGAAAGAACTGCCGCGCAAAATCGGCGAACGGTTCGCCCACCCGCCAGAGCCGCTCCACCCCGTCGGGGGCGATATTGCTGAACACGCGGAGAATCCTCTTGCCCCCGGTCGGCCTTGTCGGAAAGGCGTCCACATGCAGCAGCCGATCGTCCTTCCTCACCGAGCTCGTCCGGTCCTCGATCTCCGCCGGCCGGAAGCTCGTCCGCGCCCGCTCGAGTCGCCCCGCATAGCCGGGCGCGAGCGCCAGCACGAGCGCCTCCGCCTGCCGCCCGAACCGCTCGAGCATGGCCCCGAGCGCCGCCGCCTCCGCACCGGTAAATCGGCTCCCCTGGCAGACCCCGCTCGCCGGATCGAGGCTGATGTTCTTCCGCCCTTGCCCGAGCGCCTCCGCCGTCAGAAATCTCTTCTCCCCTTCTTCAAGAGCGAACGCCAGAAACGGGAAAAACAGCACGCGCCCACCCTCGAGCGCAGCCACCGCCCGCGCGCTCTGGGCCGGCTCGGTGGGCGCATCCCACGCCGTCACCCCGAGCACTTCGAGCACGTCGTCCCTGGTCATTGCCCTCCCTCCGTCATTCGCGCGCCAGCACCCGGTCATTGAGGAACGAGGCCAGGCGCCACGGCGCGAACTCCCGCCGGAGCGCCTCCTCATCGTACTCCTCGGTGAGCCAGGCGAGGAACGGTTTGTCCCCTGCCGCCCGATAACGCGCGACAAACGCATCCAGCACGCCCGAGCGCGCGTGCCGCACATGCCCGAACCGGAGCGAAAGCTCCGCCGCCGCGCGCGCCGCGCTCGTCCCCTCTGCGAGCAGAAACACCGCCGCCGCCAGCCCGGCGCGGTCCGCGCCGGACTTGCAGTGGATCAGCGCCGGCTCCTCCATCGTCCGGTACACCTCGATCAGCCTCAGGATGCGCGAAACCTGCGGCACGCCGCGGCTCTCGAGCGGCAGATCGACGAAAGCGAGCCCGAGCCGCTGCGCCGCCTCGCGCGTCAGCGCGTCCGAGCCGTTCTTCGCCTCACCGCGCAGATTGATCAGCGTCTTCAGCCCGTACCGGCGCTTGAGCCGCGCCAGCCGCCCCGGCGTCGGATGGTTCGCCCGGTAAAGCCGCCCGGGCACCACGGGGGCGAAATTGCTCCATGCGAGCCGGAACACCCCGTGATCGACGAGCAGGCAGTCGAGCCAGGCGCGCACGCGCCCTCCCCGCGTCTCCAGATCGCCGCGGAAGATCGTCTCCACCCTTCACCCGCTCCCTTCTGAACCGCTCATCGCTCTCTCCCGGCCCCGCATACCCGGATTCTTCCGCACGCGCGAGCAGGCCGTACCCCTTGTCCCCGCCCCTGCGCCCGTTACGCTCCCGTCCATGGACGCGCCCCTGCCGATCCCCGAGCCCGGCCCGCCGCCGCTCTACCTGCCGTTCGAGGCAGGCCCGTGGCGGATGGCAATGGGCCTTCTCAGCCGGCCGCTCTCCGCCCTTATCGCGATCGATTCGTAATAGCGGCAAAACCCCGGGCAGGTGGTGGTATCAGGCGGGCTGGCCGCGGCAGCGGACGAGGTCCGGGAGGGGCGGAATGACGCGCGGGCCGGGGATCTGGAGGCGGCTGCCGAGATAGTCC
>JAKAWQ010000155.1 GCA_021816925.1 Pseudomonadota bacterium
CCGCGGCCATCATGAACTGGGAGCGGTTTGCCCCGACAAGTTCTGCCGCCTGATCGATGAGGCTCTTGTCATGCGCGCGGGCGCGGAGGTGGATATTGACCTCGGCAAGGGCTGATTGGGCTTTCATGGCATGAAGCATATATGGAATGTGTTGTCAATGTCAACACATAAATATGGCAAGACTTCTGAGCAGGCAAAATCCCCGTCTGAAAACGATCGATTTCAGCATCTGGAACGGTGGACAGCGACATCTTCAATCACTATGATTGAAGATGATTGAATCAGGAGGGTCGGATGGAGACCAGAGTGTTGACCGCGCATGTGCCGCTACCGCTCGCCGCGAAGGTGGACGAGCTGGCGAGCCGGATGGAGCGGTCGCGCGGCTGGATCGTCAAACAGGCTCTGGCCGCCTGGATCGACACTGAGGAGGCGAAGCGCCAACTGACCCTCGAAGCCATGGCCGAGATCGATGCCGGAAAGGTCGTGACCGACGACGCGGTGCAGGGATGGGCTGAAAGCCTGGGTACGGATCGTTCGTTGCCGTTGCCGCGCTCGAAATCGCGCTGATGGATCTGGTCTGGACCGATGCCTCGCTTTCCGATCTTGACCGCATCTATCGGCACCTGGAGCCGGTAAACCCGCAAGCCGCCGCGCGGACGACGCGGCTTTTGGCGGCAGCGCCCAGGCGGCTCCTGGAATTCCCCCGGATCGGCACGCGGCTCCGGGAGTTTGAGCCGCGGGAAATCCACCGAATCATCGTCGATGATTACGAAATTCGCTATGAAGTCGCGCAAGATACGATCTTCGTGCTCAGGGTGTGGCACGCCAGAGAAGATCGATAACGGCTTCGCGGGGGGATAGGCCGCCGGATCGCGCGCGGTGTACGCGCCGGAGACAAAATCCCTCACGGAAGCGGCCGGGTAGTCCGGCTGAGCCGGTGTAAAAATGCATCGGTATATAAAAAACCTCTTTGCAATGAGCGCAGAGGGGTGGGTGTACGCGCCGGAGACAAAATCCCTCACGGAAGCGGCCGGGTAGTCCGGCTGAGCCGGTGTAAAAATGCATCGGTATATAAAAAACCTCTTTGCAATGAGCGCAGAGGGGTGGGGGATGAAGCTCGTGGAACTGTATGGTCGGGTCCGGTACGCGGTGCGGATCGAGGGGATCAGTCGGCGTGAGGCGGGGCGACGTTTTGGGATTGACCCACGGACGGTTTCGAAGATGCTGGCCTTCTCGGTGCCGCCTGGTTACCGGCGCAGCCATCCGCCGACGCGCCCGAAGCTGGATGGGTTCGTCGGGATCATCGAGCGGATCCTGGAGGATGATAAGGGGCGGCCGGCGAAGCAGCGGCATACGTCCAAGCGGATTTTCGAGCGTTTGCGCGACGAGCACGGCTTTGGCGGCGGCGTGACGATCGTGAAGGACTACGTGCTGGCTCAGCGCCAGCGGCAACGCGAGGTATTTGTGCCGCTGCGGCACGACCCTGGGCACGCGCAGGCGGATTTCGGCGAGGCGCTGGCAGTGATCGACGGGGTGGAGCGGAAGGTCCATTTCTTCGCGATGGACCTGCCGCACAGCGACGCCGGGTTCGTGCAGGCGTATCCGGCGGAGACGACGGAGGCGTTTTGCGCCGCCCATGTCGCGGCGTTCGCGTTCTTCGGCGGCGTGCCGCTGTCGATCCTGTATGACAACACCAAGTTGGCGGTGGCGCGGATCCTGGGCGACGGGAGGCGGCAGCGCACGCGGGTGTTCGGCGAGTTGCAATCGCACTACCTGTTCGCCGACCGCTTTGGGCGTCCCGGCAAGGGCAACGACAAGGGCAAGGTGGAGGGGCTGGTCGGGTTCGCTCGGCGGAACCAGTTGGTGCCGGTGCCGCACACCGCCAGCTTCGCGGCGTTGAACGAGCAATTGCTGGCGGACTGCCGCCGTCGGCTCGGCGATCGGCTGCGCGGCCACGACGCGACGATTGGGGCGCGGCTGGCTGGGGATCAGGCGTGCTTTCACGACCTGCCGCCGGCGCCTTACGACGCCTGCGACAAGCAGCCTGGGCGGGTGAGTTCGCTGTCGCTGGTGCGCTATCGCGGCACGGATTACTCGGTGCCGACGACCTACGGCCACCGGGAGGTGCTGATCCGCGGCTATGTCGACAGCGTGGTGATCGCCTGCGGCGCGGAGATCATCGCCCGGCATGTGCGGTCCTACGAGCGGGAGGACTTCGTGTTCGACCCGCTGCATTACCTGGCGCTGCTGGAGCGCAAGATCGGTGCGCTCGACCAGGCGGCGCCGCTGGCCGGGTGGGCGTTGCCGGAGGAATTTGCGACGCTGCGCCGCCTGCTGGAGGCGCGCATGGGCAAGCATGGCAAGCGCGAGTTCGTGCAGGTGCTGCGGTTGATGGAGGTGTTCACCGCCGAGGATGTTGCGGCCGGGGTGCGTGCCGCCATCGAGCGCGGCGCGGTCGGCTTCGACGCGGTGAAGCACCTCGTGCTGTGCCGGATCGAGCGCCGGCCGCCGCGGCTCGACATGACGGTGTATCCGTATCTGCCGCGCGCCCACGTGGCGGCCACCTCGGCCCGGACCTACCTGGACCTGCTGGCCGGAACGAGGTCATGACCGAGGCATCGCCGGCCACGCCGCAAATCCTTCTGGCGCATCACCTGAAGGCGCTGAAGCTGCCGACCTTCCTGCGCGAGCATGAAAAGCTGGCGCGGCAGTGCGCCAGCGACGGGGTCGATCATGTCCGCTACCTGCTGCGGCTGGCGGAACTGGAGCTGATTGAACGGGAGCGCCGGACAATCGAGCGTCGTATCAAGGAGGCCAGATTCCCGGCGGTGAAGAGCCTCGACAGCTTCGACTTCCTGGCGCTGCCGTCGCTGAACAAGACGCTGGTGCTGGAACTGGCCCGCTCGGAGTATGTGCCGCGGCGGGAGAACGTGATCGCGGTCGGCAACAGCGGCACCGGGAAGACGCACATCGCACTCGGCCTGGGGCTGGCGGCCTGCCAGAAGGGCTTGTCGGTAGGCTTCACCACGGCGGCGGCTCTGGTGCACGAACTGATCGAGGCGCGCGACGAGAAGCGGCTGCTGCGGCTGCAACGCCAGCTTGCTGGCTATAAGCTGCTGGTGATTGACGAACTGGGCTACGTGCCGCTATCCCAGACTGGCGCTGAACTGCTGTTCGAGGTGTTCAGCCAGCGTTACGAGCGCGGTTCCACCATTGTCACCAGCAATCTGCCGTTCGACGAATGGACCGGCGTGTTCGCCTCCGAACGGCTCACCGGCGCGCTGCTCGATCGGCTGACCCATCACGTCCACATCCTGGAGATGAATGGCGACAGCTATCGGCTCAGGCAGAGCAAACGGCGTCAACGCGACGCGCGCGCAGCCGATACCCCGGCCAACCGACCCGAGGGATGATGCAAAAGCGCCCTGCGCGCTCCCGGTTTCGTGACGTCACGCTTCGGAGTGGAACCATGCCTCGCAAATCGATCGGCGAGAGGCCGATGACCGATGCCGAACGCCAGGCCCGTCACCGCGCCCTCCGTGTCACTGGCGCCCCGCTCGTTCGCACGTGCCGCTCGGCCGATCGCCGCAGCCGCGCTCGGCGCTGGCATGACGCCGTCGCCGAACTGACGGATCTACAGGCGCAGTATGCCGCCTGGCTGGCGGCGCTGCCGACGAACCTGCAGGACAGCGTCATCGCCGATGCGTTG
>JAKAWQ010000066.1 GCA_021816925.1 Pseudomonadota bacterium
CGCCTACCCCGTGCTTATCAACCCCGCGGATCCCCCAATCCGGCCTGAGCGCCATGTCGCCAATTCCCTCGCCACCTCCCGCACCGCAATCGCCCGCTCCCTCCAGCCCTGCCCATGCTGCCAGCGCACGCTGAAGCGGCCAGACTATTTATGACACAGTAAGACTAGGCGCCACCTCGGCGAGCCAGATCGACTCGACCTAGCAGAAGAAGGGCGGACGCTCTGGAACCGATGATGTCGCCAGTGGCGGAGGAGGCGGGCCGTTTCGGGCGTGACCAGCCACTGCTCGGGATTGGGGAGGTTGCGCCAAGCAACGACGGACTGGCGGATCTCGTTGATGATCGGGGTCGGGTTGTATTCCTGCTCGGCGGTCGAGAGATCGTCCGGGCCGCCCAGGACGAATTGGCCTTGCTCCTTGCCGCTGCGCCTTTTTCTAGGCGGAGGGACCGGGGTGATGAGCTCGGAGCGCCGGCGCCATTCGAGGACCCGGCTGGTCGGCTGGCCTTCTGCCATCAGCTCCCAGTGGCGGGCGGGGTATTGGTGGGGCGAATTGAGGATGGGGCGTTCGAAGAAGAGATCGCTCATGAAATGACGGCCCGAACCTCCGTTTCGTTATCCTCTACCTTACCTTCTGCCGGCGGCGGGAGCGCGCGCCGAAAGAGCGCCGCGAAGGGTGCCCGCGTCGTTGACGGGTTGGAACGTGCCAGGAACGCGGGTGGGCGGCAATCGGAGCCGGCGGGGAATGCGAGGGTCGCATTGCCGGCTCACCGGTCCTGCACCCCGTGCCAGACGCGAAGGGTGCGCACGATTTCGGCCACCGCATCGGCCTCGTAGACCAGGAGGCAGGGGTACGGCGACCAGCTCCCTGGTGCCTGCAACCAAGCCTGCCTCCCCCGGGTCGGGAAGGTGACGAGGATGTCGGCGGCGACGATCAACGCCTGCAAAAGGCGGACCGCTGCATGCGGGTTGCGCTCCTCGAGAAAGAGCACTGCCGCGTCCCTGTCGGCCAGGGCAGCGGCGTGCCACTCGACGTTCACCGCTTGGCGGGTGCGGCGATCTTGCGGCTGAGCCTTTCGACCTCGCGCGGCATCTCCGCTCGCACTTTCTCGTGCGGGACGCCGGAGCGAACGTCCGCGCGGGCCTTGGCGACAGCGGCCTCGAGCGCGAGACGCTCGGCCTCGTCATCTTCGATCGGCGGGATGGCGGCCGGGGAAAGATTCATAAAAGCACCTTACCACGAGTTGAGCCCGCGTGCACGGTCTTCAGGCAGCGCCGCGGCCTCCGCCCATGACAAACGCACTGGTGACAGGCGCACTGGGCACCGCACTCGATTGCCGGGCGCGAGGGCGCTCGCGACGTGCCAGTGCATGCGCTTCGGTTGCATTCACAGGCTGCGGGCCGGAGGCGCTTCGTTCCGGTCGCCCGGTCTCGATAGCACCGCTCTCCGGCGGCAGGCTACGGCCGGTGGGTTCAGGAGCTGCGGGGGACGGCGTAGTCGGCCGGCCAAGTGGCCCGGAATTCGGGCAGCCCCTCGAGGCGGGCGGCAAGGGCATCGAGGATGGGGCGGCGGCCAGGCACGAGAAGGTCGGGTCCGTCATCCGCACGTAGCGGAGCATGCAGGCGGTGGTGATTTCGGCCTGGTTGGGGCGGGGAGAGGCCGGCCAGGGCGCTCGGCCCCGTCATCCTCGATCGGCCGCGACCGGTTGGAGCACGGATTCACGGCGCAGACCGGCTGCGGCCTCAGGTGTTGTTGCGGTTGACGGCAGGGGCAAGCGTTGGCATGAAGTCCAACATGCCGGTGATGCTGATCATGCGGGAGCGAACCGATCTCGGCGATGCTTTCGTGGAATTGCTAATCTGGCAATTGCCGCGAAGGTTGCCAGGAAGCGACCATCGCTACAAGTATCGCATGGCGCTTGTGAAGCAGGGCGTCTGCGTGGTCCGTTACGACAACGAGGCAGGGAAGGGTGATCATCGCCATGTTGGAGAGCGAGAGGAACCCTACGAGTTCGTCGATGTCGACACGCTCATCCGCGATTTCGTGGAAGCCGTGAAGGAGCATCTGAGATGAATACGGTTACCCTCGGCGTGCGCGGCCTGGATGACTCGCTCGAAACCTTCCGCAAGGTCTGGAAGACCGGCAAGGGCGAACCGGCCGCACGCATCAACTTCGCCACGCCCGAACTGCTTTGGCAGGTGCTCACCGCCAAGCGATGGGAAATTCTGAAGGCAATGTGCGGAAGAGGCCCTTTGTCGATCCGAGAGATCGCCCGTCGCACAAACCGCGACGTCAAGGCCGTGCACGGCGATGTCAAGGTGCTCGCGGCTGCCGGCGTGCTCGACAAAACGGAGAGCGGGGGGGCCGTCTTTCCGTATGATGCGGTGCATGTGGATTTCGTGCTGAAGGCAGCCTGAGGAGGATCGGGGCTCCTCGCGCGAGGACGCCGCCCGCGCGGCCGCGAGCGATCCGTCTCAGCGCCACGCCGTCGTCGGGGTGCGGCAGCGCAAGGACGACGGCACGCGGCGCCGGTAAGCCGGGCGGAGTGGGGGGTCTCAGGCGCCCCGCGGGACCGCGTATTCGGCGGGCCAGGTGGCCTGGAATTCGGGCAGCGCCTCGACGCGGGCGGAAAGCGCATCAAGGGCGGGATGGCGGCCGGGCGGGAGAAGGTCGGGGTCCGTCATCCGCACGTAGCGGAGCATGCAGGTGGTGGTGATTTCGGCTTGGTTGGGGCGGGGAGAAGCCGGCCAGGGCGTGGCTGCGAGGGCGGCAAGCGCGCCTTCGGCCTGGGTGCGGCAGCGGGCGATCCATTCCGGCCAGCGGAGCAAGGAGGGCCGGATCAGCCGCTCGTAGGCGGCCGCGCCGGCCTTGTCGATCGCGCCCGTGGCGAGCGCGATCAGGCGTTGCGCCCGGCGGCGTTCGGGGCCGGAGGGCGGCAGAAGCGCGCGGGCAGGGCCGACGGTCTCGTCCAGCCAGTCGAGGATCGCGGCCGAGTCGATGAGGGTCTCGCCATCGTCGAGCACGAGGGAGGGAATCCGGCCGAGCGGGTTGACCTCGCGCATGGCCTCGAAGTCGGCGAAGACCGAGCGGGTGTCGTGCTCGTAGGCGAAGCCGAGGAGGCGGAGTGAGATCGCGACGCGGCGGACGAAGGGCGAATCGTATTGGCCGACGAGGACCATGGCTTCGCATTACGCGCTCAGCGTCCGGCTGTCACCGGCGGCGGCGTTTGCGCGCCAGCGGTGCCGCGGGCGCCCACGGTTGACGCGCGCGTATGGGAACGATGAGAAGGTTGCGTCCTTCGCCTCAAGAAGCGGCGATCATGCGCCCCGTCCGTCTGCTCGCGGCTGCCTGGATCGTGTGGTTCGCGAGTTGGATGCTCGCGGCCTCCTGGTCCGCCCGTACGGTGAAGCGCGCGACGAGCCGGACCGAGTTGACGCATCGCCTGATCATCCTCGCCGGACTTCTCCTGATCGGGTTTCGGGTCGGCCGGCGGCCGGCTTGGCCCATCCAGAATAACGCCGCATGGGCGCTCGCCGGGATCGCCATCGCCGGATTGCTGTTCACGTGGTGGGCGCGCATCCACCTCGGGCCGCTGTGGTCGGGTCGGACCACGCGCAAGGAGGGGCATCGAATCGTCGAGACCGGTCCCTACGCGCTGGTGCGCCATCCGATCTACACCGGACTCATCGTGGCACTCCTGGCAACTGCGGCGGCGCGGGCGCGGGCGACGTCGCTTGCCGGCGCGGCGCTTGCCACCCTTGGCTATTGGCTGAAGGCGCGCGCCGAGGAGGAATTCCTGGCAAATGAACTGGGCCCGGAGGCATACGCGGACTACCGGCGCCGCGTCCCGATGCTCGTACCTCTGCCGTGGCGCCGCGGGCAGGATCCGAGGTCATGATCCGCAATTTCTCCGACCACGCCGCGAACGAGCGGACGTTCCTCGCCTGGGTGCGCACCGCGATCGCGGTGATGGCGTTCGGCTTCCTGGTGGCGAAGTTCGACCTCTTCCTCAAGATTGCGGCGCGCTCGCTCGCCGGCGGCGGGCGGGCGGTCGCGGTGCCGGGGGCGAGCTTCGGGGGTGCGGCCGGGATCGTGCTGATCCTCGCCGGGACGCTGATGGTGGCGCTTGCCGCCGTGCGGTTCGTGCGCGCGGGCAGGGCAATCGAGAGCGCGGAGCCGCACGCGGACGGCGCGCGCGTCGATCTGGCGCTGGCGGGAGTGATGGTGGCACTCGGCATCGCGCTCATGCTCTACCTCGCCCATACGCTGATCGCGGGCGTCTGAGGCCACCCTATTTGCAGGGCCGGATCTTTTGTGCCACGGAGCCGTATCGCATCCGGAACGGGGGAGAAGAAGTGATGGCCGCCGAGGCGGAACGGGTCACGGCGATCCGATGGAAGGCCCCGGCGATCAAGCGCGTGCGCCGCGTGGCCGTGCTGGCGGTGGTGCTGGTGCCGCTCGCCTGGTTCGCGCCCGTACCGGTGGCGGTGCTGGTCGGGTGCGGGGTGGTCGATGTGCTGCGGCACCGGCGGATCACGCTCCGGCTGGTCGAGCAGTATTTCACCGGCAACGGCATCCTGACTTGGTTCCTTTCGCCGCTAAACCTGCTCGCCGACCTCCTTTCGCACCGGAACCGGGGCGTGTTCCGGCTTGCCGATCTGCCGCCGGAGCACCAGGCCGAGATCACGGCCTGTACGCAGGCGCTGGTCGAGAACGCGGAGGCGGTGAAGGCGCACGTGGCGAGGACGCTCTCTGGCAATCGCCGCGGGATGTTCACCTTCAAGTGGTACGGCAAGCCGCAATCACTGGCGCTCCGCATTCCCGCCTTCGAGCGTGACTACCGGTACATCAAGACGATCGCGCTTTCGGTCTTCAACACGCGCGAGCGGACGCACTGGCATTTCGGGCCACTCAGGCTCACCTTCCGCGTGCTGTTCAACCTCGACCCGATCGCGAGCCGGGAGGTTTCCATCGAGGTGGACGACCGGACGCATTACTGGATGGACGATCCGCTCTTCATTTTCGACGACACCTTCTTCCACCGCTCGATCAACGACGTGGACCAAGTGCGCTATTGCCTCTTCATGGACATCGTGAGGCCGAACCGGTGCAATGCGCTGTTCGAGGTGGCGGTGCGGGCAGTGCGCCTCGTTTCCGGATCGTTCCAGAGGGTGTTCTACAAGAACTGGTCGTTCCTGCGCTGAGCAGGGCCGGGCTCAGAGGCCGGAGAACGGCGAAAGGCCGAGCGATGCGGCCGTGGCAGAGACGAGGAAGCCGGCGGCGATCAGAAACTCGGCCGGTGAACCCGTGCGGCAAAGCGGCAGCGCGAAGCGCCGCCTGAACGGCCAGGCGAGCGGCAGGCCGGCCGGCGTGATGAGATCCGCGGCGAGATGGGAGAGATAACCAACCGCGAGCGGAGCGAGGAGGGCGCGGCTCACTCCCTGCCAGCGGAGCAGAAGAAGAGCGGCGACGAGAGCAAAGATGGAATGGGTGAGGCCGCGATGGCCGATCGTCGCGGCGATCGGGCGGGCGAGCGGCCGGAGACGGTGCCCGAGCCAGGACCGCGGATGATCGATATCGGGCAGAATGGCGCCTGCGCAGGCGAGGGTAAGCGCCGGCGGGTCGAGCGGGGCGAGACCGAGATGCGGGGCGGCCAGCATCCAGGCGGCCGCGCCGATCGCAAGATGCGAGCCTGCCATCATCCGGCGCGCGGCGCCCTTACTGCCGCTCGACCCGCGCGAGACCCCAGAACATCCCGGCTCCGACGAGGACGCCGAGGACGAGCCCCGCAACCAGACCGATTCCGCCCGCATGATTGCCGCCAATAGCCGCGCCAACGAGGGCACCGACAATCATCAGCACGAACGGCGCCAGACAACCGAGTGCGGCCATCGTCGCCTTCTCAGTGGATCGCGACGTCTTCCCAGAAACCGAACCGTCCGCCCACGTGCTGCATCTCAGGGCGCGGCCACTCGTAACTCCAGGCGGCGCGGGGGTGCCGCTCGCCCGCGATCACCACATCGTAGAACTGCACGCCGTGCGGACAGGCACGGTCGGATTCCGTCCGCTCGGCACGCTCGAGCAACTCCATGCGCACGGCGGCGGCCGGAAAATAGACATAGCCGCCGGACTGGACGATGTCGTCACTCTCGGCAATCACACGATCTTCAAGAACTGCCTGCATGGGATTTTCCCCGCCAACGGAGGGGAGGATACTCGTCCGGCGGACATTCGTCTGCGGGAAATGGGAGGGCGGGATGGAAGACGGACTCGAAGGAGGGTGCGCCTGCGGTGCGGTGCGCTACCGGCTCGGCACGGCGCCGATGTTCGTGCATTGTTGCCATTGCCGCGATTGCCAGCACCAGACGGGCAGCGCCTTCGTCATCAATGCGCTGATCGAGACGGACCGGATCGCGGCGCTCGGGGCAACGCCGGGGCCGGTTCCGGTGCCGACCGAGAGCGGCCTGCCGCACCGGATCTTCCGCTGCCCGACCTGCCAGACGGCGGTCTGGAGTGAATATGGCGGGCGGGCGGCGCTTCGCTTCGTGCGCGTAGGCACGCTGGACCAACCGGCCTCGCTTTCCCCCGACGTGCACATCTATGTGCGCTCGAAGCTGCCGTGGGTCCAACTGCCGGAGGGCGTGCCGGCCTTCGACGCCTATTACGAGGCGACGAAACTCTGGCCGGCGGCGAGCCTCGAGCGGCGGCTGGCGGCGTTGAGGCGATAGTTCCGCCCGGTTCGCGGAGGCACGCCAAGCCTTTTCCCTGATCGGGCCATAGTTGCGCCGTATTGCCTGCCGAGCGTCGGTTCCATGGGAACCGGAATGCGCATACTGCTCCGCGTCGGGGCGCTCCTTGCGCTCGGTGCGCTTTCGGGCTGCGGCCTTGTCGCCGCGCCGTGCCGTGTCACCGCCGCGGGGTTCAAGATCGTGCCCGTGGTCGGGCCTGTCGCCGCGGCGACACCGGACGCCTGCGCCAACGCGATCGACCCAACTCCGACGCGAAGCTGAGGCCTCGGTCAGCCCGCGGAGGCTGCGGCTTCCGGGTGGCGCTCGAGGAGGCAGGCATCACCGTACGAATAGAAGCGGTACGCTGCCACGATGGCGTGGCGGTAAGCGGCCTGCATGCGCGCGGTGCCGGCGAAGGCCGAGACGAGGACGAAGAGGCTCGAGCGCGGCAGGTGGAAATTGGTGAGGAGGAGGTCCGCGGTTCGGAAACGATGGCCGGGGCGGATGAAAAGGGTCGTTTCGGCATCGAAGGGGTGGACCCGCCCGGAGGGGTCGGCGGCGGATTCGAGCAGGCGGAGCGTGGTGGTGCCGACGGCGAGGAGGCGCCCGCCGGCGGAGCGGGCCCGGTTGATGGCGGCGGCCGCGGGGGAGGAGACCCGGCCGCGCTCGGCGCGCAGACGCACCTCTTCGAAGCGATCGGTACGCAGGGGAAGAAAGGTGCCTGGGCCGACGTGAAGCGTGACGGTGGCGGTCAGGACGCCGTGGGCGGTGAGGGCGGCGAGGAGTTCCGGGGTGAAGTGCAGGCCGGCGGTGGGCGCGGCGACGGCGCCGGGACGGGTGGCGAAGATGGTCTGGTAGTCCTGCAAGTCCGAAGGGAGAGGGCCGGAGGGACGGGCGATGTAAGGCGGAAGGGCCAGGCGCGCAGCAGCGGTGGGATCGGAGCTTGAGAAGCGGAGGGTGAGCGAGCCGTCGGGGGCGCGGGCGAGGACTTCTGCCGTGAGGGTCTCGGTGAGGGCGAGAGAATCGCCGAGGCGAAGGCGGCGGGAGTTCTTCGCGAGCGTGGACCAAGTGCCGTCGGGCAGCGGGCGGTCGAGCGTGATGCCGATGCGGGCGGCGCCACGACGGGCTTCGAGGGCAGCGGGGATCACGCGCGTGTCGTTGGCGATCAGGAGATCGCCGGGGCGGAGGAGGCGCGGGAGGTCACCGATCATGTGATCGGCAAGGCGGTCGGGCGTGACGAGGAGCAGGCGCGCGGCCGAACGGGGATTGGCCGGGTGCTGGGCGATGCGCTCGGGCGGGAGATGGAAGGAAAAGTCGGAGAGCGGCACCGGGAGGTCAGGCCGGGGTCGGGACCAGGCGGCGGAGCAGGCGGATGAAGGGGATGCTGAAGAGGACGGCCCAGGCCTTGCCGACGACCTGGCCCGGCAGGAAGGCTAGGCTGCCGAAGGCGAGCCAGAGGAAGACGACGGAATCGATGGTGAGGCCGAGGCCGGCGGAAAGGAGGACCGCGAGCATCAGGCGACGGCGCTGGAGCGGCGAATAGACGGCGAAATCGGCAAGCTCGCTCAAGGTGAAGGCGGAGGCTGAGGCGAGCACGAGCGAGGCCGGGGCCAAGGAAGCGGAGAGCAAGGAGCCCGCCGCAATCGCGATGAGGCTCGGCCAGCGGCCGAGGCAGCGCTGCACGATGTCGCGCAACACGAGGGCCGCGCCGGCGGTGATGACGCCGGACGGGGCGAGAAGGCCAGGGGCGACGGGGAGCACGCAAGGGCCGCGCGGCAGGCAGGCAGTACCGACGTGCAGGACCATCCAGTTGGCGAGCGGGATCAGGCCGAGGAAGGCGGCGAAGGCGAAAAGGCCGAGCCGGCGCGCAAGGTTTGCGTCCATGCGCTCAGCCGCCGAGGTAGGAGGCGATCTCGATTAGGTTGCCGTCGGGATCGCGGCAATAGACGGAGCGGATCGGGCCGAGCGCGCCGATCTTCTCGACCGGGCCGTCCTCGACGGCGACGCCGCAGGAGCGGAGGTGAATGACGACATCGGGGGCGGCGAGAGCGGTGATGAAGCAGACGTCGATGGTGCCGGGGCGGGCGGCGGCGGCGTTGGGACGGAACTCCGCGCCCGCCGTGTGCAGGTTGAGCTTCTGGCTGCCGAAGCGGAGCGCGGTGCGCCGGTTCGGCCCAAAGGTGTCGCGCTCCATGCCGAGCACACGCTGGTACCAGGAGGCCGATGTCTCGACATCGGCACAGGTGATCACGAGGTGGTCGATGCGGTCGATGGTGAAGCGCATGCGTTGATCAGGGACACGGATGTTCGTTCAGAGATAGTGCTCGGCGAGGGGGAGGAAGCCGTTGAAGCGCTGGCTCGCGTAGGTGGTGACGTAGGCCCCGGTGGCGTGCAGGAGCACGCGATCGCCGGGGGCGAGTGCCATCGGCAGCCGGTAGGGCGTGCGCTGGTAGAGTATGTCCGCACCGTCGCAGGTGGGGCCGGCGATGGCGACCGGGCCGTCCGGCGCGCCGTCGTGCGGAGTGGTGATGCGGTAGCGGATCGCCTCGTTCTCGGTTTCGGCGAGGCCGCCGAAGCGGCCGATATCGAGATAGACCCAGCGCAGCGGATCCTCGCGCGAGCGGCGGCTGACGAGGACGACCTCGGAGGCGACGACGCCGGCGTCGGCGACGACGCAGCGGCCGGGCTCGATCAGCATGCCGGGGAGTGCGTTGCCGAAATGGCGCGTCATCGCCTGCATGATGGCGGCGGCGAATTCGTCGATCTCGGGCACGGCGGCGCGGTAGCGGACGGGGAAGCCGCCGCCGAGATTGAAGAGGCGGAGATCGAGGCCGGCCTCCATGAGGTTGGTGAAGAGCATGGCGACGCGGCCGATGGCGGCCTCGTAGGTGGTGGTGCGGGTCTGCTGGCTGCCGACATGGAACGAGAGGCCGCAGGGATCGAGGCCGAGCGCGCCCGCGCCCAGCATCAACTCGCGGGCGAGTTCGAGATCGGCGCCGAACTTGCGGGAGAGCGGCCAATCGGCGCCTTCGTTGCCGACCAGGATGCGGCAATAGACGCGAGCGCCGGGCGCGTTGGCGGCGAGCTTCTCAAGCTCTTCGGCGCTGTCGAAGGCGAAGAGATCGACCCCCGCCGCGTGCGCGGCGCGGATGGCGGCGGCCTTCTTGATGGTGTTGCCGTAGCTGATGGCCGAGGGGGCGGCGCCAGCGGCTAGGCAGGTGGAGATCTCCTCGAAGCTCGCGGCATCGAAGCAGGAGCCGAGTGAGACCAGCCGCTCGAGCACGCGTACGGCCGGGTTGGCCTTCACGGCGTAGTAGATCTCGGCCAGCGGGAGCGTGGAGCGAAGGGTACGGAAATTCGCCTCGAGGCGATCGAGATCGAAGACCAAGCATGGTGCCGGCGGCTGCCGCTCAACAAGAAAACGGGCGATCTTCGGTGTCATGGCACCGGCCTCCCTCTCCGCTCCCTGCCGGGAGCTGCCTCGACGGACGCCCGCCTTTGCAAGGCGGCGGGCGGAGTTGACGAAACGGTCGAACGAACCAGCGACCAGGAACAGTTGCCAGAACGCTTGACGTCGTTGCGTAACCGCGAGGGCCAGAGGCACGTGCGTTGCTGCGTAGGGGCGCACATAGGGCGCGGGGGCCGCGGGTGCAAGAAAAAACACGTGCGGTTGCAGATGGGGCCGGCACGCGCCTAGTGAAACGCATGTCCCCCGGCCAGAATCTCGCGGAGAACGGGCAGGAAGCGGGTGTGTCGGCGCGGCGCGGCAGACAGTGGCGCGCCGGGCGGCGGCTCCTCGTCGTGCTCGCGCGGGCGATGCAGGTGATGGTGTCGGACCGGATGTCGCTCTCGGCGGCCGGGTGCGCGTTCTACGCCACGCTCGCGCTCTTTCCGGCGATCAGCATGCTCGTCTTCGTTTATGGGCTGGTGTTCGACCCGCATACTGTCGAGCCGCAGCTCCGGAACCTGCGCTCGCTGGTGCCGCCGCCGGCTTACGCGCTGATCGCGGACCGGGTACATGCGCTGGTCAGCCGCAGGGGTGCGGCCCTCAAACTCGGCCTGATCGTCAGCGCGGCCGTCACCTATTGGAGCGCCTCGACGGGAACGAAGTCCCTCCTTTCGGCGCTCAATCTCGCCTATGGCGAGGAGGAGCGGCGGGGCATCCTCGGGTTTCAGCTCGTCGGGCTCGGGATGACGCTCTCGGGAATTCTGGCGGCGGTGCTCGGGCTGGGCATCCTGGTCGGGCTGCCGACGGCGATCGGCTTCCTCGGTCTCTCCGCCTATCAGGGTGCGCTGCTCAGGCTCGGCGGGCTCACCGGGCTGGTGGCGTTCGTGCTGGCAACGCTCGTGCTCCTTTATCGCTTCGGCCCCTCGCGCGCGCCGGGCGCGCGGCATGTCGTGCTGCCGGGAGCACTGACCGCGACCGCGATCTGGATTGCCGCTTCGGCGCTCTTTTCGGTCTACGTGACACGGGTTGCGCAGTACGACGTGACCTACGGGCCGCTCGCCGCGGTGGTGGGGGTGATGATGTGGTTCTATGTCAGCGCCTACGTAGTGCTGTTCGGGGCGGAGCTGAACGCGGCGCTCGAGTTCAGCCGAGAGGGGCGGGCATGCTGATCGCGCACGCGGGGCGGGCGCCGCGTGTCGATCCGAGCGCATGGGTCGCGCCGGACGCGACGGTGGTGGGCGACGTTGCGATCGGCCCGGAGTGCCGCGTGCTCTGGGGTGCCAGGATCGTCGGCGAAGGCGGCGGGCAGATCGTGATCGGGCGCTCCGGGATCGTGATGGAGAACGCGGTGGTGCGGGCGACACCGCGGCATGACTGCACGATCGGCGATTTCTGCCTGATCGGGCCGGGCGCGCATGTGGTGGGAGCGCGGATCGGCGAGCAGGTGTTCATCGCGACCGGGGCGGCGATCTTTCATGGTGCGGAACTCGGCAAGGGGGCGGAGGTGCGGGTGCATGCGACCGTGCACCTGCGCGCGCGGCTCGAACCGGGCGCGGTGGTGCCGATCGGGTGGGTGGCAGTCGGGGACCCGGCGGAAATCCGTCCGCCGGGCGAGCACGAGCGCATCTGGGCGGTGCAGGAGCCGCTCGATTTCCTGGCCTTCGTCTATGGCTTCGGCCGGCGGACGCCGGAGCTGATGCGCCAAGTGACGGAGCGGCTGGCGGCGATGTTGGGCGGGCATCGCGAGGACGGGATGCCGTAACGTGAAGGGTGAGGGAGCGGTTTCGGGGCAGATGCTCCGCCTGGTCGGGCGCCTGGCCAGGGCCGGCGGAGCGGTCTGGCGCGAGGCTGAGCCGCGGCTTCGCCAGTCGCGGGCCGGGAGGGCAGCGCTCGCGGCGGTGCAAGAGATCGCGGAGGCTCGGGGCGCGGCGCCGCGCAGCATCGCCGTGTGGGACGTGCCGACGCGGGTTTCCAAGTGGCTGCTCGTGCTGTTCGTCTTGGCGGCGTTTCTGTTCAGCTCGATGCGGCCCACGGGACTCCTCTTCGCGGTACATGTGGCGTGTGGCTATGCGGTTGTGGTGCTGCTGCTGTTCCGCGTGGGTTGGGGGTTCGTGGGCGGCGAGCAGGCGCGCTTCCGGGCCTTCCTGCGCGGCTGGAGGGCGGTCAGGCGACATGGCGAGGCGTTGCTCGGGCTCAATCCGGAGGAGGTTGCCGGGCACAATCCGCTCGGGGGGTGGATGATCGTGCTCATGCTGGGGGCGCTCGGCGTGACCGCGGTCACGGGCTTGTTGACCGAGGGCAGCACGGGCGGCGGCGGAGTGATGAGCACGCTCCTTCCGGCCAGGATGGAGGGCGCGGTCGGCTGGATCCACGGCACGCTCGGCTTCGCGGTGATGTGGCTTGCCGGGATCCATGTGGGTGGGGTGGTGGTGGAGAGCCTGCTGCACCGGGAGAACCTCGTGCGCGCGATGATCACGGGGCAGAAGCGCGTGCGCGCGCCGGGGCTTGCCGATGCGCGCGCCGTCTCGCCCTGGCGGGCGGTGCCGCTCGTGCTCGTGCTCGCACTTATCGGCGCATGGATGGTGGCGGGCACGCGGCTGCCGGGCGCGGCGGCGGCGGCGCACGCCGGGGTGGTGGGCGTGGGGATGGGCGTGGCTGGCCGGTAGAGCGGGTCAACAGCGAGGGGGCATGACGATGGAGGAAAAGAATCCAGCGCCAGCAGGCCCGAAGGGCGAGCTGGCGCTCCGGACGCTGGCGATGCCGGCGAACACCAACCCGTCGGGCGATATCTTCGGCGGCTGGGTGATGTCGCTCATGGATCTCGCGGCGGGCTTGGCGGCGAGCGAGCATGCGAACGGGCGGGTGGTGACGGCGGCGGTCTCGCGGCTGAACTTCCTTGCGCCGGTGAAGGTGGGCGATGCGGTCTGCTGCTATGCGAGCCTGACCCGCGTCGGCCGCACCTCGATGGTGTTCGATATCGAGACCTGGACGCTGCCGCAGCGGCGGAGGGGCGAGCGGTTGAAGGTGACGGAGGCGGAGTTCACGATGGTGGCGGTGGACGAGGAAGGGCGGCCGCGGGTGCTCGGAGAGCGGTAAAGGGGGCTTCTTCCGGGGCGCTGCAAGCGGCGCTTGCCCAAGGGCGCTTGACGGCTGCGGCAATCCAGAACAAAATAAGAACATGAGCAGAAACACAAGCCCGGCACTCGCCCTGCTCCGCGCCCGCATTGAGCGGCTTGAACGGCCGGCGGAGCGGCGTTCCGGCGTGCTGCCGCTCGGCGTGGGTGCGATCGATGCGCACCTGCCCGGCGGCGGGCTTGCGCTCGGCGCGCTGCATGAGATTGCCGGGAGCGGTGGGGATGCCGCAGCAACCCTGTTCGTCGCCGGGCTGCTCGCGCGCCTTCCGGGGCCGGTGCTCTGGTGCCAGGGGGCGCAAGGGCTTTTCGCTCCCCTTTTCCCGCCGGGCCTTGCCGGGGCGGGGCTGGCCCCCGATCGGGTGATCCATCTCGCGGCGGGGGAGGAAAAAACCGTGCTGCTGGCCATGGAGGAGGGGCTCGGCCAGCCCGGCCTCGCTGGCGTCGTCGGCGAGCTTTCCCGCCTGCCGATGACCGCCTCGCGCCGCCTCGCGCTGGCGACGGAGGCAACCGGTGTGTTCGTGCTCGTGCTGGTGCGGCGGGAAAAGGGAGAAAAACCCGAGGAGGAAAAGATCGTACCCAATGCGGCGGCGACGCGCTGGCGTGTGGCGCCTCTGCCCGCGCCGCGCCCGGCTTGGCCCCATCCGGCTTGGCCGGGCCTCGAGCGCGCGCTCTGGCGGCTCGATCTCGTTCGCTGCCGCGGGCGGGCGGCGGCATCCTGGATGGTGGAGGCGTGCGATGCGACGGGTTGTCTCGGTTTGGCTGGCGTTCTTCCCGACCGATCGGCTGCGCCGCTGCCGGCAAGACGCGCCCGCGCCTGAGGCGCCGTTCGTCACCGTGCGGCGGGAGGGCGCCCGCCGCATGGTGGCAGCTGCCGACCGGGCGGCAGCGAGGCTCGGCATCCGGCCCAGCGATGGTCGCCCGCTTGGCCTCACGCTCGCGGAGGCAGAACTCCTCGCCCCCGGTCTTGCCACGGCTGCCGCCGATCCGGAGGCGGACGCGAAGGTGCTGCATCGGCTGGCCGCTTGGTGCCTTCGCTATGCGCCGCTCGCCGGCGTCGATCCGCCGAACGGGCTTTGGATCGACGTCACCGGCTGCATGTATTTTTGCGGGGGCGAGGTAGGTCTGCTCGCCGATCTCCTGGCCCGGCTTGCCGCCGGGGGTTTCACTGCCCGTGCCGCGATCGCCGGTACACCGGGGGCGGCGCATGCGCTCGCCCGTTACGGCAGGACGGAGAGCATCGTCGTCCCGCAGGGGGGCCTCGCCGCAGCGCTTGCCCCGCTGCCGCCAGCGGCACTCCGCCTGCCGGAGGGGGAAGCCGCCGAACTTGTGCGCCTTGGCATCCGGGAGATCGGCGCACTCGCCGCCCTGCCGCGCGGCCCGCTCGCCCGCCGCTTCGGGGCAGCAACGCTCCGCCGGCTCGACCAGGCGCTGGGGCGCGTGGCGGAGCCGATCATGCCGATCGTCCCGCCCGCGGTGCTCGCCGCGCGCCTTGCCTTCGCCGAGCCGCTCTCCACCGCCGAGGCGCTTGCCGCGGCTATCGACCGGCTTGCCGAGACGCTCTGCCGGACGCTCGAACGGGCCGGTCAGGGTGCGCGACAGCTCGATCTCTTCTTCGAGCGCACCGACCGCACGGTTATAGCCTTGCGCGTCGGCGCCGTCCGGCCGACGCGCAATGCGCGGCATCTCGCCCGGCTGCTCAGGCTCCGCCTGGAGGAAGTCGATCCTGGTTCGGGGGTCGAGGCGATGCGCCTTGCGGCGCGGCTTGCCGAGCCGTTCGCCGTCGGCAAACGGTTCGCTGCCGGCGAAGGTGGAGAATCGGATCTGGCGATGCTGGTGGACCGGCTGGCGAACCGGGTGGGGCCGGAGCGGCTCTATCGCGCGGCGGTGCACGAAAGCGACGTGCCCGAACGGTCCGTGCGCCGCGTGGCGGCGCTCGCCCCGGCGGGGGAAAAAACCTGGCCGCCGCAACTGCCACGGCCGGCGCGCCTGTTCGCCCCGCCCGAGCCGGTCGGCGCGCTGGCGCTCCTGCCCGACCATCCGCCGGCGCAGTTCGTCTGGCGTGGCCGTCGCCGGCGCCTTGCCGCCGGCGACGGGCCCGAGCGCATCTACGGTGAATGGTGGCGGAACGACGCCGAAACCTTCGCGGTGCGCGACTATTTCCGTGTCGAGGACGAGGTGGGCCGACGCTACTGGCTCTATCGCCGCGGCGACGGCGCCGACCCGGCGAGCGGGGACGGACGCTGGTTCCTGCACGGTTTTTTTTGAACCACCCGATGATTTTGTAAACGGGCCATTCGCCATGCCGAACGAAATACCGAAGGATGTGCTCTCTCCCGCAACGGCCGAGGAGATTCGTGATTCCCTTTCCTTTGCGCTCCGCTATGAGGGAAGAAAACGCGTGCATCAGGCTGACGAGGTGATGGCACGCATCACCGCCGAGCGCCTGGTGCAGCATCTCGAGCGCTCGGGCTATGTGCTGATGAAGCGCCCGGCGGCGGCGGCGCCGACGACGCGGGGCTTTCCCGGCCGCGACGATGAGCGATGACGCCACGTTACGCCGAGCTCCAGGTCACCACCAACTACAGCTTCCTCTGCGGTGCCTCGCATCCCGAGGAGCTTTTTTCCGAAGCCGCGCGGCTTGAGATTCCCGCGCTCGGCATCACCGATCGCGGCACGCTTGCCGGCATAGTGCGCGCGCACCAGGCGGCCGCAGCCGCGGGCGTGCGCCTTGTCGTCGGCTGCCGCCTCGATCTCGCGGACGGAAACGAAGCGGAGGGAGAGGGAGCAGGAGGGAAAAGAAAAAAAGTCCTTGTCTATCCGACCGATCGGGCCGCCTATGCACGGCTCTGCCGGCTGCTCACGCTCGGCAAGGGCCGGGCTGGCAAGGGCGGTTGCCGGCTTTCGTGGGACGATCTCGCCCGCGCGGGCGAGGGGCTGCTTGTCGTGCTCGTGCCCGGCGAGCCGGATGCGGCGCTTGCTTCCACGCTGGCCCGACTTGCAGCAGATTTTCCCGCGCGCGCTTGGCTCGCGCTCACGCTCCGCCGCCGGCCGAATGATGCCGCGCGCCTTGCGGCGCTGGCCGAGGCGGCGCGGCGGGCGCGGGTTCCTCCTGTTGCCACCAACGATGTTATGCATCACGTCCCGGAGCGGCGCATCCTCGCCGACGTGCTCACGTGCATCCGCGAGACATGCACGATCGATGAGGCGGGATTCCGCCGCGAGCGCTCTGCCGACCGGCATTTGAAGCCGCCCGCCGAGATGGCGAGGCTGTTTGCGTGCCATCCGGAGGCGATCGCCAACACGGCCGAGATCGTCGCGCGCTGTCGTTTCTCGCTTTCGGAGCTGCGGTATCAGTATCCGAGCGAAACGTTCGGCTCGGACCTTGCGCCGCAGGAGATGCTCGAGCGGCTGACCTCGGAGGCGGCGCCGCTCCGCTATCCCGAAGGCGTACCGGAAAGCGTTGCGCAGCAGCTTCGCCACGAGCTTTCCCTGATCGCCGAGCTTGCCTACGCGCCCTATTTCCTCACCGTCCATAACATCGTCCGCCACGCGCGCGCGCGTGGCATCCTCTGCCAGGGGCGCGGCTCGGCAGCGAACTCGGCCGTCTGTTACGTGCTCGGCATCACCAGCATCGATCCCACGCGCTCGGGCCTCTTGTTCGAGCGCTTCGTCTCGGCGGCGCGCAAGGAGCCACCTGACATCGACGTCGATTTCGAACACGAGCGACGCGAGGAGGTGATTCAGTGGGTGTACGACACCTACGGCCGCGAGCGCTCAGCGCTTACCGCGATCGTCGTCCGCTTTCGTGCCCGTCGCGCGCTCCGCGAGGTGGGCAAGGCAATGGGGCTCGGGGAGGACAGGATTTCCTCCATCGCCGCGGAGATCTGGGGCACGGACGAGGAGGAGCTGACTACCGCGCCGGGCATCGCCGATCGCCGGCTTCGCCTGACGCTCGATCTCGCGCGCGCGCTCATCGGCTTTCCCCGCCATCTCTCCCAGCATCCGGGTGGTTTCGTTCTGACTGCGGACCGGCTGGATGAGCTCGTTCCGATCGAGCCCGCGGCGATGGCCGACCGGCAGGTGATCGAGTGGGACAAGGACGATATCGACGCGCTCCGTTTCATGAAGGCCGATGTGCTTGGGCTCGGCATGCTGGGGTGCCTCCGCCGCGGCTTCGACCTCATCGCGACACATCGCGGCGTTCGTCTCGATATGGCAAGCATCCCGCCCGAGGATCCGGCCACCTACGCGATGATCCGCAAGGCGGACACGCTCGGCGTTTTCCAGATCGAAAGCCGCGCGCAGATGGCGATGCTGCCGAGGCTTGCGCCCTGCGCTTTCTATGATCTCGTGATCGAGGTCGCGATCGTCCGCCCCGGCCCGATCCAGGGCGACATGGTGCATCCCTATCTCCGTCGTCGCCAGGGCCTTGAGCCGGTGAGCTTTCCGACACCCGAGCTTGAATCCGTGCTCGGTCGCACGCTCGGCGTGCCGCTCTTTCAGGAGCAGGCGATGCGGATTGCGATCGTCGCCGCGGGTTTCACGCCCGAGGAGGCCGATGCGTTGCGCCGTTCCATGGCGACTTTCCGTTTCACAGGCCAGATCTCGCATTTTCGAGAGAAGATGATCCGTGGCATGGTGCGAAACGGCTACACGGCCGACTTCGCCGAGCGCACCTTCCGCCAGATCGAGGGCTTCGGCTCCTACGGATTTCCGGAAAGCCACGCCGCCTCCTTCGCACTGCTGGCCTATGCCAGCAGTTGGCTCAAATGCCATCATCCGGATGTCTTCTGCGCCGCGCTCCTGAACAGCCAGCCGATGGGTTTTTATGCGCCGGCGCAGATCGTGCGCGATGCGCGCGAACACGGCATCGAGATTCTTCCCGTCTCCGCCAATTTTTCTTCCTATGACTGCACGCTCGAGCCGGGGGCGGGAGAATATTTCGCGGTACGGCTCGGTTTCCGGATGGTGAAGGGGTTCTCCGAGGCCGCTGCCGCGCGCCTGGTCGCGGCGCGCGGGGGGAAACCGTTCGCGAGCGTGGCCGAATGCGCCGACCGGAGCGGCATTGCCCCCGCCCTGCTCGAACGCCTGGCAGAGGCGGACGGATTTGCCGACCTCGGTTTTGATCGGCGGGGCGCGCTCTGGGTCGTACGGGGGCTCGCCCCAGCGCCTCTGCCGCTTTTTGCGGCTGCCGGCGGGGAGCGAGTGCCCGAGCCCGCCGTCGCGCTTGCTCCGATGGCCGAGGGATCGGAGGTCGCCCTGGATTATCGCGCAACCGGCCTCAGCCTGCGCCAGCATCCCCTGGCCTTCCTCCGCGCCGAGCTCGCACGGCGTGGCGGCGCTCGTTGCGCGGAGCTTGCCCTCGGACGCGCGGAGCGGCGCGTGACGGTCGCCGGGCTTGTGCTGCTGCGCCAGCGGCCGGGCAGCGCGCGCGGGGTCACCTTCATGACGATCGAGGACGAGACCGCGCAGGCCAATCTCGTGATCTGGTCCGATCTCTTCGCCCGCGAGCGGCGGCTCGTGCTCACCGCCTCGCTCCTGGCCTGCACCGGAAAGGTCGAGCGTGAGGGGCAGGTGATCCACCTCATCGCCGAGCGGCTGACCGATCTTTCTTTCCTTCTCGCCGCGCTCGAAGAGGACGCACCGGTTGGCAGGCTGAAAATCCCGACCCGGGATTTCCGCTGAGGATCACCCCCGACCGACGAAAGGCATCTTGGTCGCCATCACGGTGAGGAAGAGCGCGTTCGCGTCCCGCGGCAGCCCTGCCATGAAGACGACCGAGCGCGCCACGTTCTCGACATCCATCAGCGGCTCCGGCCGCACGCTGCCGTCCGCCTGCGGCACGCCTTTCTCCATGCGCGCGGCGAGCGGCGTCATCGCGTTGCCGATATCGATCTGCCCGCAGGCGATATCGTATTTTCGCCCGTCCAGGCTGATCGCCTTGGTGAGCCCGGTGACGCCGTGCTTGGTCGAGGTGTAGGGGGCGGAGTTGGGGCGCGGCGCGTGCGCCGAGATCGAGCCGTTGTTGATGATGCGCCCGCCCATCGGGCTTTGCGCCTTCATCATCCGGAACGCCGCCTGCGCGCAGAGGAAGGAGCCGGTGAGGTTGGTCGCGACCACGCGCGACCATTGCTCGAAGGTCAATTCGTCGAAGCCGATCGCCGGCGTGCCGCTGCCGGCATTGTTGAAGAGAAGATCGATCCGCCCGAATTTTTCCTTGGTCGCCGCGAAGAGAGCATTGACCGCAGCGGGATCGCTCACGTCGGTAGGCTGGGCGAGCACCTTGGCGCCGGCGCCGGCAAGCCGCACCGTCTCCTCGAGCGCGTCCTTGCGCCGCCCGGCGAGCACCGTCGCATAACCTTCCCGCACCAGCGCCAGTGCCACCGCGCGCCCGATGCCGCTGCCCGCGCCTGTCACCACCGCAACCTTCTCGGCCATCTCCGTTCCTCCTGCCTTTCGTGCCGATTGTCACCGGAAGCTGGTACACCGTTCTTCGTCCAGTGCCCAACCCCGCCCGCCTGCGGCCGCGGGAACGGACCGGTTTTCGGATCTCCGGTGACAGCTGATTACAGGCCCCGGATCTTACCGATGAACGCCCTTCCCCGCCGGCGGAATCCCGGCTCGCGGATCCGGCACCGAGCGACCCGCACACCTAGCCCGACACGAGTATCAGCCAGTCGATGGTTGAAAAGCGTACCATGCCGAACCTACGCTGTCCTCCGACCGGACCTAATGTTGCCGCTCCGGGCAATGTTCGGCAGTACTCGTCGTCGGTTGGGCTGAGGCGTGAGCGAGCTTCCGGAAAAACGCGGGAGGTGTCCGATGTCGATGTCGCAGACCGAAATGAACACAATGGGGGTGACCAACCAATACTGGGGGGTGTGTGGGTTTACGAGTACCTTCTATTCCATGTACGAGCTAAATCCGGCCAAGAGGGCCCTTCTCATCGGTGCCGGAATCGCAACCAGGGTGCTTGCCGAAATCAAGACCTACCTTAATGATGCTGAAGGCGGCCGGCAACACCGGCCTCCTGAACGAGATCGAAACGTTTACGAAATCCTTCGGGGTCGTCAACAAATGCGATTTCGGCACCTTCACGATCGATAAGTACATCCAGCTGATCAACACGGCGGTGGACAAGTCGGAACAAGAGATCCGGGGTGATGGTTACTATTCGATCGGCATGCCGCCGGACACCATGGCCGACTATCTGCACCGAATCTGGGGCTACAATTCTGAGGTTCAGGTCATAACCGGCGGGACCGGCGGAAACGAGGACGGCATCATCGGAGTGAGCAAGGGACTGATGAAGCTGTACGACGGGCTCTGCCATTACATGTACCGGCTCAACGGAAAAATTTATAGCTGGGGGCAAATCTTCGGCAGCGTGACTGAAGCGAACTCAGCCTACCACGTCTGCCGCCTGATCAAGCCAGGATTCCCCCGATGACCGGCCACTTTGGCCGTCGCGGGGGCAGGGTAGCCGCCGATCCGGCGTGGAGCAACGGTGAGAACGCCCGCAAGCTGGCCAGAGCCTCCCAGTGGCCGGCCGGCAGCCCCCGGCGCGAGCGAACGTTCCAGCCCGGGCTCTGGCATCGGCGCACACGTCTCCCGGCGGCCTCCGGGTAAAGCGGGAAGGACGCCGATCCTCAGCATCGGGCTGGCGGCAACGGG
>JAKAWQ010000156.1 GCA_021816925.1 Pseudomonadota bacterium
CGACACTCTGTCCCGAACGGAAAGCGCCAGAGCACAGGTAATCCAACAAGAAAGCACGGGTTCGCAATGCGCAACAGGTATCGCATGCCACACCGTGCCGGCCGAAAAAAAAAAACGACTCGATGCAAGCAAGCGACCGACCCCGCTTCGGCGGGGTCTTCTTTATCTTGCGCGGGACTTGCGAGGCTCGCCCCAAGCGGCCAACCTGAGCCGCACTGCGGCACTCAAGGGCGGTGCAAAATTTCGGCATCGGCTGCGATGGCGCTCGGAGGTCGAGCGCGCGTGCCGGCCGGGCTTGCCGTTCACCTCCTGCGTTGCGGGTCCGGGGCTTCAGGCGAGCGAGTCAGTTCGACGCTGCCGAACACTGCTGCCGCCAGCATGGCAGAAGCGAACGCGTAAAAATACGGTACCGCCTGGCCGAGCGAAAACAGCAAGCCCATGATCAGATTGGACAGAAACTGGCCGATGGCCCTCGACACGGATAGAAAGCCCATGCCGCGCCCCAGCCGGCTGGGCCCGACGACAGAGGACAACAGCACCGGCTCGAAAGTCTCGACCGCGCCCATACCGAGGCCGAGCAGCGCGACGGCAGCGTAAAAGGCGGCTTGCTGCCAATGCATGAGCTCGCACACCCCGATGAAGCCGGACCCGAGCGCCGATGGCAGGTATCCCAGCAGCCACAGCGAGCGTGCCGGCGAGCTGCGGTGCGCCCCCAGCGCATAGCCGCTGACCGCCGACACGCCGAGATATACGACATACGCGAGCACGCCCCACTCGTATCCTGTCGTGGCGTGACCGGCCACTGCACTCAGGATGGGGAAACCGAGGTTGTAGAAACTGAAGCCGTAGAGTGTCGCGGACGCGAGCAAGGCGATCAACAGGGTGCGCGGCGCCGTTATGGTCCCGTCCACAGCAGCCGCGACGGGGGTCCGGGCGGGGTACACCGTCGTGCGCCGCACGGCAAACAACAGCATCGTCGACACCAGCAGCGGCGCAACGGCCCAGAGCATCACGGTGCCGATTGCGATATGCCGCCATAGCGCAAGCAGCGCAAATACCGCCGACAGCATGCCTCCGCCGATGTCGAGCGCGTGCAGCACGCCGAAGGCCCGGCCGCGCGTCTCGGGCGCCGTCACATTGACCAGCAGGGCCCGGCGGGCCGGGCTGCGAAAGTAGCGCGCCCACCAGCCGAGGATGAACAGCAATGCCGACAGCCAAGGTACCTGGGCAAGTCCGGAGAGCGCCATCAGCGGAATGAGCATGTTGCCCGCGATGGACACGGCCTTCCTGTCGAACCGATCGCCCGCTACGCCGCCGAGATAGGAAATGAATGCTCCGCCGCCGAAGGCAATGGCGGACACTATGCCGTACACGTACAGCGGAGCGTGCAGGCGGTAAACCAGATAAAGCGGAAACAGGGCTGTCACGCCCTGGTAGCCCAGGTCGGCGAAGAATGCGGAGAAACACAGCAGCCACGCGTCCCGGGGGAGCGCTCCAACAGCGGATTCGGCGGGGCTCACGGGCCTCCTTGGGCACCAGGTACGATTTGCGGCATGATCTCATACGCGACGCCGGGATTCCTCATGACAGGCGCTGCGGACCGTGAGGCTGCGGCAGCGCGTCCCCGACCGTTCGCCGCTGCGGGGGAAAATCGCGCACGGCCCTGCCGTCCCGATCTCCTCCCTCGAGGACATCACTCAGCCGACGCCGCCCGCAACGTCATACGGAGCGGGGTGAATCCGTCCGTGGCAGGCGGGCAAAAGCATCCCCGGTTTTTGCCTCCGGGAAGACCCGAGCGGCGCGCATGCGCCGTATCCGCGGCCTGCCGCTTGGAGAACAGTTGCGGTCAGGGGTGTGTCGCGGCGGGACAGGCGGACAGCTTCGCGATCAGTGCAACGAGCTGGCTCGAGAAGATCACGTCGCTGGCATGCACCGGCAGCCCCGCGAACTTCAGGGCGTCCGCCGTCCAGGTATTACAGGTGTGCAGCCCGTCGTAGCGCTCGCCGGATGCATAGAACGCGCTATCGATCCAGGGTCCCGCGCCGAGTCTGACCGGTCTGCCGTGAACCTGGCGCAGCGCATGGCGCAGATACGCATCGATCTTCCACACTTCGTCCCGATCGGCGCAGAGCCAGCGATACTTCGCCCCCGACGGCGCCAACACGCGCAATGCCGGGGCACCTTGCACCAGCAGGACACTAGGGGAGCTGAACAGGGCGGCGACCGCATCGGAGAAAGTCGGATGGGATGCCATGTAGAAGCGCCGATTGCCCCACCCAAAGCTCACGTAGCGCTCGCGCGCGTAAGGGGGCAGCAGCGACCTCAAAGGACCGAGTTCCCACGCGGGCAGAATCAGTCCGCTGTGCCACCCGGTCACGAGCACACCGATCACGGGCGCGCGGTGCTGGACGCCCGAACCGGCCGCAAGAAACGCCCGCGGCGGCGCTGGCACCGCTGCGGACACAGGCGGTCCGGCGCAACCGCCGAGCAGCGCCGCAGCCGCGGCACCGAGCAGCGAAACTACGGCACGACGCATCATCTGCGATTAGCATACCTCCTGTAGCACCGACGGCACGGCAGTGCAGATTGCCGCCGTCCACGAGTTGCTGCACCATTCGCCCGGAGCCTTACCCGATTCCCAAGCTTTAGCGGGAGTGCCATGATCAAGGTGAGCGTAATGTACCCGAACACGCCCGGCGCCCGGTTCGACCACGCATACTATCGCGACCGCCACATGCCGCTCGTGCAGCGCCTCATGGGCGAGAAATGCAAGTACTACACCGTCGACAAGGGCTTCTCGGGCGCCGCGCCAGGCAGCCCTGCGCCCTACGTCGCGATGTGCCACATCTTCAGCGACTCGGTCGAAGCATTCCAGGCGGGTTTCGCTCCGCACGCCGAGCAGATCCTGTCCGACATTGCCAACTACACCGACCTGTCGCCCGTCATGCAGATCAGCGAGGTGGTCGTCGGCACAAGCTGAAGCCACGCAGCCCGGCGAGGCCGGCAGGCGAGGCGCAAGGCTATAGCGGCAAGGGACCTCTCCGAGAGTCGACATGGGCTCAGGCACGGCACGCTTCGTTTTGTCTTCGCTCCTGGCGGGGTTTCTGTTCGCCGGATCGCTGACCTATGGCCTGCTCTGGGGCGTGCCGCAATGGAACCAGGCCTTTCAAGGAACGCTCGCCCCGGCGATTTCCGCTTACGGCGGCTGGCCCATGTCCATCGGCATTGTGACCGTGGGCCTCCTGATGACGGGAATCTTTGCCGGATTGAGCTGGAAGCATGCAACCGTCGACTATCTGATTCCCGCGCTCGGCGTGGTATCCGTGCTGGCATTTGTGGTCTTGGGGCTGCCGGCGCCGATCATCGCCCAGATCAGGAATGCACTCAGCCTCGTCGTCGTAGCGCTTTGCGGGCTGATGGTCGCCGGTATCCTTTTCCTCGCCTTCAGGGACAGGCTCTCGCGAAACCGCCGGGGAGTACCACCCGGATAGACCGGCCGCCACGACAACCTGCGCCTTTGGGCGCGGATTTCGCCGGCCCATCAACGCGGGCGCAAGCTCGCAGGAAGCGAAAATTCACGGTTCGCTTGCCCTGCGTACCATGGCACTTGCATCTCGGAATGGCCGGCAGCCTGCTCTCACGACCCGGCC
>JAKAWQ010000067.1 GCA_021816925.1 Pseudomonadota bacterium
CCGTTCCTGATCGAACTCGTGGTGTAGGAACCGAGGAACGGCTTCGCGACACCCGCAAAGGCGATCAGCCCGCCGGCCACGGCAAAGAGAGGGCGAAACACGCCGCTCCACGCTGTCGGCAGATATCCCGCCGGCGCCGCCAGAACGGGGAGCAAGGCGGCTGCAAGCACGATGGCAAGCCCGAGCCGGGCGAGATGTGCCGCCAGCACACCCGCCCCGAGCCCGCCACGCGCGGAGCGTGCGCCGAGTGCCGTCATGTCGAGCAGGATGAGGAGCGCTGTGCCCATGATGAGCGAAGGAAGCAACGCACCGCCCGGCGGAACGAAAATCAGCGCGACGGCGAAGGCAAGCATCCCAAGCACGCCGCCGGCCGTCGCCACGCCAGGCGAGGGAAGGAGAACGCCGCCGGCCGAAACCAGCGTGGCGAGCAGGGCTGCGCATCCGAGCCAGCGCCCAGGCCAAAGATCGATCGGCAGGAAGCCGACGGCCAGCGCGGCCAGCAGCCCGAGCGCACGAATCACGCCGCGTTCTTCCTGATACGGGGATCCCGCACAAGGCCGAGCGTGGCGTCGAGCGGCCGAGCCGCCGGCCAATGCGCCGCGCGCACCCCGGCGCGCCGGAGCGCCCGCAACCGCTCTTCCCGCTCAAGCCGCCAGAGCCGGCGCACCAAGGGACCGAGGTCACGCCGCCGCGCCAGACCTTCGGAAAGCTCGTCCGTCGCCAGCGCGAGCAGGACGACGTCCTGGCCGCGTTCGGCAAGGCTGGTCACAGCACGAACGAAGCGCGCATCGGCCAGCGGCGTCAGCGCCACCACGAGCGCTCGTCGCGAGAGCACCTGCTCCGGCAGCGAAGCGAGATCCTGCGAAAACTCCGTGTGCAAGGGCGTCGAGCGCGCCAGCGCATGCAGGATGCGATGGTATTGGCCCTGGCCAGTCCCGGCGCTGACCGAGCGCGCGATGCCACCGTATTCCAGGAGCCCCACACGGTCGTGTCGCCGGAGAGAGGCGGCGGCGAATCCCGCCGCTGCGCGCAGGATGTGATCGAGGCTCGAATTCGGGCGTCGGCCGATCATCGTGAAGGTGTCGATCAGCAGGACAAGATTCGCCTGCCGGTCGGTATGAAACCGGTTCGTGTGCAGGCTCTGCCGCCGCAGCGAAACCGGCCAGTTGATTTCGTGCAGACGATCGCCCGTGACAAACGGACGGAGATCGGCGAAGGCTACGCCCTCACCGGAACGGGTGGAGGCGTGTGCCCCGAAGAGCGCTCCGGCATGCCGCGGCGAAGGCAGCCGGGAGATTGCTGAGGCTTGTGGCAAAACCGTGATGGCGAGCCGCTCGCGCGTTCCCCATTCAAAGACCCAAAGCCCAAAAGGATCGAAGGCACGCACGAAGACCGCATCGAAATGCAGGATTGCGGCTGCCTCTGAGCGGGCCCGGCAACGCCAGGCGAGCGGCTGCCCCGGCAGGGCAAGGAGCTCCGGCGATTGCGGCCCCTCGAGCGGGTGGAGAAGCGGTGGCAGGACGGGAAGAATTTGCACGCCGACTCGGGCGCCAGCGACGCTCGTCTCTACCGCAAGCGTAATGTCCTCGCCTTCGAACAGGGTTTCCGCATCGGCGGCGAGTTGGATCGCGCCCGGCTCGACCTGGCGGCGGACGGCACCCTGCAGGAGCGCCATGAGAAGCGGCAACGCGAGCGCGAAGAGCTCGGGACGGCCAAGCGCGATCCCCAGCAACAAAGCCCAGCCCGCGACCGTGAGCAGCGCGCGCACCAGCGGCGTCGGGCAATTCGTCATCGCAGTTCCGCCGCCGGCGCGGTGATCCGGGTGAGCAGGCTTCCCACGATGCCCGCAGTGGTGATCCGGCCGCCCCAGTTCTCGGGGCGAAGCACGAGCCGGTGCGCGAGCACCGGCGCCGCGACATGCTTGACGTCGTCCGGGGTGACAAAGTCGCGGCCAGCAAGTGCGGCAACGGCGCGCGCCATCTTCATCAGAGCAAGGCTCGCGCGCGGCGAGGCGCCGAGCAGGAGGCGCGGATCCTCGCGCGTCGCACGCACCAGATGCACGATGTAGGTCTCGATCGTCGAGTCGAGGAACACATCCTCAAGTGAGGCTTGCATGCGCAACAGCTCGGCCCGCGTGACCATCGGCTCGACGCGCGGTTGATCACTGCGGCGCTCTCTTCTCAGCCGCAGGATTTGCGCCTCTTCCTCCGAAGTCGGATAGCCGATCGCAAGCCGTACCAGGAACCGGTCGAGCTCCGCCTCGGGCAGCGGATAGGTACCCTCGAGCTCGACCGGATTTTGCGTCGCGATCACCAGGAACGGCGGTTGCAGCGGGAAGCTTTCGCCCTCGACCGTAACCTGGTGCTCTTGCATCGCCTCGAGCAGCGCGGATTGCGTCTTCGGCGCGGCCCGATTGATCTCATCGGCGAGCAGGAGCTCCGTGAAGATGGGGCCACGGCGAAACGCGAACTCGGCGCTCCGCTGGTCGTAGATGAAGCTGCCGGTCAGGTCGGCCGGAAGCAGATCGGGCGTGAACTGCACCCGCCGGAACGAAAGGCCGAGCGCCGTTCCGAAAGAGGCCGCAATGGTGGTCTTGGCGACTCCGGGAACATCCTCGATCAGCACATGCCCCTCGGCCAGAAGTGCGGCAAGCACGAGCCGCAGTACGCCCTCCTTCCCGACGACGACGCGAAGGAGAGCGCCGAGCACCGCATCAGCCCGGTCCGTGAGCTCCACCGGGGTCATTCCGCCTCCTCGATCGCGTCCAGAATACGAAGAAGATCGGCCCTTCTGATCGCCGCGCCACGCCGGGCTGCGCGGGAGGGCGGCAGGGTGACGCCGCGGCTCTCCGCGATTGCTGTGAGGCACGGCCAGAGAACCCGCTCGAAATGGCCTCGCCGCCGGAGGCTCGAACGAATGTCGGTTCCGAGTCGCAGGAGCGTGGGATCGGCGATGGCCGGAGGCGGCGAGCGCCGGAGCGCGGCCTCCGCCGGCGAAGGAGTCTTGGACTCGATCACCGCGCGCACGGCCGTTGCCAGACGGTACAGCACCGCGGCCGTGAAGAGCGCGCCCGCTAGCCGCACTACCACGACGTGATGCTCCGGCCCGACCCAGAGCGCGAGCGGCGTTGCGATCGCGCCGATCAGCAAGGCAAGCACGATCCAGCCGAGCAGCGTTCCGAGCGTGATTCGTTCAGCGCCGGGTTCCATGCTCTCTCTCCGTAGCTAGCGCCGTACGGATATCGCCGAGCGCTGCCAGAGCCGCCACCCGATCGTTCCCGGTTACCGGCGCATCACCAAAGCGGGCGCGCTCGAAGACCGCGAGCAAGGACGTCACCGCTGCGCGTGGCAAGCGGAGCGCGTTCAGCGCCGCCTCGACGTATTCGCGCGGCGTTTGCCACGGATAGCGCCGATGCCGCACTTCGGCGACCGCTCGTTCACAGCGGCGATAGCAGGCAATCACCGCCCGACGCGGATCGGGATCGTCCGTCAGATCCTCGAATCCCGCGCTGACCGCCTCGGCCATCGCCGTGGCAAGCCGCCGGTGTCGGCGGCGCCGGCGGGTCAGGCCCGAGAACTCCGAAGCGCGCTCTGCGAAGAGCCAGATCGCGAAGGCCAAGGCGCCGACCGAGATCGCAGCGACCAGGACGGTGAGAGCGCCATTCGCCGACGGGATGTGAAGCGGCCGTGGCGGCGGGGCCGGCGGGGCTGGCGCGGCCGGTGCGAGAGGGTGCACCGGCGGCGCTTGCGCCATGCCGCCGACGAGTGCAGGGCCCGCCGCTGGATTGAACCGCATCAGCAGCCACGCCGTGCCCGCGGCGCCGAGCAGCAACAGCGCGAGCAGCGTAAGCACCACCGCCTTTCCGCCTTGCGGTTGCGGCGGCGGTTCCATCTCGAAATCGTCTGGATCCTTCCGGCGCGGCATCGGCAGCAAAGCAACGAAGAACGAGAGCCCGGCGCTCGCCAATGCCATCACGGCGACACCAGCCAGCCATTCCGGCAGATGGAGCGCGAGCGTCCGGCTCGCCGCACCCGGTGCGCTCGATGCGGGCCACGTCGCGGCGAACGCGACAAACGTCCCAAGCAACACGGCGAGAACGCTCGGCCACGCTGTGACTGCCGCCCATCTGCCTCTGGCCGGCGAGGTGACTTTCAGGTCCGGAGGAAGTTCTGCGGCCAATTCATGCTCCTGCTGAGGCCGTGCTCCGCAGGAGTCATTGGCCCGTTACGGGCGGTTCAGGTGGACCCCACCACCAAGTGGAGCGAACCTTAGAGATCACGGCTTGTGGACGCAACGCCCGGAAAATCGCCGCCGGTTGCAGGCGAGTGGGAACCGATAGCCGGCTGCGCTTGCAGCGCCGGCAGGAGCGTGCGAAAATTCTGGCGGTTTGGGAGCTTGCCCTCCCTCACCGGGGGATGGAGTTCCCCGGAACCGCCGTCGCGGCTGATGACTCCTCGGACTCTTTCGACCGGCTGCAGGCACCCCGTGCCTGGGGAGGCTCACCCTGTGGCCGCCGGTCGACGGGAAGGGAAGGGAAGAAGCGCGGTGTGCCCTACGTCGAAAGCCGTCGCTTCTGCGGCTCCTGAACCAACCGCGACCGTCGAGGTTGAACGAGCGGTTGCCGCCCTGACTTCGCTGCGCGAGGAGGGTGATCTCGGCGTCATCGCGGCGGTTGCCTGCGGCACGCCGGCGATCCCGCTGCTCCGCCACCTCCTGTTCGCTCGCGAACCAAGCGGGCTCTACGAACCGCGCCGCCGCGCCGTGGAGGCACTGGCGGCGCTTCACGCCTACGAAGTACTGATAGAATACCTTCGCCTGCTGCATGAGATCACCGATCCGGTGGAAGAGACTGGCGAGCAGGCGGTGATCAATGCGGCGGCACGCGCGCTTGCCGAATGGGGCGACGCAACGGTGGTTCCACTTCTTCTCGAATTTACCAGCCGCCCGCCGCTGCCGGGCGTTGTCGACGCACTGGGCAAACTCCGCCGCCGGGAGGCGCTCCCTTATTTCATCACAGCGTTGGCCGACGATTCCTCGCGCCCGGCCGCCGAGGCAGCGCTTCGCGCTCTGGACCCCGAAGCATTCTCGGCGCTCCTCGAAATTGCGCTCGTGCACGTGCCGTCGGAGGGCGCCGAAAGCGTCTCCAGCCTGCGCCGCCGGCAGAGCGCGCTCGCGCTGCTCGCGGAGATGGCCCCGGACAGCCAAACCCTTTGGCCCGCGCTCCGCGGCCTCACTCGAGAGGGGGATCCACGCGTTCGCGCGCTGGCTTGGCGGATCGCGCTGGCAGGTGCGCCGGAGAGCGATCGCCACGAGGCGGTCAAGCGCCTGATCGGTTTGCTTTCTCACTCGGATTTTGTGCTGCGTGAGGAAATCGGGGGATGGCTTGCCGAGTATTACGACATCGCAAGAGAGAGCGTGACCGAGGCATTGCGGAATGCGGAATTTCTGCCGGAGCCGCCACCTGCGGTGCGGACCCTCCGGCGGGTCGTCGCGCGCGTTGCCGCAGCGGCTCGCGACTAGGGCCCATGCTTCCTGCAAGCGAACGCAGAAGCAGGCAGCGGCCGGAACCTCCGGCAGCTTCCCTCGCGACCCGGCCCCTGTCCGTCTCCTACCGGTATTGTGAAACCTGCCGGGGCGAGTGGCCGGCCGCCCATTCAAACTGCCCGATTTGCCTGCGCTGGCTCGGCGATCGGCCGCTGGAGAGGATCGAATGGCAGATCGTACCCGCCGGGATACCGCACGGTGCGGCGGCGGATTGGGCCGTCGTCACCGCAAGCGCTCTCGTTCTCAGGATCGTCTGCGACCATGTTCCACCCGGCATCCTCGGAGCTGTTGCAACCTTGCTCCAGGATGTGCTGCGCCCTCAAAATGGCAGTGCGATCTGTGCCGTGCCCGAGCGGGGTTGGCTGATAGCGGCGGCGAGTGGTCCACGGGGGGCCCTGCGCGACGCCCTGGAGAGAGAATGCCGGCTCAGAGGGCATCTCCCGGACCTCGCAGCATCACTGCGTGGCTCCGGCAGTATCCGCTGGGGGATCTGGATAGATCAGTACGTTTTGCCCCTCGATCGCGGCGGCGTTCCGGCACTTCGCGAAGTGACGGCACGCGCCGTCTTCGATTTCGAGCCGGACGACGTGCTGCTCTACTCGGAAACGATCTATGCCGCCAACCGGCAGCTTGAGCAGTTTGTTGGCGTGCCGCGGCGATTGCTGAACCAGGAGGAGCCGCACGGATATCGCCACCTCGGCCGCAAGCGCCCTTCCGCGCTCGACCATGCAGCCAACGCCAAAGGTGCCGGCCCGTTCGTCGGCCGGAAGGAAGATCTTGCGTTCCTCGACAGCCGCCTTCTCCCCCTCGGCCGCGCTCAGCACACGCCTGCCGGGCTGGTCGCCGACGCGGGTGCGGGGAAGACCCGCCTGATCCGCGAGTGGCGAAGGCGCCATCCGGAGCTTCGCACACTGCTCGCCGGGTTCAGCCTTTTCGGCGGCGAGGTCGCCGACTTTGCCGCCGAGCTTGCGGAACTGCCCTCGGAGCGGCCGGACGTGCAAGCGATGATCGCCGCGATCAACACCCGCATCACGGCGGAGAGGATCGAGGTGCTCGTGCTGGATGATCTGCACTGGGCCGATGCCGAGGGCGAGCTGTTCGTGAGGCAACTGCTGGAAGCGCTTTCCTCCGCCCGGCTGTTCGTCCTTCTGCTCTCACGCCCGAGCAGACGGACGATGCTCCAAGCGCTCGCGCCGGGCGCCGTACGCGATCTCCGACCGCTGCCACCGCCCGCTCTCGATTGCCTCGCACGGGGACTCTGTGCCTCCGAACCAGTGGCGGCCATCGCCGCCGCAAGGTCGCGTGGCAACCCGCTCTTCGTCGAGCAGTTCGCGGCCTGGGCTGCAGAGACCCGCTACCAGGGAAAGGGAGACGCGCCGCGGACTCTCCACCAGGTGATAGCGGCGCGGATCGCCACCCTCTCCGAGGTGCGCCTGGCGGGAATCC
This sequence comes from Pseudomonadota bacterium, assembly GCA_021816925.1. Taxonomy (GTDB): domain Bacteria; phylum Pseudomonadota; class Alphaproteobacteria; order Acetobacterales; family Acetobacteraceae; genus JAKAWQ01. Next base: position 6,991 of record JAKAWQ010000067.1, read on the forward strand.
GGAAAGAGCTGCGCTGGTCCGGCACCTCCGGGCAACAGGAGATCGAGCGGCAATTGCAGGCTTTGGAAGACGAGACAGGCCTTTGGCTCGACCGGCTCGAGACGGCAGATTACGGCGACCGCAGCGACGTCGCGCGGCATCTCATAGAGCTCGAGCGGCTTGACTTCGAGATTCTGATGGCACGCATGCTGGCCAGTCGCGCACGCCCGCGCGCGAGCCGCCTGCGGGAGGCGATCGAGAGGCTTCTGGTCGGCAGCGCCGAGTCCATTCTTGCGGACCTCAAGGTTCGTGCCGCCACAGGGGATCCATCTCAAAGGGGCAATGTTCGCCATGAGGCGGAGCGCGCCGGCGAGGCGCTCGCCCGTCATTTCAACTGGGCACTCGCCGCGGAATTGTTCTCTCTCGCCTGCACCTGCGCCGAGCCGTGGCAGCAGCCGGCCATCACCGATCGCTTCAAGGCATGCGCCAGGCGAAAACCCGGCGTGGAATTCGATGAGACGACGATGCCTGCAACACCGAGCGTGGAAGAGAAGCCCGCCGTGGATGCAGTCAGGCTGCCGGAGGTGTGGGCGGAACTCGGCCGGCGCCATTGCTCGGCGCGACACTTTGGCCGCACCGCGGCCGCGGCCGACGCGGTCAACGATCATCCCTTGGCCGCTTGGGCGCGACGAAAGGCCGCCCAGGCGAATCGGCCGTGAACGAGCCCGAGGCGGCCCGATGTCTCGATCGCGGGCCGCGGCGCGGCCGTGCGCGCACGGCACGCCGACCGCCAGGGCGGGCGGAAGAACGAGTTTCCAAGGCGGGAGCTGCCCCATGATTAACCGTAAAGCCGACCCGAACTGCCCTTTCTGCACTACGCCCGAGACAGACATGATCTTTGCGAGGCGTCTTGCCTACGTCATATACGATACGACGCCGGTCACGCCGCTCCACATGCTCATCCTGACGCGCCGGCATGCTCCAAGCTATTTTGATCTCAGGACGACCGAGCGGCGCGCAATCGAAGAGCTTCTGGTCCGTGCACGAGCGATGATCCTGGCCCAGGACGAAACGGTCCTCGGGTTCAACATCGGAATCAACGTCGGCGAGGTCGCCGGCCAGACGATAATTTCACTGCCATTACCACCTCATTCCGCCCCGGCGCGGTGACGTCGCCAACCCGCGCGGCGGTGTGCGCGCCGTGATTCCTGGCAAGGCGGATTACTGAGCGACGCGGCCGCGTCCGACGGCACCGGGTCGGGCGGAAAGGGCAGAGGATGATTGTCCTGCGGCGGGATCTCTGGAGCCCTGCGCTTGCTCGCGGTGCGGCCACAAGTAGGGGAAAATATGCACCATGGCCAGTCATCAGGACCTTGCCGGTTCGCGGAGAATTGCCGCACGTCGCACTTCGATTCGTTCTTCTGGTCGGCATCCTGAGCTTTTTCGCTGATTTCACCTATGAAGGGTCCCGCAGCATTATCGGCCCCTATCTTGCGTCTCTGGCGGCAAGCGCAACCATCGTGGGCGTCGTTACCGGCTCCGGCGAATTGCTCGGCTATTGCCGCAGGCTTCTATCGGGACGGCTGGCCGATTGGAGCGGCAGGTATTGGCCGATCACGATCCTCGGCTACGTCGTGCAGATGGTTTCGGTGCCCGCGCTGGCGTTGACCGAAACTTGGCCGCAGGCCGCGACCCTGATTGTTCTTGAGCGTGTCGGCAAGGCGATTCGCAATCCGCCGCGTGACGTGATGCTGTCGCACGCGGCGAAGCAGGTGGGCGGCTACGGCTGGGTTTTCGGGATGCACGAAGCACTCGATCAATTCGGCGCCATGTTCGGCCCGCTCGTGGTGGCCGCGATTCTGGCAACCCGCCGGGACTATCACGAGGCCTTCGCCGTGCTCCTGCTCCCCGCGCTCATCAATCTCAGCCTGGTCCTGCTCGCCCGCTGGCTATACCCGCGCCCGCAGGAGATGGAAGCGCGTGCGCACGACCTGCGAACCGAGGGGTTGCCGCGGATCTATTGGGTCTATATGGCGGGTGCCGCGCTCGTTGCTGCCGGCTTCGCCGATTATCCCCTGATCGCCTACCACTTCAGCCGCAGCCATTCGGTGCCGGGCAGGTGGATTCCGATCCTCTACGCGGTGGCGATGGCAGTCAGCGGTAGCGGCTCTCTGGCTCTCGGACGGCTGTTCAATCAGTTCGGATTTGTTGTTCCGACCGCCCTGACAATCGTCTCGGCCGCTTTCGCGCCCCTGGTGTTTCTCGGAGGTTTTTGGGCCGCGCTCGCTGGGGCGGCGATATGGGGACTCGGAATGGGGGTGCATGAATCGATCATCCCGGCGGCGGTCGCGCCCATGGTCTCGCCGCAACGGCGTGCCTCAGCCTTCGGATTTTTCACTGCCCGCCATGGCGTCTCCTGGTTCCTCGGCGGCGCCTCGATCGGCATCCTGTGCGACCGCTCCGTGCTGGCTGCGGTCGCGTTCTGCGTCCTTGCCCAGCTTGCCGCGGTCCCGATCTTTGTCTGGGTCGACCGGCAACGAGCCGGCGATGACGGCGACTGAATGGCAGAGAAGGCAACGTCGGAAGACGCCGATCCAGCGGAAGAGGAGTGCGCGCCGCCTGGTCGCGTCTCGAGACGCGACCAGGCGGCGCGAGCGGCTTCGATGGCGCTCCGAAACGCAGCGAAAGTGCGGTTTTCCTGCTGCGTCGCGGGACTGCATCCGAAGGCTTGACCCACGGGAATTCGGCGCTTAACTGTGTCAAGTTGGTGGATCGGGATGGGGTTCCCGAGAAACGCCGTCGTGGCTGATGACCCCTGACAACGTGAACCCCGAGTGCTCTCCTCGGGGAGGGGTTGGTCATATGCCGCAGACATTGGAACGGCATGGGCAGGCGTTGCTGGACAGTCTGCTTGCGGATCCGCTGATTGAGGCCGTGATGCAGGCGGATCGCGTCGATCCGCAGGAGCTGCGAAGGCTGCTGCAACATGCCGCGTCTCTGGTGCCTGCGGCCTCGGCGGAGAGCGAGATCGAGGGGCTCGCGGTAAGCCTCCAGCCGGATCGTGACCCCCATTACCGCCCCGGTGTCGGCATCGCCCTCTACAACAAAGCGGGAGAGGTGCTCGTCGGCTGCCGCGCCGATACCGAAGGCGAGTCCTGGCAGATGCCGCAGGGCGGCATCCAGCCTGGGGAAGCTCCGAAGGCGGCAGCCTTGCGCGAACTCCGGGAGGAAATCGGGACCGCCAATGTCGATCCGCTCGCCGAGAGCAAGGGTTGGCTGCGCTACGACGTGCCGGCGGCGCTGGCAGAGCGTAGCTGGGGCGGAAAGTGGCGGGGACAGCAACAGAAATGGTTTGCGATGCGGTTCCGCGGCACGGACGCTGAGATCGACGTCGCGACGGAGCACCGCGAGTTCATTGCCTGGCGTTGGGTCCCGCCCGCACGCGCGGCCGAGCTCATCATCGGCTTTAAGCAACAGCTCTACAAAGAGGTCTTGGAGCAATTCCGTCGAGCGGACGGGGAAGCGGCCTCGGTTGCCGGATCCGGGTGATCCGGTGGCAATCCTCTCCGGCAAGCCTCTGACGCGCTCCGCGGGAGCTGCAACGCACCTACGTGCGCCTGTCCGCCGTTGCACGTTCAAAAAGATCCATGACAAGCGGTCCCCGGCGGCCGTTGCAATGCCAACCGCCCGGACACGGCGCTTTGATTCCGATTTGCACACGCCGTGGCGGACACCGAAACCGATTCTGCACAGAGGGTCGTGGCTTGCCCCTCGTGCGTCGTTTCCCAGGAGGAGAACATGGTCGTCGATGAAAGGTTGGAGCGTCTTTATGAGAAGGTAGATCTGGTCAAAGGCGCGGGTGACCCAAGCCGTGGCAAGCTCTGCGTCATGTCGTTCGTGGCCTTCCTGGCCGGCGAAAGCCATTCCGACCAGCCACGCACCGCCTCGCCCCTGATCCGGAGCCTCGCCATCAGGATCAACGATGCGATACCGCGTGCCATGCGCCAGGAGCTCAAGCCGTTTGTCCCGCGCATCATCGGCACCAACGACGGCTACGACGCGGAACGCGCCGCAATGTTGCGGGCAGCGGTAGATCTCGAGATTTTGCCGCGTGTCTGCCGTGACTTCCTGGCCACCGGCGCTTCGCGGCGCTGGCGCCGGATGGCCGAATTCCGGAAGCTGAGCGGCCGGCTGTTCGACATCACCCACGCGTCGGAGCCGCCGCTGGATGGCGAGCCCGCATGCAAGCTCGCCGAGGCGATCGCGAGCCTTCTCTGCTTCTGTGGCGCCGAAGCACCAGATCTGGCGGCGCGCCGCTGGTACTGGGAGAAGGCTATCGAGATCCTCGATCGTGCCTGCGATATCGGCGAAGAGAGGCCACCGGTCGCGTTCAATGCCGCGCGCATGGAGAGGCTCGAACAGATCCTCGTTCATCGCTCGGCTGTCGAACGCGGCAAAGCGATAACGGGCCGCACGACCAGCTATTTGCGCGCCGTCCTTTCCCGGGCGGCGAACGCCCTTTGATATCCGCGCGCGGCGCGCCTCGGCCTGCCGGACTGTGACACGACGGCGCACAGGCAGGGCAGGAAGAAAACGAACCGGGCCCAGCATCCTCTGTCGCCCCGGTTGCAATCGGAGCGCTGCCGGTGTCGGACACGGAACGGAAAGAAGGCGAAGCGTCGTTGGAAGCAGGCGCTGAACGGCCGGATCTCGCCCGTCTCATCGCCTGCGCCGCAGCGACGCCGGAGCACCCGAGCACGGCCGAGGCTGTCCATATGGCTGCGCTCAGGACACTCGCCGCAAGGCTCGCCGAATCCCGCCTGCAAATTGCGGTGTTGGGCCAGTTCAAGCGCGGCAAAAGCTCGCTTCTGAACGCCCTGCTCGGTCACGCGGTCAAGCCGGTCGATGTCCTGCCCTCGACCTCCATCCCGGTCTTCATCGCCGGGGATACTGCCTTGGGCGTCAAGGTTGCCTATCGCGACGGCTCAATCGAGCGGCATCGGCCGGCCGATGACGAGCGGCTCTGCGAGATGCTGACAGGCTTGGTGACAGAGGAAGGCAATCCGGAGAATCGCCGTGGCGTCGGTCGCGTCGAGGTAAGCCTTCCCTCCCCCCTGCTCGCGGAGGGCGCGGTGGTGATCGACACGCCCGGCGTCGGATCGACGTACCGCCACAACACAGCGGCAGCCCAATCGGCTCTGGCGGAATGCGACGCCGCTCTTTTCGTGGTGTCGCCGGATCCGCCGATCACGGAGACGGAACTCTCGTATCTCGAACGCGTTCGCGACATCGCCGCATCCGTCATCGTCGTGCTCAACAAGGTCGACCTGCTGGGCCAAAAGGATCGCGAGACCTCGCAGAGGTTCCTCCAACGTGTGCTAGCCGGAACCGGGCACCCCGCCGCTGCCATGCCGGTCTTTGCCGTCTCTGCCAGGGGCGGTCTCCGGGCAAAACAGGCGGGTGATCCGAGCGGCGCAGCGGCCAGCGGCCTGACTGCGCTCGAGCAGTATCTCCTGGGTAGGCTCGGTCAGGAGAAGGCAGAAATCCTCCACGCCGCCATTGCCGGCAAGGCGGCCGCCCTCGTGGGCGCCATGCGCCTCGAGGCCGAGATCAGGCTCAGATCACTGCGGATGCCGCTCGATGAGCTTGAGCAGCGGATGGCCGCCTTCGACCAGGCGATCACCGGCATCGAGGAAGAGCAGCGCGATGTCCGGGACCGACTCGCGGGTGACCGATTGCGCCTAATCGAGGACCTCGAAGCACGTGCCGCCGAAGTCGAAGACGAGGCGCGAACCCTGCTTCTGGAAGAGCTGGACCGGCTTGCCGAAAGGGAGCCGATCGAGACTTTGGGTGCCGCACTGGCCGATCGCGCGGCTTCCTTTTTCGATCGTGCCTATGGCGAGCTCTCACGGCGCCTGGAAGTCCGTCTCAGCGCGGTCTTGGAGGGGCATCGGCGGCGTGCCGACGCGCGGGCGGACAAGATCCGCCGCGCCGCGGCCGAAACGCTGGAGCTTCGCGCCGCGCCCGCCCTGGCAAGCGAAGTTCCCGGTCCGAGCGATCAGCCGTTCTGGGCCGCAACCGGTCGTACCGAATCCTTCACGCAGATTTCCATGGGCCTGGCGAGTCGGCTGCTGCCGGCGTCGCTGAGACGGCGTCGGGCGCACCGGCAAGCGGTCACCGAGGTCAAGGTGATCGTCACACGCAATGTCGAAAACATGCGCTGGGCAATCCGGCAAGCCATTGAGGCGGGACTCCGCCGCTTTGCCTCCGGGATCGACCAGCATCTGGCAATCGCGCTTGCCGCCACGCGCGATGCGATGCGCGCGGCACGCGTGCGCCGCCGAGAGCACGCCGGGTCGGTCGAGCAGCAAATCGCCGATGAGGAGGCTGTGACCCTCCGGCTCTCGCGCCTCGAAGGAACCCTGCGTGGGCTTCGCGATTTGCACGGCTCCGCTCCGTGATGCCGAAATCGGATCGCGCTCAGCGCCTGAGCACAAGGGCCGCCGCACCCAGCATCAGACCCATGCCCAGCACCTCGCCCACGCCGATATGCTCGCCGAAGGTCAGCACCGCGAGCACCACACCCACCACCGGCGAGATGAACGCATAGCTCCCCGTCCGGCTGATCCCCCAGTCACGCACCAGCAGGAAATAGATGAGCGTCGCGCCGAGCGATCCCGGCAGCAGCAGATAAAGCCAGGCGCCGAACGCGGGCCAGCCCCAGTGCCCCCCAAGCGCCGCCCACGAGCCCGGCTCGAACGCAAGCGAGGCCCCGAGCAGCAAAACGCCGCCAACCCCGTTCGTCAGCGCCGCGACCTCGCCCGGCGCGAGCGTGCGCATCAGCGGCCGCGCCAGCACCGAGCCGAGCGAGTAGCAGAGGCAGCCCACGATCACCCCGCCCGCGCCCAACACCTCCACCCAGCCGAGATGCCCAGCCAGCGCCTTCGGCCCGAACAGGAAGACGATACCGGCCACACCAAGCGCGAGCGCCGCGCCCTGTCGTCCGGTGAACCGGTCCTGGCGCGCGAGCACGCTGAAGCCGGTGAGCGAGATCGGCGTCAGCGCCGAGCTGATCACGGTTGCCAACCCCGCCGGCACGTAGCGCAGCCCGTAGAGCTGGATCACTTGGTTGAGCGAGATCATCAGCAGAGAGACGAAGAGCAGCCTCGGCCAAAGCCGCCCCGGCACGCTGATCCCCTCCCCGCGCAGCCACCGCCACCCGATCAGGGCAACCCCCGCCACCACCCAGCGCGTGCCGGCGAAAAACCCCGGCGGCACCTGCGCCACCCCGATCTTCATCGCAATCCAGGTCGTGCCCCAGACGAAACAAAGGAACGCGAACATCGCCCGCTGCCGGGCGAGCGCCGGATCGGTCGGACGTTCCGCGCCGAGGACGGCAGGAGGCAGTCCCGCCGGGGCCTTCTGTCTCATCATGCGGGGCAGGCTTCGGCTCACTCTCCGCGGCGCGCGGCAACGCCCTATGAGTAACGATCCGAACCGTGGCGAAGCGAAGGCAAGAAATCAGCCCTGGAATGCAAATTCCGCCCGGCACGCCGGCGGACAGCTCCTTCTCTCATGGTCCAGCAGCCACGCCTTGCGGGAAAGCCCACCGCCGTATCCGGTGAGCGCCCCATCCGTGCCGACCACCCGGTGGCAGGGAACGACAAGCGCAACCGGATTGGCGCCGTTGGCCCTCCCGACCGCGCGGCTCGCCCTCGGCGCCCCGATCCAAGCGGCGAGCTCCCCGTAGCCCATCGTCCTGCCCGGCGGAATGCGCCGAAGCGCCGCCCACACCTTGCGCTGAAACGCCAAACCCTGGTCCGGACGGCATCCCCTCGAGCGCGTGGAGATCCCCGTCGAGTTACGCCGCAATGCGCCGGCCGGCATCGCCCGCGGCCCGGCCCTCCGTCAGCACAAAGCCCCCGTAATGCCGGCGCAATTGCCCACGCAGCCGTTCCTCGTGGTCTTCGAAATCGAGGGCACGCAGCGCCTCACTGTCCGAGACCAGCAGGATCGTCCCGATCGGCGAGGGGATGCGTTCGAGAACGACGTTCATGCAGCGTCTCCTTGCCTTTGCCGCGCCGCTGCCGGACCCGACGCCCAGAGATGGAGCGCGGCATAGGCACGCCACGGCCGCCACGCCGCCGCGCGGGCCAGCAGTTGCGCCGGCGTCGGCCGCCCGGTCTCTGTCGCCATCGCGCGGAGGAGCCCAACGTCGGCGGCCGGAAAGGCATCCGGCTCGCGCATCGCGCGCATGGCGATATAGTGCGCCGTCCATTCGCCGACGCCCGGCAGCGCGCAAAGCCGCTGCACGGTCTCCTCGAGCCCGCGCCCGGGCTCGAAAAGCCGCGGATCGTCCGCCGCCGCCCGGGCCAGCGCCACGATCGTCGCCGCCCGCCGGCGTGGCAGCCCGATCCTGGCGCCGAGGTCCGGCGCGTTTGCGATACGCGCAGGGTGCGGGAAAAGATGGGTCAACCCGCCTTCCGCGACAGGCGCCGCTCCCGGCAGCTTGGTGCTGCAGGCGACGACCAGCTTCCCCGCCAGGAGCGTCGCGGCCGCCACGCTGATCTGCTGGCCGAGAACGGCACGCATCGCCAGTTCGAACCCGTCCCAGGCCCCCGGCACCCTGAGCCCGGGCCGTGCCGCAACGAGCGGCGCCATCGCCGGGTCCAGCGCCAGATGCGCGCCGATCACCGCCGGATCGGCATCAAGATCGAGCAGGCGCCGGATGCGCGCCACGATCGCAGGCAGCGCTGTCACTTCGGGGAACCGGATCACCGCAACCAGCGCACTCCGCCGTGCGTCCGGACGAACCGTGATCGTGCCCGCCGCGCTGCCGACGGCAACGCTCCTCGCGTAGCTGCCGCCCTGCACGGCCTCGACGCCGCGGGCGGCCCGCGCGCCGAGAAACCCGATCATCGCGGGCCAGTCATAGGGTGGCTTGAACGGCAGGCTGCGGGTGATCATGGAAACGCCCGGCTCTCTCTCGACATGACCGCGCGCGTTGCGCCGCGCCCGCGTCTCTTGCGTCACGGCCCCGCCTGGTCCGCCGGCGGGGCGTACCCCTCGGGATCCTCCGTCGGCGGCCTCGCCGTCTGCTCGCCAAGCGGCCGTTGCAAATAGACGATATCGACCCACCGCCCGAACTTCACGCCGACCGCAAGCGCCTGCCCGATCGTGCGGAACCCGAGCCTGGCGTGTAGCCTGAGCGAGGCCTCGTTGGCGCTGTCGCCGATCACCGCCATCATCTGCCGGTATCCCGTCGCCGCGCACGCCTCCAGCACCTCCCCGAGAAGCGCTGTGCCCACGCCGCGCCCGATAGAGTCCTCGGCAACGTACACCGAGTCCTGCACCGTGAACCGGTAGGCCGAGCGGCTATGGTAGGGGCTCGCATAGCAATACCCGACCAGCCGCCCCTCGACCTCCGCCACCCGCCACGGCAGCCCACGCGCCCGCACCGCCTGGAAGCGCCGCCGCAGCTCCTCTGCGCTCGGCGGCACCTCTTCGAAGCTCGCGAGCCCCGTTTGCACGTGATGGGCATAGATCCCGGCGATCAAGGGAAAATCCGCGGGCACCGCTTCTCGCAAGGCCGACACGGTCATTCCTCGGCTCCTGGCATGCTCAAGTCATTGGGATAGGCGGAAAGACTGAAGTGCGTGGCAAGCAGCAGGAGCGCGGCCGCCCCGATCTCCGTCCGTCCGGGCAGCCGTCCCTTGAGCGCTGCGCCCTCCGCCAGGGCGATCAACGGACACACATAGGCATAGGCGGCGACCCGGCCGGGCTCCCAGCGCGCCAGAAGCATCAGATAGACCGATCCGCCGATCACCGACGCCAGCGCCAGGAACGTGAGGTTGCCAAGCGCCGCGGGCTCCCCGAGCGCGCGAACCGTCGCGGCATTGACCGGCTCCGTAACGAGCGCCGCGGCCGCCAGCAGCGCCCCTCCGCCCAGACTCTGCCAGCCGGCGAGCGCCACCGGATCAGCCGTGGGGGCGATCCTTGGTGAGAATCCCGCCCCAGGCATAAGCGGCCGCACCCGCCCCGATCGCGGCCATCCCGCCCGCCCCACCGCCCCCGAAGCGCGGCGCGAACAGCATCGTGAGCCCGGCCGCGCCGATCATCAGCGCCGCACCGACCGTCGCGGACCAGCGCGCCCGCCCGTGCGCGACACTGAGCGCGAGGGTGGCCATCGGAACCATCGAAAGATTGATGACCGAGGCAATCCCGCTCGCAACCCGCGTCATCCCCCACGCCATCAGCCCGTAGTTCACCGCAACCATCAGCAACGCACCCGGCAGCACCGTCGCCGCCGGAACGCGGACCCGCCCGCGCGCCGCCGCCATGCAAAAGAGCGGCAACGCCGCCGCAAGGAACCTGAGAGCGGCGAACGTGAGCGGCGGAACGGTCGAAATCCCGACCTTCAACGAAAGCCAGGTCGAACCCCACACCAGGCAGAGAACGGCAAACAGGAAGGCTCCGGACGCCCCCGCCGGACGCGCCCCACAAAGAGTCCCGCTCATGCTGATTGCAGCCAGCCGCCCATTGCTCCAGCATTTCTTGAGGCCTTCGCGAACGCAAACGAGTTATCCTGCCCCCTCGAGCAATAGCGGAACTGATGCTCATGGCCAGAAAGCTGCCGCCGCTCGGCGGCTTGCGCGCGTTCGGGGCCGCAGCCCGCCGGCAAAGCTTCGCCGCCGCCGCGGCCGAGCTCGGCGTTACGCCCGGAGCGATCAGCCAGCAGGTCAAGGCGCTCGAGGCCTTTCTCGGCGTCTCGCTGTTTGACCGCCGGCCGCAATCGCTCGCGCTCTCACCGCCGGCCGCAGTTACGCCGCGCCGCTCACCGATGCCTTCGATGCCATCGCCGCGGCCACGCGCCGCCTCACCCCCGCCAAGGCCCGAACCGTCCTCACTGTCGCCATGCCCGCCCTCTTCGCAGTCGGCTGGCTGCTCCCTCGCCTCGATCGCTTCCACGCCGCCCATCCCTCGATCGAGCTTCGCCTGCGCAGCAGCCACCATCAGCCGGAGCCCGGCACCGAGGGCATCGACGCCGCCTTCCGCCACGGCCGCGCCGGTTGGGGAGATGCGATCTGCGCCTATCTCTTCAACGATGCGCTGCTGCCCGTCTGCAGCCCGTCCTACGCGCCGCCGCGCCTGCCGCCGCTTGCCGGGCACACTCTGCTCGCCGCCGAAACGGCGCCGGATGCCTGGCCCGAGTGGTGCGCCGCCGCCGGCGCCGCCGGCGAGCCCTCCGGCCGGCTCCTCTTCGGCGATGAGGGCCTCGTCATCCAGGCTGCTCAGAACGGCCTCGGCGTCGCCTTGGTCGATCGCCATCTGGCCGAGGAGCAGCTCGGCGTCGGCCGCCTCGTCGCTGCCACCGGCCTCCCGCCTCTGGTGCGCGGCACCGCCTGGTATCTCGTCGCGCCCGCCACCAGCGTTGCCGACCCGCTGCTCGCCTCGCTCACACGCTGGCTGCTCGCCGAGGCCGACGGGCCGATGCTGTAGCTTCCCGCACTCCCCGGCCGAACGCGCGGGAAAACGAAAGAGAGCGTTTTCCGCCTGACTGGAAACGCTCTGTCCGCTCAGAAACCTCGTTCCGCGAGCGCGCAGGCAAAACCGAACAGCATCGCCATCGCAAGACACGGCCAGATCACCGCAAGCACCGGTCCGGCAAAGACGTACTCGGTGTGTATCATCTTCAACTTCCTCCGCGCCGGGCCTAGGCGGCGAGCCGAGTCGCCCGCACGTTGCCCGACTATGCCCCGGAATCGTAACTTTCCGGTGAAGAGCGCCGCGGCAAACCGTCCTCGACGCGCCGTGGCCTTGTTCTCTCAATCTCTATGCCAGGCGCCATTGATGCAAGAATGCATTGCGTGGTGCCATCAACATGTTCCGGAGGCGCTGCACGCCGCGTCCAGATCCACTGCAAAGCCCGCCGTTGCCGCGGACCCGCACCCTATCCGCTCGAAGCGCCGCGCCGGCTTATCCGGACGTTCAGTTTCGCGGGCGATACTGCCGTTGGCCCGCTCGCCGGCAACGGCACAACGGCGCCAGCGGCATCGTACATGGGGCGACACAGTACCGGCGTGGAAATCGAGCCGCGCTCCTCCCGATGGAGCGACCTTCAGGCCGAAATCATCATCCGCGATCTCGTCGCAAACTGCCCCCATCGCCGATCGGGCTGCAAGCGGCCGTCTCGTCGCCAGGCTCCATCACCATGAGAAATCGCCGACAAAGACCGGGCGATCGACATCGCGATCGACACTCCCGCGGACGTGCCGGAGCCGCCCAGGGATCGGGCACCGTTCACCAAAGGTGCGCCCGTCGTCATTCAAATCGCGATCGAGCTCAAAGCGATCTTCACGGAACACGGGAAGGCGTGCAGGAACAGGCTTCGCGACATCGCCGCCTTCCACACACACGCGCATGCCTACAACCCATGCACGGTCGGCGCCGCCTTTCTGATCGTCAACAACGCCGAATGTCTCCACTCGCCCCTCAACCTCGGCAAGACCACCCGCCCCGCGACCAGCCGGCACGGAAACGCGAGAAACACGGCAAGACATGACGCGAAACGCGTCAGCACCCGGAGTGCAGTTCGTGTTTCGCGGCTGTCGGGTGGAGGGGCCGGTTTCCCGGCACCTCCCCCTCAGATCCCGGCGTGCGGCTTTCCCGCACCGTGCTCTTGCCAGAAGTCGAGCGTGATCGACGTTCAGGGCTTGGGCTGCCCATGCAGTTTCAATCCGTGGGTCGGCGCCTCCTGTGACACGCCCTGACCGGCGTTGTGTCCGGAGCGTGCTTCGGCATCGACCACTTCTCCCGGCCGGGTCCCTTCCCTCCACACCCTCCGCCGCTCCTCGCCGCATTGTTCGGGTGCTTCAACGGTAGTTATGGACCCGTCCGACTCCTTCGGTCTTCAAGTCCGGCTACGCCATCCGGCTTCCCGGACATGCCCTGCCAGTTCGACTGCGGGCGGCAGGAGGTCTCCCAGGTCCCGACGCTTTCCCTTCCTGCGTGATGTGGCCTCAGACTCCGGCAGGGCGACGGAGCCTCGCATAGCGGCCCCGCACATATTGTCTTCGGCACCATTGACCGCCTCGACCCCTGCGACATAGCCATTTCGAAGCTCAACCCCACACCCCCACAAGATTGCTGTGTACGCTTCGCCGCGGTCGTCACCTTCCACGACGCAACACTCGCTACTGGGCGGGCGCTAGGTTCTGTCGCGAAGTGTGTGGAATTTTAAGGTGGCGTAATCTCCGGGTGAGTTCAACCACCAGACTCGGCGTTGGAGCGCCGAGGGAGATCACGCCGTGGAGAAGAATAGCACAGCGACGCCAGA
>JAKAWQ010000157.1 GCA_021816925.1 Pseudomonadota bacterium
AGCGCCACTCATTGGCAAACCGGTTTAGTTCAATCCGCCACCTCGTCACCACGCGCCGATTTGCGCAGAGGTGTTGCATTCTGGACCCACCGCGCCAGCGTCACCCTATTTGACGACACGCCCTAGTGTCCGATCGCGGACGAGAGCGGCGCGCGGAGCGAGCACTCTTCGACGCATGAATCGGACACTGAGAAGAGGGGCGGCTCAGCGGGCATAGAGCACGCGCACGACCACGAACCAGGCGTAGCGCGGATCGACAACGTGGCCTGAGGGCGTGGCGAGCCGGCCTAAGGGCGTGGTCGGCACGTGCTTCATCGTGACTGCGTCATCGACGTTGCCGCCGATGACGGTGAGCATGCCCGGCGTGGCGGCGGTCACGATATCGCAGTGGCCGGGGAAGAAGGGAACCGGGAGGTCGTGGAACTGGAGCGAGCGCGCCCAGCCGGTGCCGAAGCAGACGAGATCGCCGGGGATCGGCGCGTAGTCCGCGGGCCGTTCGGCGCGGACGGCGAAGCTCGGGTGCTTCGCACGGTCGGCGTGCCAGGCGGCATCGACATAGAACGCGTGGTCGGGCGCATAGGGAAAGGAGGGCCCGGCGCCGGCCATGCGCATGACGAAGGAGATGAAGGCGGCTGACCAAGCGAAGTTCCCGTCCTTGTCGGCGGGAAACACCTTGCCTCTCGCGTCATGCTTGCCGGTCCAGCGCGAGTAAAACGTGCCGGCATTCTGGCCGAGCCACCAGTAGATCCCCACCTGCTGCCAGAGGCCGGGCTCACGCTCCGGCTTCTGCCAGGGCTTAGGGGGCGGCTGGGTTCCGGGCATCGCGTCGTCCACCGGGCTGCCGAACAGCCGCCATTGGGCCTTTGCGATGGCGATGGCGTCCTTGCGCGAGAAGGGCTCGTAGGGCTTGCGTGCGAAGGGGGGAACGTGGGCGGCGGGTGCGGTGCAGGCGGAAAGCAGCGCCACGAACGCGGTGGGCAGCCACCACCGTCTCACAGAACCTGCTCGGGGAAGAGCGCGGCCAAGCCTTCGGCGGTTGCCAGGCAGGTGCCGCGCTCGGTGATCAGGCCGGTGACAAGGCGTGCCGGGGTGACATCGAAGGCGGGATTGGCCGCGCAGCTTCCTTCCGGAACCACCGAGACGCGGACGAGCGAACCCTCGGGAGTACGTCCGGCGATGGTGGCAACCTCGGCGGCTTCGCGCTCCTCGATCGGGATGTCGGCGAGACCGTCGGAGATGCTCCAGTCGATGGTGGAGGAAGGCACGGCGACCCAAAACGGGACGGCGCTCTCGCGGGCGGCAAGCGCCTTGAGGTAAGTGCCGATCTTGTTGGCGACGTCGCCCGTGCGGGTGACGCGATCGGCGCCGACGATCGCGAGATCGACTTGGTCGTGCTGCATGAGATGGCCGCCGGCGTTGTCGGCGATCACGGTGTGCGGCACGCCATGGCGGCCGAGTTCCCAGGCGGTGAGCGCGGCGCCCTGGTTGCGCGGCCTCGTTTCGTCCACCCAGACGTGGAGCGCGATGGCCTGATCGTGGGCGCGGTAGATGGGCGCGAGCGCAGTGCCCCAGTCGACGGTGGCGAGCCAGCCCGCGTTGCAGTGGGTGAGAACGTTGACCGGCCGCGTGCTGCGTGCGGCGATCGCGGCGATGAGCGGAAGGCCGTGACGGCCGATGGCTTCGTTCTGTGCCACGTCCTCGTCGGCGATGGCGGCGGCTTCGGCGTAAGCGGCGGCGGCGCGCTCGCCGGGAGCGGTGTTGCGGAGGCGGTGCAGCATCCGGCCGAGGGCCCAGGCGAGATTGTAGGCGGTCGGTCGGGCCGAGGCGAGGTGCGAGGCGGCGCGCTCTATCGCTTCGGTGGAGGGATCCTCGCGCAGGGCGAGTGCGAGCCCGTAGGCGGCGGCGGCGCCGATCAGCGGCGCGCCGCGCACCTGCATGGTGCGGATGGCGGTGAACGCCTGTTCCGATTCGACAAGGCGCAGGATTTCGAGCTGCCAGGGCAGGCGCGTCTGGTCGATGATCCGGACCGACCAGCCGTCCGCGGGATCGACCCAGATGGTCCGATAGTGGGTGCCGTCGATCCGCATGCCTCTTCCGTTCCCCGACGCCAACCCGGCGGAGCGCCACCATATCGCGGCCAAGTAGCAGCGTCGAAGAGGCGGTGGCGCTCCCATTGCGCAGCAACAGCAGCGGGTGGCTCGTGCGGGTCGACACGCATATGAAGCCCGAGCCCGCGCGGGCTTCTCGGGGCGGCGGGTCAAACGCACGGATTCGAGGTGGGCAGCGACTGCCCGAAGGAGCATTACGTGAGCGATGCGCTGACCAATCCGATGATCCGGATCGGGATGCAGAACGACGGCTGTGGTCCGCTGCCCCAGCAGGTCATCGTCTGGTCGGCAAAGAACGGCGTCTCGCTCATACAAACGCCCGACAATAGCTTCCAGTTGCGTTGGGTGAGCGTGAAAGCGACGAACTAACCGCCGTGCCCGTCGAAGGCCCCGGCGGCGTTCAGTCGTCGTAGAGATTTTCCGGTCGCGGCGGCAATTCTCCGCGTTCCACGCGCATCACCGCTTCGGTGAGCCTTGCGTGCGCCGGCGCGGCGAGCCCGACTTCTGCACCCTTGGCAACGATGAATCCGTTCATGAACTCGACCTCGGTGCGGCGGCCTTTCAGCATGTCCTGCCCCATGGACGGGCGCTGCAGGTCGCTCCCGGTATTCCCGCCGGCGACGCCGAGAAGCCGTGCCTCGGCTTCTTCCAGCGCGTCCTTCTCGCCCTCGTGGGCGCGGGCGAGCAGGTCGGGTTCGAGCGGTCCGATCGCCTCGAGCATGTAACCGAACGCCCGGCCGATGCGCGCGGCCTCGCCGCCGAGCCGGATTGCGAAGCGGCGAATTACGGGGTCACGGTCGGCGGCGTTGCCGGCGAGCCCGGTGGCGGCCGAGACGCCGTTGCGCATGCCGTTCAGGCAAAGCTTCGACCAGCGCTCGCTCCAAAGATTTGTCGTCACCTTCACGCTGTCGATGGTGGCGATCATGGCGGCGATTTCCTCGGCGCGCTGGGTGATCCGTCCGTGCACCTCGCCCACCCGGAAAACGGTGTGTGCCGCACCGCCCTTCGGCACCGTGCGTCGGATTTGTCCCGGTGCATGGAGGTCGACCGAGATGCGCGCGGCGATGCAGCCCATCGTCCGGCCCCAGCCCACGATGGCGGCGATGCGGTCTTCGTTGATGCAATTCTACAGCGAGACGACGACGGCGCCGGGTGC
The DNA here is from genome assembly GCA_021816925.1 of Pseudomonadota bacterium. Classification (GTDB taxonomy): domain Bacteria; phylum Pseudomonadota; class Alphaproteobacteria; order Acetobacterales; family Acetobacteraceae; genus JAKAWQ01. Next base: position 3,265 of record JAKAWQ010000157.1, read on the forward strand.
GAGATACTGACGGATGAGCACGCTCGCCCATTCGGTGTCGTAGGATGCGCGTTCCGGACGATCGTGAACGCTGATTCGAGATACTGACGGATGAGCACGCTCGCCCATTCGGTGTCGTAGGATGCGCGTTCCGGACGATCGTGAACGCTGATTGAACTAAACCGGTTTGCCAATGAGTGGCGCTCGATTTTGAGCTGAGTGGCCTCCCGTCTGCCAGGGTCATGGGGTTGCAACCCACCCCAGAGACGGGAGACCCCCAGATGGCCGATATCAGCC
>JAKAWQ010000068.1 GCA_021816925.1 Pseudomonadota bacterium
CGCCAAGGTTGCATGCTTTACGACCTGATCCCGACGATGCCGAAAACCAGGCTACACCCGTTGATGCAGCGCTTCTCTCAGATGCTACAGGACCAGCCGCTCTTCGCAGACGTTTTCGGGCCGGTCTAACAAATGAGGGGAGTCATGAGAGCCAGCACCAGGAGGCTGATGGCGAGCCCGGACCCGATCGCCACGAAGGGTGCCACAGAGAGATCCTGGCGGCTCGCGCCGAGCATCGCGCCCCATTCCGGTGCTGGCGGCTGGATACCGAGTCCGAGGAAGCCGAGCGCCGAGCCCATCAGAACCGCCTGGCCCGCCATCAGGCTGAGTTCGACGACGATCACGGTGGCAGCATTGGGCAGCACATGGCGAAGCACGATGCCGAGCGGCCGGGCACTGACGGCGCGCGCCGCCTCGATGAAGGCGAGGCTGCGTAGCTCGAGAACGCGCGCCCGCACCGGTCGGGCGAGCAGCGGGACGAAGCTCACGGTAATGGCGATGCCGAGTCCGGCGGCGCTGGCGCCGACGGCCGCGACCACGGCGATCGCCAGCACCAGGCCCGGCACCGTCAACAGGACGTCGGTCAGGGAGGTCAGCGCTTCGTCGGCGAGGCCGCCGGCAAATCCGGCGAGCGTGCCGAGGGAACGCGGTCGGGCTACGACCGCTTGTTGGCGCCGCTGCTCATGAGATTTGGGGATTTGCCCGTCGCCGAAATGCCGCGGGCCTGGGTGCTCGCGATGCGCGACGAGCTGCAAGCCACGCCGCGATCTGCCAATCATCGCGTTGCGGTGATCCGGCGGTTGCTCTCGTTCGCGGTCGATCGTGGGTGGCGGCCGACGAATCCGGCCTCGCGCGTCGGAGCGCTGCGCACCGGCATCGGGCATCGAGTCTGGGCGGATGGCGAGATCGCCGCGATGACATCCGAATTCGCCAGCGATATGCGGCTACCGGTACTGCTGGCGCTGCATACCGCGCAGAGACTCGGAGATGTTTTGCGGATGCTCTAGTCTGCCTACGACGGCGGTTCGATCTCGCTGCGTCAAAGCAAGACCGGTGCCGAATTGGTAATTCCCGCGCATCCCGACCTCATCGCCGCGCTGGACGCGGAGCCTCGCCGCGCAGCAGTGATCTGCACCACTGCGTCGGGCCGACTGTGGCGTGCCGACTGGTTCAAGCACCGATTTGCTGCCACGCGGTACGAGCTTGGATTGCCTCCGGATCTGCACTTTCATGACCTGCGTCATTCTGCTGCCGTTCGACTTGCCGAGGCAGGCGCATCGGATGCGGAGATTCAGGCGATCACCGGCCACCGGACCAGGGCGATGGTCGCCCGCTACACCGCCGGAGCCAGACAAAAACGTCTCGCCGAGGCTGCGATCACCCGCCTGCCGAGAACGAGAACAGAACAGGAAAGTGGCTAGCACCAAGACGCGAAGTGGCTAGCACTCCGACCGGTGCCGCCTAAGCTACTGGAAACATGGTGAGCCCGGCGGGAGTCGAACCCGCGACCCCAAGATTAAAAGTCTCGTGCTCTACCGGCTGAGCTACGGGCTCGCGCCTGCGTTCAACGACGCCCGGCGCCCAACGTCAAGCGCGCATGCGCTCGCGGCATCGGGCGGTGCTGCCGGCCGAGCATCGCGTGGCCGGCTCCTGCGCCGCCTCGGGTGAGCCGGCGGGGGTAAGCCGAGCGCATTCTCCGGCGCGAATACAGCGGAGAGATCGTGCGCGACCTGAACCGAGTAAAGTCTGCGGCCTGGGCCCACCTGGCAACTGCCGCTTGACAGCAACAGCGGCGCCCGGCTCTATTCGATTCTACTCATTGCGGCGATGGAGTCCGCCCTTAACCGCTCTCGGGTCAACCGCCCGTGGGGCTGATGACTCCTCCTTGATCCAGTCGGATGAGGGGGAGTTGTACGTGCGGACGAGGGCCCGAGGCCGAGGGAACGTGCCTGTACGTGCCCGGCTCGGAAGGCGACTGAGCGCATGACGCGCGATATCCTGCTGCAAATCGCCCAGGTACTCGCGGTTCTGCTCCTCGCACCGTTGCTGCAGGGGATCATCGTGCAATTCGAGGAGCGGGTGCAGCGCGCCCAGGGCCCCGGCATCTTCCAGCCCTATCGCGATCTCCGGAAGCTCTTTCGCAAGCGGATCGTACTGCCGGAGACCGCATCGTGGCTTTTCTGGGCCGGCCCGATCGTAGCGTTCACCTGCATGATGACGGTGCCGATCCTGATCCCGGTGCTCACCAATTTTCCCCTTCCGCTCTCCGACATGGGCGACATCCTGGGCGGCGGGCTGATCCTGACGCTCGGCGGCTTCATGATCACGCTGGCCGGGCTCGACAGCGGCAGCGCCTATGGCGGCATCGGCTCGAGCCGCGCGGTGATGGTGGCGATCCTCGCAGAACCAACGCTGATCCTGGTCTTTGTCGGCATCACCCTGCTCGCCAAGGCGATGCTGCCGTTCGTCGTGAACCACCTTCTGGTGGCGGAGCCCGCCGTCTATTGGGGTCCGGCACACCTTTTCCTGGTCGCCGCCTTCTTCATCCTCCTGCTCGTGGAGACAGACCGGCTGCCGATCCACTCCTCGACCCACATCGAGGTCTACATGATCGAGGAGGGGCGAATTCTGGAATATTCAGGCCCGCTCCTCGCGCTCTTGCGTTGGGCCTCCATGATGAAGCAGTTCATTCTCTACACGATCTTCTGCAACGTGCTGTTGCTGCCCTGGGCGCTTTCGATCCAGGGCACGGCGATCGGTGCATTCGGCGCCACCGTGGCTTTGATGCTGAAATTCACGCTCGTCGCGTGCGCGGTCGTCATTGTCGAGACCTCGCAATCCCGGCTTCGCTTCTACCGCTATCAGGAGCCGCTCGCCGCTTCCTTTCTCCTCGCCGTACTCGCCATCATCGGCACGCAATTGAGCTGAAACCGTGATCGTCAGCCAACTTCCTCCGCTTGCCGCCTCGCTCTTCAGCCTGATCGCGATTGCGTGCCTGCTGCTTGCCTTCGTGATGCTGGGTTCGCGATGGCTTCGCCACTACCTCTATGCCTTCGCCCTCGAATCCTGGCTGATCGCGGCACTTTCGGCTTCCGTCGGATATTATGGGCATTTTCCGGAGCTCTATCTGATCGCGATCCTGACCGTGCTCTTCCGTGGCTGCTTCCTGCCGTACCTGATCCTGCGCATTATCCGCCGCCTGAACGTCGCGCGCGAGGTCCATGTGATCCTTCAGCCGAGCACCTCACTCGTCGTCGGTGCCTTCGGCGTGGTGTTCGCGCTCAGCGTCGCCAGCCGCATCGGCCTCAGCCTCGGGCTGGCCGGCACCGTGGTCGTGCTCGCGCTCACGGTGATGCTCTCGATTAAACTGATCGGCTTCCTGATGCTCACCGTGCGCCACGAGGCGATCAGCCAAGTGCTCGGCCTGCTCGTGCTGGAGAACGGCATCTTCCTCGGCGCGCAGATCCTGGTTCCGGGCATGCCGCTCCTGATCGAGATCGTGATCCTGTTCGACCTCCTGATCGTTGTCGTGTGCTTCGGCATCCTGGTGCGCTATCTGATAAGCCATGCCGGCACCACCAGCGTGCTTGCGCTCAACCGGCTGGTGGGCTGAACGATGGCCGGTGCGCTTCTTCTGGCGATCGCACTCGCGCCAAGCGTGGCGATCGTAGTGATCCTGCTCACGCGGCGCCCGCGCCTGGCCGAGGGGCTCAATCTCGCGGCGAGCGCGATCGTACTGGCCGCGGCGCTACTGCTCCCCTTGGCGAGCCTCGGCGGGCGGCACGTCTTCCTCGACCGCTATGTGATCGCAGACCCGTTCGGGGCCTGGGTCATTCTCTGCGCCGCGATCGTCTATTTCCTCGCCTCGCTCTACGCCGTCGGCTACATGCGCCTGCTCGACGAAGAAGCACGACTGCCGCGCTTCTACGCACTCTTCGCCGGCTTCGGGCTGGCCACCCTGCTCGGGCCGATGATGAACAGCGCCGGGCTCTATTGGATCTTGATCGAACTCACCACACTCGTCAGTACCTTCCTCGTCGCCTTCGAGCGCGCCCCGGAGAGCGTGGAAGCCGCCTGGAAGTACATCATCGTCGTCTCCGGCGGGATCAGCCTGGCGCTGCTCGGCACGGTGCTCTTCTACTGGGCCGGCAGCTTCGTGCTTGGCCCGCGCTACGACATGACCTGGGCGGTGCTGCGCGCGGCGGCGCCGGAGATGAATCCCGCCCTGCTGCTGCTCGCCTTCCTGCTCGTGCTGGTCGGCTACGGCACCAAGGCGGGGCTCGCGCCGATGCACACCTGGTTGCCGGACACGCACAGCGAAGGCCCCGCGCCAGTTTCGGCCCTTCTTTCCGGCGCGCTGCTCAACACGGCGATGGTGGGGGTCGTCCGTTATCTCTCGATCGTCGAGGCGGCGCATGCAGGGAAGCTGGCGCGCGCGGTGCTGATTGCGCTCGGCGCCTTCTCGTTTTTCGTCGCTGCGCTCTTCATCGTCCGCCAGAGCGGCATCAAGCGGCTGATGGCCTATTCGAGTGTCGAGCACATGGGGGTGATGGCGCTCGGCTTTGGCTTCGGCGGCATGCTCGGCGTGGCCGGCGCGCTCTATCACATGCTGAACCACACGCTGAACAAGTCGCTGATGTTCTTCGGCGCCGGCAGCATGATGCGAAGCTACGGGACGAAGGAAATCGGCGGCATCCGCGATGTCGGCCGGCGATTCCCGGTGGTGGGGGCGCTCTGGCTCGCCGGCGCGGTTGCGATCACCGGCGCGCCGCCGTTCGGCCTCTTCGCGAGCGAGTTCACCATCCTGCGCGCCGGCCTGCAAAGCCCCGAGATCTGGGCTGCGATCCTGATGACCCTCCTTTTGATTGTGATCTTCATCGGCTTCCTCAACCATTTCCGCGTCATGTATTTCAGCCCCGGGGAGAACGGGGCGGGGCCGGCCGGCAGCGTGAGCCTTTGGTGCGCGGTGCCGATGTGGCTTGCCCTGCTGCCGCTCCTCGTGTTCGGGCTCTGGTGGCCAGAAGCGATCTGGCACTATTTCGGGGTGATCGCGCATGGCCTCGCAACGAGCGCGCCGGCGCGGGTGGCGCTGCGATGAACGGCGCGGAGACGGCGAGCATTTCGTGCGAGAGCATGCCGGAGATTGCGCGCGCGCTGTTCGCATCCGGCGGGCGCATGCAGATGGTGTACGGCTGGCAGCCGGAACCGGGCGCGACCGAGCTCTGCTATCTCGCCTCACCGGCGGAAGCCGGGCGCTTCCTGCTTTGGCGCTGCCGACCGGTGGGCGAGGTGCGAAGCCTTGCCGCCATCTGGCCCTCGCTCGGGTGGTACGAACGGGAGATCATGGACCTGTTCGGGCTCGGGTTTCGCGAGCATCCGGAACCGAACCGGCTGGTGTTGGCGGAGGAGATTCCACCCCCGTTCGATCAAGGGGCCGGGCATCGCGCGCTGGTGCGCGCGGCGGACATTCCGCGCCCGCTGCCGGAGCTTGCCGCTCCGGAGGTGCAGACGCTGCCGTTTGGTCCGGTGCGCGCGGACGTGGTGGAATCGGCCGAGTTCACGTTCTTTTACGTGGGCGAGCAAATTCTCCACTATCACCCGCATCTCTTCTTCAAGCACCGCGGGATGGAGCTGCGGTTCGCCGGCCTCGCCCCTCTCGCTGGCGCGGTGCTGGCCGAGCGGGTCTCCGGTGTCGGCAGTGTGGCGCACGCGCTTGCCTACTGCCAGGCGATCGAGGCCGCGTGCCTGTGCGAGGTGCCGAAGCGTGCGGAATGGCTGCGCGTTCTCCTAGCGGAGCTGGAACGGGTTTACAACCATCTCCATTATCTCGGTCATCTCGCGGCGACGACCACGCTCAAGGTGGGCGAGGCCGAGGGCAAGCTGCTCGAAGAGCGTGCCAAGCAGATCAACGCGCGGCTGACCGGCAGCCGCTTCCTGCGCGGCGTGATTGCTCCGGGCGGGCTCCGCCGCGACCTGGCGCCGGGCGACTGGCTCCGGGCCGCGCTCGAGGCGCTTTGGGCCGAGACGGCGCGCTATGTCGATCTCCTGGAACATTCCGACAGCCATCTCGACCGGCTGATCACCACCGGGCGGCTGCCCCGCCGTGTGGCGCTCGACCAGGGCGCAACCGGCCCGGTGCAGCGCGCCTCCGGCATCAACCGCGACCTTCGCCGCGATCATCCCTATGCCGCTTATGGCGATCTGCCGCTCTCCGTGCCGGTGCGCGAGGCGGGCGATGCCTATGCCCGCTCGGCTGTCCGCGCGGCGGAGATCGATGCTTCCGTCGCGCTGATGCAGCAGGTGCTGCTGCTCCTGGAGGAGGGGCCAGTTCGCAACGACGCCGTAACGAGATCCGAGGCGGAAGGGCTTGGCTGGGCCGAATCCCCGCGGGGCACGCTGTTCTATGCGGTCCATGTGGGTACTGACGGGCGGCTGGCGCGCGTGAAAATCAAATCGCCTTCGTTCTCCAACTGGCGCGTTTTTCCCTTCACCGTGCACGAGACGAACATGATGGACTACGCGATCAACGAGGCGAGCTTCGGCCTCACCGTTGCCGGCTGCGCGCGGTAATCGCGATGGCGCTTTGGACACTGTTCGGGCTTAGCGAGGGAAAGGCAACGACGCGCTGGCCCGGGAGCGGCGGCGAAGACGGCCAGGCCGGAGTGCTGGGGATGCCGCGCTATGCGCCCGAGCGCTGCGAGGCCGGCTGCACAGAGTGCGCGGCGGTTTGTCCAAGCGGGGCCATCGCGCCTGCGGCCGGCGCGCCCGGCGGGATCGCACTCGATTACGGGCGCTGTGTCGTTTGCCAGCTTTGCACCGAAGCGTGCCCGACCGGCGCGCTCAGTCCGTCGCATGACTGGGCCTTCGGTGTGCGCCGGCGGGAGGATCTCGTCTGGTCCGCAACGCCCGTGTCCGCGCCGGCCGCCGCGGCGGATCGGCCGTCGCCCGCGTTCCGACGCAGCCTGCACATCCGCCATGTCGATGCCGGCTCCTGCAATGGTTGCGAGTCCGAGCTGCAGGCGCTCAACAACCCATTCTACAACCTGCACCGGCTTGGCATCTTCTTCACCGCATCACCGCGCTTCGCCGACCTCCTGCTGGTGACCGGCGCGGTGACGCACGCGATGCAGGGCCCGCTTCGCGCGACGTGGGAGGCGATGCCCGAGCCGCGCTTCGTTATGGCGGCCGGCACCTGCGCCGTTTCGGGCGGCATCGCCGCCGGCGGGTATGCGTGCGCGAGCGGGCTCGAGGGCGTGCTGCCGGTTGATCTCTATCTTCCCGGCTGCCCGCCCAATCCGGCGGCCATCATCACTGCGCTGCTGACGCTCCAGGGCCGCGCCGGCCAGCGCGTTGCCGGAGGCCGCTATGGCGAATGAGCTGCTGGCGCTGGCTGCGATTCTCTGGGCCGGAGGTGGCGCGCTCGCGCTTACCGGCCGCGCGCTTGGCCTTGTGCGGGCCGCACTTGCGCTCGGCGCGCTCGGTGGCATCGCGGCTGCGATCGTGGCGTTGCCCGGCGGCACCGCGGCGGTTACGCTTCCGTTTTCGATGGCCGGGGAGCATTTCGGCTTCCGCATCGCGCCGGAAGGGCTTTGGCTGATGGGCTTCGGCCTGGCGCCGACCGCCTTTGCAACGCTGCTCGGCTGTCCGGTGCCGGCGGGGCGTGCGGGGTGGCTGTTCGGCGCAGCGGCGAGCCTGCTCGGCGCGCTCGGCGTGTTCGGGATCGAGAACGCGGGTGGCTTCCTGGTCGCTTGGGAGGTGATGAGCCTCGGCGGCGCGGCAATGGTTCTCTGGGAGCGCGCTACGCTCGCGCCCGGAGCGCCGGTGCTTTTCATGCTGGGGCTTCTGGAGGTAGGCGCGGTTGCGCTGCTGATTGCATTGCTGGCGCTCGCGAGCGCTTCCGGCGGCCTTGCCTTCGCGCATTTCGCCGCCGCCGCTGCGGCACTGCCTGGCTGGGTTAGGGCGGCGGTGGGCGTGCTGCTGGTGATCGGGTTCGGTGCCAAGCTCGGCCTGCTGCCGTTCTACGAATGGTTTCCGGGTGCCTACGGCGCCGGCAGTGGTGCCTCGGGCGTGATCCTTTCCGGAGTGGTGCTGAATGCCGCCTTCTTCGCGCTCTCGCGCGGCGTGCTCGCGTGGCTCTCGGGTCCGGGCGCCTACGCGCTCGGCATCTTCGTTGTCATCCTCGGCGTGCTGAGCGCGATTCTCGCCGCGCTCTATGCCTTCCAGCAGGACGATTGGCGCGGCCTCTTGAGTTTCTCCTCGGCCGAGAACGCGGCGATCGCGGTCACCACGCTCGGTGCGGCGCTGATGTTCCGCGCGGGCGGCCTCGCCGCGCTCGCCGGGCTTGCCTGGACCGTTTCGCTCCTGCATCTGGCGGGGCATGCTCTTGCCAAGGGCACACTCTTCCTCACCGCCGATGGTGTCTTTGCGGCCACCGGGCGATACGAGATCCGCCATTCTCTGCTTGCAAAGCGCAGCGCGCTCGCCTTCGGGGCGGGGGCGCTCTTCGCCGCCATGAGCCTTGCCGCCATGCCGCCGCAGGCCGGTTTTGTCAGCGAGTGGTTCGTTTTTCAGACTGTCTTCCAGGGCTTCCACCTCTCCGGCATGGGCGGGCGGCTGGTGCTGGCGTTGGCCGGTGCGGGGCTTGCGTTGACTGCGGCGGTGGCCTTCGCCACCTTCATCAAGCTGTTCGGTATCGGCCTTCTCGGCAGCGGCATTCATGCCTCGGGGCGGGTCGGTACGGGCACAGTGGCCGCGGTTGCAACGCTCTGTGGGCTTGTGCTTGCGCTCGCAGTCGGCATGCCGCTCTGGCTTTCCGCGCTCAACCTGGCCGCCCATGCGCGGTTTGGCGCGGCCGCGCCGGCAATGATGCACGTCGGGCCTCTGCTCGTTCCGCTGACGGCCGGTTTTGCCTTCATCTCGCCCACGCTCCTCGTGATCGTCATGCCGCTCCTTTCGCTTCTGCCGCTTGGGCTTCTGCACACCGCGCGTGCCGGAAGGCCCGTGCGCCGCGTTCCGGTCTGGTACGGCGGGTCGGCGCCCGACGTCGCGCGGACCGTCACCACGGCGCTCACATTTTCGAATGCGCTACGTACTTTCTACAGCTTCGTCTATCGCCCGACGGCGGAGACCACGCGCGAGACCGCGGCGCGCGAGTATTTCGTGACGAAGCTTAGTTTCAGCCACGATGTGGCGCCGGTGTTCGGGCCCTTCCTGTTCGCACCGGCGGTCAGGCTGGTGCGTGCGGTTTCCGCGCGGCTCAGGGTGTTGCAGTCCGGCCAACTCAACTTCTATCTCGGACTGATCGGGCTACTGCTCGTGATCATCCTCGGGCTGACCCTGATCCAGCGATGAAATATCTCGGCGTGCAGGAAGACGTACGACGCGATTTCCTTCTTCGGAACGCTCGGCTGCTGGGCGCGCTATGCCCGGGCAAGTCTCGTGCCGGCGATCCGGGGCAGCGCTTTCCCTTATGTGACCCTCAGCAGCAACCTGCCGGGCAGCTTCGCGATGGGCTTCCTTTTCATCGAGACCGTGGAGCGGCTGGGCCTCTCGCCCAGCCTGCGTACCGGGGTTCTTACCGAATTCGTCGGCGGGTACACGACTTTCCCACCTTTCGGATGGAATCCCTGTTGCTTTATGAGCAGGGAGAGGCCGTGCAGGCACTGCTCTATCGGGGGCTTTCGCTGCTGCTCGGCCTCGGCGCGGCGTTCTTTGGCGCCTATATCGCGTGCAACCTCGAGAGCGGATCGCGCCTGGCTTGAATCGCGAGGCGATCGAGGTGCGCGTGAATCCGCTCGGGAAAACGAAAGAGAGCGCATTCAGTCAGGCTGAAAACGCTCCAGGGGAGGCGGTCGTGGACGACGAGGTGCTGATCGCGCGCGTCTATATCCATGACGCCGACCACGGCCGACGCAAATCGCTGATGCCGGTGGTGCTCAACATCCTGCACGACCAGCGGCGGCTAGAGGGCGTGGCGGTATTCCGCGCCATCGCGGGCTTGGGCGAGAGCAGCGAAGTGCGCGCGGCCGATATCCTCCGCCGCAACGTCGATCTGCCGCCGGTGATCGAGTTCTTCGACCGCCCGGAGGTGGTGCGGGCGGCGCTTGCGTTGCTCGATCCACTGCTGCCGGCGGGCCGCATCCTCTCCTGGCCGGCAACGCGGCGCTGCAGCGTCGCGCGGCGCTGGCTAATAAAGTCCCAGAGAAACCTTCGGGACTGGGCGGACGATACCGCCATTGACCGTCGTCAATCGTCACCGAGTTCCGGCGGCTGAAACAGCCAGCCGGTGCGCTGCCGGAGAGATTTGTCCTCGTTTTCTCTGCCGTTCACCGGCGCCTCTTCCCGAGCCTGCACTGGTCGCTTTTTGCCGCCGTCCCTGAGCAGAGGTTCTCCCGCGGTCCCGTTCCACAAGACGCCAGGGTGGGGAACGCGGTAGTAGCTGCTATCCGCGCCGCGGTTGTTGGGGTACCTGCCGCCCCGGGATGCGACGCGCCTGAACCTGCCCAGTGCTCCCTTAAGATATTCCTCATTCAGCTCGACGCATATCCATTGCCGGCGCAGCCGCTCGGCAACTTCCCCGGTCACGCAGCTGCCGGCGAACGGATCCACCACCAGATCCCCGGGATCGGTCAGCATGCGAATGAAATATTCTGGCAATGCTGCAGGATACCGTGCCGGATGCACTGCGAGTCCGTGATCCTGACAATACCGCAGATAAAAACTGTTGCTCTCGGTATTGGGTATTGCGATCAGGTTGGGTGGAATGGCAGCGCCATTGTCGATCCTGAACTTCTCGCTGATCTCGTGCCCCGACGGCCTTTTCTTGGCCCTGTAACCCCGCTCGAGCAACCCCTTCATGCTTGCGCTGTACGGCTGCAGCACGCGGCGGTTGCTCGCCTTGGGCCAGGGTGTCTTAGAGAGCCACCAGATCGTGTTCACCGCGTCCTTGACGCGTACCCGGCGGACGGTCACCCACTCCGCCGGCGTCGGCAGCTTGGAAGGGTTCCACCAATAGAAGTCCTGGGCAAGATGGAATCCGTACTCTTCACACATCATGATCGGTAGCTTGAAATGGTAGAGGTGGCGCGTTGGCAGGCCCTCGTACCAAGCGCCGCCGATATCGATGACCACACTGCCATGGTCTGCCAGAACCCGGTTGAACGCTGCCGCAAAAGGCCTGAACCAGCCGATGTAGTCGTCAGCGGAAACGTTGCCATATTCCTTTTTGCGCACGAGGCCGAAGGGCGGGCTTGTCATGACGAGGTCGACCGATCCGGGTCTCAGATTCTGCAATACATCAAGGCTGTCGCCGAGGACCATGCGCCCGCACTTGGTGCAAAAGTGAGTACCGTTGCGCGATGTCATTGGAGGTTCTCCAGTGCCTTGAGACGCATGGCGAAGCGAGCCTCACGGGTGAACACGTCGAGTATGTTGGGCGGATTGGCGGCGATTTTTGCGAGATCAGCACCCTCCAAGATGATGATCGCCAGATTTGAATCGGCCATGATCTTGTTCGCATACCGCTGCGCCTCCGCGCTCACCTCGCCGGAGGTAACAATTACGATGACATTGCTTTTGAGGAGATGAGTGAGGCCCACCTCCTTTGCCACATCGTCAAGGGAGACCCGAGCCGTGTTCTTGCACTGGATCTGCCAGCGAGAATAAACGAGCCGGGCCGACTCGAAGAGCAGGTCAACCTCGGCGCCGCCCGTATCGGCGCCACGGAGCCGCGTCGCAACATAGCTCATATCGAGTAGCCGCATGAGCTTGAATGCAAGTGCCTCGAGCGCCAGTCCGGCCACGTGGCGATTGACGGACTCCATCTCGGCGAGAATCTCTTGGAGAGGCTTGCGCAAGAGCGGACGGAGGCTGGCATGAACCCGCTGTTGAAGCTACTCGAGAAGCGGCGTCACAAGATCGGCCAGGAGCCTCACGGTCGGCTTGACCAGAAAAGGCTTGGCGCCACGGCCTGCCTGCTTCGTGCCTCGCACGAGCTCGATATATCCGGCTCCGGCGAGCGGATAGAGAACATGCTTCGGCAGGTTCTTCTCGTCAAACTGCACGCCGTACGTTGACGTTGCGAGCCGGGCGATGTCGTTGGTCGGCATTGGCTCCTTCGGCCCTGCGTTTGCGAGGGCCTTGAGAAATGCCCCCTGCTCACGGGTGAGGCCGGCAAGGCCTTCCAGGGTTTCTGGGATGATTCCCAACAGATCTTGCAAACGTTGCTCGTCGATGCGCCAGCCGGAGATGAAAACCCCTGCCTTCTCGAGCCACAGCCGCATGATGCTGGGGTGCTTCCCTCCGGAAGGGAACCGGATTCCCCGTTGCGCGAGCCACTCGCGCAGGGAGTTCAGCGTGACGGTTACGCTGGCGACCTGCATGTCCTGAATACACTGGATCAGACTGAGGCCGTTCCGGTTGAGAAGAATTTGGCGGGCGAGCTCCGAATAAAGCTTGGGCTCGTCCCCCCGTAGATCATAAAGGAGGCGGCCCAACTCCGTGAGCGTCGCGGTACGGTCGATGATGCCGTAGGCAATCATCCCGAGCTTGCAGTTGTTCGCGAGCTTGCGGCGGTTGTAGTCGCCGATGCGGCCTTCCGCCGAGGCGGCGTGGGCCATGAAGTATTTCGAGAGGATCGCCGCTTCGAACGCGTGCGGATCGCCAGCGTGCTGGTACGCCAACTTCAGAACGACCGGCAGGTTGATTTGCGAAGGTGAGAACTCGCTGCCGAACGGGAGATCGCTCCTCGCCCTGCTCAACGGCTGGGCCTCGGGCCGGGCGCCAGGCGGCGCTGCAGGGGCAACTCGGGCTGCTGGTCCGACTCTGGATGGGCGGTCAAAAATTCGGCGATTGCCCGGCGGAGGAGCCACGCCATCGGAACGTCCTCTCGGTGGGCAAAGCTTTGAAGAGCCGCAAAGTCCTGCGGCTCGAGATTTACGGTCAGGCGGGCGGTTTTCGATCGTCCACGTGGCCTCGGCATGCGCGATGTTTAGCGCAGCACAAAACATGACACAACATCTATCATCGACTTAGACCTCAGAATAGCGTCAAGCGCGGAGTCGGGGAACAAAATTAGAACATCGCGGCCCGTCAAAAAATCAGCGCCGCCGGGCGACCTACGAGCGACCGCCCTCTCATACCAGCGGCCTCCATTCTTGACTCTTCGAACGAGGATGAGGGCGCTGGTCTCTCGTTGATTTGGCGCGTGGCTGCCCCGCCAGCCGCAGGATCCCGTCGCGCGTCGCTCGTGCGCCCGCCCTCGAGCCGCTCGCCGAGAGCCGCGGTCCGGCCCTTCCGGGTGCCGACGTCGCAGCGCATCGTCTTGGCGGCGCTCACCATCGTGGTGCCGCAGATCACCAGATCGAAGCCGGCCATTCGTTGCGTACTCGAAAGAGATCTTCGCCGCGCCGTCTCAGTAGGTCGCGCGGCCGCCGGAGATGTCGAAGACCGCGCCGGTGGAGAACGAGCATTCCTCGCTGGCGAGCCAGCAGACGAGTGCCGCGACCTCCTCGACAGTGCCGAAACGGCCCATCGGGATCTTTTCTTTCATGAAGGTTATCTGCGCCTCCGTCATTTGCGCGAAGATCGGCGTCTCGACGGCGGCCGGAGCGACGCAATTGACGCGGATGCCACTCCGCGCGAGTTCCTTGCCGAGCGACTTCGTGAACCCGATCACGGCGGCCTTGGCGGCACTGTAAGCGGCGGCGTTCGGATTGCCCTCCTTCCCCGCGATCGAGGCGATGTTGACGATCCGGCCGTAATCGCGGGCGCGCATCCGCGGCACGACGGCACGGTTGCAATAGAAAAGCCCGTGCACATCGATCTCGAAGACGCGGCGCCATTCCTCGATCGGATACTCCCAGACCGGCGCGTTCGGCCCGGTGATGCCGGCCGAGGCGATCAGGATGTCGATCCGGCCAAGCGCGGTTTCGGTTTCCGCCACCGCGTGCGCGACCGCCTCGGCATCGGTCACGTCGAGATGGACCCCGTGTGCGGCGTGCGTCGCCGAGCGCGCCCGCGCGAGGCCCGATGCGTCGCGGTCCCAGAGGCTGACACGCGCGCCCTCGCCGGCGAGCCTCGCCGCGATCGTCTCGCCGATCCCCGAAGCCCCTCCGGTGACGACCGCGACCCGCCCGGCAAACCGTCCATGACCGCTCATCGGTTCCCCCCTCACGATCCCAGTGTGATCCGGATCATGCCGAAATCATCGGCCGCCGCCGAGGCCCCGGGCGGCACCAGCACCGTTGCGTCGTATTCCGCAACGATCAGCGGGCCGGGCAGGGGTGCTGGGCCGAGCGCGCCGCGCGGGAGCACCGGTGTTTCCATCCAGCCGAGGCCGGGAAACCAGCAAGGGCGGCTTTGCGCCGCTTGGGGAGGGGTTTCGGCGATGATGCGCTCGGGAAGGCGCGGGTGCTCCGGCAGGCCGCGTGCGACGAGCGCAAGCCCGGTGATCTCGACGGGCTCGCCGGCCGGGGCGCGGAAGCCGTAGGTCGCGAGATGCTCGGAGGCGAAACGTTCGCGGAAATCGCAGGCGGGTGCGGCGTCGGGGGGAAGCGGGACCGCGATCTCGCTCGACTGGCCAGCATAGCGCGCGAGGGCGGAGGAACGGAACGCCTGCCGCGCGGGCGGAAAGCCCTCGGCGGCGAGCCGTGCCGCACCCTCATCGCGGAGCCCGGCGGCGGCCGAGGCGAGCGCGGCGAAGGAAGCAGTGGTGGTTTGGTTATCCATACGTGTACGAAGGCTCCTCGCGAAATGATATTCCGTATCAGCAACGAGGAGGCCGAAGGCCGAGAAGATGCCGGGATGGGGCGGGACGAGCACGCGCGCGATGCCCAGCTCGGCGGCGAGCCAAGCGGCGAAGAGGGGGCCGTTGCCGCCGAAGGCGAGGAGGGAGAAATCGCGGGGATCGCGGCCGCGCTCCACCGTGATCGCGCGCACCGCGCGCATCATGCCTGCGGTGGCGATGCGGAGCATGCCGTGCGCCGCCTCTTCGAGCGAAAGCCCGAGCGGGGCGGCGATCGCACGGGCGAGCGCGGCGGCGGCAGCGGCGCGGTCGAGCTTCAGGGTTCCGCCGGCGAGGCCCGCGGGATCGAGATAGCCGAGCACGAGGTTGCAGTCGGTGATGGTGGGTTCGGTGCCGCCCAGGCCGTAGCAAACGGGCCCCGGTTCCGCGCCCGCGCTCTCTGGCCCGACCTTGGGCGCGCCCGCCGCGTCCAGCCGGCAGATCGAGCCGCCGCCCGCGCCCACCTCGGCGAGGTCGATCGAGGGGAGTTTCAGGAGATAGCCCGCGCCGGTGAGAAGGCGCGCGCCGGCAAGGACGCCGCCTCCCACTTCCATGGCCTCGGCACCGAGCGTGCGGCCGCCTTCGACGAGGCCGGCCTTGGCGGTGGTGCCGCCCATGTCGAAGCTGATCAGGCGGGGTTCGGCGAGGCGGCGCGCCAGCGCCGCCGCACCGACGACGCCGGCGGCGGGGCCGCTTTCCACCAGATGCGCCGGGAAGCGCTCGGCGAAGGCGGGCGTGGCAAGCCCGCCGTTCGATTGCAACAGACGAAGCGGCGCGGCGATTCCGCCACCACGGAGTTTTTCCGCGAGCCGCCCGAGATAGTCCGCCACCAGCGGCTGGATAAAAGCATTGATGGCGGCGGTCGAAGTGCGCGGATATTCCTTGATCTCGGGCAGGATTTCCGCGCTTTCGCTGATCGAGATCCCGGGCAGGGCCGCGCGCACGGCCGCCGCCACCGCGCGCTCGTGCACGGGGTTCGCGTAGCTGTGCAGGAACGCGATCGCGACACTCTCGACGCGCTCGGCCGCGAGGCGGGCGATCGCCGCGGCGAGGCTTGTCTCATCGAGCGGGCGGGCTACGCTGCCGTCGGGGCGGATGCGCTCGACCACTTCCAGCCGGAGCCGCCGCGGCACCAGAGGGGGCGGCTTCCGCCAGGCGAGATCATAGAGCCGGGGCATGCGGAGATCACGGATCTCGAGCACGTCGCGGAAGCCCGCGGTGGTGATCAGGGCCGTCTTTGCGCCCTTGCCTTCGAGGAGCGCGTTCGAGGCGATCGTGCTCGCGTGCAGCACCTCGGCAACCTCTTTTTCCCCGCCGGCGCGGGCCGACAGCCGCGCGAGCCCGGCCATGATGCCGGCGGTGTAGTCGGCAGGCGTCGAGGCGATCTTTGCAATCGTGACGCGTCCGGATGCGTCGATCGCCACGAGATCGGTGAAGGTGCCGCCGATATCGATCCCGACGCGGAAGCTCACTCCGCGAGCACCATGCGGGCGACGGCGGGGCAGGGGGGCCGCGTGGCGCGTAGCCGCGCGCGCAACGCCTCGCTTGCGGCGCGGTCGATGCGGGGCGGATCGCCCGTGGCGACGACGCCGTAGTCGCGCGCGGCGGCCTCGATGCCGACGAGCCCTTCGGATAGATCCTTATCGAGGAGCGCGAAGTCGCGGGAGAGCGGATCGCCCCAGCCGCCAGCGCCGGCGAGCCGGTGGCGAAACACTTCGCCGCGCCGGAGCGTCATCGTGAGCTTGGCGGGAAGCCGGTGCTCCCGTTCCGTTTCCGGATCGAGCAGGTTCTCACTCGGCCACCCCGGCGCGCCGCCCTGAAGCCCGTACGGCCGGTGCGTCGCGCGGTCCGCCCGTACCTGGAGAATTCCCTCCTCTGCCAGCATCCGCCAGGTGCGCCGGAGCGCCATGCCGCCGCGGAATTTTCCGGGGCCGCCGCTGTCCGGAACGATTCCATAATCGAGCACCTCCAGCGGGTTCTCGGCCTCGATCACCTCGATCGGGAAGCTCGCCATGTTGGCGAACATGTTGGTGTTGCCTTCGAGCCCGTCCGCCCACGGGCGTCCGCCCCAGGAGCCGGAGAGGAAATCGACATAGATGAAAGCTCGCCCCGCAGCATCGGACCCGCCGATCGTGATGCCGGTATTGCCGCCCTCCGAGGCCGCGGGCACGCGGTCGGGATAGAGGAGGGCGAGGGCGCCGAGGCAGCAATCGAGCATGCGGAAGCCGGTCAACCCGCGCGCCGCGCAGGCGGCGGGGGGCAGCGCGTTAGCGATCGTTCCGGGCGGAGCGATGACGCGGATCGCGCGGAAGACGCCGTCGTTGTTCGGCATGTCGGTGGCGAGCACGGATTTAGCGGCGGTGAAACTCGCTGCCGCGGTATAGGAAAAGGTGTTGTTGATGGCGCCCTTCACCTGCGGGCTCGATCCCGTCCAGTCGATCTCCATCGCCTCGCCGCGCTTCCGCACCGTGCAGACGAGCGGGATTTCCTTCCCGGCGTCGATCTGATCGTCGTCGATCCAATCGGTGAACGTGGCCTCGCCGTCGGGGAGTGCTCCGATGGCGAGGCGCGTGAGCCGTTCGCTGTAATCCATCGTCGCGGCGATCAGGCGGCGGACGCCGGCGGCACCGTGCCGAGCGAGCAACTGGGCCATGCCGCGCTCGGCGATCTCGCAGGCGGCAAGCTGCGCGCGGAGATCGCCCAGCACACGTTCGGGCACGCGTACGTTCTTCTCGATGATGCGAAAGAGGCTCTCGTCCGGCATGCCTTCGCGGTAGAGTTTGAGGGGGGGAATGCGCAGGCCCTCGGCGTAGATCTCCGTGCTGTCCGATGCATTCGAGCCGGGAACGCGCCCGCCGACGTCGGTGTGGTGGCAGATCGTCGCCGCCCAGGCGACAACGGCGCCTGTGAAGAAAATCGGGCGAAAGACGAAGATGTCGGGAAGGTGCATGCCCCCTTCGTAGGGATCGTTCATCGCGATCACGTCGCCCGGGCAGATTTCTTTCCCATAGCGCGCGAGCGCGGCGCGGAGTGCGACCGGAATGGAGCAGAGATGGCCCGGCACGGAGAGCCCCTGCGCGGCGAGCCTTCCGTCCGCGTCGCAGAGGGCGGCGCTGTAATCCATGATGTTCTTGAGAACGCCCGAGTAGGAGGTGCGGTAGATGGTGAGCGCCATCTCGTCGCCGAGGGCGGCGAGGGCGGAGCGGAACAGTTCCTCTGTGATCGCGTCGTCTTGTCCGGGCGCCTCCGTCATGGCGCCGCCCGCGCTGCCTTGCCTGCCTGCGGCGGCGGCAGGGCGGCGAGCGCTCCGGCGGGCTCTGCCACCGCCAAAGCCATCGGGGAGACCGCGACCGCGCGCCCGTTCTGCCATTGCGCGAGAACGGTGCCGGCGCGGCGGTTCTGTCCGCCTTCGTCGAATGCGGCGCCCCAGCCGTTGGCAGTCGTTGCGCACGCGATGTCGCTTTGCAATACCGCCTGGTGGAGCTTCGCGTGGTCTGTCCCGCCTGCTTTTGCCATGGAAGCGAAAAAGAACCCCGCGCCCACATAGGCCGCGAGGCTGAGCCCCGAGCGCGGCGCGGCGCCGTAGCGGGTGTGGTAGGCGCTCTCGACGGCCGCGACGCCTGGGGCCGCGTGCTGGTCGATAGCGTAGGGCGGAAAGTCCACGGCGAGCGTGCCGTCCAGCGCCGACCCAACGGCGGCGCGCGTGTCGGCCATTGCGTAGGCCGGCCCGCAGCCGATGACCATACGCGGCTGCCAGCGGCCTTCAGTCATCGCGCGAAAGAAGAGCACGATGTCGTTGGCGAAGCCGGTGTGCAGCACGACCTCGATCCGCGCGCCCTCGAGGGCGCGGACCAGCGGCAGGAAATCGACGGTGCCGGCCGGATAGGTGAGCGTCTGCGCGAGCGTGAGGTGGCGGCTCTTTGCAGCCGCCGCTTGCGCCTCTGCCACCGCTTGGCCGAGTCCCGCGTTGGTGGCGAGGACGGCCAGGCGGAGCGAACCCGGAGCGCGCTTCCAGAGCGGGGCCAACACCGTCTCGGTTGCTGCCACCGACACGGTGCCGAAGGAAGCCGCTTCGGGGCAGGAGCGGAACACGCCCGGCAGTCCGCGCCCCGTGACCGCCGCGCCGGTGGCCGTCAGCTCGAAATAGGGGATGCCGGCGAGCGCGGCCGCGGCCGAAGCCGAAAGCGCCATCGGGGTTGCCGCCGTGCCGAAGATTGCTGACACTTTGCCTTTCTGGATGAGCGCCTTGGCCGCACCCGCCGCAATCACTGGGTCGCGCGCATCCGCCCGCTTGAGCGCGACCGGCCGCCCGCCGAGCCCGCCGGCCGCGTTCAGCGCATTGACCGCGAGCACGACGCCCCGGAACGCCTCGTCCCTGAGGAGCGCAGCCTCGCCAGAGAGCGGGAAGAGAGCGCCGAGCGGCACCGGTGGACCCTGAGCCGCCCGGGGCGCACGCGCCGGAGCTGCCCCGAGCCCGAATCCGGTGGCGCCGGCCAGCAAAACGCCCCGCCTCGTCAGCATTGCCATCCCCCGAGGCTGCGGTGCCTCCGCCGCCCCTCCCGTTGCTGCCGGCGCCGATTTTCCGGCGCTTTGCTGCGCTGCGCAACCCCTTGAATGCAACGAAAGGCAAATGCAATCGCTGTGTTATACCGGAAGGACGACGCCTTTCTTCACCAGGATGCAGCCGTAGGGTCGTTGCTCGCCGGTTGCCACGATCCCGAACGCCTCGTGCGAACGCCGATAGAAGGCGTGCCGCTCCAGCGGCTGCAGCGGCACCGCCCGCCCTTCGCGCCGATCGATCACCTGCTGGCAGGCGCGTTGCACCTCGGGAATCTCTTCCGGCCGGCCGACCACCTCCATCCGGAGTGCAGGGTCGGGCACGAAGTCGTCGAGCGGGATGAGCGCGAGACACGCGTCGAGTACATCGGGCAGATCGGCCGCGTCCAGCCGCACCAGGCGCCGCGCCATCGAGACCGCCGGGAAGTGCGCATCCACCAGAGCAAGCTCGTCCCCGTGGCCCATCGAGGCAAGCAGGTGCAAGAGATCCGGCGTGTGCAGGCGCGACAGGGCTTTCAGCATCGGTTTTTCTCCTCTTCGCTCCTTGCCCGGTTCTAGGGCGTGTCGTCAAATAGGGTGACGCTGGCGCGGTGGGTCCAGAATGCAACACCTCGAAGCAAATCGGCGCGTGGTGACGAGGTGGCGGATTCCGGCGCGGTGGATTTTTCGATTCGTAGGCAG